>CBFIIO010000015.1:20137-75378 GCA_965662465.1 Planctomycetota bacterium | reverse complement strand
CGGCACGGATGGTCGTTACGGGGTGCTTCCTAATCACGCACCGTTGATGACTGGCATTGCCCAGAGCGGCACTGCAAGCATCACGGAGCTAGACGGCAAGACGAGCGAGATCTTTGTCAGCGACGGATTTGCACAGGTGCAGCACAACGTCCTGACCCTGGTGTGTGAAGCCGGCGAGATGTCGACGGAAATTGATCTTGAGCGAGTCAAGGCCGCGGAGGCCCGCGCACGAGAGGCAATGTCCGGTCTAGACAAGATGAGCACTGAGTTCCTGAAGGCTGAAGCTGCTCTCCGCCGGGCCTTGGCCCGCGAAGCTCTGGCACGGCGCTCGTCTGGCAGCGGATCAATCCGCTAAGTAGCCGGCCCCGTGGCTCGGCCTGCGATCGTTCGTAAGTAGTTGTCGCTGCGACCCGCCGATGCTGCATACAAATGGATGTAGCGCCGATAACGATTCTGCTCGAAGCCTGCCTGCCCGCCAATTTCGCTTGTTAGCGAGCCGCGGTGACTAGGCGCAGACGGGAAAACTGGCGAAGCCTCTAGATCTCCAGATGGCCGCATCAGACAGGTTCCGGGATACTGGCTGCAATCTTGGCGCGTCGACAGTTGATCGATCTGCCTCTCCTTGTTGCTGCCGACGTGACGCCATGCACGTTCGCGGCTATGCTTTTCGTGATCCACCCCCAAGGGATCCCAAATCAGTAATGAACCTGCTTCAATATTTCTCCGTGGCCACACTCGGCCTAATCGCCTTGCCTACAGCCACCTGCCAAGAGGCTAGCAAGAAGCAAGACGGCATCCCCGCATGTGAAAACATGCAGACGACCAAGTCGGGCCTGCAGTGGGGCATCCTCAGCAAGGGTGGCGGCGGCGAGGCGCCAACGAATGCCGACACCGTTGAGGTCCACTACACTGGCTGGCTGACTGACGGCAAGAAGTTCGATAGCTCGCGCGATCGCGGTGCGACCACCAAATTTGGCGTTACGCAAGTCATTCCAGGATGGACCGAAGGTCTCAAACTGATGACTCCGGGCATGCGCTGCAAGTTCGTGATCCCTGGCAACCTCGCCTATGGGGAATCTGGTCGCCCAGGAACGATCCCGCCAAACGCTACGCTCATCTTTGATGTCGAACTGATCAATGTGATCCGCATGCCAAAGATGCGACCGGCTAATCCTGAGAAACAAACCAAGCTGGAAAACGGCGTCAAGCTAGAGATTCTCAAGCCTGGCACTGGCGGCACAATTTCAAAAGGCAATGGCGTCTCATTGCGCTACGCCATCTGGGATGCAAAGGGACAGCTACTGGACTGCACGGAAAAGAGTGGCCAAAACTTTGGCGGCACCCTGGAGTCGCTTCGCTGGCCGTTCATCGCCGAACTAGTCAAGGACCTGAAGGTCGGCGGGATCGTGCGCGCCGACGTACCGAACGCGCTGGTGCAGCAAGCACAGACGGACACCGTATGGGAGCTGGAGCTCGTCAAGGTTACGGAGATGCCCAAGTTCCGGTTGCCCGCTAAGGACAAGGTCAAGACCACTGGTAGTGGCTTGATGTATGAAGTGATTGAGCAAGGTGAAGGCACGGAGCCAAAGGCCACCAACACGGTCTCCGCGCACTACACCGGATGGTTAACCGATGGCACTGTCTTTGACAGTTCGCATGCTCGTGGCGCACCTTCCGAGTTCCCGCTGAACCGCGTCATCGCAGGCTGGACCGAAGGGGTTCAACTGATGAAGCCAGGGGCTAAGTTCCTGTTCCAGATTTCTCCTGAGCTTGGCTACGGTGCGAAAGCCAGCGGGTCCATTCCGGCTAACTCAACCTTGATCTTCTTGATCGAGTTGGTCGAGGTAAAGTAGGCAGTCGGAGTAGCCCTGTATGGGTAGACCTGTATGGGCAGCCTTAGTCGCTAGACTGCGACTTACCCAGCTGCCCACACCCGGCCATCACTGTGCGCCCCTTGGTGATGCGCCGCCTCACGGCAACTCCTCGTTGCCGTAGCAGCATTACGAATGCGACGATCTCACGATCGGTAGGCGGCCTAGAGATCGGCGCAGAGCCTGGATTGTAGGGGATCACATGCACCAACGTGCGGCCTAGTGGCTCCAGGAACGCTGCAATCTGATCGGCATCCCTGGCAGTATCATTGACGCCAGGGATCAGGCACCAGTGGATGCCTAAGGCCATATTCTTACGTTGCCTATAAGCAATCAGAGCCGCCTGGATATCGACCAGTGGATAGCGCACAGAGCGAGGCATTAACTCACTACGCTGCTTGTCGTCTGCGCTGTTTAGACTCAAGGAAAGGCCAAGCCGTTTCCATCCAAGCTTTCTCAAGGCTTCGATTCCTGGCACGTGCCCAACGGTGCAAACCGTCATGCGATCGTGACCCAGTCCAATGCCAGAAGGGTCGCTCAAGACTTCGAGGGCCGGCAATAAGCCATCGAGGTTGTCTAGCGGTTCACCCATCCCCTGGAACACCACGTGGCTGATTGGCCCTGCGAGCAACTGCGTCGTGACTTGAGCAACGATCTCACCGGGACTCAGGTTGCGCAACAAGCCTAGCTTGCCGGTTTCGCAAAAGGTGCATGCGCGAGCGCAGCCAACTTGCGTTGAAACACATAGCGAACACCGATTGCGCCCCATAGGGATGGCCACGCTCTCGATTACGTGGCCATCATTCAATTGCAGCAGACGCTTACAGATCTCTCCATATTCACCTTGCTCCGCCCGGCGCTCGATAATTTTGGGCAAATGCAAATGAGACTCGGCACGCCAGACAGCCGCCGACCGTGGCCCTGCGCCAAGTTTCTCTGGCGCAAACTGCCCATGACAAACTGCCTGACGATGCACATCACGAGCAAACCCGCGACCCTTGCCATCACCAAACCAACCGACTGCTGCCCTCGAGAGATCTCGCGCAGTAACGCCTAGTAGGTCCACCTTCAGGGAACTGTCCGGCGGTTCATTGGCTTGTGCTTGAGAATCCATCTCTTTCGTCAGATCAGCGTCTGCGCGAACTACATGTCACAGGTGTCAGGTAGAGCCACCGACTCGCGCATAACAGTAGAGAGACTCGCTGCAGCCAAAAGCTGCGCTACTGAAAATCACGGCGGGCACAAAAGCCACTCACTCGGTTACGCACAGTTATTGATCCTATGCGCAGAATTAAACACACATCAACAACGGATTCAGGCATCATCCGTCCATGGCCCCGAATGTCGACAAGCCCGCGGTCCAGCCTGAACAAGCTCACAGGCCGTTGGTTCTCGAAGCGCGCAATGTGTTTCGCATGCGTCAGATTGAAGGCCGCGAGATGCCGATTGTTCGAGATGTCAGCTTTGGCCTCCAAAAGGGCGAGTTCGCCACAATCATGGGGCCGTCAGGCTCTGGCAAATCGACGTTGCTGCATTTGCTAGCCGGACTCGATTCTGCAACTGCCGGTGACGTTTTGGTGGCCGGCGAGAACCTCAGTGGGGGCGATGAAGAGTTTCGAGCAAATATCCGGCGCCGACGCATTGGCTTCATCTTCCAGTTCTTCAACTTGCTGCCGGACTTGACGGTTGAAGAAAATGTCACCTTGCCTCTACGCATCCTTGGCCAGAATCCAAAAAAGCATCGCGATCGGGTCAGTAGTTTGTTTTCTCTACTAGGCGTGGCGAAGCTGCGAGATCGCTTGCCCTCTGGACTATCAGGCGGGGAGATGCAGCGTGTGTCGATTGCCCGCGCGCTGGTCACACAACCTGAATTGGTGCTAGCAGATGAGCCCACTGGCAATCTCTCGAGTAAGGCCGGAGAAGAAGTGATTGCACTCCTGCGCGATGTCTGCACGCGACTTGGCACCACGATCTTGCTAGTCACCCACAATCCGCGCGATGCCGCGGCCGGAGATCGCGTACTGTTCCTGCACGACGGTGCGTTGCTGTCTCAGTCTGAAATGTCAGGTGGACCATTTGATGTCGCTAACGTCTTTCATCGTCTTCAGGAATTGGGCGTCTAGCAAACTACGCATCTTGCTGACTTTGGTCGGCATTGCGTTGGGTGTTGCGATCGTTGTTGCCATCTACGTGATGGATCACAATACGATCCAAAGCCGCTTGATGTCGCAGGACCCTCAGCGTGGTCAGGTCGATCTCGAAGTCCACCCGGTTGACCCGGCGCGCTTGGCTCAGGATGTCCGCGCAGAACTGCGAGCCATTCCAAGTGTTGCCGATGCAGCCATTTGGCGAGAAGCTCGCGGCGTTGCCGTAGGGCCGACCAAGCCCTTACCCTTGGCAGTCTTTGGCCTGTCGCCATTACCAGCCAATGCATTCGCTCACTACGCGATCAATCGAGGCAGTGATTTAGGCGCTGCCGACGTTACCGCTGAGATGCCAGGCATCCTGCTCGGCAACGCAGCGGCCCACCTGCTAGGTGTGGACGTAGGCGACATCATGTCGCTGGGGGAGCCGCCCCCAACGCAGCGCGTCGAGTGTGTTGACGGCAAATTGATCCCAATTGCCGTCGGTGCTGATGAAGTTGCGTTCCGCACCCAAGTCAGAATCGCCGGAGTTCTGGAGCATCAAAAACTCGGCAAGCGTGACGAAGGGCTCATGGCAGTCGTGCCATTGCATCTGGCAGACAAGCTTCGTCCTGTTGGCGGCAATCTGTACCACATCCTTCGCAAACCTGGGGCAAACATCGACCGTTTACGTCGAGAGTTGCAGACGGATTATGCGGTGGTGGATACCCGTGGATCGATGATTGGCGAAGGAGCCGATGAACGCGCTTTTCGTAATGGCCTCAAAATACTCGGTGGGCTAGCGCTGCTGCTCGGGATGTTCGTCGTCTTCCAAACTTTGTCTCACTCGCTAATTGCGCGAGTACGACAGCTCGGGTTACTGCGATGCCTGGGGGCGGGGACCGGCTCGATTACACGCATCTTTCTGCTCGATGCACTGCTTCTTGGCATCGTTGGTTCTGCAATTGGAATCGCGCTAGGTCTACTGCTAGCACTTGGTCTGCAAGCCAAACGCATCAGCTCCCTTGGGCTCGGCAAGGAATGGGCAAGCTTTGACATCCCTTGGTATCCAGTTCTGTGGACGGCCGCCCTAGGCGTTCTATTCACGTTAGCTGGCGCCATGTTTCCGCTATTGCGAGCTCGCCAGATACCTGCACTAGACATTCTCCGTGCCCGCGGCGTTGCTCCAGGCAACGACGACGGTGTCGACTTGATGAAGGGTGTCCACGTTTGGATGTTTGGCCTTCTGGTCGTGGCACTGCCACTTGCCTATTTGGCAATGACACCGCTTGCAGTCGCAGAGGGCAAAGAAACTCGGATGGTCCTGCTGCAACTTGCTGGCATGCTGGGATTGTTTGGCGGCGTTCTGCTGCTTGCCCCCGGAATCACGGCCTTACTTGGCCGCGCCTTGCTACTACCGTTCCGCGGGATCTCGAGGATGGCCGCTTGGCTTGTTGACAAGGTACTGAAACGTGCCCCAGGACGGGTATCGGCAGCCGTTTGCGGACTGTCTGCCGTCTTGCTTGCACTGCTCGGCCTCAAAAGTTTGACTGGCTCGCTGAGCGCAGAGATCGACATATTTGCAGGCGCCGCTTTGCAAAACGTCATGTTCCTGCAGTGCGAACCTGCAACCCTGACAACCGCGCAGCAATTGGCCAAGGTTGACGGTGTCCGCCAGGTAGACGCCTATCAGGGCGAGGTTCGTAGCGTGGGCTTTCTGCTTAGGGGCTTATCGGTGGAAAGCGCTGGCGGTGATGGTGGACCATTGGAGGGAAGCCAGAAAACACTCCATCGCTATACCGACAAACGCGACCGGACAATGATTGTCAGCAGTCGGCTGGCGAAGGCGCGTGATTGGCGAGCTGGGACATTGGTGCCAATGCGAGACAAGAATGGCACGCCAGTTAGCTATGAGGTCTTACTCGTTGACGACCGCGCCGGCTTTGATAGCGATGAACGCGCCTTCGCAATCACGTCGCCATATTGGCTTCGTCAAGACTTCTGCATTGGCGACCTATGCGTTGAATTGATAACGCTGCGATTAGACCCTGACGCCAACACAAATGCTGTGCGGGCCGCAGCAGAGGTGATGCTACCTAACCTTTACCGGAACAAAACTGGCGACAGTGTGCGCGACTACATGCGCCGTGATGTGACACGTGATTTCCTGCTATTCGACCTACTGCTATTTTTGATGATGGTGCTAGCGGGCGTTGGCTTACTGAACGGCATGACCATCGCCGCCCTAGGACGATCTAGAGAATTAGGCGTGCTACGCGCACTTGGAATCAAGCGATCTGCTCTGGGCGCGAGTTTCCTAATCGAAGGGGCCGTCGTCGCGGCGCTTGCGAGCCTGCTTTCCCTGAGCCTGTGCTGGCCACTCGCCACGGTACTAATCCTAGGAATGAACTCTGTGGCCCAACTAAATGCCCCCATACAGCTGCCCTGGCTATGGATGGGTTTGGTTCCCCTAGCAGCCTTCACAACTGCCATTCTAGCCGCTTTATTGCCAGCTTCGCGGGCCCTCAGGCAAAGTCCCAGCGAGTCCGTCCGCTGCGAATAGGGGGCCAAATTCGCCTCTTGGGCACCGTTCGCTCTAACTGTCTGACGGGCCATGCTGGATTGCATCCGTTCGTCCGGTTACGAACGTCCGCGAAATGACACGTTCTCCCTGGCAGCGCACCCATACTTGTGGCGAATTAACGATCCAAGACGTAGGCACCGAAGTGGTGCTCAACGGTTGGATTGAGAACCACCGTGACCACGGTCAGTTGGTCTTTGTCGACCTTCGCGACCGCTACGGCGTGACGCAAATCGTCGCCCACGTCGAAACCAACAATATGACCGAAGGAACGGTCGACTTGTTGCGTCGACTAGGGGCAGAAGACGTTGTGTCGGTTCGCGGCAGCATTCGCTCCCGAGAGGGAGACAAGATCAACAAGGCACGCGTCACTGGCGAAATCGAGCTCCTCATCACCGAACTCGTTGTCCTGAGCGAATCAGACACCCCGCCTTTCGAAGTTCTAGATGATGTAGAAGCAAATGAGGAACTGCGAATGAAGTATCGCTACCTCGATTTGCGTCGCCGACCGCTACAAGAGGGCTTGATCAAGCGCTCTCGTTTTGTCACAGCAATCCGTACCTTCCTAGCAGATCGCGACTTCATTGATGTCGAGACACCGATCTTAACTGGCAGCACGCCCGAAGGCGCCCGCGACTACCTTGTTCCAAGTCGCGTGAATCCGGGCAAGTTCTTTGCCTTGCCACAAAGCCCACAAATCTTCAAGCAACTCTGCATGGTTGCTGGCCTAGATCGCTACTACCAGATTGCACGCTGCTTCCGTGACGAAGACCTCCGAGCAGACCGGCAGCCTGAGTTCACGCAAGTAGACCTGGAGATGTCCTTTGTCGAAGAGAACGACGTTCTCGAACTCGTCGAAGGCGCTGTAGTCCATGCCTTCAAACAAGGCTTTGACATCGATCTACCAACACCGTTTCCACGCCTCGACTTTGAAGATGCCATGAACCGGTTTGGCAGCGACAAACCAGACATGCGCTTTGATATGGAGTTGGTTGACTGCACCGAACACGCCAAATCTAGCGCGTTCAAAGTCTTCCAAGGTGCCGTTGCAAATGGTGGGATGGTCAAAGGCATCACAGCCGTTGGCGGAGCCAGCAAGTTTTCGCGCAAGGGCATCGATGCACTGACTGCCTTTGTGCAGGAGTACGGCGCCAAGGGTTTGGCCTGGGCGAAGATCACCGAGAAAGGTGTCGAAGGCTCTATCTCAAAGTTCTATCAAGATGCCGCTGGCCAAGAACTGATTGCCTTGATGGGCGCCAAACCAGGCGACTTGCTGCTGTTTGTTGCCGATGACGCAAAGGTCGTGCACCGTGCCCTTGGAGAAGTTCGCCTGAAAGTGGCGTCAGAGCTTGGTCTTCGCGACCCCAAAAAGTTCCGCTGCTGTTGGGTTCTCAACTTCCCGATGTTTGACTGGAACGAAGAAAAGCAACGCTGGCAGTATGCACACAACCCATTCTCGGCACCTGTTGACTGGGACAACACAGACTTTGACACCGACACTGAACAGCACCGCAGTCGCGCCTATGACTTTGTCATGAATGGTTGGGAGCTAGGCTCAGGCTCGATTCGAATCCATCGTCACGAGCTTCAAAAGAAGGTCTTTAACTTCCTCGGCATCAGCGAAGAAGAGCAGCAACGCAACTTTGGCTACATGCTAGACGCTTACAAGTTTGGTGGCCCGCCGCATGGTGGCATTGCGCTTGGCGTGGATCGAATGGTCGCTCTAGCACTTGGTCGCGAAGGCATCCGTGATGTGATCGCCTTCCCCAAAACTGCAACGGCTTTCGATCCGATGGCGCAAGCGCCCAGCAACGTTTCACCGGAGCAGCTGGCGGAACTGCAGATATTGTCAACTGCGAAGCCGAAAAGCGAAGAAGAGTAGAATCGGCAGCTGGCAATCTCCTCGCCCATTGCGGCACTGTTCAGGGCCATCTGGGCCAATCCTGATTGGTGGCGCAGAGCAACTCCTAACGTATAGTTTGACGAGCTATGGCGATCGCAAATGACTCTTCTTCACCCAACGCCGGACTACCTCTTGCCGCACAGCCGATGCCGCGCATAGGCGATCTAGCACCGGACTTCGCCGCAACAACGACCCACGGTCCGGTCCAGTTCTCTGATTGGCGCGAGGGTAAGTGGACGCTGCTATTCTCCCATCCGGCAGACTTTACTCCGGTGTGTTCAACGGAATTGACGGAGTTGGCCCGGCGTGAAAGCGAATTCGAGGCACTTGGCTACAAGCTGATGGGTGTGTCAATTGACTCCATCCACAGCCACGTGGCATGGGTTAACAATCTCGAACAGATCCTACAAGTTCGACTCCCGTTTCCCTTAGTTGCAGATATCGATAAGGGTGTCAGTGAACTCTATGGAATGATTCACCCCGGGGAATCGATGACTGTCACAGTCCGGACCCTGTTCTTCATCGACCCGAAGGGCGTGATCCGTGCGATCATCTACTACCCACTAAACGTGGGCCGCAACATCGACGAGATTTTGCGCGTTGCAACTGCGTTGCAGACCTCCGATGAACATGGCGTAGCATGCCCCGTTAACTGGAAGAAGGGCGACAAGGTCATCGTGCCACCGCCTAAAACGATGCAAGAAGTGGATGAGCGCAACGCTCTGCCTGACGTCGAGCGTCTCGACTTCTACCTAGTTAAGAAATCGCTGTAGAAGCGCTCAGGCAAGAGCAGACGCAATGCGTCCCGGCAACGGTTCAGTTGCCGCAAACGCCCCGCACTACAGCTTGAACGTTTCGTCAGTCGGACGACAGACACGCTTTAGATGCAGCGGCCTTCGTAAACCAGCTTGACCGTGACTTGCAGCAGGGCGCGTCTTCGCCTGCCATTCTTCAAACACAGCCATCGACTCAGCTGTGTCCACATATACGTCGCCGTAACGGTCACCAGGTTCGACCTTGCTAACCGTCACCTTCTGATGCCAGCAGTGCATGCCACTAATGGGGTCTGGCTGCACAGGGAACGTCATATTTTGATGCACGCCACCACTTGACCACCAAACCTTTTCGCTCTCCTTATCTGTGCTCTGGAAGCCACCAACGGGCTTCACTCGACGCATCAGATACGCACTTTCAGACACCTTGCGAATGTCCACATCGTGGAGTTGCCAGTGGTTACCGGACACCTGGTCGCCCTTGACGGTCCATCGCCCCATGTGGTGGCTACAAGCAATCACCCCAGGTCGGATGCCTTCGGTTACCCAAACCGCATTGACGTAGTAGCCGATCCGAGTGGTGACCCGTATCAAGTCACCGATCTCGACTCCAAAACGTTTCGCATCTGTGGGATGCATCCAGACCGGGTTGGTGTTCGACAACTCGCTGAGCCACTTACTGTTCGCGCTACGCGTGTGGATCAAAGTCGGCAAACGGAAGGTTGGCACTAACGCCATCTCACCGTTTTCGCGATCGAGTTTAGACTCATCAATATGGCTTTCGATGTAGGTTGGAGTGGCGTGTTCAGGCCAACCCCAGTCACGCATCGTTGGTGAATACAGCTCTAGTTTCTTAGAAGGAGTATGGAAGCCATCCATGCATTTGTCGTTGGCGTAGACGCCGAGGATTTTGCCATCCTTATGAACGACACCTTGCTCAGGATCAATTTGGTAGTCGCCTGGCGCCATCTCAGTTTCGTGCGTCTTATAGACTTGGTCCTTAACCAAGAAACAGCCGTGACGACGCATGTAATCCAGCGGAGTTTGGTCTTCCTTAGCCGCCGCTGCAGGCAATCCAGGAACCGAGTTCTCGAAGATCCACTGATAGTACTCATCAATGGTGATGCGCTCGCCTTCGCGATAGGGCGATTCGAAGTGCTTACGTATGCCGAGTTCGCCGTCAGGATCGATCTTCCATGACAAGGCAATCCAAAACTCATCCTCTTCCCAGACTTCCCCTGGATTCACCTCATATGTCCAAGTGAACTCTTTACCCTGTCGCTGCGCCAATGTGCGGTGCACGGGTTGACGAAAGCCAATCCATGTTGCGGCGTGGGTCTCCTGCGACATCAGATCGTGGCGTTCCGTTGCGTGACCCATCGGCAGGACAAAGTCGGACCAACGAGAAGTCTCGTTCCATGTTGGCGACAGCATCACTGAGCAGCCAACAGCCTCCTCGTCCTGCATCATGTCGATCCACATGGCTCCATCAGGATTGGTCCAAACAGGGTTATAGACTCGCGAGAAGTATGTATCGATGCGACCGCGGCCGCTCTTAACCAAGTGCGGCAAACAGAAGCTCAATTCGTGATGCGCCAGCGGCCACTCGTTGGGATAAAGCAATTCGCTCCAGACTTCGTGCGGCCTTGGCTTGCTGAATGGCGCTGGCACAAATTTATTCGTGCCACTACCTGCAGTGCCGCCAACAGAAGCGACTGCGCCAACCAATACACAAACGAACTGCAGGTTGCGTGCGACTGCCCAGCCGCCTTCATTACCAGCGGCAGCATTGCGCCATACGTGGGAGCTAAAGGCACTACCTGCCTTACCTATTTCCTTCGCTACTTCTTCGATGGTCGCGACTTCAAGGCCACAGACCTCCGCTGCATGCTCCGGCGTCGCAAATGCGTAATCACTTTTGAGGTCGGCTTTGAATACCGCAAAGTCTTCCGGGCGATCCTTGGACTTTTGGTAGGCGCGCCAATCAACCCAAGTCTTCATGAAGTCCCAGTCGACCATGTCTTCGCGTAGCAAGACATGCGCAAAGCCGAGCAGCATCATCGCCTCGGTGCCCGGTCGTGTTGCCAGCCAGTAGTCGCCCATGCTGGCTGTGTTGGACAAGCGGATATCACAAACAGCGAGCTTGCCGCCACTCATCTTGCTTTCGATGATTCGCTGTGCGTGTGGGTTGAAGTAGTGACCAGTCTCGAGATGCGCCGAAATCAGCAGAGTGAACTTAGCGTTCTCGTAGTCAGGCGACGGCCGGTCATAGCCACTCCATAAGGTGTAGCCCAATCGCGCAGCGGCACTGCAAACATTGGTGTGGGAGTTGTGGCCATCGACTCCCCAGGACTGCAGCACACGCTCCACATAGCCATCGTGGCCGGGGCGCCCGACGTGATACATGACCTCCGTTTTGCGATCTTCAATCAAGGCCTTGCGGATGCGTCCGGCAATCGTGTCTAAGACCTCGTCCCACGACACTCTTTCAAACTTGCCGCCGCCACGTGGGCCAACGCGCTTCATCGGATACAGGATCCGCTCCGGGTCATGAACTTGATTGATCGTTGCCGGCCCCTTGGCGCAGTTGCGACCTCGGGAACCCGGGTGGTAGGGATTTCCTTCTACCTTACGAATCTTGCTGGTGTCCTTGTCGACATATGCGATCAAGCCACAAGCCGCCTCACAGTTGAAGCAGATGGTGGGGACCAGCGCGTAATTTTTAGTGACACGCTTCGGCCATGATTTGGCGTCGAGCTCCTGCCAGTCGTCCCACTTTTCAGGCGGTGGGAAGTTTTCGAGCGGGGTCGTGCGCATGGTCTCTTGATCCATGCTTTTGACAATAGGATGCATGGGCAATTGGTTCCACCCCTCTGCCTAACACCCAACAGCTGTCTTCGTGCCAGTTCGCGATCTTGCGGCCCTCAGATTGGCATAGATCCTCAGGGAAGAATTGCAAAAATAACTCTCAAGGGGTCATTTGATATCTGCATGGATCTTCTGCGATCGAAATGGGCACCAATCAGCCTAATTGTCATCTTCGCACTGCTCAGCTATGGCCGTGTTCTGCAATGCGGATTCATCTGGGACGATGATGACTACGTTTGGCAAAATCCTGTGCTTCGCAGCTGGGGAGGCCTTTGGCGAATTTGGTTCGACCCGACCTCATTGCCGCAATACTACCCGCTTGTGCATACATCATTTTGGCTTGAAGCCAACGTGTTTGGTTTGCCACCTGATGGTGCAACTAGAGATGTGGCCAACCAGTGGGCTGCTGGCTATCACCTAGTCAACGTTGTGCTCCATGCGATGTCGGCTTTCGTCTTGTTACGACTTGGCAAAAAGCTACTTCTACCAGGGACATTGTTCGCGGCCCTCTGGTTCCTTGTCCACCCGGTTCACGTGGAATCTGTTGCATGGGTAACCGAACGCAAAAACGTTCTATCACTCCTCTGCTACTTGTTAGCAGCAGAGCGATGGATTCGCTGGCACGATGAGCAAAGTAATCGCAGCTACCTAATCGGCTCTCTTTGGTTGCTTGGCGCACTCTGGAGCAAGACGGTTGTCGCATCCCTGCCGGCAGCTTTACTCATCGTTATCTGGTGGCGTGACGGCAAAATCACCAAGCGAGCAACAGTCGGGGCGATCCCGTGGTTTGTAGTGGGGGCCGCACTTGGTTGCTTCACGGTCTACTTAGAAGCAACGCATGTCGGGGCCTCGAACGCGCCTTGGCAGTTGGTCGGAATCGAGCGCATTCTGGTTGCTGGCAGCGCTTGCTGGTTCTACCTCGGCAGCCTGTTCTGGCCATTTGAGACGTGCTTTAACTACTTGCGCTGGGATTTAAACCCGCCGTCAACACTGCTATGGCTAGGCCCTGCTCTAGCAGTCCTTGCAGTAGGCATTACGTGGATGCTCCGTGCGCGCATCGGACGCGGGCCACTGGCAGTCTTATTGCTTTTTGGAGGCACACTAGTACCGGCAATTGGTTTCTTTGATGTCTACCCGTTCCGATATTCGTTTGTTGCAGATCACTTCCAGTACCACGCCAGCGTCGCCGTGCTAGTTGCGACAGCGGCCGCGCTACACGGCGTAGCGAGAGCTCGCCTAAGCGCTACCGTCACCGCGTCGATCGCGGCTATCTGGTTGTTGCTCTTATCATTCACGACCATGGGGTTGCTGGGTCAATACAAGGACTTCAAAACTCTCTGGGTCGAAACCCTTGCCAAGAATCCAAGCTCAACTTTAGCTCTCGCAAACCTCGGCGGCATGGCGACGGAGGCACGCGATTTAATCAGCGCACGAGACTACCTCACGCGATGCATTGCTTTAGATGACACCAGCAATGAAGCGATTGTCAGCCTCGGTATCGTAGAGCAGCTCGAAGGGAATCTTGCCGAAGCAAAGCGCCTTTACGAACGCGGGATCGAACTCAAGCCGAACGCTTCGAGAGCTCGCAACAACCTGGCGGTGTTACAGCTGGATCTTGGCGATACCGGCAGCGCAATTCAGCTAGCGCGTAAATCAATAGAGATTGACCCCGAATATTATGATGGTCACGTCACTCTTGGATGGGCGCTGACGAGAGATAAGCAGTGGCAGTCAGCTTTAACGGAATTGCAGTGGGTATTGCAGAGAACACCGTCAGTAATCGAAACCCGCATCTGCCTTGTCAACTGCCTGACAGGCCTGAAACGTCCAAGCAAAGCAGCTGCCCAAGCACTCGTGGCATTAAAGATCACCCCTGAAGATGCAGCCGTGCAGCAACTGGCAGCCAAGACTCTGGCGGTAGCTTTAAGAAATCAGCCGGCCGCAAGCCTTCGAAATAAGGTGATTGCAGCCATCAAGAACAGCGGCAACGAATCTGCGCCACTATTACCACTAGTAGCTGACGCCTTACGGGCACTTGGAGAAGCGAGCTTGGCCGACGCGATCCAAGGATCATGATTGATCCCGCAGCCGCAAGAGCAAACAGCAGGGCATGCATCGGCGCAGCTCATCGGGCAGCTGCTCATCGGGCAGCTGCTCTAGACTTCGGGCAGTTGCTCTAGACTTCGGGCAGTTGCCCTAACGCTCGAACAACTCAAAAGAACGGCAGCCACCGACTCTCAGGGGCTGATTCCCGGTTCGGGCGAGATCTAGCTAGCCACTCTACGAAGGCTGCTATTCATCTGGATTTTTGGGCGGAGTGATATCCAAGACGACTCGCGCACGATCGACGGCGCGACTCAGAGCATGAACGCATGGGTCACAGCTACTACCGCAGCACCACCGCCAAGAATCATCGATTGCATCAAGGTGCTCTGCTACGAAGCTCGCATAGCTCTCGTCAACGCCCTCCTTCGCACATGCGGCAGCGACGGCTAGTCGGTCTGTGGGAGAGAGGGAGTAGAGATCCATGATATAATCTAGCGGCAGCAGCAAGTCTACGCGCATGAGCAGGCAGCATCAGCACTCTTGATCAGCTTGGTAGCGAAAGCAGACCTAAAAATTGGTATCCTTCGGGCCATGCCGAAATCGATGCGAACAATATTCGCGCTAATGATCTGCGCGAGCCTAGGAAGTATCTCGACTGGCGGCCTCGCTGCACAAGAACCACTTTCGGTGCCTGAAGCATTGGCCTTACGAACGATCGCCAACCCCAACATGGGCTTGGACTTCGTCGCCTTCAATATGGTCGTGCCACGCCCAATCGAAGACGGGCCGGGGGGGAGCTATCTGAACGTTGGCTATATCGAGAATCCTCACAACGCCCTCACCGGCAAACCCATTGAAACTAAGTGGCTGGTAAGCGGCAAAAACAGCGCTCCAGCACTCGCCGTGCCGCCACGTCAACGGGCGGTCTCATACCTCAAGCGGATCAAAGGCAAAACTCAAGTAGTCATCCATCCGCTCGATGGTGGGGACCTGAGCGCCTACGCCAACACCCCATCGGTAATCAGCTATCGCTGGCGCCCGGATGGCCAAGCTATGGCGTTTACGGCGCTAGATCCAGAACCACCGCAACGGGCCGACGCTAGCAAACGCGGCTTCCGCCCAATTGTTTATGACGAGGACTGGCGGCACATCTCACTGTGGATCGTGACAAAGAACGGGTCACCTCGGCGCCTAACCAGTGAAACAACCGTCTATGACTACCAATGGTCACCAAATGGAAAGACTCTGGTCTGTGCTTGTGCCCCCAAAAACACGGTTGACGCAAGCTACATGCAAAAGCGCCTGCATCTTCTCGATGTCGAAAGCGGCAAGCTAGAGAAACTAGTAAGCAACCCCGGCAAGCTAGGTGACTTTACGTTTTCGCCCAACGGCAGCACGATCTTCTACATAAGCGCTGCAACGAAGAACGACCCGCACGCTGGCAGCCTTTGGCAAGTAGCCGCAAAAGCTGGCGCGAAGCCCAGCTACAAGTCGTCTGGGTTCTTGGGCATGGTTCAGCATCTTGCCATGACCGATCAAGGTGTGGCGATACAGGAAAGTGTCGGGGTCGCAACTCGTATCGTCCATGTAGCTAACGACGGCTCACCACAATGGCTTTACCAACCCAAACAACAGCGCCTTCAGATCACTGGCTTAAGTTTTGGGGCTAGTGGCGCGGCATTCACTGCCAGCAACGCAAACCACCCCGCAGAACTGTTTATGCCTGCTGGCAAGAATCGCCCAAACTTTCTGGTGAGACTGACAGACAGCAACCCAATTCTTAAAGACCGCGCCTTTGCCGAACAGCGCGTGCTGCGCCTTCGCATGCGTGACAAGGTGTTTGTCCAAGGCTTACTGGTATTGCCGATGAACTACCAAGAAGGCACGCGCTATCCAATGGTCATCGTTGCCCACGGCGGCCCCGAATCGCACTTCAGCGACGGCTGGCTTACGACGTATTCGAACTGGGGACATCTATTAGCTGCCCGAGGCATCGTCTCGTGGTATCCGAACTACCGATCGTCAACTGGCTATGGACTTGCCTTCGCCATTCATGATCATGGCGACCCGATGGGCAGTGAGTTCAATGACCACCTTGATGCCATCAAACACTTTGACGAGAAAGGTTTGATCGACCCTACTCGCGTTGGCATTGGTGGCGGCAGCTATGGTGGCTACACCGCTGCGTGGGCTGCAACCAAAGAGACCGAGCATTTCGCAGCGGCAGTCAGCTTTGTGCCGTTTGTCGACATCAGAACGAAATGGATGACTTCGGATATTCCGATGGAGTTCTACTACGTGCACTACCAGGAAAAATGGCCATGGCAGCAACCTGAACTGTTGACGGATCGCAGCCCATTGACATGGGCACAACAATGCGACACCCCTCTGCTGCTACTTGGCGGTACGAAGGACCCGCGAGTGCACCCAAGCCAGCCACACATGTTGTATCGCGCCGTCAGCTACGCGACCGACACGCCAGTTCGCTACGTGCAATATACAGGCGAAGGCCACGGCAACCGCATGAACGTGAATCGCATGGATTACACCCTGCGGACGCTGCGGTGGTTTGAGCATTACCTTCTCGGAGAGGGCGACCGACGAGCCAAGGCGCTGCCGGCTTTGGACGTCGCCTATCCGAAGTAAGAGGCGCGCGCAGCAGCGCGCTACTTGCCCGCTTCCTTGGTCTGCGACTTTGCGGCCCCATCTCTAGCTGCCTTAACCGCATCTTGACCGGCAAGTGCACGGCCAGCAAAGCGGAGGGAATGCTCCAAGTTGCCGGTCATTGTCGGGCTGCTCCACGCATGACCACCATCCTCTACTGGCCGGAAGAAATGCTTGTGACCATTCGCCTTCATGGCCGCGGCAAGCTCAACATTGGGCTCGAAGAACCCGTAGCGATCATCGGTGCCGGCATCAAAGTACACCTGCAATCCGTAGAGATCGTCAGGCTTCTTCAAGCCGACTATGCCCATTGGCATGACCTCTGCCCACTTAACTGGATCGATAGGGTCGCCGAGCTGCGCACGAAGACCGCCGCGTAGATAACGCATCACCGTGTTCTCTGCGTAGCCAGCTAGGTCTGCCGGATCTGCAGGTAGAATGGCAGCCGAGTGCGTTGCAACTGCACCAAATATACCGGGATGCCTGAGGGCGATCTTGAGCGCACCAAAGCCACCAGCACTAACACCCATGACACAGCGATTCTGCCGCTCACTGCTGACCCGAAACTTGCCCTCAACATGCTTGACCAAGTCTTTAACGATCAGGTCTTCGATATCCCCAATCGCTTCGCCATTCATGTAGGTGGTTCTTCCGCGTCCACCAGGCGCCCGAAAGATGACCAGAGCAACGTCAGGAATCTGCTCCTCACTTCGCAGTTTGTCTAGCGTGGCCGCGCCACCTCGAGTTTGGAAGTCATCAGGCCCGCCAAACCCAGGCAGCCACAAGATCCACGGATACTTTCGGTCCTTGTTCTTTGCGAAGTCGTGCTCCTTCGGCAAGTAAATAGAGAAGCTAGCCTGCCCGCTCGCTGCGTGACGCGAGTCATACTCCCAAGTTTCGTAATTGAAGTTCTTCAGCGCTGGCGGCTCAACATTGCGATTTCGCCAACCGCGCTGAGCAGTCGCGACACAAGGCAGTGAGAGTAGGGCTAGGGCAATCAGTGATAGACGAATCATGTGGATTAGGAGGCTTGTGGGTCGCCATACGGTAACGCTTTTGGCTGACTGCTGCCCACCATGCCTAGGACGCGACTAAGCAGGATCCGATATCACGCGTCGGCATACCACCTGCGCCCCTCACCCAGGAACAGTTGCCCCTGAAACAACCAGTGGCGAGGGGTCGCTGCAGCGACCCATACTCCCATCAAGGATAGGGGCCAATCTCTAGGCCAGTGGGGGAAGCTGTGCAGCACGCACATAAGCCTGCTCGTAGAAGAACAGCCCTAGCCACCCGACGAGAGCGCAGAACACCAGCGCAACAGGATTGGCTTCTGGACCAGCATCCAGCACCAACAGCAGACCAACAAGAGCGGCCAAAGTGGTGGTGCCCATGCCGAAGTAAAATGCTGATAGCCCCGAGCCCTTCCACAGCTTCACGCTCGGAAGCAATGCTGCAGCCATCTTAGCGTTGTGGGTTTCATGCTTTCCGAATCGCTCCATCAGCCCGCACAACTGATGCAAGACCGCCAGCACCAATACGGCGATCGCAAGCTTCGTATCCGGCACAAACGGCAGCATTACTGCACCGCCAACGCAGAGAGCCTGAATCAACAAATGCGGCAATAGCAGCCGTGTGTTCTGCCACAAATCACGACCCTCACACTGCGCAAACAAGAATGCCGTGTATGCGGCAGTCATAGAGCCAGCGACGATATTGATCCATCGCAGTCCGTCCGCAAGAGCATCAAAGCCGAAAAAGCGCGCCGCAATGCTGCCTGATGTCACCGCACCAAAAGCCATCAATACGTAGGCTCCCTTCACTAACCAGCTAGTGAAGTTAGGCCTCAACAGAATTGTCAGGAATAGCTTCGGTCGCTTCAAGTCGACCACCAACAGAATGTTGGTCACGACCAGAAACAGCAGACCTAGCAACTCCGGTAGATAGTTTCGTGCGAAGTCGGAACCAGCACCTGACATCGCTAGGAATGGCGCCCAAAGAACAGCACCTGCCGCGACGCCCTTAGTGAGTAGGTATGCCGAGACCTTCCATCCCCAATGAACCTTATGATTGACATCAAGAACGACACGAGCGTCGTCACGCTGCAATTCCTTTTGATCAGCCTCCGCCAACTCGTTTTTTGGCAGTCGCCGATCACTCCAAATGTACATGTCTTCTTCACGAGCCGTGCCTGGTTCGAGCGAGGCCTCATGAGCCCCTAAGTAGAAGACGTTTGGACCAGTGCCCTGCTCGGGACGGCGAACCGATGACTCACCGACCTCGGCGAGGATTTTACTTACGGGACTTTCGGCGTCGTGCAAGTCACCGCTGATGATTGCAGTTTCCGGACAAACGACTTCGCAGGCTGGCTTCAGACCTTGCTCCACGCGGTGTGCGCAGAAGTGGCATTTTTCTGCTCCGCCGGTCTCCTCATTAAGGGCCAGGGCGTCATAAGGGCACGCCTGCATGCAGGCCTTGCAGCCGATGCAGACATCCTTGTCGAGGTCTACGATGCCGTCAGGGCGCTTATGAAGGGCCGTAACCGGACAAATCGTTACGCATGGAGCCGAGGTACACTGATTGCACCTAAGTACAGCAAAGTGGCGCTTTACTGACGGAAACTCACCGACCTCAGTGTACTTAACCCAGGTTCGGAAATCACCGAGCGGAACTTCATTCTCCGCTTTACAGGCCACGGTGCACGCGTGGCACCCGATGCAGCGACGTTGGTCGAGGACAAATCCGTATTGCATGATGCGAGGTAGCTGCGACTAAGGCAGGACTTACGTCTGTTCGATCATATCAGGCCATGCCAGCGCAAGCCTGCCTTAGAGCATTTGACACAACAGTTTCGACAAACAAGGTGAAAGATAGGTTCCAGACCGTGAAATTCATGCCCCCGCTTGCACGAAAGGCCTTCGTAGTGGATGGTTTTAGCGTCTGCGAACCTCAGCTTGGGACAATCACCTGATCCGCTTTCCATGCCGGTCAGTGATTCCTGTCCAAGAGATTCGCGGTTTTGTTAGTCGATACCACGGCCCTTGCCCTTTGACCGCTGGTACGTTGTGAAGCCAAAAGGGTGAAGAGATCGTCAGAAAGCGATGGGCAAGAGACTGTATGTGGGCAACCTCTCCTTCCAGACCACGGAAGACGGATTGAGAGACGCCTTTGGAATTGATGGTCGTGAAGTGACCGACGTCAAGATCATGCTTGAGCGAGACACGGGCCGCAGTCGCGGCTTTGCTTTCGTCGAGATGGCAACAGACGAAGATGCGGCAAGTGCCGTAGAGGCCATGAACGGAGCTGAGGTGGACGGACGTCCACTGCGCGTAAATGAAGCCCAGCCACGACAAGAGTTCGGTGGTGGTGGTCGTCCTGGTGGCGGCGGTGGCGGCGGCTACGACGACGGCGGCGGCGGCGGCGACGAGTGGTAATAGACTGCCTACCGGTTCGCGATCCCTCCTAAGATCACGAACTGTTTGCGCAGCAAGGTTGCCACGCCCGTCTCGATGGGCAGTAAGCAGCCACCATTCAGGCTTTCGCCTCGTATAGATCTCAGGCTGGCCAGAGCACGGCGCAAACCGTGCACTGTGCCTCACCGGCCAACAACGGGATCCAATCCCCGGCTATCACGTAGCGGGCTGGCTACCGCTGTGCGGCACCTTAGTGCTCCAGTCTCGCTTCTTGACGTGCAACACTGGCGCCAATATTGCACGCCGGACGGCCAAACAGAGTTCAGACATCGTCCTGATGCCGGCGAGTGCCTAATCCCGACGAGTTACGAATGCCGAAAACGCTCGACGAAGCAGGTCAAGCCAGGCGCGAAACACTTCGACACCAAATCATTCCGCAGCTCGCAGTGCAGCGTCATCGCCATAATGACTGACGAAGAGCGTCAATTGCACACAATGCGCCCAGCGCAACACACTCTCATCGCAAGAGACACTGCTGCGCCGACGGGCTGCGCCGATGGTGTTGCAGAATCACGTGGCGGCACGAGTTCACGACGGCCACGGACACTTCTCATGCGGCCATTGCGGCCGCAGTCCCTGCCAATGCCAGCCTTGCCTTAGCCAGCACTGCCTTAGCCAGCACTGCCTTAGCCAGCACTGCCTTACCGCCAGCACTGCCTTACCGCCAGCACTGCCTTACTGATGCGGAATGTCGACATGGTCGACAAACAGGGTCAATCCTAAGACCGTAGCCAAGATGCCAAATCCAATCAGGATGCAGACGCCAATGGCGAAGCCTGCAGCTACAGGGGCAAGTTCCTTGGGATCAATTGGCAGTTTGGATTCGCTCATTGTGTCGTTGTTAGACTATCGCTTCTTGGGGTTAGAATCGCGAGAAGAGGCCGCTTTTTCACCGAAGTATGTAGTTAGCTGTCCTGAGCGCCGATCACAGCGCCCAAACATGCCCATTCATGGCTAAAATCCAGACTCGCTACTCACTGCCGCTGTAGCCGAGCAGCTGATCAAGAGTTCGCTGACTGACCGCGTGATAACGCATCCGAGCGCGCTTATAGATCGCATCTGCCCGGCCCTTGCCACCATCGGCCTCAAGCAGCGCTTCATAAAGCGGGACCAGAAACTTGCGCCGACCCACTGTCATCAAAAACAGGTCTAGACGTGCATCGGCAGCATGGAAGTTGTTGCGCACGGCAATTTGAAGCCAGGCACTCAAAATTTCACTGTTGCCACTACGGGTCAATGAGAAGGCCTCATCCAAAGCTGTCATCTGCTCCTGTGTTGGCTGCTGAATGCCGCTCAAAAAACGTAGCCATTGCTGCGTGACCCAGCCATCCGTGCCCAACTCAGCCGGCGGTGAGCCCGCCATGAAAGATGCCACCGCTTCATCTACCGCAGCAAAACGTTCGCTTTCGGGAATTGGAGCATCTGCTGGCAGGCCAAAGCCATTGACCCAACCGGCAACATCAATCTGCTTGGCAAGTTGACGATCAGACGCAAGCAGGCGCTGATCTAAAAACTCCAAGAACGTCGCCGTTGTGAGACTCTGGAATGCATGCTCGTCAAACCACTGGCGCAGGAACGCATCCATGCGTTTACGTCCATAGACTTCCTCAAGACGCCGCAGGAAGGCTGCACCCTTGTCGTAGGCTATGGCAGTCATGCCGTCGTCTGGATTGCGATCGGTCAAATCAATATGCAATATCTGGTCGGATTCAGGCAGTTCACGCAGTTCGTCCTGCAGCCCCTGCATGCCAAGAGCAATTTCCATCACCGCCCGGTCTTTGCCGTAGACGTGCTCCATGATGCGTTGCTCCAAATAGACCGTGAATCCTTCGTTTAACCAGAAGTCTCGCCAAGTCGCGTTGGTCACCAAATTGCCTGACCAGCTGTGCGCGAGCTCGTGGGCGATCAACGCCACCAACGACTTGTCTCCGGCAAGGATCGTAGGAGTCGCAAAGGTCATGCATGGGTTCTCCATGCCGCCAAAAGGAAAGCTTGGCGGCAAGAAGAGCACGTCATAGCGGCCCCAGCGATACGGACCGAACAGCTCTTCCGTAGCCAGAACCATACGCTCCAGATCGCTAAGCTCGGTTACCGCGGACTGCAATACGGAAGACTCTGCCCAAACCGCACATCGGCCGCTGATCGGCAAGCTAGCGATTTCGCCACAGGCGAGAGCGATCAAATAACTTGGCACCGGCAAGTTCATAGAAAACGCAGTCTGGCCGTCATTTTCGCTGCGCCAATTTGCACTCATGACCGTCGTCATGCCTTTCGGTGCGGTGATCTTGGCCTTCCAGGTGACGCGCACGCCAGGGCTATCCTGGAGCGGAATCCAACTTCGCGTCAGGATTGCCTGGCCTTGCGTGAACAAAAACGGCTTGGCTTTACCCGCCGTCTGCTCAGGCGAAAGCCACTGCATAGCCTCTGCGGTGGGCGATGTCTGATAGTGAATTTTGACGGATTCGGACAGTTTGCCAAGCTGAATGGTTAGGGATCTACCGCGCCACTCACCAAGTTCGTCCGAGAGCTCCCAAAGGAGCTCCTCACCATGCTCATCGGTGACCTCCAGAATGGACAAATCACTGGTATCGACCACAAAAGGTGCATTTGGATCGATTCTCTCAAGGTGGTGGACAACGTGACCTGTCGCTACTTTCGCCTCAAAGTCTAGATTTAGATTCAAATCCAGGTGCAGCGAACGCACCTCAGCCGGGCGCGCAGAGCTATGGGTATCGGGGGTATTCACCGAAATGGCCTTAGAAGTCGGCGAGCCGTAGCAAGAGGCTAAAAGAAGGCATGGAGCTAGCTGCAGCAGGGTGCGCATACAAAGCTTGTAGCCGGAGTGAACTTCGGACACCAATCCTTCGCCTGCATTCACCACCGGTGTTGCGCGGCTTGGCATCCCTCGCAACAATGCTACCTCCCGAAGCTATGTCCACTGCGCACCAGATCCAACTCACCCTCCCCGACGGCTCCGCGCGCGAATACGATGCGGGCACCACGGGTTTTCAAGTCGCCGAATCGATTGGTAAGGGTTTGGCCAAGGCCGCCGTTGCCATCGAATTGAACGGCGATGTGCAGAGCCTACAGCTGCCGATTGCCAGCTCAGCCAACATCAAGATTTTCACCCGAGACTCAAAGGAAGGTCTCGAGGTGCTGCGCCACTCCGCGGCGCACGTGCTAGCCGACGCGGTCAAACGCATGCGACCGAAGGCCAAGTTGTGGAAAGGGCCGCCCGTCGATGACCCCCGCTACGGTTTTTATTACGACATCGATTTTGGCGGCCAACCAATAACCGCTGATGACCTGCCGAAGCTCGAAGAATTGATGCGCGAGATCATCAAGAGCAACGTGCCGTTTGTGCTATCGGAACTTGATCGACCGGCAGCGATCAAGCTGATGGAACAGCACAGCGAAGACTACAAGCTTGCGACGATTGCGAAGATTCCAGAAGACCAGAGCCTGACGTTCTATCACTCCGGGGACTTTGTCGATCTCTGCAAGGGGCCTCATGTACCGTCGACGGGGAAAATCGGCGATGGCATCGCTGTGCTAGCACTCGCCGGCGCCTACTTCGGCGACAATGCAGACAACAAGATGCTAACTCGCATCTACGGCCATGCGTTTAGCGACAAGAAGGCGATGCAAGCGCATCGCAACAACCTTGAAGAAGCGGCCAAGCGCGATCACCGCCGTCTCGGAGTTGATCTTGATTTATTCTCGACGATGGGCGACCTGGGTTCGGGATTGATTCTGTGGCATCCAAAAGGAGGCTTCGTGCGCCATAAGGTGGAAGAGTTCTGGAAGAATGAACACATCCGCGGCGGCTACGACATTGTTTACTCGCCACACATTGCCAAGAGCGACCTCTGGCAAACATCGGGACACCTCGACTTTTACAAGGAGTCGATGTACGCCCCAATCGACATCGATGGCGCGGAGTATCTGCTCAAGCCGATGAACTGCCCGTTCCACGTGCAGATCTACAAGCAAAAGCGTCGCAGCTACCGCGAACTGCCGTTCCGGTGGGCGGAACTCGGAACCGTATATCGATACGAGAACCAGGGGTCGCTGCATGGTCTACTGCGTGTTCGCGGCTTTACACAGGACGATGCGCACCTCTTCTTGCGAGAAGATCAAGTCGAAGAAGAGATCACTCGCTGCCTGCATTTCGTCGTCAATATGCTGCGTGCATTCGGCTTCGATAAATACGAGATGATGCTGTCGACGAGGCCCGCCAAAAGCGTCGGCGATGACGCCAGCTGGGATAAGGCGACCGACGCATTGCGGAAGGCCCTAGAATCTGTTGGCCTGGGCTACGAAGTCGACGAAGGCGGCGGCGCATTCTATGGCCCCAAGATTGACGTCAAGATCAAAGACAGCCTCGGGCGCACCTGGCAGTGCTCGACCATCCAGGCAGACTTCAATCTACCTGAGCGCTTTGACATGACCTATATCGACCAAAATGGGGAGCGCGCACGCCCAGTCATGGTCCACCGCGCGTTGCTTGGGTCACTCGAACGCTTCTTCGGGATCTTGGTCGAGAATCACGGCGGTGCATTCCCGGTATGGCTTGCACCTGTGCAAGCCGTCATTTTGTCAGTCGGCGAACGCCACGGAGAGGTTGTCGAGAAGATGTGCAGGACGCTCAAAGAGCAAGAACTGCGCGTCGAGCCCGACACTGGTGCCTGGAAGATCGGTCAAAAGATTCGAAACCATCTCTGGCAAGAGAAGGTGCCGATGATCGCTCTCGTCGGTGACCAAGAGTTTGAAGCCGGGACCGTTACCGTTCGCTCTCGAACGGACGGTGATCTTGGCACCATGACGCTCGAGGCATTCCGTGACTTGCTCAAGAAAATGGTCAAGGAACGGTCGTAGTACGGCCGGCGAATCCATACTGCCTCGAACTCCTGCAGTGATCACCGAGTTACCACGATGCAATTGACCCAAAACACCACGGCAAGCGACTCCATAAATGCTACTGGGCAGCAACCACCTGCGCGTGACGTACGGGCCTTTGCGCTACTTGTAGGCTTGCTGTCCATCATCCTGCTATTCCGCAAGCTTACCAGCGATGGCTTTGTCGACAGCTGGACTGCGTCACTCAGCACAAATCCAACCCTGTCGGGACTTGCGATAGCATGCGCCTGTGTTGGAATCCTAGCTGCCAAGTGGATATGGAATGCTCACCGGCTGAGCTTCGCCACCTACACGGTATGGGCGATGCTTTATATGGCGGCATTTCTCATCGGCGATGCGAGTAAAGAACCCAATGCCTGGAAGTTGCTTGCTGGATCTGTGCCGGCTTGGATCGTGACGGTGTCCGGAGCAATCTTTGTGCGCAGAAGGATTGCGCCACCAAGCATCCAAGCGACCCAGTAACCATCGGGACCGCCGCGACACAAGATTCTTCACGCCCAACTCGCGGCTGACGGCAAGCGCGGTCAGCATCGAAAGTTTCAGGGCAACGCTGCCTCCGTCTATGCGCAGCCATTCTGCTTCGGAAGAAGCGCCGACAGTCACTATGACGGCAATGCCTAGACCGACATAGAGGTTAGGCTAGCCATAGGTGCAGGCATGGCTAGCCTGATGAAATCCGGCAAACAGCACACCACTCCTACGCTGCTGCCTGGGTCGGAAGGACCAATCGGAGCTGCGAGCGGTAGCTTGGATCCTGCAGGATTGCATAGATTTGAGGTCTAGCCCAAGAAACAGGGCATGGAACCGATGAGCAAACGTCGATTTGCGGTGCGTCTGGACCAGTATTTATGGGGCAACCGGAGACTCAGCGACCGGCGATCCGCCCTTCAATAGGCGCGATCGGTGACCATTTGGGCTTCCCAAGCGACCTCGGATGGTGAATTTGGGGCGCCGGCGAGCAGAAAACGGCCGTCATTTGGCTACACGAATCTTCATAACGCAGTCTCTGACAGCCGATACGCCGTTGCGGTGGCGGCTGTTGCCAAATAGCCTACAGGCATCTGGCATCCTTTGGCGCAAGCGCGTCTGCCAGATTTTCCAAGAGTCATACCCACAGGAGTCAGTATCCACGTGTTGCAGATGAAGAGGCCACATGGCCGGTAAGCCGGACTCACGCCACCGTTCACCACAGGACAGGGGCCCACGAATCAATCACCAGATTCGAATCCGTCAAGTTCGCGTCATCGACGAAGACAACGAGCAGCTAGGCGTCATGGAGACAGCCGACGCTCTTGCTGTAGCCGTTCAGAAGAACCTTGACCTCGTAGAGATTGCCCCAAATCAGCGGCCTCCCGTTTGCCGCATCATGGACTTCGGCAAGTTCAAGTATGAGGAAAAGAAGAAGGAGCAGGCTAGCAGGCGCAAGCAGCACCAGGTTCAGGTCAAGGAGCTTCGTGTCCGACCTGGCACGGGCGACCACGACTTGCTGACCAAAGTTAAGCATGCCCGCCAATTCCTCGAGGGGGGTGACAAGGTGTTGATCTGTTGCCTGTTCCGCGGCCGACAAATGGCCCACCGTGACGTCGGCGAGCAGGTCATCAAAGAAGTCGTCAAACACCTATCAGACATTGCCAAGGTAGAGTCCGGCGTGCGGCAAGAAGGCCGTCGCATGGTTCTGCTTCTGTCAAAGAAGTGATCCTGTAGGTGTGCCCTGTCATAGACATGTGTCGCTTGGTGATTGGCCTGCAGAGATCACCTGCGACATGATGCCTTCCAATTGCGGCTCGCGGCCCAATCCTGCGACCGCAAGTTTGCCCGTCCTCTTTGGCGCGAACCGCCCGTCGCTGATGAGGCCCAGCGTATGCTAGCCATGGATGCCCTGGAGCTGCATCATTCTGGATAAGTACCAGTAGCGGCAGTCAGGCCGCCAGTTGTTTCTTTGCTCATGCACCAGCCCGATTTTGAAGAAGTGTTCGGTCTCAACGCTGCCTATGCGGAGAAGGTCTACGGCGAGTATCTCGAAGCGCCGAATACCGTCCCAGCCGAATGGCGAACATGGTTTGATACCGAGCTACCAACTGAGCAGCGCGCCGTCGTCAAGGCCAAGCCTGCGAAGGTAGAAGTACCCAGTGAAATACAATCTGAACTAACACCACTGATTGGTGTAGCAGGCCGGATTGTCAAGAACATGGCCGCGAGCTTGACGGTGCCTACGGCAACGTCGTCCCGCGAAGTCCCCGTCAAAGTGATGATCGAGAACCGCTACTCGATCAATCGCCATCAAGTTGGCCAATACCTGCCAAAGGTAAGCTTCACCCACTTGATCGGCTGGGCGATGGTGCAGGCCGTGCAACGAGTGCCTGCGATGGCTGCTCAATACACCGAACAAGACGGCAAGTCGTTCCGACGCATGGGCAAGTCGCTCAACATTGGCATCGCGGTAGACTTGCCGGGAGCGGATGGCCGACGCAGCCTAGTAGTGCCCAGTATCAAGGATACTCAGACTCTAGACTTCGCAGGCTTTTTCGACGGGTTCAACGAACAGATCCGTAAGTCACGAAACGGTAAGTTAACCCCTGCTGACTTCGCGGACACCACCTGCACGCTGACGAATCCTGGCACGATCGGAACCGTTAGTTCATTGCCAAGATTGATGGTGGGGCAGAGCTTCATCATGGCAACAGGCGCAATCAGCGTCCCTGGCGCCTTCCAAGGAGCTGCCGCCGAGACCATCACTGAGCTAGGTGTCTCTCAAGTGATGATGCTGACAAGCACTTATGACCACCGGGTCATCCAGGGTGCAGAGTCGGGCCAATTCCTTGATTCGATTCATAAGCTGCTACTCGGTGAGGAGAATTTTTACGAAGACATCTTCGCATCGCTCAAGGTTCCTTATCGACCAGTCAAGAACAGTGTCGATCGACGTCCGCCGCTAGGCTCGAGCCTGCGTGAAGCAGAGAACCTAGAGCGCGCGGCTGGGTTGATGACCTACATCCGCAGCTACCGCGTGCGTGGCCACGTGCTTGCCAAGCTAGATCCGCTGACTTTTGAGCCAAAGGACTTGCCTGAACTAGACATGGCAAGCTACGGCCTAACTATCTGGGACAAGGAGCGCACGTTCTTTGCCAACGGTGTCACATCAAAGCCGTTTGCGACCTTGCGTGAGATTCAGGAGACACTGCACCTAACTTACTGCCGAAACATCGGCGTCGAGTACATGCACATTGCAGACCAGGAGCAGCGCCAATGGTTGCGCATGCGCATGGAGGGCAACCGCAATGAAGAGCCACTGTCCAAGGATGTGCAGCTAAGAATTCTCGACAAGCTCGTAGAAGCCGAAGCATTCGAGCAGTTTTTGCATACGCGCTTTGTAGGTCATAAGCGTTTTTCGCTTGAAGGCGGAGAGAGCCTAGTCCCGACCATCGATGCGCTGCTTGAGCGTGCTGCTGAGGGCGGCCTATCACGGGCCGTCATTGGCATGGCGCACCGAGGTCGACTCAACGTTCTTGCGCATGTCATGCACAAGCCATTGACCAAGATCTTTGGCGAGTTCGAGGGATATCTCGATCCCTCCATGGCCGAAGGATCGGGGGACGTGAAATATCACCTCGGTGCCAGCGCCGATTATCAAACTTCTTCTGGCCGCACCATTGCCATCGAACTGTCCTGCAACCCCAGCCACCTCGAGGCTGCCGATCCGGTCGTTCAGGGCATGACAAGGGCGCGGCAAGAACAACTACCCAACGCAGCAAATAACGAGACCTGGGACGAAGTCATGCCCATCCTCGTGCACGGTGACGCCGCGTTTGCCGGCCAAGGGGTGGTGTTTGAAACGCTGCAGATGTCGCAGCTACAGGGCTACCGCACGGGCGGCACAGTGCACATCGTGGTCAACAACCAGATCGGCTACACCACTTCACCAAACGACTCACGTAGCACGCCGTTTTGCACGGATGTCGCCAAGGCAATCCAGGTTCCGATCTTCCACGTCAACGGTGATGATCCGCTTGCCGCGGTAAGAATGATCCGCCTGGCCTACGATTACCGAACACAGTTCCACACGGACGTCGTGCTCGACATCACCTGCTACCGACGCCACGGTCACAACGAAGGCGACGAGCCAAGCTACACCCAGCCATTGCTCTATCGCGCCATCGAAGAGCACCCAACCGTGCGCTCAATCTATCAAGACTATCTTGTTCGAGCCGGTGTACTGCCGCAGGAAGAAGTCGCTAGTTATGATGACAAGGTGCAATCGCGACTTCGAGAATCGCTCGACGAAGTCCGCGCCACAGAAGCACCTTCCGTTCAACTTCCACCAGATATTGCAGACCAAGAATGGCAGCCCGAGGTACCAACAACTAGCGACGAGCTACTCAATGCTTGGAATGCAAAGCTGCTAACATGGCCAGAAGGCTTCACGCCACACCCCAAGCTGAAGGGGGTCCTCGGTCGCCGCGCCAAAATGCTGGCTGGTAAGGAGCCAATCGATTGGGCGACCGCTGAGACACTCGCGTTCGCTAGCCTAGTGACTGCTGGAGTGCCCGTGCGTCTCGCAGGCCAAGATAGTGGTCGCGGCACCTTCAGCCAGCGACATGCAACCTTATACGACGCAGACGATGGCCATCGCATCGTGCCGCTCAACCAACTTGCTGAAGGCCAATCACCATTCGTGGTGGTGGATTCATTGCTTAGCGAAGAAGCCGCACTTGGATTTGAGTACGGCTACAGCGTCGTCATGCCACACGGCCTGACACTGTGGGAAGCCCAATTTGGAGACTTCGTCAATGGCGCTCAAATCCAAATCGATCAGTTCTTGGCCGCTGGCGAAGCCAAATGGCAACAAAAGTCATCGCTAGTACTGCTATTGCCACATGGCTATGACGGCCAAGGACCAGAGCACAGTTCGGCTAGACTCGAACGATTCTTGCAGCTTTGTGCTGAGAACAACATGCGCGTAGCAATGCCTTCGTGCGCTGCTAGCTACCACCATTTGCTGCGTGCCCAAGCAATCGATGCTGACCGCAGACCTCTGATTGTAATGACAACCAAGAGCCTACTCCGTCAAAAGATGGCCGGCTCGACCCTGCAAGACCTAACCAACAACCAGTTCCAATCGGTAATTGATGACGATTCCATCTCTAACCCAGAGCTGGTGAAGCGTGTCGTCGTGTGTTCAGGCAAAGTCTATTACGACTTGCTAGCTGCTCGCGGTGATGACCAATCCCTCGCGCTAGTCAGGTGTGAACTTCTATACCCGTGGCCTGGTTCCGTGCTGCAGTCGCTTAAAACGCGCTACCACCAAGCAGACTTTATCTGGTGCCAGGAAGAACCTAGCAACATGGGGGCGTGGCAGTACTTAAGAGACCGCTTTGAGTGGTCAGGCAGCGCAACTCGCCGCGCCGCCGCGAGCCCAGCCACAGGCTCACTGCAACGACACAAAGCAGAGCAGGCCGCACTCGTCGCTGCCGCGCTTGGCAAGTCCTAGTTTGTTACAGCCACCTGGTGCAGCTACCAATGCTGCATCACTAGAAACAGAACTCATGCATCACCTATCGAATGTATTGCTCTGCGTTTTTCTGGCCAGCTGCAGCATCACGCCATCAGCTGAATCAGTCGGCTGCGAGCTAGCTGATGTGACCAGTCATTTCTTAGCGACGCTCGATGACGCGCAACGTGAGCTTGCCTTGCAGAGCGTAGATGACAACGAAGCGGTCGCTTGGCATTTCGTGCCTGGCAGATATGCAGGCATTGAAATGGGCGCACTCAACGCCCAACAGCTTCGTGCAGCCCATCAAGTGCTGCGAACGATGCTCAGCGCAACGGGCTTTGCCAAAGCCATGGCAATCGCCGATCTGGAGAACGTCCTGCATGCGCTTGAGTCAAAGCCAAACAAGCCGGCCACTCATCGCGATCCCGACCGCTATGCGCTGCTTGTCTCGGGGACACCTTCGCCTGGCGGAACCTATGTTGTTCGCTACCAAGGTCATCATGTGTCGCTAAGGATGGTCGTAGTCAATGGCATGCTGGTTGCCCACACGCCTCACTTCCTAGGGACAAACCCTCACATCGTTCCATCAGAGTTTGCGCGACCTGCCGTACTACAGACCGAAGAGTCGCGCGCTCGCGAGTTGCTAGATACGTTCAACGCAGCAGAATTGCAGATAGCGATCATTGCTGCCGATGCGCCAGCGGATGTATTGCTCGGCCCTGGCAAGGCTCCCGCGAAGCTTGGCCCGCGGCGTGGATTAGCATGGTCCGAGATGAGCGAGCTGTCGAGGCACATGCTTTGGAGCCTGATTGAAGTTCACGCAAACACCCTTCGACCCGATGTTGCGACTGCCGAACTGGAGCGCATCCATAGCAGTCTAGAAGATGTCTCGTTTGCTTGGGCGGGCAGCACAGAACCAGGCAAGGGGCATTATTATCGCATTCACGGCAAGAACTTTGCCATTGAATACGACTGCACGCAGAACGATGCCAATCACGTCCACGTTTGCTGGCGCGACTTTGAAAACGACTTTGGTGGCGATGCCTTCAGCAGGCATCTTACAGAGCAACACGGAAGGTAGCCGTTACTGCACCTGTCAATCCGAGTGACCTAGCATTGCGTCGTCACCGCTCCATCGTTTAAGAACGCCACCGCGTGGTCTGCAGCCTTCTCAACGTGCGATTCGTAAGTCAAGCCGCTTCGCTTGCGCGGCGTTAGCGAATGATCTGCATCCTCTAGCCAAAGCATCTCAATGCTTTTGGACAAAGAGTAGTTGGCGACGTCACTTGGAGTGCCAAATGGATCGCGCTCACCCTGAATGATGAGCGTTCGCGTCTTGAGGTGCTCAAGGTGAGCTGTACGCAACTTCTCCGGCTTACGTGGTGGATGGAAAGGATATCCAAAAGCTATCACTGCAGTTGCGCCGACCTCGTCAGCAATCATCGTTGCCACACGACCACCCATAGATCGCCCGGCAAGAACAAGCGGACCTGACTGACTGCTGATTACTTCCTTGAAGCATGCTTGCAGCTTCGGCATACGGTCAGGACCAGGACGACGGCCTTCCCGACGCGCATGCATAAAGGGAAATTCGAACCGAACAACCCGCATACCACGGATCACAAAGGCGTCCGTCAACGACTGCATCCCAACGTGCTCCATCCCAGCACCGGCTCCATGAGCGAGCAAGATCGTATGTTTGGCAGCATCGCTGCCATCAACAAGCAATGGCATGCTCATTTCGTGCCTAACAAAAACGTAAATGTTCCTTTCGCGATCATGCGAGTGCCTTGATAGATCACACTCTCACAGACAGCGACCCTACGGCCAACGCGCAACGGCAACGCAATTGCTTGCAGTGGTTCGGCATCAAGAATAGCAGCACTTAAAAACTGCATACTGACGCTCGTACCAGTCATGGATCGATTCTCGCCGAGATCAGGCCAGAGCAAGTAGACCGCCGCGGTATCCGCAAGAGCCGTTAGCAATCCTCCTTGCACCACGCCTGCCTCCTGCAACATCTCAGGCCGCACGGTCTGGGTGATTTCAACGCGCTCAGATGAACGAAGCACTAGCTCAAATCCAAGCCATCCGTTGCATGGAGTAGCCTGGAAATCACTCATCGCTGGTCGTGGGGGCTGGGTTTAATTCATGCCTTGCGATGCAATGCGTATCAACCACCTCACCGCCAATCAGGTGTCGCTGAATGATGACCTCGAGAACCTCAGGATCACAATCTCGATACCAAGCCCCCTCGGGGTAGACCACAGCTATGGGTCCATTGGCACAGACACGCAGGCAATGAGATTTGTTGCGCTGGATGCCACCGGACTCTGACAACCCCAACTCTTTCAATCGAGATTTCAGAAAGTCCCAAGCTTTCATGCTGCGTTCGCGATCGCAACACTTTGGCTTGGTCTGGTCACAGCATAAGAAAATATGCCGCCTAGATGTATTGAGGCCGAGCTTGTTCGCGATCCGAGCTTCGTCTTCGGGACCTAGGCGTTGCTGCATCGACGAAACGATGACCAATAATTGGTGTGCTTGCCAGCAGAAATACCGGCATACGACCAGCTGCATGCCAAAGACGACTTAGAGGCCAGCTGTAGGCTCGCTGTCTCTAGAAGCATCTCAACCTCGCAGCATTCCTGCCATTGCCGGCTCATTTGTCGCTGCTTTGACCGCACAACGCCTCATTCATCGCCTGATTCAACGCCTCATTTCGACGCCGCAGAATGTAAAGCACGAGAAACCTACTCTGTAAGAACCGAGCAATGCTTGCTTCAGCCAAGGGTGCGCCCTTCGCTTGTGCCCAGGATATCGAAGGCACTGTTGCCAACCTTTAAACCTGACAGCCCAACCGAACCCATCTAGCCAAACCTTGGCTGCATTGATGATCCTCGATTGAGCGACTGGGAACAGTGCACCGGAGAACTTCTAATGAATAAACTCAGTGGCCTACACTTTATTGCCGGATCAACGGAAGCCGGTAGCGGCGAGACCTTCCAAGCGACGAACCCAGTCACTGGTATAGAACTGGAGCCAGTCTATGCAGAGGCCAGCGCTGACCAAATGGCACGCGCATGCGAAGCTGCAGCATTAGCCGCTCCAGTACTTGCCGCGACCGACCCCAAAAAGCGGGCCTCGCTGCTGCGCGCAATCGCGACAGGACTTGCCGATCTTGGCGACCAATTGGTCGAAAGGGTGCAATCTGAGACCGCCTTACCTGCTGCACGCGTTGAAGGCGAACGTGCTCGCACGATGATGCAGCTTCGTCAGTTCGCAGACCTGCTAGACGATGGCTCTTGGGTGGATGCTCGCATCGATCACGCAGATGCAGCACGTGCTCCGATGCCGAAACCTGATCTACGACGGATGTCGGTGCCACTTGGTCCCGTTGTAGTTTTTGGCGCGAGCAACTTTCCGTTGGCGTATTCGGTTGCCGGTGGAGACACCGCATCGGCGTTAGCTGCAGGCTGCCCAGTTATCGTCAAAGGCCATCCTGCTCACCCAGGAACCAGCGAATTGGTCGGCCGCGTCATCGCAGAAGCTGTTTCTGAATTAGGCTTGCCGCCAGGAACATTCTCGCTGCTACATGGTCGCAGCACGGCTACCGGTGGTGGACTCGTGCAAAATGCGGCGGTCAAGGCTGTCGGATTCACGGGATCTCATCTCGGTGGTCGCGCACTCCATGACCTCGCCGCCGCGCGACGTGAGCCGATTCCGGTATTCGCAGAGATGGGTTCCGCAAACCCACTAGTAGTCCTTCCTAAGGCTATGGAAAATCGCGGCAGCCAAATTGCAGAGCAGGTCGCCGCATCAGCTCTGTTGGCACAAGGCCAGTTTTGCACCAGCCCTGGCATGATTCTGTGGCTCGATGGGAACGGCGCTGACAGTTTATGTGAAGTGCTTCGTGAGCGCTTGTGCAGCGCTCCTACAGGCCCAACTGTGCATGCCAACATTCGAAGTGGCTACGAGCGCGCCCTCGAAGAAATGCGCGCTCTACCAGTCGAAGTAGAAGGCGGTCAGCATGACAGCAAACTCGGAGACGCAGAGGTTTCTCCTGCATTCTTGCGTGCGACCCCCGAGGCTCTACGCGACAACGAACGCCTACGCTCAGAAATCTATGGGCCTGCATTGCTGACAGTTGCGTGCAATACGATGGAGGAGATGACTGCGGTCATCGATTCCCTGGATGGGCACCTAACAGCAACAGTTCACGGCGACGACGACGACTTCGTGAATCACGTCCCGATTCTAAATGCCCTGCGCACAAAGGTCGGCCGTATCATTGCCAACGGCGTGCCGACCGGCGTCGAAGTATCATCCGCCATGGTTCACGGCGGCCCCTACCCAGCAGCATCCGACGCCCGCTATTCTGCTGTTGGGACCAGCTCCATTCAGCGCTGGGTGAGGCCAGCCTGCTGGCAAGATTGGCCTCAAGATCTGCTACCAGCCGAATTGCGCGACGCCAACCCGCTCGGAATCCAAAGACTGGTGAACGGCAAGCTAGAAGCGGCGCGCTAACGCGCTATTGGATGATGAACTCCCAGCCCCGACTGCTCGCAATCCCGGCGGGGGCCTGTGGATCCGCTACCAACAACTGCCAGTAAAGCGGATACAGCGACAGGGTTGGCACGTCCGGAATTGGCAGCAACAACGTCGCGTAACCAGGAGACCCGGCATTCCCCTGCAAAGCCACGGGGATCCAGCTAAAGACATCGACGTGCCAAGGCAGCAGGCCAAAACTTAGGTTGGGTTCGAAAGACTGGAAGCCATAGGTCAGCACCGCGAGCCCGGCACCATCACCACCAGCAATGCCAAGGCGATAGTCACTGTTACCTGGATAAGCCGGCGCAGAATCGATCACGAATGGTTCACTAGCCCCAGTTAGGGATGGACCAAAAACGCGAGGTGGAGCAACTACTGCGCTGCGAAGATCTGGGTGGTCGAATGGTGGCAAACGATTCGCAGCTCTCGGATCTGTTAAGGCAGTGATGATAAAATCCTGCATCACCTGCATGTCAGCACTGGTTACACCCTGCGCGGCTAGCGGCAGCATGAAGGGATCAAGATTGCTGAGGTCAACACCGCCGCCCTGCAGGTAAACGTTCAGCGTTGAAGCAGCATCTGTCAGCTGGTCGGGATCATCCAGAGATGGGCTTTGCCCGTTGTGGAATAAGCGAGTCCTGAGTCCTGCATTCCGCAACGTTGGAGTCTTGAACCCACCAACATCGAACGCAAGCCCGGAAGTGTTGAATGCGCCGACATCTTCAAAACTTGGTCGCAAGCCAAGGTTGTGAGGCAAATCATCCGAGAACAAAGGCTCCCAGTGGCACGAAATGCAGTTGCCTTGGTTTTTGAATAGCGCCCATCCCTGACGCTCGTAGGCAGTCATCGCGGCTGGATTACCTGCCCGGAATAGATCCCAGGGTGTTTGATCCGGGTTCAAGGTTCGTTGGTAGCTACCAAGAGCAAATGCGATGCGAGCTGCACTGATGTACGGATCACCAAACGCCGCTGTAAACAGATCGGGATATGAGGGATACACCATCCTGCCAGCAACCATGTCAGCGGGCAGATTGCTCGCGAGCTTCATCGGCTCAACGCTTTGCAACTTGGCGCGAACGTCTTGCCAGGTACGACCAACGCGGCCCATCTCGGCCGAACTGAGAATTGGACCCACCGCCTGCGATTCGAGACTGCCGTTGAAAGGAATTAGGACCTGACCCGTCTCGGGATCTACAAACGTGCTGCCAGCACGCAGGTCCCAAAACAAAGCTGCATGGTGTCCCGCGCCCAGATTACTCGGCGAAGTGCGCATCGTTACCTGCGGCCGAAATCCGAATACATTCGATGGGGTAAATTCCCCGCTGCTGGTTTGACGCACCACACCCAAGGATCCATGGATGTCATCTGGGGTGCCGTAGGTGCCGTCAAGACCTGGCGCGAGTGCCTCGCGACCATCAGAACCGCCAAACTCGGGGAGGTGACAAGTTCCGCATGCCACCGTGTCGTCACTTGACAACTGCTCTTCCCAAAACAGGAACTTTCCGAGCAATACTTTCTCAGGCGTCTGCGGGTTTTGCGCAGGCGGAGACATCGGCTGGAGCTGACCGAAGGCAGCACCGCAGACAACTCCAATCACAAGGGCTATTCGAATCGGCATGGACGTACAGAATGATCTAGTGACAAGGCTATGTTCAAGTGTAGCTCGCGAATGCTTGCTAGTTACCTAGTGGCCACGCGAAGGATGAAATACACAGGGATTTTTCAGTTCCGTGAACGTTGTCACACCTGGTCAATTGAGGACATTTTACGGAGCAGCGATCCAACCGATTCTCAACCGCCAAACATCTGCGTCCACATTGTCTGGTATTGCCCTAATCCGGTACGCCGATGGCCGCCAAGCATGTTGCGATGGTGACCAGGGCTATACCACCATGCGCGAATCGCGCCCTGCCCCTTGCTCTGACCAGCGGCAATATTTTCTGCGCCGGCACTTGTGCCAAACTTTGCGGCACGTTGACCAAATCGCTCCTTCCCGGGCACTGGTGAAGTATGGGAGAAAAAGCCCAAGACCTGCATGTCTTTTGAATGATCTCGAGCTGCATCCGAAAGCTTCTCATCAACCGCTACCAAACCGAGTCCGAGCAGGTATCTGATCTCGTTCAGCCTCAAGGTCCCGAGGTATTCTTGAACGGGCGCACTGCCTCGAATTGCTTCATTCTGCTTGAGCACCTTGCGGTCAGAATTGGTCATTGGTAACCCACCAAACAACGCAAAGGCGATCGCCTGATCGATTCTTTGGTCATCGCCAGGGTGCTCTGGAGGCGGATACTTCACGAAATGCTTGGCAGCATCCTCATGCATTTCCAAACCTTCGACGACAGTCGCGTAAATTTCGTGCCAATCGCGCAACTGCTGGAAGTTGGATCGCAATTCCAGAAGCTTGGAATCGAGCCTCGGATTCAGTGCAAGCACACTAGCGAAGCTAGGAAACAGCAACTCGCGTAACCGATCCATGCGCGGGTCTACGTCTTGGCGAATTTGCTCTTTTGTAAGGCCACGCTGCCTGGAAACGGCGAGAGACTCGGCGCGAAGCAAGTCGACCTCCGCCTTACCTTTCTTGCCCAGCAAGCGCTGCTGTGACTTCTTAGCAGTCGACTCGACAGCGCCGATTACATCTGCAGTGAGCTTGTCGAAGACTTTCGCATAGCGCGTGTAGTGGCCCTTCAGCAGCTTGCTTGCATAAAGGCGATCTCGCGTCTTACGGCCAGCAAGAGCTTCAGCAAGAAGGCGCGCATCCTCAATACGAATGCGAGAGAACTTCAACCGACTCAGCAGCGTCGACGAAGGTTGGATTTCGAGTTGCGAATCGTCGGAAGGGCTATTCTGCGCCGGCAAAGCCGGAACAAGGCAGGTCAATAGACCCACTGCCAGAACAAATGAGCGAACCATGCTGAGATATCGGAAAGAGTGACGGCTTGCGTCCGGTCTTATGAATTACGAGTTTTTTGAAGCCCTAGAGGCAACGCTTCACTCTCAAGAACCAAGCGTCGGCTTCCGGCGACTAAACCTACTTTGGTGGCTTCCAGCCCTTGTTCTTGTTTTGCCAGCGCTGCCAATCTCTAAATTTTGACTGCGAGACGCCGGTCAATTTCTGCAACGTGCTTATCCACTTGCCAGCAGCAACACGAAGCGTCTTTCGAGCATTTTGTGGCCCAAAGTTTTGCGGCCCGTTGGGGTCGAGTGAAACCGCTTCGTTGGCCTTCGACTCAAGTGTCCCCCAAGCCTTAATGATCTCCTTCACGATCTCACGCTGCTTCGTAATCTTGGCGTCTCCGAAGTAACCAAGAGCCTGGCCAGAAGCCGCCCGCAACTCGTCATGACGAGAGCGTGTGGTGATCTCAATCAAGTAGCTGATTTGCTTCGGATCCTTAGTCTTGCCGAGGGCCAAAGTCAGATATGCACGTAGTGCAAGGTCATCTTTGAAACGCTTGTTTTCGGCACCTTTCAAAAGATGCTTCGCACCGCCCGCCTCTAGCTTCGTCAATGCATCTGCAGCCTCCCGGTAGAGGACTACTTTGCTGCCAGTGCGCACCTTGCCAGTTCTAAAGATGTCGCCTAACGCCGTGCCGATTTTGCTTTGATCCTTGGGATTCTTTGCCTCAAGGCCCTTGCTTAGATGCTGGATCAGGCCAATCGCAGGAAAGTCCTGCGCCATTTTCCTGTCTTTGACAAATCCTTTCAGCTCTTTGAGCTTCGCCGGCAACTGCGGATCGACCGGTGGTGGGGCCGGCTTTTGAGAAATTGCCGGCATGACAACCAGTGCGAGAGACATCGCGAACTTGTGGAACGAAGGGTAAGCCATGGTTTGCATTCTATTCATTTTACGCCTGTTCGTTACGATCCATCTGGTTTGTCTCCAGTTAGCCCAGTAATTGACCGTGGTGCGTATTACGTTTGGGCACACCCCGCACGACCCGAAATTAGACTCTGACCTGCAGCATGACACTCACGTTGATCACTGGTGGCGCTGGCTTCATTGGCTCACATCTTGCAGAAAAGCTCTTGTCAGAGGGCATGCGTGTCCGGGTTCTCGATAGCCTGCACCCCTTCTATGACCCCGAATTGAAGCGCCGGAACCTAGATGCGCTCCACGCGATCGGAGGTGATAACTTCGAGTATGTGGAGGGGGATATCCGCGAAGCAGATGTCGTTAAGCAGGCGGTAAGTGGGGTGCAATGCGTGGTGCACCTCGCCGCCCTTGCTGGCGTCCGGCCATCGCTTCAAGACCCCGTGAGCTATATGGACGTCAATGTGAAGGGGCTGCAAATATTGCTGAACCAGATCACGGACAAATCTACGCGAGTGGTATTTGGTAGCAGCTCGTCTGTCTACGGCGGCAACAAGGTCGTCCCGTTTTCAGAGACGCAAGCCGTCGACCGACCGATTTCCCCCTACGCCGCCAGCAAGAAGGCCGGCGAAGTCGTTTGCTATACTTGGCATCACCTGCATGGCAATCCGATGACATGCCTGCGATTCTTTACGGTGTACGGCCCACGACAACGTCCGGAGATGGCGATCCACAAGTTCGCTCGCGCCATCACAGACGGCACCTCAATACCATTTTTTGGGGACGGCAGTTCGCGACGCGACTACACCTATGTAGAGGACATTGTCGCCGGCATTCGCGCCGCAATGGACCGAAACGATGGCTATCAGATCTACAATCTAGGTGGAGCCGCCACGACTTCACTTACAGAGCTGGTGCAGCATATCGAACGCGCACTCGACAAACCCGCGATCCTAGATCAACAGCCTGCTCAGCCTGGTGATGTAGACATCACCTATGCAGACGTGTCTCTCGCAGAGAAAGAGCTCGGCTACCGCTCAATGACACCGCTGGCTGAAGGAGTGAAGAAGTTCTGCCGCTGGTATGTCGCCGAAAAAGCCGCCGGGAGATTGCAGTGAGCGCTAGTGCAGCGCGCACAGACAGAGTTCTTGTAACAGGCGGCGCCGGATTCATTGGGTCACACGTTTGCGAGCAATTGATCCGCGAAGGTCGCGAAGTGGTTGTGATCGACAACCTATCTACCGGTCATAAAAGCAACTTGACTGGCCTTGACGTCAAATTTGTTGAGGGTTCCGTTGCAGAGCTGAAGGCCGTGGAAGAAGCGATGGCTGGCTGCAACAAGGTGGTGCACCTAGCTGCATTGCCCTCAGTTGCGCGCTCGCTCGAGCGACCACTCGACACCCACGAGGCTTGCGCAACAGGCACAGTAAATGTGCTGCAAGTCGCGAGTCAAAAGCGAGCCCGTGTCATCTATGCAGGCAGCAGTTCGGCTTACGGAAACCAAAGAGAGCTTCACAAGCACGAGGGACTACGTGAGGATCCGCGGTCGCCATACGCCGCAGCAAAAATGGCCGGTGAGCTTTACTGCCGAACGTTTGCGCAAGCCTTTGGGTTGCACGTTGTCGTGACGCGATTTTTCAATGTATTTGGACCGCGCCAACCTGCCGACAGTCCTTACTCAGGAGTGATTGCGTCATTTTGCCGGAATCTCATCCTTGGCCAGCCTGTTCGAATTGACGGGGACGGCCAGCAAGGCCGTGATTTCACCTACGTAGATGACGTAGTCGTTGGGCTGTTGCAGTGCCTGGATGCCGACACCAAGGGATGCGAGACCGTGAACCTTGCCTACGGCAGTTCTACGACGGTTATTGAGCTCTACGAACGCCTTTGCGAGTATACACTTCGCCACACGGGGGATATGGTGATACCGGATCCTGAAAGGCATCCGCCAAGGACCGGTGATGTTGGGCATTCTTTAGCTAACATCTCCAAAGCTCGAGACCGGTTTGGCTTCGCTCCAACGGTGGGTTTCGTCGATGGATTGGCCAGGACGTATGCTTGGTATCATTCGCAGCTTGGATCGGAGTAATCAGTCATGAAAGGTGTTGTTCTCGCTGGTGGCTTGGGTAGCCGTCTCTACCCTCTAACAAAGATCACCAATAAGCACCTCTTGGCGGTGTTCGACAAGCCAATGATCTACTACCCAATCCAGTGTTTGGTGAATGCTGGAATTACCGAGATCATGGTCGTAACCGGTGGCAACTACGCTGGTCACTTCCTGCAGCTGCTGCGCAACGGTTCAGACTTCGGCCTCAAACGACTTGGCTATGCCTACCAAGAAGGTGAAGGCGGCATTGCAGACGCACTGAAGCTTGCCGAGGAGTTTGCGGATGGCGACTCCATCTGTGTTGTCCTCGGTGACAACATCATCGAAGGCAACATCAAGAAAGCCGCCGATGACTTTGCCGCACAAGGTGGTGGAGCCAAGATCATGCTTAAGGAAGTCCACGATCCCGAGCGCTTTGGCGTGGCGACGGTCGCCGCCGACGGCAAGGTTGAGAAGATCATCGAGAAACCGTCCAAACCAGAGACCAATCTCGCAGTTATCGGCATCTACATGTACGACGCCGATGTCTTCAATATTTGCCGGGAACTCAAGCCGTCAGACCGTGGCGAGCTAGAAATCACCGATGTCAACAATGAGTATGTGCGCCGCGGCAACCTGAGTTCCGAAGTCTTAAAGGGCTGGTGGACAGATGCCGGCACCTTTGAATCGCTCTACCGCTCTGCGACCTTGGTCAAGGAAGGCGGCGCCAACCGTATGGACGTCTAGCAGACGGGCTAAACACTTGGCTAATCAAAGCGATCTCCTCGTCACCGGCGCAGCCGGGCAGCTCGGACGCACACTTATGGCTCAGGCAAGCGCACTTGGCTTGCGAGCGGTCGGTGTCGATGTAGCTGAGATGCCGCTCGATAACCGTGCGGCTATCGAAAAAGTCATCCTCGATGTCAGGCCGTCGTTTGTCATGCATTGCGGTGCGATAACTAACGTCGACGGCTGTGAAGCTGAGCCACTCGTCGCCTATCGAATCAACGGTTTGGCGACTGCATGGATCGCCGAGGCAGCCGCACGGATCGACGCTGGCCTAGCCTACGTCAGCACAGACTTTGTATTTGACGGCACCCTGCAGGGAACTCCCTACCCGGTCGATTCCGCGATCAAGCCGCTATCGGTTTACGGAGCGAGCAAGCGACTTGGTGAGGAGGCAGTACTGGCACACGAACGCGATGACTTCTACGTCGTTAGAACAAGCTGGGTATTCGGCCCTGGCGGCAAGAACTTCCCGCGAGCGATCCTCAATCGGGCACGTTCGGGCCAACCACTAAAAGTCGTAACCGATCAAGTGGGCAGGCCAACCATGACTCACGATCTCGCTGCAGCACTACTAGACATCCACAAGATCAAACCAGCTGGAGGCATCTATCACGCTGCGAATGAAGGCCAATGCTCTTGGCACCAGTTCGCTGTCGATATACTCGCCGCAGCTGGCATGCAGGATATCGAAGTTGGCAAGCAAACAGGTGCCGACCTCAAGCAACCGGCCGCACGCCCTTCGTGGTCTGTGCTAAACACAGACAAGCTAGCTGCGGTGCGCAATCAGCGAATGCCGCACTATCTAGACGCTATAAGTAGACATCTACCTCTCGATGAAGCCGCGCAGACCGGCGTCGAGTCAAACGCTTCGAACCCTGGTAGTGCCGACAATGACGGCAACCAGCTTCGTGGCAAACAATACTGATCCCTATGATTACTTTCGGAGCCCTCTAATGAGCAAAATCCTGGTAACCGGCGGCGCTGGATTCATCGGCTCTAACTTCGTACGCATGATGCTTACGGAGAGCGATCACACGATTATCAATCTCGACGCACTGACCTATGCCGGCAATCTCGAGAATCTCAACGACGTTGAAGATCATGCAAACTACACGTTTGTAAAGGGGGACATCACGGACCCAACAGCGATGTCAGCTTTGTTCACCGAACACAAGCCCGACATTGTCGTTCACTTTGCAGCTGAGAGCCATGTCGATCGCTCGGTCCTTGATGCGACCGAGTTCGTGCAAACCAACGTAGTTGGCACACAAGTGCTGCTCGACCAGAGTAGGCACAACCACGTCAAGCGATTCGTCCACGTGAGCACGGATGAAGTCTACGGTTCACTTGGAGCGTGGGGCTTCTTCACTGAAGAAACGCCACTGCAATCAAACTCACCATACTCTTCTAGTAAGGCTGCCAGCGACCTCCTCGTCAGAGCAGCGGTGCACACGCACGACATGGACTGCGTCATCACACGCTGCTCAAACAACTATGGTCCCTATCAGTTTCCCGAAAAACTGATTCCGTTGATGATAGCCAACGCCCACGAAGACAAATCCTTGCCTATCTATGGCGACGGCAAAAACGTGCGGGATTGGATCCACGTCACCGATCATTGCCGTGGCATCAGGCGAGCCATGGAAGATGGTATCAAGGGCGAGGCCTACAACTTTGGTGGTGATGCCGAACGCGAGAACATGTTCGTTGTCACGGAGATCCTAAAGCTGGTAGGCAAGGGTGAAAACCTAATCACCTACGTCAAAGATCGCCCAGGCCACGACCGCCGCTATGCGATGGACTCCAGCAAAGCACGCGCCCAGCTTGGATGGACACCTGAATACACGTTTGAAGAGGGCCTAAAGCAGACTGTCGATTGGTATCTCCAAAACAAATCATGGTGGGAGCGCGTTCGAAGCGGCGCCTACCAGGAATACTACGAGAAGCAATACAACGGCCGCTAACTAACAGCCCCGGCGTCAACTGCCGCCGACCTACAGAGAAATGGTGCAGCCGTCACGCGCAGCCCGCGTCATCGCATCGATCGTTTCGAAATCGATGATGGCTTGCTCTATAGCACAAGGGTAGTCATCCCGATCTTCTAACCAGCGCGCAAAGCGGCCGTGTAATTCAGATACGCGACGATGATCGGAGATCGCTGTTTGAAGATCACTACGCGACAGCACTTGTTCAAAGCCTGGCGTCTCATAATCAAACACGTGGCCTTGGAATGGTCGCTGCCCCATCAACCAGATGCGGTCACCGGCAATACGAACACCACCGTCAGTGCCATGCACTGCGAATGCATTGGCCCGCGTTAGCCTGCTGGTTATGTAACTGCACGGGAGATTGCCCCGCAAAACAACCGTCGCAACACCGCTATCGTCGAGGTCTGGAGCAAAGGAGCGGGTCGTCTGAGCAGTAACAGACATCGCCTGGCGACTAGTGAGCCATGAAGTAATGTGCACATGCTCGCTTGCCAAAGTGACGAACGGATCGCCGCGTAGGCTGATGTTGCCTGTTCGCAGGAGTTCATCATCACCAGTGATGGACTGCACACATACGACACCTCCAAGCCAATCTGATGCGATCATCCGCCGCAATTGCTCGACAATAGGATCTGCTTGACCTCGCACATAAACACCGACACGAACATCATGACGTTCGCATATGGCATGCATCTTTTGTGCAGTGGCAAGATCTAGCGCGACTGGCGCATGCACCAAGCACGGCACGCTCTGCTCAGCAGCTAACTGAACTTGCTCAAGACGATCTTCAAGTGGTCCTGTCAAGACAACAAAGTCGACACCGTATTGCAGCAGGTCCGCAAACTGATCAGTCGCAAACCCGACTCGACTACCATCGGCAAGTCGCTTAGCGGCGCCCGGCAAACTATCATGGACTGCAACGACATCGCACTCGTCATGAAGACCGGTCTCATGCAATACACCCAAGCCGATGGGGCCAGCACCTGACAATCCAACCTTCATGGTATTCACAATAGCACGCTACCTTTGCCGACGCAGAAGATCCAATTGCGCCCAAAGTGCAGCAAGAGCTGTTTCTGTGCGCAGCGCATTAGGACCGAGCGTAACCGCATGAAATCCTGCTTCGGTCAGCTTGTCTACTTCATACGGCAGAAAGCCACCATCAGGCCCGATAGCCAGCGTAAAAGCTTTCGGAATCGATGAGCGAACCTCTCCACCTAATGAATGGCGTGACGAGAGCCCAAACCCACTTAGCTGATGAGTCGGAGTTGCTGCATATGGATGGGCAACGAATCGTGGTTGAGGCAAATCTAACTGAGGCAATTCGTCTTCGATCATTGGCTTGAAGCGATCAAACGAAAGAACCTCCGGAATCTGCGTTCGCCCAGCCTGCTCCAGGCCGAGCAGCAATTGCTGGCGCTGGACATCACAATCAAACGCGCGACTTTGTGCCCAACTCTTATCGACGCGCCAACACCTAAATAGCACCACACGCGCGAATCCCAGCGCCGCTGCGTGCGCGAGCATGCGCATCAACACCTTAGGCCTAGGCACCGCCAGCAGCAGAGTGTCACGAAGTAATTCTGGACGCTCACGCAACTCGACATGAATCGTCACCGCATCTGCTGCCAATTTTTGAACCGTCGCTGATCCAAGCAACCCATTGATCACACCTGCACGCAAACGTGTATCGACCTGAACCTTTAATACTGTGATCAAATGGGCAGCACGGCGCCCGCGCACAACCGCAATGCCGGCAGCGTCGATCTCGCAAGGCTCGAGTAGCAGAAAGTTCACGACTCCGACCGCATCAGAATGGCAAGCGTCGTCTCAAACGCTGCCAGAACGTCGCCTCTGGACGCTTGTCATCATGATCGGTGCGATGCTTGTAATCAGAGATCTCGCCTAGTGCGTGCTGAGAGGGTCCAAGGAGCCAAACCGCTGTCTGAAAGCCATCAGCTGTATTTTGCTCGAACTCAAAACTTGACGGCCAAACACCATCAAACTTGTGTGGATGACGAGTCAATTCAGCGCCAAAAAACTGCGCCCCCAAGTCAGCTACTCGTCCAACACGCCGGAACTCACTTCCGATGGCAGACCCAACCGAATGCTCATGATTCTGACCAAGACTTTTGCTAGCCCTGGTTATTTCGGACGCAACCGCGGAGGGGAGGCTGGTCAGTCTTGCTTGCCGAGAACCAGCTGCGCTAACCCCAAACTCAAGCGCCAGCACCCGCTGCGCGCTCACCATGAAGCCTTTATCATCACGATCAGGCTTAGCTACGCAACTAGTCAGCATGACTAGCGCACAGCAACTGACTAGACCTCGATGAGGATGAATCACGGATGTAAAGGGGGCGTAAATACGAAGTGTTTTGATTGCGCCTAGATGCCACGCAACGAAATCAGTGGGTCGTGCCTTGCTGCTCGCAATGCAGGCAACACCGACACAACCAACCCGGTAGCCAGCGCCATAACAGTAACCTGCAACAGCCACAGCGACTCAATTCGGCACGGAACACGCGTCAAATTATAGACATCTAGCGGAAATAGGTCATGCCCCGTCGCCCACAGCCAAGCTTGACGAATCTCTTCCAAATACATCGCGGTTACCACCCCGACCGTCAAACCGAGAAAAACTCCAGCGGCAGTAATGACTAAACCACAAGACAGAAACACCATCGTAACACCAGATGGGGTGCCGCCCATCGCCGTCAAGATCCCGATGTCCGCAGTCTTTTCGGTGACCATCATCGACAACGTGGCCAACATCAAAAACGCAGCGACCACCATAATAACCGTGAGGACAATCTTGAGCAGTTCGCGTTGATGAGCAACGTTCTTGATAAACATCGAGTTCTTCTCGCGCCAGGTCTGCACAGAACCATAGCCCCGGCCATCACGCTCCACTGCACGCTGCACTTCACCCTCCAAACGCTCTGCGGTCGCAGCCAGTAAAGATGCATCATGAACCCTAATGGCGATCTCTTGCACATGATCCGCGGCATCAGGAAACAGTGCTTCCTGTAGCGTTGAGAGGGCTACAAAAACATTGTTGCCGTCAAATCCACCGTGATTGGTTTGGTATGCACCAGCCACGATGAGATCGACATCTATCTGCACGGGGGCTGCAACTCCAGTTTCGCTTTCCTTGAGATCAGCGGTCAGCAAGCGCAGTCTATCGCCAGGTTTTAAGCCTTCTCGCTCCATTCGGTCGACGCCCAGCAGAACCGACGGCACGCCATCAATAGCCGCTAGGGGGTCACGGTAATCACGGACACGCAATTGCTCAGGAACGCTTGGATCAGCAACCCACTCTGCAAACTTCGTTGCCTTAGCTTCCAGCTCAGGTTTCACGCCAAACACAAACAAGAACGGTTGATCACCGCCGTGCAATGCTCCTCGACCGGGCAGTGGCGCAGGCCTGGGACGCTTGCCGGGCTCGACCAACAATCCATAATGCAGCAACCGCGGCGCCATGCCCGCAACATTTGGGTGGTCTTTCAGGCTGTCACGCAGCTTTGGCCACTCCGACCAGGCAGGCAATTGACTGACCACGATATCAGAGCTAGATGCCTGCACGTGATCTTCGATTACTTGCAGAAAGCCACTGAATAACGAAACCACGACAACTAGCGCCCAAACACCAATCGCGATGCCGCCCATCCCCAGCAAATTGATGGGCCGGGTTAGCAGATAGCGAATGGCAAGAAACAACCGATACATCAGTGATCCAAATCTCGATCGGTGACAGATTGGTCGGCGACGACCTGATCGGCGATGACCTGATCGGCGACGACGCGACCATCTTTCATACGGATGATGCGGTCACATCGTTGCGCCAAGCTCTCGTCATGTGTCACGAGCAGAAATGCCAACTGCCGTTCTTTCTGGATCGAGAACATTAGATCTACGACCTCTTTGGCTGTCGAGGAGTCGAGATTGCCAGTCGGCTCGTCTGCAAGCACAACCTTAGGTTCAGCGATCAAAGCCCGAGCGACCGCAACCCGCTGGCGTTCTCCGCCAGACAACTCAGCGGGCCTGTGGTGAAGACGCTCACCAAGACCAACGTGCTCCAGTATGGCGGTGGCATCGGCCTTAGCTTGCTTACGGCGACCCCAGTATTGCAGAACCGACGAGTCCATCATTCGGGCAAGCAACACGTTCTGCAAAGCCGTCAACTCAGGAATCAAATGGTAGAACTGGAATACAAATCCGACCTGCCGATGACGAAGGCGCGCTCGCTCACCAATAGGTAATTTCTGCACAGGCTTTCCATCGTATTCGATCGAACCGCTAGTGGGGGCATCAAGCAACCCAAGCAAGTGCAGCAAGGTTGACTTTCCAGCACCCGAGGTTCCAAGCAAAGCAACCTTCTCGCCTGCGTGGATATGCAAGTTGACGCCTCGCAAAACCGGGATTGCTCGCTTGCCGATCGAATAGTCCTTAGTGATGTCGATGGCACTAAGAACCGGAACTTCTGTAGATATGGTCATTCGAAGGAGTGAATTTTATTCGAAGGACAGGGCCGTAACTGGATTCATACGAGAAGCCTTTCTAGCCGGAACAAAAGCAACCACGACCGAGAGCGCGATAGCGCCAACGGTAACCGCAACAACCCAAGCGGGATCAAGATGACAAGGTATGCCGTCAAGATCGAAGGTTTCGCGAGGAAACAATTCGATTTCGAAATTGGCATAAACCCAATCATTAACCGGGTTGATCCAGATCGATGAAAGTAAGCCAGCTACAACTCCGAGCAACGAGCCAGTCACACCGACCACTGTACCAGTCATCAAGAACACGGATCCAATGTCTCGAGGCGCACCGCCAACGGCAGCAACAATGCCAATGTCTTTGATTTTCTGCACCACCATCATATGCAAAGTTGCATAGATAACGAATGCAGACACCAACATGACGATCATCAGCACGATCTGCATCATTGAGTGTTCTTGGGCGACCGCTTTCAAGTAGACGGAGTTCTGTTCCTGCCAGGTAAGCACCGCACATGGCGAAGCGTCCTTTGGCAAAACAGCTTGCGCCTTCGATTCCAACCGGCGCTGCAAAGCAGCCAATTCATCGCTACTGAGCCCGTCACGTGGACGAATTGCCACATCGGTTACTAGCGGAATACTAGTCAGGTCGTCGATGTCATGACCCAGCATGGTTCGCAATGGTTCAATTGGGACGAGTGCCGTGACCTCATCAAAGAACCGGTTACCAGATCCAAACCAACCCGCACAAGCGAACTGCTTCTGTACAGTCCGCATCGTAACCCCCTTTTCAGGATCCGCAGGAAACGAGGCGCAAACAACTTCAAAAGGATCGCCGTCTTGTATCCATGCCAAGCTGTATACCCGTCGCCAGCCCATCAGCATCCCCGGCCAGGAACTGCGGTGATCGCCAACCTCACGCTCGTGTGGCTGCCCTGACTGACGCCTAGCTTGCCACTCAACTTCATCGGGAAGCAGCATCAGCGAACGCCGCTCTGAGTCTTCCTCGTCTAGAACCTTCGATGGTTGCTGTGCACGACCTCCACGACTAACACGAACAATCTCATTCGCTCCGCGCTGTAGCCAAGCCTGCATATCGACCACCTGACTTTCAAGCAGGGGATCGATGCCGATGAGCATCGCAAAGCCATTCTTGGTGTGATCAAAGTCGAGCTGATCACTGCCACGAATGCTGCGCTTGTATCGATCGGGCCTGACCGGCTGCAACATCGCATGCTGCCGCAATCGCGGAGCCAGGGCGACAACGTCTTCATCGCTAGCAAGCGCACCCCGAAGAACAGCAAAGCTCGACTCATGCGGCAAGTCCGTCAACAAGAGCGGCGGGGCGCTACTTTGGACGTTCGTTCGGATGTCGAGGACGAAGCCGGTAAACACACCGTCGACGACGAGCATAGCCCAAACCGCAAACGCAACCCCAAAGACACCCAAGAGGTTGATCCGCCGCGTAACTAAGTAGCGCAGCGCCAAAAACGAACTGAACGCGCGGATCACTTTGCTGGGCTTGCCTCGGGGTTGTCGCCATCGTTACCAGCGCCCGCAGCTTCGCTATCGACCTGCGGTAAGTTTGGATCAATACGACGCAAGAGAGGAAACAGCACCACGTCGCGGATCGAAGTAGAGGCGGTCAACAGCATACACAGACGATCAATACCAAGACCAAGACCACCAGCTGGTGGCATGCCAAATTCTAGCGCTGTGATGTAGTCAACATCAACCTCGCCAGGGGTTTCGTCATCCTTATCAACGACCTGGTCCTGGAAGCGCTTCTCCTGATCAATTGGATCATTGAGCTCGCTGAACGCGTTACCCAATTCCATTCCCGCAACGAATAACTCAAAGCGCTCGGTGACGCGCTCATCGTCGGCCATGCGCTTGGCCAGCGGACTGATTGCGGTCGGATAGTCGTGCACAAACACTGGACCAGTCAAAGTTTCTTCGACGGTTGCTTCGAACACATCATTAGCAAGCTTCGCTGCTTCAATACCGTCGACCTTGAGGTGCAATTCTTTCGCACGGGCCAAGACTTGATCGTGATCAAACCAATCGACACCGGGGTTTTGCTCCGCGAAAAGATCTAGGTAGCGAGCCTTCTGGAATGGCGGCTTGAGATCGTATTCCTGCTCGCGGAAGATCACTTTGCCATCGCCACCCTTAACCTTGTTGACGAGGTGTAAGAACAACCCCTCAACTCGATCCATAATATCTTTGTAGTCAGCGAACGCTTCGTAACTCTCGAGCATCGTGAACTCGGGGTTATGACGCGTGCTGATGCCTTCGTTACGGAAGACGCGCCCGATCTCATAAACACGCTCCATGCCGCCAACGATCAAGCGCTTCAAATAAAGCTCCGGCGCAATCCGCAGGAACAAGGGCATGTCTAGCGTATTGTGATGCGTCTCAAACGGGCGTGCTGCCGCGCCGCCAAACAGCGGCTGCAAAATCGGAGTCTCGACTTCTAGATAATCAAACGAGTCAAAGTAATTGCGCACCTCGCGCACAATCTTCGATCGCATTGCAAACGATTCACGCACGTCGGGGTTTGCGAACAAGTCGACATACCGCATTCGGTAGCGCTGCTCTTGGTCCTGTAGGCCGTGCCATTTTTCGGGCGCCGGGCGCAAGGCTTTCGAAGCAAGCGTCACTTGCTTTGCCCACAGCGTGCGCTCTCCCTTCTTGGTGTGACCCGTGATGCCAGTGATGCTTACTAGGTCATTGCTCTCGATCTTTTTGCGGCTAGGCCAGAAATCTGGCAGAGAATCTCGCTCAAAGCCGACCTGGAGTGACCCCGATCGATCGGTGAGATGTGAGAAGCGCAATTTGCCAAAGTCGCGGACTTGCCCAAGGCGACCAGCAATGGTCACCTCCGCTCCGACCTTGTCGTCGAACCCCTCAAGCACCTCAGAAATAGGCTGGCCTTTGGCCACCCGTGCAGGAAACGGATCCACTCCGAGCGCGCGCAGCGCGTTCAGCTTGTCTAGTCGATCGCCAGCTATACCTTCCGTCATTGGGCAAGGATGCTAGCGACATAGGCCCGGTATGGCTAAGGCTGACCAAAAACTGACCGCGAGTTACCACAATCTGTCGCAGCAAGATCCCAGCAAGCACCCGGCTCGATCAGCTAGGCGACGAGGCAGCGTAGCAACCCAAAATGCACGCTCACCGCAGCCTAAACCCAGGTTGCAGATCCCCGATTGCCTACAAAAGGATCATCTGCCAGCTGAAAAGGCAGTCGACTCACCCCGAGAATTAGGCTGGTAGCTCTATTTCTAACCGGTCCGCGACCACCCGGCTCGGATAGGAATTCACATTCCAATCGCCTCCGACGTCGCAAACGCCGGTTTTGATGTCAAATTCCCACAGGTGTAAATGGCAGACAATTTTGCCATCTAACAACGTGCCATCACAAAGTGGGGCACTTGCATGCGGGCAGGCATTGTCGATCACGTGGTAGTTGCCGTCGAGCCGAAACACCGCCAGCCACTTGCCGTCGAGGCGGATCGGCGCCCCTGGATCAAACTTTAAGTCCGCGATAGGACCTGCATCTAGCCAGCGAGTCATTGCGCACCTCCTGCACTTTGGTCGCCATCGACCCCAGACTCACAAACCCGCCGCGGTAGCCGGCGGAAGGCGTAGCGCCGAATCACGCGACCTTGCTCGATATACTTTCGTTCGAAGTTCGTAGGGGAGAAGGCATGGCCGGGCCCCAGATCAATGAGGCGCTGCTCTTCGGCCTCATCTCGCTCAAACATGGCCGCATTGCCCATTACACGAGCAACTTGACCGGCATAGCAAGCATTGTCGGTGGCAATCAGGCAGTAGCCGTTATCGCGGATCACGCGGGCAATGACCGCACGGACGTCCTCGGTAAAGAAGCGCCGGCCGCGGTGGCGACGCTTCGGCCAAGGATCCGGGAAATAAACGTGAACTGCCGCCAGTGCGGCTTCTTCGACACGGTCTTCCAGAAACAGCTTGCCGTTATCGATCAGAAATAAGCCATTCTTTCTGCCGGTTTCATTGAGTTTGGTCGCTGCGAGACTCGCGTAGCCAGCGGCCGCTTCGATCCCCAGCAGGAACGTGTCTGGCTTGACGTCGGTAGCGGCAACTACAAACGCACCCTTACCAGGCCCAATCTCGATCTCGACGTCCTCGTATCCTTCTGGCACCAAATCAGCGAGCGCAGGGGGATTGTCGCCACCAAGAACCAGGCGATCTCCTGGATCGTCCTCCAAGTCCTGGACACGACTACGAAAAGCCAGCTTGCCACCCTGATGCATGCGGGGGTTGTGCGGCTTGAGAGCGGAATGTTGTTCTGGCGACGGCACGGACATCGGCAAGGAGCATAGCGATCGGATGCCAGGACCATACACTGGAGGTTCTGGAACCGAATCACTCAACGTCTATAAGCCGCCACTCAGGCAGCGTCCTCACGGCTGTCGGCAACACCCTTGTGGAGCGCCGAAAGACCGCTCTTGTGCTGGTTTTGACCACAGCATGCTTGCTGGCATGGGGTCTCAATTACTTGAGCCTCGGCTTCAAAGTTGACGGCTGGTTCCGCAGTGACGACCCCAAATTGCAGCTAGCAATGGCGCATTACGGCGAAATGGGGGAAGGCTATGAGCCACCTGATCGCCTAATGCTGTTCGCGTGGCGCGAGCAAGAGCCGACCTCAGATGACGCCATCGAGCGGCTGCGCAGCTTCGAAGCCATCTGCAAAGAGCACCCAATCGCAACCAGCGTTACGACCCTCGCAAACAGCAGAGTGCCGGGCAAGCTCACCAGCACACCGGAACAAGTCGCAAATTCTTCCACATTCCGCCAGCTACTGGTTTCAAAAATGGGGGACGCAGTGGGTGGCTTCATCGTCCTCGATGCTGCCTGGCAACACGAGGAATTGAAAGCGCTGTGCAACGCGCTTCGTGATGAGACCGCCCGCCACGGAAACGAATTGAATCTTTGTGGCCTGCCGTATCACACCATGGTCAGCCGGCAGCTGGTTCGGGCAGATATGTCGAAGTTCCTGCCAATTGGCACTGCCGTCGCGGCATTCCTTTTGTTTTGGCTGGTGCCTCACTGGGCCTTGGCGTTGCTAGCCCTCTCCGTTGTCCCCCTGACCTTGGTAAGCACCTTAGGAGTCATGGGCTTTTGCGGCGTCGAAATCACGATGCTGACATCGACATTGCCGACCCTGCTGCTATGTATGTCGGTCGCAGACGGCTTGCACATGGTCGGCCGCTTCCTGGAAGAACGTGAACGCGATGGCGATGCAAGGCAAGCAGCAGTGCGCTCGTTCCGCTCCCTGTTCGTGCCATGCTTACTGACCTCGCTGACGACCATTGTCGGCTTCGCTTCGCTACTCCGCGCCGACCTAGTAGACCTTGGCTACCTAGGCGGCTTTGCCGCAGTCGGGATGGGGTTCGCGTTTTTCTACACGATGCTGCTGATGCCGCCAGCGATGTCATTTGTAGAGTCACCAGTTGGCAAACGACCCGCTGATCCTGCTGCATTCATTATCAGGACCGCCAAAAGACTGCAGATCATACCAGCAAAATGGTGGATCGGCGTGGCGACAGTCCTGGCGGTCGCATGTGCGTGGCAAACAAGCAAACTAGAAACAGATCATCGAATCACTGCCGATCTTTGGCCCGATTCCGAGATCATGAAGCAACTGACGTTTTATGAGCAGCGCTTCGTCGGAATCGTTCCAGCCGAGGTCATCGTTGAGGCAGACCGCGGCTTTGGCGCCAAAGAACGCGAACAACTCGCCAAGTTTGTAAATCGGATCGAGAACGAAGAAGGAGTCAGCCGAACCCTTTCGATCTCCGACTTCTTTGCCGATGGAGTTTCCCCACTGATGCTTAGCGCGCTGCGCGCCGCCAAGGTCTTGCCACCCGGAATGTTTTTGGACGGCGGCAACCGGGCCAGAATTTTAGTATTCCGCCCAGACCTTGGCACGCAGGCATGGCGGTCATTCGAAGCTGCTGTTTCGCGTCATGCCGCTGACTTGCCCGACCTGCAGATCCGACTAGCTGGCCTGCAGATGGTTGGCACCGCACAAGTCCTATCCATGACCGGTGATCTCAGGAACTCATTCCTAGGCTCGATCTTTGTGATCTTCGGACTGGTTTGGCTGCAGTGCCGGCGCTTCAAGCTAGCGGCTGTAGCGATGTTCTCGTGCTTAGTCCCAATGCTCGCCGTGCTTGCCGTCATGGTAGTCTTCGGAATTACACTCAGGCCACTCACGGTCATATCGTTCTGCGTTGCGCTCGGCTTGATGATCGATGACACAATCCATCTAGCATCACGCTGGCGAGAAGAACGTCGCGATGGCTATGACCGAGATGAATCCGTGCAGCGGGCGCTTACAACTGCGGGTCGGCCAGTTGTGATCACCACATTGATGTTGCTGGTCGGCTTCGTAACGATTCTCGGCAGCGGCTTTAAAGGAACGCATACATTCGGACTGCTGGTCGATTTATCGCTCTTTGCGGCCCTGGTCTCAGCCTTGGTCTTGCTGCCGGCATTGCTTCGCGTGCTCGATAGAAATCAAGCCGGAGATTCCTGGCCAAACCCTGCTACCAAGGCTCATGCCATAGGCAAGGCACACCAAGCTCGAGCGGAACCAGGCCACGATTAGAAATCGTAAACTGGGCTCCAAGCATCCCCCAGACTGCTTGCAATCAATCGCGACTTTGCCTCGAGGGGGAATGGCGCTTGCCTGACCAGCCAACCGCGCGGGCCAACTCTACGACCTACTACTGATCTAACTAAGCCAGTCCATTGGTGATCACCGAT
>CBFIIO010000015.1:0-20127 GCA_965662465.1 Planctomycetota bacterium | reverse complement strand
TCACCGATTCAAAATCGATCATCATAATCAGATGCAAGGACTAGCGCAGATTGTCGGTGAACGCACACGATTGACGATCCGTCAAACCAAGGAATGGACTGAGATCCTTGTAGGCTTCGAAACGAAAAATAAGTTCAAAATCCTGGATGACCAAGGCCAAATAATCGGCCGCGCCGCAGAACAGAGCAGCGGTTTCGGCGCCGCCATGTCGCGCAACCTTCTTGGCAAATGCCGCAAGTCTTCAATCCACATCTACGACCAGGACGGCAATGCAATCGGCCGCGGTGAAAAGCCCTTTAGCTGGTGGTTTCACCGCATGGAAGTATTTGATGGCGACAAAAAAATTGGCGCCATCCAGCGCAAGTGGAGTTGGTTTAGCCGCAAGTTCGCAATTGAGAATGCAGCCGGTGAGCAGGTCATGGAGATCTTCAGCCCACTGTTCCGCATTTGGACATTCAAATTGATGTTCCAAAACAACGAATGCGGCCGCATCAGCAAGAAATGGGGCGGAGTCTTGAAGGAAGCGTTCACAGACGCGGACACCTTCGGCATGGAATGCCAATCGCATGTGCCAACTGAGTTGCGCTCTATTTTGCTCGTCGCAACCTTCCTCATCGACCTGACCTGCTTCGAGAACAATAATCGGTCTTAGTAACCCACCCTCATCTCATGGTGATGCCGAATCAGCGCCACAGAGCATCTCAACGGCAGATCCGTTACGCTTAGGAGATGGCGGCCTCAACCATGAAAGAACTTCCCAGGCGATTTGTCACGCCCATACAATGGGCAGAGGCACAGCTGCCACACATCGACACACTGCTGCTTGAGCAGGCTCATCTCGAAAAAAAGGCTGCCGCAGGCGCGATCGCGTTTTTGTTTCGCCTACCAATGGATAGCAGCCTGCACCGGCAACTTTCCGCACTCGCACGGGAAGAACTGGTTCATTTTGAACGAGCCTTAAAACTGCTCGAGCAGCGAAGCATCGCCTTTGCTCCTCAAGAAACGTCGGGTTACGCCAAAGAATTGAAGTCAGCAATTCGGCGCGACTACTCGGACCGGTTAACAGATGAGTTACTCATGGCCGCCATCATCGAGCACCGCTCGCATGAACGCATGTCGTTGCTGGCGACTGCCACTAAGGAACACGATGCCGAAGCGTCTCTTTTCTACTCCTATCTATGCCCGGCTGAAGAGCGACATGAACAACTGTATCTCGACTTGGCGAAGCTCGTCAGCGGAGCAGATTCCGCCAATGCCAGACACTCGGAATTAGTTGCGCACGAGGCCCGCGTACTGGCCTCACTCGAGTTTCAAAACCGGCTGCATAGTGGGCTGCCAAGGAACTAAATTGACAACCTCAACATCAAGCGCAGAGAACTCACAATCGCAGCAAGAACCGCCAAAACCTCGCCGGCGCAAGCTTCTGCTGCTCGCCTTAGGCACCTGCCTTACTGCCTTCTTGCTCGGATGTGTCGCTCGCGGGCCGGTCTGCTGGCCGTTCGACTTGATGTGGAACATGGGAGGTGTTGTGGAAGCCGAAGCCCTTAGCTGCCCCGAAGATGGCAAGGTGCGCGTCGTCTTTTTGCAGCATGGCATGTGGCGCACATCGATGGCCTTAAATCGGCTGGAACGCACCCTGCGTCACAACGGCTACGAAGTCATCAATACCGGCTACCCAAGCACCAACGGCTACCTGTCGGACCACGCGAAACGACTGCGTGATGTCGTAGAAGAACGTGCCGCAAAGGGGCCGATCGATGAGATCTCGTTCGTTGGCCACTCGATGGGTGGGGTGGTCATCCACGAATACCTTCGCCGACCAGACTCACGCGAGCCGAAAGCATGCGTCTACATTGCGGTGCCGCAGCGGGGGGCCATCCTCGTCGATATCTACCGAAACTGGTTCTTATACGACTGGATCATGGGCGAAAAGGCCTCGCACCAACTGGCAACAGTCGACCCTATCCAAAAACTGCCAATTCCCTACGGCGACCGCTCGGGCGCAATTGTCGGCGACCTTGGCGACTCGAATAGCAAGATTCCCGGCCATGATGACGGCACGGTAGGGGTCTCCGAAGCTACATTCGAAGGCCTCGCAGACAGTGTGTTGGTGCCTTTTGGACACACCCGGATCATTGTCGCAGACCAGGTATTGCGCCAAGTCATGCACTTCCTCCTTTCGGGGAAGTTCGCAGATGACGAGAAATCAGGCTAGAATCTAATCCTCTCGACGATGAAGAACTCACTCCAAACCCTTTTGCTTGGCGCCGGTTTCGGCGCTGCATTCTTAATCGGCCAGTGCTTCCCGCGTTCCTTGAGCGCCGACCCATCAACGCCTAGCCAATTCGGCGGCTCCAACTTAACCTTGGACGCACAGGGTCGCGGCCCCGTCAACACACCGGCACCACCGACCACAACGATCGCGCCACCAACGACTGCAGCACCAGGCGCTAACACGCTCGTATATACTGAGGAATCAAGCACTTCCAGCAGCGTCAACGGATTCCTGGCGGTCACTGGTAGCTATGGAGTCGGAACCTCAGTGCTGTATCTGATCGATACAGTAAGCAGGCAATTGGCGGTCTACGAAGCGCGCGGCGGATCGGCTTCGCAACGCCGGATCGTCATGGTTGGCGCACGACGCATCGACCTCGACCTGCAGCTTCCGGGTTACAACGACCGCTCCGAATACGAATACGACGACTTGCAGAAACTCTTTGAGAAACGCGGCAAGAAGGACCGGCAACCCAAGACCGGCCTCGAGAGCGGCGCGCCCGTCCGCAAGTAGTTTCCTTATAATGATTAGCGCCTTCCAAAGCGCCGAAGTTTCGTTAGCCTGAATCCCGCCCTGCGTGAGCAACCTCGGCATTGCCCTTCGCAGTATCGGGTTTAACCTTTTGGTTGAACTGGTTAGGCTAGTTTAAGATTCCTGTAGACCCCCTCCCTCTCCCCCTAATCGTCGCTCGACGAAACTGAGGTAAGTTCGTGTCCCAGTCTGAAGATTTTCTTTCGTTCGAGAAAACCCTACGTGAACTGCAAATGCGCAGTGAAGAGCTGAAGAAGCTGGTCTCCGAAGGCGAAATTCGCGCCTATCGTGATGGCGATTCGATGAAGTTCCGCTCGGAGGACGTCGAATCACTTAGCTCACAAAACGAAGGCGACTCCAAGCTGTCATTCGCTGATTCACTCGAAGATGACACCGGCATGGTCACCGAGCAAATCTCCGATGAAGACACGCTCCTGGCCGAAGACGATCTTGTCGAAGCGCCGAAACCACGCCGCGCCGCTCGCGCTCCAAGTCGTGTCGCGGCGAAAGCTTCGGTCGCGGAGAGCAGCACACCAGCTTGGGTTAGCGTGGTCGCGATCTTGGGTTGCGCACTCATGATCTGGGGCTTCATGATCGGCAACGCCATTGTCGGCGAGAAGAATCCGGCAGACAGCTTCTTCACGTCCGCCTTCGCAAAGAAGTAGCCACGTATGGCATAAACACGCATTGCAGGGGCGCGCATTTGCGCCATCGCAATCTGCGTATTGAAAGCCGCCTTTGCCGGCGGCGCCCAGTTAGCGCTGCAGGACAAACACCGTCTCCAGACTAACTATCTTAAGCCACGGACAGAGCGACAAGCTCTGTATCGTGGCTTTTGCGTTTGTATCTCGCTATCGTGGCCGCGTTGCCAATGGTCAAGGTTGGCAGCAATCTTGAAGCCATAGCGTTCGCGCAAGGGGGCACCAATGAAGCAAACTATGATGATTGCGGCGCTACTATTCGCCGCTGCTTGTGTCAGTCCAGAAGCACACCGAGAATTACAGGGCGAAAATGATGCGCTCAAGGCGCACATTGCAGACCTCGCAGAACAGCACAAATCTTTAGCTGCGAAAGCAGGACAACTCGAAGAGCAAAATCGAGACCTCGGCACCCGCGCTGCTGACGCTGCCTGGATCGAAGCCCAGAAAAAGAAGCTCGATACGCTGCTAAAGACCTATGGCGAAGGCAGCCCATCACAAATCTCAGGAGTAGAAATCGTCCAAACCAAGGAGGGCTACGCCTTCCGCGTCGCGGGCGAAGTATTGTTCGCGTCAGGGCAGCACTCGCTTTCCGAAGGCGGCAAGCGAACCCTCACGGAACTGGTCCAAACGCTTAAAGGCACCAATCGGAACATCCGCATTGAAGGCCATACGGACGACACGCCGATCAAGCGCAGTCGATGGGGCACGAACATGCGACTCTCGGCAGAGCGCGCCCTCAGCGTGTTGGACTTCTTGATTGCCTCAGGTGTGCCCGCGAGCAAACTCAACATGGCCGGTTACGGTGAAAACCGCCCAGCAATTGATGAAGCGAACGATACAGCAAGAAAGACCAATCGTCGCGTTGAGATCTTGATGCTCAACCAATGAGTAGCACGTGACTCGCAGTCCCTATTTGCTGCGGTTCAGCAGACTGTGGTTCAGCAGACTGTGGTTCAGCAGACTGCGGCTTAGCAGACTGCGGTTAGATGCAGTGCGGTTGGATGCATGTGAGCCGCGCCACAACCCGAACGTGGGTTTCGCGATGCACTGCATGCGCCTTGCTATAACAACGATGGCACTGGCCACTTGCCTAGTTCTAAGCGCTTGTAGCAACAGCATCGACGAAACAGCTAAGGCTTCGCTGCAACGCATCGGACCACTTGGTTCGCTAAGGGACTTTGTTCTTTATCGCAGCGACCTAGAGCCGGCTAACGAAGCCCTGCTAGTGGACCGATTTGAGGTTACCCAGGACGACTGGAATGAGTTCGCCGCGACCGACCAAGGCAAGGCCGCCACCGCCGCACGCTTGCGATCACTTCGCAACGCGGGCAATCAAGGCAACGGCTCCCTGCCGGCCGCATTGATGGATCTATACCAGGCCAGAGCCTTCGCCCGATGGCGCCATGCAAGGCTGCCGACCGAGGACGAATGGCGGCGCGTAACTAGCGGGGGAGGCAGCAACCCGTTTCCATGGGGGGCGAAGGAAATTGCGACTCATGCCAATACTGGCGAACTAGGCCTCGGAGAAGCAACTCCAGTTGGCACCTTTGAAATGGGCCGCCGCGCTGGCGGCAATTCTCCATACGACCTGATAGGAAACGTCAGCGAGTGGACTGAAACTGTTCCTTCTGAATGGTGTCGAGACATCGGCCTAGAGATAGGTGCATCCTTCTCCGTGAGCCGCCAGCTGGCACTTGCCACGCCAGCACTCTCAACCTGGGGGCAACTTGGAATCCTGGCGCCAGCCATGATCGCGGCGGCTGCGGGACCAGATGCTCCACACAAAGTAGTGGGAGCCGACTATGCGTCTCCAATGCAAGACGTGCGCCTCCAGAAAGAAGACACCCAGCTCGCGGGCGACCGCCGCATGCGCACTGGCATGAGGGTATACACAACCGTTGGCGAACTGGTCGAATCACTGCTATCAATACGAGCACTTGCTACCGCTGACGAAACCTCGCAACTGACCCGGTTTGCAAACAGGGAAGACATCGGTGAAGTACTGCTAGAAGCATTCTTATCCTCGCCGGTCGCGACCGCAGAGTTCACGACTGGCTCTGTTGCTGACGTCTTCGCCTCGCAACTGCGTAAGCGTTCATCAAAAAAGAAATAGCTTGGTAGACTCGGAGGATCAGGCGTCCGGTGGGCGCAAAACGTTTTCCAGCTATCTGGATCAGATGGCTGCTGTTGGCTTTAAGCCAAGCTCAAGTCGCGGCCAAAACTTCTTACTCGATCCGAGCCTTCATCGGTGGATTGCCGAGCAGGCCGGGCCAACGGAGGCTGATACCGTTATCGAGATTGGCGTCGGCCTTGGCTTTCTTACCCGCGAACTTTCACGACGAGCAGGCAAAGTACTCGCTGTAGAAATTGAGCCACGGTTGCTGGCAATAGCTAGCCGCGAGCTAGCCGAGAACACCAATATAGAGTGGCTGGAAACCGATGCGCTGGGCGGGCCAGGACGCAGCTTAGCGCCGCGGATTTGCGAAGTCGCTGAAGCATGCAGCGGGCGCGTGCTAGTAATCGCCAACCTGCCATACTCGGTGTCCGGGCCGATGTTGGCCGAGCTAGCCCAGATGCCAAGGATGCCCGATCGCATTGTTGTGCTTGTGCAAAAAGAACTTGGACAACGACTCGTCGCGCCATTTGGCACTGGAACCTATGGGGGACTGAGCGGGCTGGTGCAGAGCATGTTTACGGCCCAGTCGCTTCGAGACGTTTCCCCAAGCGTGTTCCGCCCTCGACCCAACGTCTGGTCTTCGGTGATCAGCCTGGAAGTCCGGAAGGACCTCCCTCGAGTGCTGCTTCCAGCCGCGGCTAGACGGCGATTTTCGCTCTTCCTGCGAAAGTTATTCGGCCAGCGTCGCAAGTCGCTACGGCGCACCTTTGCGATCGCCCGGGAAGCCTTAGAGCGACCCGAAGCAGTGCTGAGAGAAGAGTGGTCCAGCAAGCGTGCCGAGCAATTATCGCCCGATCAGCTGCTGGATTTGTGGACGGATTGCGAATCGGGATCGTAGCGAGTGCTTTTGAAGATCGGGCACCGCTGCGGTGGGAGCTTTAGCTCACGGAAAATACGGCCGTAGCGAAGATTCCCGTAGCAATGAGGGTTGACGGATAGCCACAGCGTGCTACACTAGAGGGTTGCAAAACTCGCTACGCCCCCGGTCACGTTAATTCACGGGTCTTGGAGGTACCGACTAGCTGTCGGTGACTTCCCATAGGTGAGCGCAGTAAGGCTTCAGTCTGGATTATTGTTTGGTGCAGTTCTGCTGTGGTTCGTTTCTGACGCTCCTTGTGAGCAAGGATCACACCAGCGCTGCCAGCCAACCTGCTCCGACCACCGTTTGCCGGCGCTCGCCTGCGACCAGTGTTTTTTGGGGTAGTCTTGTCTGCCTGGGTCGCCCAAGTCGTGCACCAATGGTTGCATCCGTTCGCGGATCTCAGCCTGCTGCATGGAGGGTCAACCGGGGCCTATTCCGAATGCCGTTTCAACGGCGCTGCCTAGTCGGCGTGACCTCTTGCAGGTTCTCGCCGTCAACACTGCTTACTCACTAACCTAAGAATGCCCCCCGCGGTGATCGCCCCCAGCTGATCATCGCGTTTCGTAGAGCTGCTCATCGCCGCAATACGATTCACAATCTGACCCCCATGGACCGTTTCGAGGACGCAAAACTCAGAATCAAGGAAGGCAGCGATCTTGTCGCCTTGATTGAGCAATATCAGCCGTTGCGCCCACGTGGCCGCACCCTGGTTTCGCTGTGTCCATTCCACGCTGAGAACTCACCATCCTTCACGGTATTCCGCGAGACCCAGCACTTCCGATGCTTTGGCTGCGGCAAAACAGGTGACGTATTTACTTGGTTGATGGAGCGTGATGGGCTGAGCTTCCGCGAGGCGATGGAGACCCTGGCAGAGCGTGTCGGCGTATCCTTGGAAGGAGTGTTTCAAAAAGGGGCTGGCCGGGATTCCCAACAAAAAGCTCGCACGGCATACGAGGCGCTGTCGCTGATTGCAGACTTCTTCCATCGCTCGCTACTAACTCCAGAGGGAAGCCCAGCGCGGAACTATTTGGAGTCGCGTAGCCTGGATGAAGCCATGGTGCCGTGGACGCTTGGCTACCACCCGTATGGCGGGGGTCACTTGCAGCAGTTCGCACGCGAGCAAAAGCTGCCCACTGAGATCCTCGAAGAGGCTGGCCTGCTCCGCAATGGTCGAGAAATCTACGCCGGCCGACTGATGTTCCCGATTGTCGATGAGCGTGGCCGAACGGTGGGATTCGGCGGGCGACTCGTTCCCGGTGGACCTGGCAATGACAGTCGAGGTGACTACAAGCCGCCAAAGTATCTCAACTCGCCAGAATCACCGTTCTTCAGCAAACGCCGAGTTCTTTACGGACTGCGCGCAGCTAAGCAAGCAGGTGAACGCCGCCTCATCGTGATGGAAGGCTACACAGATGTGATTGCCTGCCATCTAGCTGGATTCCCTGGTGCGGTTGCGGCCCTCGGGACCGCCTTCACGGCGGAACATGCTCGCACTGTTGAGCGCTATGCCGACCAAGGCGTAGTCTTGATGTTTGATGGTGACCGCGCCGGCCGCCAAGCCTGTGAGCGAGCCCATCGAGAACTCATCAACAGTCGTCTAGCAGTCCGCATCGCGATGGTCACAGACGGCAGTGAAGACGCAAAAGACCCGGCAGATGTGGTCTTAGCTCGAGCTGGCGAAGACGAAGAACTGGTCGTAGAGCGTCGCGGACGATTTGCAGACACCGTTGATGGTGCGCCAGATGCAATGACCGTGTGGTTCCGACTACTTCGATCTCGCTTCGACTTCAGCCAGTCAGTCAACATTGAAGCGGCGGCGCGAGAATGCGCTGCGCTGCTTGGGCAGGTGGAAGTACCTGTTCGCAGAGCAGCCCTGACCGAAGAAATGGCACGCCACTTGGCCGTCCCCTCACAGGCACTCGAGAGATTGCTGCGCGATGCCCCCAAGCCGAGGCGCAGCAGCGAACCCGATCTCAACGAGACGGTCATGCCTGACATCCCAACAGAACGGCCAACGCTACTGCAGCGGACCGAAGCCGAAATGCTGGCCTGCATTCTAGCAAAGCCTGATCTGCTAGTTGACCTCGACTTTGATCAAACACCTTTGCAGGTCCCCGAGATCAAACAACTGTTTGACTGGTCGGCTGAAGGCCTAGCGATCGGGCGCGATGCCGGGCCAGACTTGTTCCGGTATCTATTTGCCCGAGCCTCTGAACGCCCTGGCCTACAGTCAATGATGGCACTTGCGCACGAACGGGCCGAACGAATGACCGAGCCGGACCAAGTTCTGTCTGGAATCGTGAAAGGACGCCAGCGCGTCATTGGCGGCTCGCAGCGCCGCGGACTTCGCGAGAAGTGGCTGCAGGCAATGAAGGCTGGAGACTCTGCTACTGCTGCCGAGCTGCAACAAGAGATGCTCAACAGCAAACGCCGTGAGCGTCCGCGACCTGGCGTCATAGGCTCAGACGCAGAAGTGCCTACTGCACAGAAGCGTCCACCGCCAAGCTTTGGCATCGCGGCGAAAGCCCAGCAGGCGCAAGAGCAGGCGGAAAGGGATGCGCGCAGCAAGGCTGCTGCTTCCCAACAGCCAACCGCACCTCCGACCATGCAGCAGGCGTCGTCCGAGCAGGCGTCGTCCGAGGCGCCAGCCGCAAGAGAAAACACATCACATGTGCCCGCTAATGAGCTGGCACATGAAACAGAACAACCACCGATGCCAGAGCAGATACCTGAACAGATACCTGAACAACCGGCTACGGATGAGCAGGACTGCCTGCTGGATCCTGGCCGACCACCACAATCTGACTTCGCTCATGAAGCAGAGAATGGGGCCTGACATCGATTCCCCTTCGTCAACTATTTTACTAGACCGCAGAATCTAATGCAGAACCGAGTCATCTGACTTGGTAGCGCAACGCAATACGAGTTTACAGAATGCCCGCAAAAGACGACTTCGAGAAGAAGATCAAGAGCCTGATCAAAGCCCAACGCAAAGTGGGTTCCGTCACGCTTGCCCAACTCAACAGTGTGTTGCCAGATGACATGACGTCACCGGAAAAGATCACGGAGGCAATCGCCTTGATCGAAGATGCCGGTCTTGACGTCGTGGAAGACGAGGCACAGCAGAAGGGCAAGAAGGGCGGCAGCGGTCAGGCTGCACTTGACGACAACGATGACGTTGATCTGACTCCAGATGCAGACATTGCAGAGCCAACTGAGGCCGAGCTGACTGCACCAGTGGTCGACATCACCGAAAAGATTGACGACCCAGTTCGCATGTATCTGACGCAGATGGGGGAGATCCCGCTGCTGACGCGCGAAGAAGAAATCTCCCTAGCGCGAAAGATCGAATTGACTCGCAAGCAGTTCCGCAAGGAAGTGCTGTCGTCAGGTTTCGGCATGCAAAATGCGATCGAAATCCTGCAGGACGTCATGAAGGGCGAACTGGCCTTTGATCGAACTCTAAAGGTCAATCAACAAGACCCAGAAGTTGGCAAGGCAGACCTGTCTGACCGCCTTCCGGGCAATATCCAAACACTTCAGCGCATCTACGAAGCTGCCCGCGAGGACTTCGGACAGCTATTTTTAGGCAAGCCAACTGGCGAAGAGCAGCAGCAGCTGAATCGCCGCATCTTCTCGCGACGCCGCAAGGCTGTCGCACTCATTGAAGAATTGAATCTTCAAGGCAAGAAAGTGCGGCCAATGATCGACCTAGTCGAGAGCCGCATTTCTGAAATGACGCGCCTACAAACGCGCCTTGCTCGCTATCGCGGAGCCCAACTGCAAAATCCAGATGCAATTGAAACTCGCCGACGCCTGACCGAGATGCAGCTAGATGGCCTGGAATCAATCGATCGCTTACACAATCGATTGGAATTCTTGCGCACGGCTTACGCCAACTACGAGGACGCCAAGCGCAAGCTGTCGTCCGGCAACCTTCGCTTGGTTGTCTCGATCGCCAAGAAGTACCGCAACCGTGGTTTGTCATTCCTCGACCTAATCCAGGAAGGCAACACCGGCCTGATGAAGGCTGTTGAGAAATACGAGTATCGTCGCGGCTACAAATTCTCGACCTATGCGACCTGGTGGATCCGTCAAGCGATCACGCGCTCGATTGCGGACCAAGCTCGCACGATCCGTATCCCAGTCCACATGATTGAAACCATGTCGAAGCTGCGCAACGTTTCGAAGAAACTGACCCAACTCAAGGGACGCGAACCTGCTATCGAAGAAGTTGCAGAAGCGGCTCAGGTCTCGGTTGACGAAGCCAAGCGGGTTATGAAGATCAGCAAGCATCCAATTTCACTCGATCGACCGATCGGTGATTCTGAGGACAGCTACTTCGGCGATTTCATTGAAGACGACAGCGTTGAGTCGCCGGTGCACTCAGCCAGTCGCGAGATGCTCAAAGACCGCATCGAGAACGTACTCAGCACCCTGACGTTCCGTGAGCGAGAGATCATCAAGCTGCGTTACGGCATTGGTGATGGCTACACCTACACTCTTGAGGAAGTCGGCCGCATCTTCCGCGTGACCCGCGAGCGGGTTCGCCAGATTGAGGCCAAGGCCGTCCGTAAGCTGCAGCACCCAGTGCGCGCTCGTCGACTCGGTGGATTCTTTGACAGCGGCGTCGGCGAACACGCGTAATCGCGACAGCCACGAGGCTAGCTACCGCCAAGTCCGAAGCATTTTGCGGGCTTCGGCGGCGGCCGAATGACTCCAGGACCTACCGAAAGCATTGTTGGCCGACGATCTAGGGATCCTGAGAGCCACAGCCGTTCGCAGCATTGCCAGTTATTGTGGCCTACGGCAACTCTTCGCCGACCCTGGCTTGAATGACTCTGATCGATCCGTAAGGCCACATTGGGGCCTTACTGGGCCGATACGAGGAGATCTAGCTGACAAGATGCTGCCGTAGAAACTTGAGCGAGGTATTTGCCCCGCTACACTCGGAGGCCCCAGATCAAAGTGATCGGGCACCAGTAAAACTCCGTGCATCCACACGTTCAGAAACTCTTCGACCTTCAAAAGGTTGATCTGATGGTCACATCCCTCACCAAGGATATCGACCTTCTGCCAGCCGAAGAGGCCAAGCGAAAGCGACGCCTTGATCAACTTGCGCACGCCGCTCGAGCGGCCGCTGTCGCCCTGCAAAAAGCCGAGGTTGAGTCACGAGAACTCGACACTGCGGCTCGCGATGCAGATTCACAGATCAACAAGCTCAACGAGCGGCTAAATATCGTTAGAAACAACGCCGAGTATCAGGCAACGTTGTTTGAGATCGAGTCAGTCCGTAAAGATCGCGACACGACGCAAGACGACGGCCTGAAGATCCTTGAGGCTCTCGATGGCTTGAAGACCAACGCATCCGCGACTGAGCAAGCCTTCACTGCAGAGCGCGCAATCTTTGAAGGATTCCTAAAGGAAGCCGAGAAGATGCGATCCGAGCGCGCTGCTGACATCGCAGCTGCCCGCAAAAAGCGCGATGAAGCAGCTGATGGCTTACCGCCAGACCTGCTTCGAGAATACGAAGGCCTCTACAAGACCCGCGCGCACTCTGCAGTAACGGCAGTGGAAGCCAGCTTCTGCCAAGGTTGCTACAACAAGGTTACGCCTAACGATTACGCCAGAGTGATGGGCTCTCAAACAATCGTGCGCTGCGGCTCTTGCCAGCGGATTCTCTATCACGGTGGGTAAGCAGCGCTCAAGTGAGCGCCAACTTACGAGGCGAAGATCGGATCAACCAGCGATCACGCTTCCCACTGAGTCGAAACTGTTCTTCGAGCGCTTCAGCGTATTGCATTGGTGTTAGCAAGAACATCGAACAGCTCCCGCTTCTAAGGACCGAGCGATGGCACGCATAATTCACCCAGTAGTCGTAGGCACTGCCGGCCACATTGATCACGGCAAGAGCAGTTTGGTGAAGGCATTGACCGGCACCGACCCAGACCGCCTAAAAGAAGAGAAAGAACGCGGTCTAACCATCGACCTTGGATTTGCCCGCATCAAGCTGGGAGACGGTCGGTTGCTTGGCTTGGTTGACGTGCCCGGCCACGAACGCTTTGTCCGCAACATGGTGGCGGGGTCTACAGGTCTCGATCTAGCAATCCTAATCGTCGCAGCAGATGACGGAGTGATGCCACAAACGATCGAGCACGTTGACATCCTCAACCTACTACAGGTTAGAGGCGGGCTAATCGTCATGACTAAGATCGACATGGTTGACGAAGTCTTGGTCGAGGTTGCCGAAGAAGAAGTCCGAGAATTGGTCAAGGGCACATGCCTCGACGGTGCGCAGATATGCCGGGTGAGCTCGATCACCGGTGAGGGTGTCCCCGAAGTTCGCGAGAAACTCGAGCGCTTGGCGATGTCAGTCGAGCCACGCCAAGCTCACGGGCCATTCCGGATGCCAATCCAGCGTGTTTTTTCACTACCAGGCATAGGCACGGTAGTGACTGGCATCCCTCTAACTGGCACCGTTCGGCCAGGGACTGAGCTGGAAGTCTTGCCGCTCAAACAGCGCATCAAGGTGCGTGGCATCCATGCGTATGGCGGCAAGGTTGAGGAGGCGGTCGCTGGCCACAGCACGGCACTGTCGGTTCCGGATGCTCGCGAGACGGGTGTCCACAGAGGCATGGTTTGCGCCGACCCAGGAGTCTTTGACTGTGGCGATGCGGTCGATGTTGACTTAACCCTGACGCCTCGATCCCCCAAACTGAACCACCGGGTGCCAATTCGATTCCACACAGGCACCGTCGAAGTGCGTGGCCAACTGCTGCTACTTGACCGAGACGTCGCTTTACCTGGAGAAGCATTCGTAGCACGACTGGAACTCGACGAAAGCGTGGCCTGTCATCCAACAGATCGCTTTTTATTGCGCCTCCAAAATCCCGCTATAACTATCGGCGGGGGACGCATTTTGCGACTAGAGGAGTCGGGCAGATATCGCCGAAAGGATCTCGGCGCCGAACTGCAAGGCATCGTAGATGCTGGCGATAAGCCTGACGCACGAGTGCAACACGAACTAGAGCAATCAGGACCTGCGGGATGTGCCATCGACGACCTCTCGCGCGCTCTTTCCATCAGCGATAGCAAAGTAATCGAGATGCTCGAATCGCTATCGTTCGCTGAGATCCACACCAAAGCAATGCGAGTCTTCCTCCGTGAGCAAGTCGTCACCGGAGAGCGCGAGCTGTTGGAATCTGTAGATCGCATTCTTGCCCGGCGTCCGCTAGCAGCATCCATCAAAAGAGCTGCCATCCGAACCACTCGCTCGCTACCAAAGCAATTGATCGACTTTGTATTCGAGAAGATGCAAATCGCTGGGCGCGTGCGCGCCGGTCGACAAGGACAGATCTTGTTCTTAGACCGGCTCAAACCTCTGCCGGCGACAGATCAGCAACGATTTGACAAAATACTCTCGGAATGCGAATCACGAGAATTCCGCCCGCCGACAGTTGATGAACTTGGCACCGCCGCAGGCGTCACTGGCGATGCATTGCTGTCATTAGTTGACCGAGCCCAGGATGAAGGGTTGATCGAGAAAGTCGCGGAACACTTTTATGCCGCAGTCGTGATCCGTGGAGTGATGCACTCCATTCGCCAAAACTGCCTTGGCAACGACGAAATACTCGACATACCGAAGTTGCGAGATGGACTGGACACCAGCCGCAAGTTCTTAATCCCCTTACTCGAATACATCGACTCGCTTGGCTTAACTGTGCTACGGGGAGGCGTAAGACGCCTGCTACCCTCCTCAGCTATCAGTCGGGAACTAGCGGCAGAGTCGCCTTAACGCCCTTAGCTGCGCCGAGATCTCCCGGTCCGGACCTCAGTCACACCGCCCAAGCGGTCGATAGTGATGAGTCCCTCGGACCGAATTGAGATCAGCCCGGAGCAGCTATGATGGATGATAGCCAGAGCAACGAAGACGCCGACTTCCTCGACGAATATTTCGCGATCGACGAAAGTATTGGCACATACGAAGAACTAGACGACCTCTTTGACGGGCCGGAATGCCTACAGGCAACTGCGGCACCAAATCTGGATGCCGGCAAGCAGGCTGACAAACCAGACAATACTTACCAGCTGTTCAAAGTTGATCTCGAAGACGAGATAGCAGCAGATGAGTTCCAGGAGCCGACGCTCACCGGCACCAACGACAGCCAATCAGAAAGCGAAGCTCTCTACATCGATGCAACCGATCTCGCGGGCAACACAGCCCCCGACGAGCAAGGGCTAACCGATGAACTGGCTGCACTGATGCATGGATGTAATGAGAGTGACCCAGCTAACAACGGTGCAAACTTAGAAGCCGACGCACCGCTGAATGATGACTATGGCGTAATCGAGTTTGAGCAGTCGGGCCCATTCATTCTCGATGACGGTGACGGACTCTGGGCAGAGGAGCTAGCTGATGAGACTGACCAAGATACGGTGGGAGATGAACTGCCCAACATAGATCTTATCTTGGATAGTCATGAGGAAGAACTGATGAGCAGTCACAAGCCGCCATCAACACAAGAAACCAGTGACTTCATTCCGGAGATCGACGCAACATTAGACGACTTGTTCTTCCTTGAAGATGAGGCCTTAACTCTTGAGAAAGCTGCGGAAGAGTTTGCGACTGAAACAAACGTCGCTACGCCGAATCATGAAGTTGCTTCTGAAGACCCGCTGTCGTTCCTAGAAGATGAATCGCCTACGCAACCGACTGAAGTAGACGAAGACCTCAGTGACACCATCTCGCTCATGCCGTCATCACCATCTACAGATGATGTCGGTAGCGAGGAATACGGATGGGAGCCATTGCCTACGAAGTCGCTAGATCAACTCAGTGAAATCGAAGGGGTCGAGCGAACCGATTCGGAAACGACATACGAGGCAGCTATTCCCGACCTGCAAGCGTTCGTAGATCACACAGACGAGGAATACGAACACGCGGAATACGAGGACTCGGAATACGAGGGCTCGGAATACGACGAGGAAGAACTCGAAGATGATCACCAAGTCTACGCCGCCGAAGATGAAGACGAAGAGCCTGCAATTGATGATGCACCGGCCAAACGTCGCATGTCGCGACGCGTGTTGATTTCGATTGCCGCATCGCTTGCCGTAGCCTTGGGCGCTGCCGTTACGACTGTCGCACCAAATCTTGTTGGACTAGATTCCGTAACACGGGAAGTTGCACAGACCGATGTACCGCGCCCCACGGTCGAGGTCAGCGTCATTGTGCCACCGCCAGTGCCATTGCAAACACCGGTGATCAGTGACGTAAAAACACCTGCAACTGCAGGTCAAGGCAACCCGGGTTTGCTTGACAACCAAGTAGTAGGCAGCAATTTAAACTCACAATCGTCAGATGTTGCCGCAGCATCCCTAGACCAACAACAGCAGCAACCATTACCAAGCGATTCAAACATCAGATCTAGCGAGCCAACAGACATTACGGCCAGCAACGCGCTGACGACCCCAGTCGATGAAATCACGGACGCCACAAAGGGCTCCGCTCCGGCTAGCACCGCTCTATTAGAACAGATTCCAGATGCGCATTCTGCAATCGCCAACACCGCCCTAGCTGGCCAAGACGCAAAAGAAAATAGCGGGCGGACATCAATCAGCGCCCCAACCAATACGAAGGCAACATTGGCACGATTCGGCGAGTCTCTCCTTGTCGGCGGCCTTGCCGATCAAACGAGGAGCACTCAAGCTGTCGATGGAGTATTGCTTGGCAGCCGGGCTCTGGCGCAATTGCACAACGGCAACTATTTTGTCGGGCAAATAAAGCGTGTTGCAGACATGGCGATCACGCTACGCGTTGCAACCGGCGAATTGACGATCGAAAAGTCCGAGATTGCGCAGATCACCCCACTTGGCGCGGACGAATATGAACAGTTGCAACAAGCGTCCAAAGGCTTTGTACGACTAACCAATAACAATCGCCTTATCGGCGGCATCCTGAGCCGCATTGCCGACGACCATGTGGTTCTGGAGTTTCGAAAGAACCGAGTCATGTTGCCAAAGTCTGAGATTGGCGAAATCGTTTCGGGTGATTCACAAGGTAACGACGTTAGGCTCGGCACAACGGACGAGGAAGATAGCTGGGTGCGAAACTTAGCGAAACGCCAACTGGGCACCGGCAAAGTTCAAACCCAACGCGGCAACTAGTCCCGCCACCAAGCAATCGATACGCAGCAGACTGCCGGGATCGCCAAGGTTGCTGCGGCACAACCTGCAACACATTGGTATGATCCGACGCATGGACACCTGTCCTGAGTGCGGAAACCACGATATGCGAGCGGTTGCTAACGCTGGCGGCACCGTCATTGAGTGCGCCCTTTGTGGCGAACAATACGGCGAACGGACCGCCACAAACAAATCGGATCTAGCATCAGAAGCCGAACGACGTCGAGTCGATGTCTTAATCTGGCCACTTGCCCGCGTATTGGAACGGCTACCTGGCCTCGACCTTGGCGCAACTTCAGCCGGATCTGGCGAGTCTTTACCCTTTGTTGACCTAATCGTTGTTGGTCAAGCAGCGTTGTTGCAGATCGAAAATTTAGCCAAATCGATGCGGCTTGCAGCGGGATCACTACGCTGCAGATGGCGGATTGAAGCTCGATTTGAACACACCCTCGTGTTCCTAATTAGCCCTGCTCTTAAGAATAGTAATCTTCGCGACTCACGGATCGATATAGATGTCCTTGCACAGCAAATTGACCGGGACATGCGACTGACTTGGTGGCGCCACGCCAATCCACCAGAAAACGGGTAGCAGCAAACCCTCTACCTACCCAGACCCCTTGGACTCACTAATGTTCCGACTCCTGTCTCTAATCGCCTCCCTAGTTATGGCTACTGGCCTATGTGCTCAAGAGGATTTGGAGGCACGCCTAGATGCAGTCAAAGAATTTAAGCGCTACTTCAAGAAGGCAAAGGAAGACGCGCTTCAAGTTGAAGCGATCATGACCCTTGAGGGGAATGAGTGCGTAGAAGCTGCGAACGCGTTGCTCAAATTGCTGAAGCATAAGAAGGCCGTCGTACAAGACGCCTCACTGAAGATTTTGGCAACATTCACTGAGCAGCCAACGTTTCAGCCATTGATTGATGCTTTACCAAAAGAGAAGGACAGCACCAAAGTTGCCACATGGACCAAAGTCCTCGGACGATCAAAGATCTCAGCCGCGATTCCAGCTATCGAAGAAGCTGCAAGTGGCAACCGAGTTTCGTCGACTGTTCGATACGAAGCAGCTCGAGCACTGACATTGATTGGACTGCCTGGCTCAACAGGCTTACTCAGCTCATGCCTCAGTGACCCCGAGCCGCTGGTGAGACTCGCTGCATGCGATGCAGTTGCAAAAATAAAGATCAGAGAGTTAGCCGATGACGTGACAGGCTTACTGAAGGACTCGCAATGGCAAGTGCAGACTGCGGCGATTGAAGCAGTCGCCCAATTACGTCAACAAAACAGCGTCCAGCCACTCATAGATCTGATGCGCAAAGAAGGACGGCTTCAGGTCGAGTGTGCCGACGCTCTATTTCGGATAACGGGAATGGACTTTGGAATCGACCCTGAACGCTGGCAGAGTCAATGGAAGACCTTGATGAGCATCGAAGGTTGGCGAATTCCCACCGATGCAGAACTCGCACAAAAGGCTGCCACGCGCAAAAAGTACGATGCCTTGTATGGCCGTAAGGACGAAACCAACTCGTTTGCTGGAATCCCTACAACCTCAACCAACGTCTTATTCGTTATCGATGTCTCAGGATCGATGGATGACTTGGTAGTAGAGGTCGATAAGTTTCGCGACTACAAAGACCGCAAACGCTTCACCATCGTGCAGACCGAGTTACTGAACACGGTGGAGTCACTATCCGCTAACACCAACTTCAACATCGTAGCTTTTGCAACCGACGTAAAGCCGTGGAAGCCTCGACTCGTACCGGCCAATGTAGTCAACATTGATTCCGCCAAGTCTTTCGTCAAGCGCTTGAAACCTATTGGTGGTTCGGAAGCTCAGGAACTGGCAGCATCTGGCCTAGGTGGAGCAGCCAATCTAGGCGCTGGCAAAACCAACACTCTCAAGGCTCTCCTCTACGGATTTGGCATCAACCCTGACAAGCCGCCAAAGCCCAAGGTCACGGGGATCGACAAAAAGGCGCTTACGAAGCCACTTGATACGATTTACTTCTTAAGTGACGGCCGTCCATCAGCTGGGAAATTGATCGACCCAAACGAAATCTTGGCCGAGATCAATAAGCAAAACGAGCAGTTCCGCCTAGTGATTCACACCATCGCAATTGGTGACTTCCAAAAAGATTTCCTAAAGCAACTTTCTGAAAACAACGGTGGCGTTTTCGTCGATCTCGGCCGCTAGTGAATCCGGTCTGCCGCTTCATACTTTGCGCCACGTAACAGTCCTGCTGGCCGCAACCACAGCACCAGCGCAGTTGCTATGGCACCACCAATAGCAGTGGTCAGCAACGCTGTAGCGAGACCGCTGGTCTGCTGTAGATGGAACAGCTGCAAGTTAACGAGCGCATAAACCGCACGGGCGCCCAACGAGATGACCGAGAGCACGGTTGTGCGTGCGGCTGATCCGATGCGGTGATTTACAAACTCATGCAGCAACGGCCAATGCATTGCGAACGGCACCTGCTGCACGAAAAACATGCTTACCGCGACCCAGCACCAGGCCCGTGAACTTTCACCTGATCCAGCCAACTGTCGTTCGTAGGACATCACCAACAGCGACGCACACAAGACCAATGGCATGCCCCAAAACAATGGCCGCCGACCAAAGCGCTCAACTAGCTGCGGCACGCGAGAACTAAGTGGCGCCGCCACAAGATTGAGAACCGCAAACAACACACCCACTAAAACTGCATTGGCAAATAGCGGCTCAATTTCTCCAGCCGCCTTCAAGTAAGGCTGGTAGTTGTGGAAAGGAAACCGCAACACAGTGAATAACACGACCCAATAAAACAGCAGCCAACGAACGGCCGGCTTCTGCATCTCCTGGCGGGCATGTCCAAGAAAGGCTCTTGGTGACTGTGCTCGCGGCTTGCGCTCTGGACTAGACAACCTGCTCGCGATGATGGCTGCCAAGAGGTGCAGGCAGCAGGTGATGACAATGGCACCGGAGTAGGCGGTGCCCTCTTGGTTGCCGAAGTGCACAAGTATTCCTCCGAGCAAGAACGCACTACCTGTGCCGTATAGGCGCAGTGCATGAATGCGGCTTTCCTCGGCCAGGTAGCGGTGCTCTTGCCCTTCTTTGGATAGCGCCTCGTATAGGGCAACGGTGGGCGGCCCCGACAACACGGAATGGCCAAGCCCAAGCAGCATTTCGCCCAGCAGAAAACCTGAGTAATCAGGCCAAATAACCATCGCCGCAAAGCCCGCGGCCAAAATGATTGGCCCCAACATCAACATGAATTTGGGCCCTAGTCGGTCGGCCATTATCCCGGTGGGGACTTCTGACAAGAACATCACTAGGTAGTAGGCAGTCAACACCTCGCCGTATTGACCTGGCCCCATTCCATGGTCCGCAAAGAACAGAAACAAAAATGGCACACAGGCGAA
>CBFIIO010000014.1:48150-77876 GCA_965662465.1 Planctomycetota bacterium | reverse complement strand
GCTTCGCCGTCTCTCGACGTGAAGGTCAGACCACGACCGAAGTCGTAACGGGCGTTGTTCAGCACGTTGCTGAAGCTGGAGCCAGAGTTTGAAACGCTCTGCTCGAGAGTTTCAGAGTTTTGCGCGACAGTCTGGCTCGCGAACGTCAGAAGCGCCGCCGTCGGCACGAGGTAACGAGTGAAAGGGTTGTTCAATTTGCACCTATTGTGGCAGATGGTCGACTGTGGCTAACCCAGTAAGGGATTGCGCTGGGAGGCGTCCATGGAAAGCCCAGCTAACCGCAGTCGTCCACGGTCTGACCGATGTGGACTCGCATACCTTTTCCTTTTCGCCGAAATCTTTCCACAGTTTTCCCCATGATTTCGACGGATTACGTCATTCATTTTTCACTCGGCCCCACGAGACACAGACCTAACAAACCCACAAAACCAGCCCTGGAAAGCTGGCCACGCCTCCAAAACAAGGTGTTTCGCCCGAACAGATCTCATCCACGACCGAAAAGCGACGTTATATATAGGCAGAAACGGCCCATGAAAACGGCCCAGATAACACTTAATACACTGCAATAAATGGCTTTACGAACACGCTCAATACTCAGCCCACTAGGCAGACCCGACACCAGAATTCGATAATCCATTGCCAAAAAATGACTTAGGGCCGAACCCACAAGAAACCATGGTGACGTCATCCACAAGCGCTGCCAATCGACAAGCACACCAACCAATGCGCTAAAAAGTCAGCGGCCAACGAATCGCAAAAGCCGCCGTTGAAAAAAACAGCAGAACTGACGACCAAAGCCCAGAACGCTGCGCCACTACCAACGACACCGCGCAACCAAAGCGCCTGCTCACGGCAATGAAACCATCCAATATGAAACCATTCAATTCGGACATAGAGGCCTCCAGTCAGAGAAAGCAGCCGCTCCACCATCAGTAGCTAGCAGTGACAACCACCGTCAAATCCAACACAGCACAGCCGCCCGCATGAGAGGTTCTGAAATCGCATAACGCCTCAACAACCATCGCGTAGCCAGCCCGAGACACTGCGTGCACGGGCTAGCCACAGCCATCGATAGCGAACTAGGCCTAAATGCCAAACGAAGGCTGATCACCTCCGAGTAAACAGCTGAACGCGTCTGCGTCACGATCATCCCTACCTAGACCTGGCGCTTTGATCGCGCGACAAGCGAAAGTCGTTGCCTTGGCCCAGATCGAGAGCTAACACCACATTTGTCCCGGGACGTCGGCGCGCAAGCGCCCGCGTTCCAGGTCTGTTTCCCAAATCACAACCGCTCGATTAACTCCTATGAAGAAGATTTCATCCGTCGTCTGCCTCGCTTCGCTGCTTCTTGCAACGAGCTGCTCTGGTGTTCGCGAATCCTCCGGCACCTTCACTGCCCATGGCGAATGCCTGCGCGTCTTCGGCATTGCGATCCCGCGTGATGACCAGCAGGCCGCCCTCGACAAGGTCCCCGAAGGCGCCACGATCACAACGGTTGGCTCGACGCCAGCAGACTGGACCTCGTTCGCTGGCATCTTCGGAAAAATCATCGGTTTCCACAGCACTTCGGTCAGCGGCACCAAGTAGCGAAGATCAAACCGCCTGCGCCAGCCAATATTCTGGCTGGCTCACCGGATCGCAGACTCCATCACCTGAAATGCTCCGGTAACTGCAACGACGTGCTGGCCAGTTGCAACAGCCTTTGCACCATGGACTGCTTTCGACAAGCCCCAATCGGCATCAGGATCGCCGACCTTACGGAAACGTCGCAATGCAGCTTTTGCCCGGTTCGTAGAGCGACTTGACACGACTTACGGGCTAGGGTGATCAACGATGGATTATCCCGCCTGGGACCCGGTTCTCTTCGACATCCCGTTTCTGCCAATCGACGTGCGTTGGTATGGGATGATGTATGTCGTTGGCTTCGTCTGCGCACAGTGGATCCTTGTGCGGCTAGCGCGACGTGGATTCTTCCCAGTTGCGCCGGAAGTTGCCCCCGACCTGATCTTCTATTGCGTATTTGGAGTGATGCTCGGTGGACGCACCGGCTACGCGTTGTTCTACGATCAATCGCTGCTCAACCCCCTAGAGTTCATCAAGGTTTGGCAGGGTGGACTTTCCTTCCACGGTGGCCTTGGCGGAGTATGCATCGCCATGTGGCTATTCTGTCGGCGCCACAAGATTGGCTGGGGACGAGTCGCGGATGCAACGGCTCTAGCTGGAACGCCAGGCATCTTCTTTGTGCGCATGGCAAACTTCATCAACGGCGAACTGTATGGCCGAGTGACCAGCCCAGAAACGTGGGGCGCGATGCAATTCCCGACCGACCCAACGGCAGAAAATCTGCTGCAGCTTCGGGGCATGTCGATGCGCGACCGCGAACTTTGCATCCAGGTAGCATTCGGCAAGCAAGATTTTGCCGAGGTCAAGGATCAGCTGAACGCGACCTACAGCTCTGGTCGGCAAATCGATTGGGATACGATCGCCGCCGGCCTTGATTGGTCTCGAGTCAAAGATTTGACCGATCCAGCATCGGGAGAGCACCTCGTGCCATTCCGACACCCGTCACAGCTATACGAAGGCTTTGGCGAAGGCCTTGTTCTCGGACTGGCATTGTTTGCTACCTACCTACTAACACGCAACAAACCGATGCGGTCGGGTCGCTACGCGGCGCTCTTCTTGCTTGGTTACGCGATCATCCGAGGCTCCGTAGAGTCCGTTCGGCAATGGGACAGACAGTTCGTCAATGAGGGCGGGAACGTGCTGCTTGGCATGACGATGGGGCAGACGTTGAGCGTCGGGATGGTCATTGGCGCCATCCTCATCTTGGTCTGGAAGCGTGCGCCAGAGGCCGCCTCAGACCAAGTGCCGCCATCCCAAGGTAAGCCCTAACGATGAGAACGACCTAAAAAGAGTTTCTACAACCAGCTCAAGCTATCGCACTACTGAGTAGATCGGGCTAGCTCCCGATCTTCTGCTCCCACAACTCCCACTGATCCATCGCGACTGAAAAACTGCTGCGCCCCAGCCCCAGTCGAAGGTGCCTGTCTGGCATGGCGAAGAGCCCTGATGGTGCGACCAACACGTCGGCTTCTTCTCGCAGTCGTGCCGCGATCTCAGAAGCTGGTTGGTTTCTAACTTCCAGCAACCCAACAGAACCTGCGAGCGGCGCTCGCCATCGATATTCACTCGGTCGCGAAGCAGCAAACGCGCGCACGCGGGCTTCATTCTTCGCAATCAATTCACGATTGCGACCAAACAGCTCCTGAGCAGCCCGTAAACCAGCCTTCATAAGAAACTCGCCCGGACCACTGCTGCAGATCGTCGTGTAGTCCTTGCGGCGCATTATCTGCCCAATCACGTCGCGATCACGACAAACTAGCCATCCGATCCTCAGACCGGACAAGCCAAAAGACTTCGAGCCTCCCCACAAACTGATGGCACGCTCGCTTCGAGACGCCTCTGGCATGATCGCATCTGCGGGATCACGCTCTAGCCCACGATACATCTCATCAGAGAATATGCGCGCACCCGCAGCCTCAGCGATCTCTGAGACCCGCATCCTTGTTGACTCACTAGGGTGGTGCCCAGTCGGATTATGCGGAGCATTCATAACGAGTAGCTTCGCACCTTGGACTAACCCTGACAGATCATCGGTATCAAATTCCCAACCATCGTCAGATTCCCGGGCCTCCCATCGAACAACCTCACACCCGATGCTGCGGGCAACCTCTAACAAGGACTGGTAGCAAGGTGTTTGCACAACCACGCGGTCGCCAGCCTTGAGCACAGCCTGCATTGCCAAGAAGATCGCCTCCTGAGGAGCGTTCGTCACCACAACATCGTCTGCGGAACAGTGATCATAGTGCTCTGCAATTGCTGCTCTAAGCTCAGGATCTCCCTGAGACTCAGTGTAGCCAAGCTTCAACGACAACAAGTCGACTGGCGCAATACCTGCAAGATCTAACATCTCGCCTTCCGAGCATGTATCGCAATCCGAAAGTGAGAGCTGATGACGGACAGTGAACTCGTACTTGCCAAAGTAACGCTCAAGTTGGAAGTCCTGGATCTGCATCCAAGCCACCATAACGCGGCCTCAGACAGCCATCAGCAACTTATGACCCAACAAGTCAGCTTCCGGCAGTCAAGTCAAGAAGACCTGACATCCCAATCGGTAGCTTTGCGATCGCTTGCTAAGGGCCAGTCTCGCAGCCTTCCCTACAAACAAGCTGCTCTGAAAGCGCAGTTCTTAGCTGGTCAATCCGAGCGGGCTTTTCAATGAAGCCACTCATACCAACAGCAATGGCCGCGTCATGATCGAGGCCCATGGTTGCCGCGCTGAATGCCAAAATTGGTATCTCACTACACGGGCCATTACCGGATCGGATCCGCGCAACTGCCTCTACGCCTCCCAGACGCGGCATCATGAGGTCCATCAATATTAGGTCATACGACGCATTTTCGGCCGCTTCCACAGCAAGTAGGCCATCTTCAACCACGGTTACTGTGGCACCAATTTTTTCGAGCATCTTGCGAGCGATGAGTTGATTGGTCTGATCGTCTTCTGCAACTAGGATGCGAACACCTTCGAAGGTTACTGGTGTGGCGAGCCCCTCACACATGCTCTTCGAACAGTCTGGAGCAATTGTCTCAGCTGCTAGAATGGTCATTCTAAAGTGACTACCTGCAGTGCTACTGCACACCATCTCAACATTGCCGCCCATTGCTTGCGCAAGCTGGCGAGAGATGCTCAGCCCCAAACCGGCACCACCAAAACGGCGCGTCGTGGATGCGTCTGCCTGCACAAACGGCTCGAAGACTTGGCATTCCTGACTTGGCTTGACGCCGATACCAGAGTCAACGACGTCCACCATGATTTGACCAAGATCCAAAGAATGAACTCGCAACTCAACATAGCCCTTCGGCGTGAACTTAAGCGCGTTACCCAGCAGGTTGGACACAACTTGACGGATCCGATCGATATCGGCCATGAACCAAGAATCATCTGGCACGTCGATCTCAATTCGCAACTCGATACCACGCTCTTCAGCTGTTCGCCTAAATAACTCGGTGATGCGCCTAAACTCAGGCGACAACTGCACTGGTTCGAGCTTCACCTGAATCTTGCCTACTTCGATCTTCGAAAAATCGAGGATGTCGTTAACGAGTACAAGCAGTGACTTCGTGCAGTCATTCATCGTCTCCAGATTTTGACGCTGATCTTCCGTTAGCTGACTATCGCTCATCAAATCGATCATCGATCCAAACCCATTGAGTGGCGTCCGAATCTCGTGGCTGATAGTCGCAAGGAAACGGTCCTTAGCTTCGGTTGCAGCCTGCGCGCGAAGCAAGGCAGACTGTAACTTCCGTCCTAGCTTACGGGCATCGTCGAGCGACGCACGCGTCGCTTGCATGCTCAACAACAAGTCCGGGGTTGCGTCATTCGGAGGAAAATCACCGATGTGTAAGCCACGCTGCTGAAACTCACAGATGTCGCGAACAATTGCTCCACCCCAGAATGCAGCTAGCTCGCCGTCGTTGAGCTGCACAACGCTTCCCTTCAACTCTAGTTCACCTTGCACAGACTGTAAAAACACAGTCGTCGTTGGAGAGACCACCAAATCTGCCAGCGATGAGACTCGAGCCGGACGCACAATATGAAACAACTCATCGACATGCATGCCAGGCTTGGCATCCAAACAGCGCTGCAGAGCATCGCCGACGATCACCAGCCTGCCATTTGTATTCATGACGAATCCAAATGGCACCGCGACAGCAAAATCTATGTCACTGAGTTGCATGTACAAAGACCTGAACTGCTACGAGGGACGGACCAAGAAGCGCACATGCCCTAGCGTGTCACCAGCGACTTGCTCAACATGGATGTTGACCGAGAAACGACGAGCAAGCCCCTTAAGTAAGCCAAGGACCATCGGCGCCAAGCCTGGTCGCTCCGACCTGTAGTGGAGAATACTTGAACCATCTGCGTTCGCCTCTCGCTCAAAACTCGGCGGCATCAGACTTGGCATAGTGCCAGCGATGCGCGCATGCATGGAGTCGAGGTTGTCGAGGAACTCGTCAAGCGTACTGCCCATCATGGACAACAAATCGCCGTATCCTTCTTCGATGGTATACGTGGTCCAATAGTCGCCGAATGACTCAAGGACGACAGCTGGATCAATACGAAGCTCCGCAGAAGCTGCAGCTACTAGCCCATATGTGATCGCGTCATCATAGGCTTCCATCGCGACGAACTGTGGATCTGATAATTCAGCGCGAGCGCAAATGCGCTTCCATACGTCCGTGCCAAATTTCTCTTTGACCAAACCTTCAATCGCTCGATTGACCAATCCATACATGCTCTTGCCAGTATCGGCATCTGACGAGCCAAAGGTCAGGTGCTGGCTCAGGATTGGCCAGATCCGAGACTGACTCTACGCAACTGTGTCCATACCTGAGACTCGGACACCATCGACAGCCAAGACCAGTCGGTGGCACCGCAGCAAACTGGGTGAGGGCTTTACATCATCCCAACGCTATCCCGGCCACAGGAAAGGAGTGCAACTAACGTACTCTCGCAACTGCCGCACACCGATACGTCCCAAGATTGGCGAACGGGAGGCTAATACCCGGGCTAAGCCAACCCGCGCAACGAACCGAAGCCACCGTCGACACCCAAGACTTGCCCGTCGATCCAATCGTTCTGGGGGTCTAGCAAAAACATGATGGCACGGGAGACATCTCCAGGTGTGCCGATGCGCCCAAGAGGATTTTGTTTCGCTGCAGCCTCACGCATTCCGGCACGGCCAAGCATTTGCTCAGTCATTTGGCTTTCAACAAGCGCTGGCGCCACACAGTGAAAACGGATCTTTCGCCGCAGATGACTAGCTGCGGCTGCTCGCGCGAGTCCAATAAGACCGGCCTTGGCAGCTGCGATTGCCTCATGATTGGCGAGACCCAAATTCGCAGCAACTGAGCTACAGAAAACAACGGAACCACCGGCCTTCATGCAGTCCGCAGCTGCCATTGTCACCCCAAATGCGGACGATAAGTTGGTCTCGATTACAGAGTGCCACTCGTCGACCGTGGTCCGCTTGGCTGGCTTGAGGAGCAATGATCCAATGCAGTGAGCTATGCCAGCAGTTGGACTTTCCTGGCAGCTTGCCACCAAAGCATCGCGCACTGATGCTGCGTCCGCCCCAGCAAGGATCGTTTGCTCGGCGCCCAGTGAGTCCGCCAGCTCCGCCAGTTTCGTGGCGTCACGAGCAATGAGTCGCAGCCGAGCTCCACGGGCGTGTAAATCGCGCGCCAGTTGCTGCCCGGTCGCGCCGGTGGCACCGAGGATGACGAACGGATCGCTGTCTGCTAAGTCTTTCACGACAATGCATTCGCTGTCTCTGGCGGCTGGATGCGACGTCTAGACGATTTCTAGCGGCTCAGTAATGGAATGTATCTGCGCGCTCCACCAATCAACCTGCCAGGCCTCGTTCAATACTTGGAGCCTGCGAAGGTCAGGCGACCCGATCCGCAGTTGCTATGCCGTAAATCCAGGGAAGAGATCGCCGCTCTCTAACGCAGTAGGGCTGGGCTGCTTACTTGAGATCGGCCCGTGTCGTAGCAGGGCAAAATCACCTTCGAGCCAAGTGTTTTCGTGATTTCACGATCCGGATGAATCCGTAAGCAATGCTGCTTCGAAGGTCAGAAATAGATTTCGCAATCTGCAAGCCCGCCCAAACGACCAATCCGATTCCCTTGGCCCAATCGATATGACAGTCAGCCTGACTTCGCCGCTCTCTCCCAATCGCGCAGCAGCGACCTGGCGTATCCACGTCGAGAAGGAATATCACAAGTTCAGTGCTGCGCATTTTCTGATCTTTGACGACGGGTCGGCTGAGCGTCTGCATGGGCACAATTACCGAGTTGCTGTTGAGGTTGATACGCCGCGGACAAGCCATGGAATGGTAATCGACTTTAAGCGCATTAAGCCTCTCGTGAGCGCGATCCTTGAGCCTTTGGATGAGACCTTCGTGGTTCCCGGACTGCACCCAGACCTGACATGTCGCGCCATCAGTAATGACGAAACCGAGATCCGTCACGGCAAACGCCGCTATGTAATTCCAACCGACGAGGTCCGGATCTTGCCGATTTTGAACAGCAGTTCTGAAAACCTTGCGGAATGGATCGGAGCTTCGCTTTTGGACTCCATTCGAGCGACTTTCCCGACTGTGAAGCTTGCGAGGTTGTCCGTCAGCGTCGAAGAAACACCGGGCCAGCAAGGCATATTCACGCTGGATTTCTAACAGCCCCTAATCACCCCGCCTACATCATCCGTAGTGCTTCCGCCAACCAGATACCCGCCCCTCGAACCGACTACATCTTCCGTGAATAGTTCACCGACGCTCATCAACGAATCATTACGTCAGATGCAACCTAGCCCAGTATCTCGCAAGGATGCGCTAGAGGCAGTTCGAGTCTTGTTGGCGTATATTGGGGATGACCCAAATCGCTCAGGATTGCACGAAACGCCTGACCGTGTGCTGCGTGCATACGGCGAGTTTTTTGCAGGATACCAACAAGATCCAAGCGTCATTCTGGCAAAGACCTTCGACGAGACCTCTGACTATAATGGCCCCGTCGTGGTCAGAGACATCATCGTTCAATCACACTGCGAGCATCACATGGTGCCATTCGCAGGTCGAGCGCACGTCGCCTACTTGCCTTCAGACCGGGTTGTAGGCCTAAGTAAACTAGCCCGACTCGTAGAGGTGTATGCGCGTCGTCTGCAGATCCAAGAACGGCTTACTGCGCAAGTTGCTAACGAACTGCAGCAAGCTCTGCAACCCCGCGGAGTGGCTGTAATGATTGAGGCTGAACACAACTGCATGACCATGCGTGGGATCCGCAAACCCGGCGCAAAGACAACCACCTACCATGTTACCGGTGAGTTTATCGCTGACGCCGCCGCTCGCGCCCAGATCTTGCGCGAACTACGCGGCGCCTGAGGTTCAGGACCAAATCTCCATTAGCAGACCTTGCGAGTCCCGCGGTGGTCGCCGAGGAACACGCCTGGCGCCCCCCGTTGCCATTCCCTCGCAACAACAGCCAGTATCAGCGCGTCGAGAATGTCATCGCGAGCGACCTGACTGCGACGGAATTGCGCCAAAGCATTTCGATAGACCTCTTCGACGTCGCTAATTGCGATTTGCAAGACTTTGAGGCGTTCACGCTGCCCCTCAATCGTTCGCTTCGGAAACCTCATGGGTGCCCCATTCAGGTTACAAAAGGCAAGTTCCGGGTGCGTCTCTCGAACTCGCCGCTGGCGCGATGCAGTCATCGAACTGTCGACTTCGCGGATCTTAGGCAGCAGGTGGAAAGACTGCTTAGAAATCCCAGAGACCTCCGACCAGTCTTTGGCAGATAGATGACCACGAAGCGGCGGTGAAAATACGCTGCTGCGGCGGGGCCCTAGCAGCGAGCGTGCTTCCTGATCGCACCTACGTCCTCCTGGACTCGCTGTTTTGAGAAGCCCAATAGGCATATCTACAGCGACAAATCGCGGTGCCGGGCGCAGCGCCAGCACCGCGGCAAAATCACCCACCAGCATCGTCTCGATGATTGGCTGGGCGCCGGCACGAATGCGGACCACAAACCATCCGGCCCGACACCCATCCACACCAAGGTAGTTTGTAGAGTCGCTCAAGATAGCAATCCTGCGATGAGTAATTCCTGAGGTAGCGCCAGACATGGAACTACTCGAAGCAATGAATGTCCCGGGCAATGACGCTTAGAGTTGCCGGGATCACTGGATGACAGCCTCTCATTCGTAGACTTAGCCCGGCGCAACAAACAACTTGATATGTCTAGCTGTGGCAATTCGTGTGATCAATGGTTGTGGCGGAGCGGTCTGCATCGTAGGTCATGACGATGCAGCAGACCAAGGTAGCTATTATTGGAGCAGGTCTCGCCGGCTTATGCTGTGCCCGCCAACTGTCAGCCAACGGCATCTCATGCCAGGTTTTTGAAACAGACGATCGCGTTGGCGGCCGCATTGCGACTGATCGCCAAGATGGCTTCCTGCTCGACCGCGGGTTCCAGGTGTTTTTGACCTCCTACCCCGAGGCTAAAGATGTCCTTAGCTACAAGGAACTCAACTTGGCACCGTTCGCGTCCGGGGCATTAGTGCATCACGGTGGCAAAAATCGCCGAGTCGTGGACGCTTGGCGCCAACCGCTACAAGCTCTCTGGTCGGCACGCTCGCCAGTAGTACCACTGAGAGATATCCCACGCATCTTTGGCCTGCGACGTACTGCGCTGCACGCAGAGAAGCGTCTCGCTATTCCTGCGGACCTCACAACCGCTGATTACCTCCGCCAACTTGGATTTTCGGAGGGCGCAATGCAGCGTTTCTTTCGCCCTTTCTTTGGTGGCGTTACGCTCGACGCAGAGTTGACGGTACCAGCCCGTTATTTCTTGTTCTTGTTTGAGATGTTTGCTCGAGGTGAGGCAACACTGCCAGCGAATGGCATGCAGGCAATTCCAGAACAAATCGCAGCCAAATTGCCGCCAGGAACTCTGCAGCTAGAAAGCACAATCACGAAGATTGAAGGCAACCAACTTGAGCGAGATAGCGGCGAACGCGTCGAAGCTGAGCACGTTGTTGTGGCAACAGAGGCGTTTGCCGCGGCACGCTTGCTTGGGATGGATTTTGAGCCACCTGCAAGCAATAGCACAACCACGATTTACTACGGTGCGGACCGCTCAGAACTAGGTGAACCAATCCTGCTACTACGAGGCGATGGCAGCGGTCCAGTTAATCACGTCTGCTTCCCCAGCGACGTGCAATCATCCTATGCGCCACAAGGAGCGGCCTTGGCTTCGGTAAGCTTGCTGGGAGTCGCTGAATCCAGTGACCGCGAACTTGATGATGCAGTGCGCCAGCAACTTAGAGGCTGGATGTCCGATGCTGTTGATCGCTGGCAGCTTTTGCGCATCGACCGCATTAAGAGGGCCCTACCGCGCATTTCTGATGCGGAAGGACGCGGATTCCGAGCACTCGGTAATTCTGTCACCTTGTGCGGCGACCATCTACTGACGCCATCGATCCAAGGCGCGATGGTAGCTGGACGCCATGCTGCAGAACACGTACTGCAATCAGTCACAAGGTAGCATTACCCACAAATCGGGCCGACCACTGTTGCAGTGCACGGCGCGCGACAGAAATCCAAAACACGCCCAACTCAGGTAGAGCGTCATGCGCGCAAGATGCCACGGTCGCAGGTAATTACGATCGTCTTTACCGACCTGAACCTCTGCTAGCTTTCCGAGGCGATTCTCTAACGCGGGAATAGGATGAAAGACCGTCTCAATCCAGCGGCCGCGCCGCGGCTCATCATCTTGCAACTCGTGAATGGCATGGATCGCATTCGCAAGTTGCGGAGCCTTCATGTTGGACTTTCGACAAATCTGACGATCCATTGCGAGCACCGCGCTTCGGCTTGCTGTTGGCAGCACCAGCAAGCCAAGAAAGTTCCATAAGCCTGCCCCGAGGGCAATGGTCACGATTCCATCCGCTGTCGTCACGTTCGCACCGGGTAGTAGACTCGCCGCTATCAGGAATCCAGCAAGATTCCAAAGCATGGCCGCAAGCATTCCAAAGGTCCGCGATGGCGATTCGACAACTGCATGTCGACGCCTAACGAGAGCCTCCTGCATAGGTGGCGTCAGGTGCGCCCGCCAAGTTTCAGGAACGATTACCTGCTCTGCTCCTGGAAGGCCCACAATGCCACCGGTAAATCCAGGGTCTGTTGATTCATAAATACAGACTGCGACATCACCATTGCCGGCCTTACTTGTTCCACCTGTTCCAGCAATGCCTGGGAAGTCGCCAACAGACGGCTCGACTTTAGTCTTCACCAGCCCACCAATCCATCGAGCAAGCAAACCCTGAGCCATCACCAGAACAAGCATGCTGCCTGCCATAACAAAGGTTGCAGCGAGCAATCCGCCAGCTCTACCTGCCGCGAGGATCAAGATCAAACTCAGCGTCATTACGCCCGCGTGTAACAGGGCGCCACGCAGCCATCGCGCCACAAAGGTCGTCGCAGAACTCGCAGGACGGCCAAAGCGACGTGGTAGTTCAAACCCGCCAAACCAGTCAAACGGAGCACTGATGGCGAGATAAAACGCCATCACGGTTGCGATCACTCCAGCGTCACTGCCACCTTCGCGCCAAGCTGAGGGCAGTCGGAAAATGACTGCAGCAGCAGCAAATAACACCAAGGTCCCAACGCCGCTTATTCCCAGCCACAGGCGTGCCTTCTGGTAAGTCATGTCAGGGATTTCGACTGACATGACTTCATGGATGCGCAGCCATCCACCAAACGACGATAAGAAGTAGTAAACAAGCTAAACCGCCCCATTTCCTGATACCCGCAGCACTCTGTATTTCTGTCGCTGTTAGCGCAGACTTTGCATCTGATCGGCTTGGCGCATCGAACACGCTCACATGAAAGCGTCAGCATCCGCCCTCGAGATCAAACTAGCTAAGGTCACGGCAAGAGCACGTGTCCTAGTTGTGATCGGTGCCTTCCTATCTTTCTTGTTCTCAGTTTCCCTCTGGTTCTGGGGCATGAGAGAAGAAGGCGTCTTCGTCGGCCTCTGGGTCCCATCGATCCTGAGCCTCGGCAACCTTCTGCTTTCGGCGAGGTCCTAATCCCATGGTCGACTACGTCATCTTTGGCTTCGGGCTTTTCGTCACATTGGTCGTCGGATTTGGACTGACTACCATGATCACAATTCACAATCGTGCGATCGAGAGCGATCTGGGCGAGTCCGAAATCAGACCCGAACCGGTCAAAGTCACCGCGTCTCACGGCAAATCCAACTAGCCTGACCGGCTAGCGACTGCATGATGTTTTCCTGCAGGAATCCGAGTCCATGCACCGCGTGGTAGAGCAAGGCAGCACGGTGTAATGACGCAGAGAAGTTAGACGACGGATTCTCCTGCAGCCAATCTGCATAGTCGCCAGTGGCGATACTCACCAGATATCCGGTGGCTGCCGTAGTTGTCGGAATAGTGCCCTAGCCAATCCCGCTGAAGGCACAACTCCAGCCACAGCATGATCGGCTACAAATCCGTAGTAAGGGCCTTGTTCACGCGACGAGTTCAAACGCAGCGCTAGCGACCACAAACCCATTTACCACGATATCTACCTGATGAAGGCCGGTGTAATCACGCCTTGTTGTCACGGGTCGCAGCGAATGTCTCTTGCTCAAACATCGGTGCTCATCAACCTGTAACTCGACCCGCCAACCCTTCCAGGTCTTGGCGCTGGTCCCACCACCCGATCTGACGTGATGAACAACATAGTCGATCATTAATGGCTGCACGGATTTCCCGAGCGAGCGTAACTCGACCGTCAAATGCACTGCTTCACCAACATGCACCTTTGAGGGCTCAATCACAAACACGGCACTGCCGCGCAACTTTGCCGCCATCCCCCAAGCCCTAAGCACGCGGCGATCGCAGCGTTTGAATAGCGTTCGACTTGCATGGCGAAGCAGCGCCCGCAGCTCCTGATCAGCGTCAGGTAGATAAAGCTTGAGCCACTCTGCAACACGACCTGGATGATCCTTGGAGATGTCGTTGAGATGATTCGCAACACTGCGCCGAACGTAACTACTATCGTCGCCCTGTAACTGTTTGAGGAACGCAAACGTCGGCGTCGGATCCTCGACGAGAAACTTCAGCTGCATGCCCCAAGGTAAACGAGGCCGACTGCCTTCACTGACTAGTCGTCGCACGTGAGGACTAGGGTCGTGCACCCATCTCTTAAAAGCCGCCATCGTCAAATCACGATGCCCGACTAGAAAAGGACGAATCGCGTATTCGGCAGTATTGCGCTTCGTCAACGCATGCAGCGCCTTCAAGGCACGCTCCGGATGCGCCAACCCACATCGAGCAATGTAGTCGGTCATCGGCCAGACTGCCCAACCAGCTAAGCCATGCTCAGAGGTGGTAAGTTTAGCAAGGTCGTCGTCGAACCGCTCTGGCGCCAACGACCGTTCCAATACTGCCACCGCTTCGTCGAAATTTTCTGGCAAGCAGTGCGCTAGCGCATCTGCCAGATGCGTCACTCGCTCCTTCAACTCCAATTCATCGAGCCCTGTATTTGCAAGCTTAACGAATCGGTCCTGCGGGAACTCTTTGCTCACGCGGACTAGATGCTTAGCGATCGCACCTACAAGATCTGCGTCGATTCGGTTCTTAAACGCATCCGCCATAGTGCGGGATCATGCCGCACGACAGCTGAGAACCAAAGAGCAGCCCATCTGATGACTCTGACGATGAGCACTCAGCCAACTGCCACGGCAAATACCATTGGCTATTGGCCTAAGGCTTAACGCGGCACAGCAGGCGTTTGGCTCCAGGCAAAGAGATCTGCATCCAGCATATTAAAGAACCTAACGATGCCGCGTGAGGCTGACCACGCATGCCGTCGGTCACGAGATAGGGTCGACGGTTCCTCTTGACCTGGCCACGCATGTCCACCGTCCTCGAGAGTAACAACCCACACCGGCGGCCTGATGGTGCTGAATTTGCCGCGAGCATATCGATCAACACTTACGCCGCCCTCGATTTCAGTGACAGGATTATCGACAAGGCCGTTGCGAGCAACGTAGTAGTCAGAGGCAGTCACCAGCGAAGCATCGACGCGTCGCTTATCGCCCTGAGATGGATTGCCGCCGTCAATCAACACGTAATCGTCCTTGGAGCCATGCACTAGCATGGTCGCAATCGACGAAGATGCATTGCTACCGGTGTAGTTCATCGAGCCGGAGACAACAGCAATTCCTGTGAAGACATCACTGGCATCGCGAGCTAGGCGATGACACATCATGCCGCCACTGCCGTGACCAACCACAAAGATGCGGTCCGCATCGATAGGAACCATCTGCTGGATTTTTGCTGCAACACCTTTCAGAAACCCAACATCATCTGTCTTGTTGCGAGAGACGCGAACGCCCTGGCTGCCTGAGTTCCAAATCAGCCGGTTGCCTGAATGGCGACTCTTTGCATCGGGGAACGCGACCACAAAGCCCTCGTCGACACCCAACTTATCGAGTTCTGTCGCTTGACGAACCTGCTCACCATTGCAGCCAGAATCATGCAGAACGATCATCAAAGGTAAGCCCAATTGATTTTCTGCATAAGGTGGAACGTAGAGTTCGAATTCACGATTAAGGCCATCGTGACGCATCTTGATCTTGTCACTAGTACCCGCAACTGACGGCGACATTACCGCAGTCCGGACGACCTTCTGGACGCGCGCTAGATTGCGTGGAATTTTAGATCCTCGCTCCTTCACTGCAAACACCCCGCCAATCCTCAGGTCAGGATCAATCCACGGCGTGAATCCAAATTCTCCTGGATCGCTTAGACGAACGACACCGCCCTTTAATGTTTCGACCCAAGTCCCAAGGCCATAAGCAAGATCAGACTTCGTTGCCCTACTTACCTTGATGTCGATGCGCTTCGGTACTTGGTTCTTCAGCATTTCCTTGACGCTCGCAGCTGCAAGGACGCGGTTGCCCTGCCACAGACCTTCGCCCAACAACATCTGCACAAAACGCGTGTAGTCGTTGAGCGTCGAAACAGCACCTCCTGGGACCCACGGCAAAGCTGTCTTTCCTGTATCAGCAGCAAGAGGGACCAACGTCCCGAATCGCGTATCACGCATGCCAAGTCGATTGGCAATGCGAGTCGCGAATAGCTGATGCCAGTCTTCTCCAGTTGCCCGCACTGCAGCAAGAGCAGCGACCTGGAAGCCAATTCCTCCATAGGAAAAAGACGTCCCTGGATAGGCACGCATCGCTTCGTCCGACGCCTCATGTGCAAACCGGTCCATATCCCAATTGCGCATGTGATCTGGCATCCCTGCGGGCAAACCGCTGATGCATGAGAGACACTGCCGCAAAGTGACACGTCGACGGTCATCCCGATCGAATTCCTCGACGTAGCGTGCTACAGGTGTGTCAAGATCAAGCGTGCCATCTTCAACAAGCGTCATGATCGTTGCGACCGCTAACCATTTGCTCGCAGCTGCAATCGGCACAACCTGCTCAGCGGTAAATTTGCGATGCAAGCTCCGGTGTAATTCGTGGCTAGACCGAACCACTGATAGGCCCGCGCCATCTAGGCTCAGGACTTTCGCAACCCGATTTACAGCAGCGCGGACACCCGCCAGTTCTGTTACTACCGCAGTGGATTTCTGAACCGCAGTGGATGTCGCCGACGGCTTCTGACCTGGCAGCGATGCCAAGGCACAAGCGCACAACAGAGAGACTAGGATAAAGTGTCGCATCATCCGTCACTATCGGCAGATACGGTCCGTTCGACCCAAGGGTAGCCCCGACCATCGAAGTCATGGGCGAAACGCAGCCATGCAGATTGCGCTTACAGCGTCGTTACCGGGTAATTGCCTGGGTCCTAGCTCAGCCGAACGAACCCGTTCCCGCGCACGAGACACTAGGCATGCTGCCATCACGGCGCATCTTGCGTCTTCTTCTGCTCATCGCCATCGACACCTCTATCACGGCCTGCCACTTTCACATCTATCGCAATGGCAACGGCTACAATCGTCCGACAAGCCACCTCTGTCGCTGACCAGCGAAACGACGTAGCGTTGCCATCATGAAAGCCCATGACGACTCCAGCAAACCGAAGCCTCGCGACAGTGCGCTGCTCTCAGGATCCATCTTTGCCGGGCTCGCTGTAGCACTTGGAGCATTCGGCGCTCACGCGATGAAAGACCATTACGATGCCGATGCTCTACAGACCTTTGAAACAGGTGTCCGCTACCAAATGTTCCACGCCCTTGCCCTGATCGCTTGTGGAGTGCTGAACCGAACAGGAATGCACACAGCAACGGCCAGCCGCCTATTTGCCGGCGGCATTGTGCTGTTTAGTGGCTCGCTCTATGGCCTCGTGCTCACCGAGGCTAAATGGCTAGGACCAATCACCCCGGTTGGTGGTGTGCTGTTCTTGGCCGGGTGGATCTCTCTCGCGATTGCCTCTCGGCAACAAGGCGTCGGTTCCTCTAGACTATGATCATGCACGTCACGATCGAATATTGCGTAGTTTGAAACTACCTACCAAAGGCGGCCAGTCTGGCTACCGCAATTGAAACGGCCCACCCCGGCACCTCTGTTGAAAAAATATCTGGTGGCAAAGGTGATTTCATCGTCACCGTCGATGGACGACAAATCTGGAATAAACTCTCTCACCCCGATAGGCGATTCCCCGGGCACGACGAAGTCTTGTCAAAACTCAAGACCGACGGTTAACAAAATGCTCTGCTGAAAACAGCAGTCAGAGCGAACGCACTAGCTACGACGAAACCTAAGAAAGTAGTTTTCCTGGAAGCCCAACTGCACTTCTTCCACCATCTCAAAGCCGGCCGCAGTCACCTCACTGATGACCTGCTTCTTGCCGCATCGGACGTGATTGAGCAGCCACTCGCGAGTCTTTCCCGGTATACGCTCGAAGTCCACGATGACAAACGTGCCACCCGGTCGCAATGCTCGATAGATCGATGCTAGAGTCGCCTGAGGATATTCAAAATGATGATAGGTGTCGCAGGTAAACACCGTGTCAACAGACGCGCTGGGCAGGCTGACATCGCTTTCAGTGCAAACAACGACTTCGACGTTCGCCTGCTTGCGACTAGCAATACGCTCACGCAATCTTTGGGCAAAGGTAGGCGAAAGCTCCACTGCATAAACGCGGCCTGCCGTGCTCACATCCCGCGAAAAGAAGTCCAGAAAGAGGCCAGTTCCGGCACCAACATCTGCAACTGCCTCTCCTTCTTTCAAGCTACAGGCGCGGGCAATCGCTGTTCGCTTTGCAAAGACCTCACGGCTCTCTGTTTCGAAGCGCTTGACGTAACTGTCGACGTCGAGCTGCGGATCAAGAAAGTTCGTGTTGATACCAGGCTTAACACTCTGTTCTGGAGTGCTGCATGCCGTCAACAAAAGCAGAGCAAACGCGAGGAGGATCGAGCGCATGGTTGATAGCGTAACCTGTCCACAGCGAATCACGATCATCACTCCTGCTGCACGTGGATCCAGTAGTGGCAATCGGGTGACAGCCCTGCGGTGGGCTGGCCTGCTCAGGCAACTTGGTCACTTTGTCACCATCGCAACCAAATGGCGTGACCAAGCAGCCGATGTGCTAATCACTGTACACGCAGTCAAATCCGCTGCGTCTGTCTTGGCAGCGAGTTGTGACCGCCCAGACATACAAATCGTGACCCTGCTTGCCGGCACCGATATCTATCCCAAATTCGAACCAGATGAGACTACGACAACAGCACTGAAACGAGCGGACGCGCTGATCGCACTGCAACCGCGGGCGCTAAACCTGCTGCCAAAAAAACTACGCGAGAAGTCTTACACTCTGGTGCAATCTGCAACGGCTATCACTGCCCCCAGACATCAAACGTTCACAGCAGCCGTAATTGCTCACCTAAGGCCTATCAAACAACAGCATATCGCAATCCAGGCAACAGCAATGTTGGCGCCTGAAATCGACATGCAGCTAATCCTGGCAGGGTCACAACTTGATGACGACTACGGACAATCTATACAAGCGGCAGTCGCAAATACGAAACGCACCAATTGGGTGGGCGCGCTTCCCCGTCGAAAATCTAAAGAGCTTCTAGCATCAAGCCATGCCTGCATCTTGCCGTCAGAAGTCGAAGGTGGTGCCAATGTGGTCTCAGAAGCTATCGCAGCTGGCACACCCATTCTGTGTAGCGCGGTCTCGGGCAACCTGGGTTTGCTAGGCGACGACTGGCCAGGAATGTTCCCTGTGGGCGATGCATCCGCCTTAGCAAAGTTACTGGAACGTATGGTGACAGAAAAATTGTTCTTTGACGAGTTGTGCCTAAGGACTCAGCAACTGCAATCGATGGTAGATCCAGCGATCGAACGGCAAACGTGGGCTGGCATACTGCGGGCGCTGAGCAAAGTTTGACCCAGCGACCAGAAGTCGCCTGCCCCCGGAAAGGCACTAACTCTCGTGGCACTTTCGCCGCTCAAGAGAGGACCAATCATGTCTCGATCCGTGCCAGCACCCGATGCGCACCAAGCGCTAAGGCAACTGACCAGCACCCACGCGCTGGACTTCTGCAGCCGCCTACTTAGCCAAAGTACCGACGGCGTTTTCACCTTTCGTGAGTTCGTGAAAACGGCACGCGAAATGATCCACGAACACCCAGGCGATATGGCCGCATTCTTGGCAGCGCTAGTAGCGATAGATATGAACGTCCAGGAAATTGATCCTGACGAATCGCAGACACGGCCGCCTGCCCCATGCCACAACTGATAGGAAGCCGCGTGCCAAGCACGCATTCCTCTAATCGATCAGTTCTCTAACTGGGTCGGCTCCTTCCGTGCCAACTAGACGCTGATCTAAGCCGGCATGCAAAAACGACAAGCGGTTCGGATCGAGCCCAAGCTGATGAAGAATCGTCGCATGCAATTGTTTGACATGCATCGGTTTCTCAACCGCTTCATTACCAAGCTCGTCCGTCGTGCCCAGCGAGAGGCCCTTCTTGATGCCGCCTCCAGCTAACCACATGGTAAACCCAGCTGAGTTATGATCGCGGCCCGTGCCCTTGGCATATTCGGCGGTTGGCTGACGACCAAACTCGCCTCCCCAAACCACGATGGTGGAATCTAAAAGGCCACGCTGCTTCAAATCTGCCAGCAAGCCCGCAATCGGCTTGTCCGTAGCGCCAGCATGCTTGTTGTGATTCACCTCTAAGTCGCCATGCGCATCCCAATTGTGGTCGTTATGGTTACCACCAGAATAGATCTGGATGAAGCGAACGCCGCGCTCAACCATCCGACGGGCAAGCAGACACTTTCGACCAAAGTCTTCGGTGCGTGGATCGTCAATCCCATAGAGATCCTTAGTGCGCTGGTCTTCGTTGGCGATGTCGATCGCCTCGGGCGCATGACTTTGCATACGATACGCCAACTCATAGCTCTGAATGCGTGCGGCAAGATCCTGATCATCAGCACGCGCCGATAGATGCTCGTTATTCTGATCACGCAATGCGTCTAGCAGGCGCCGCTGTTCGCGATCACTCATTCCTTCCGGAACGTTTAGATCGAGAATCGGCTCACCCGACGGACGCAAAACAGTTCCCTGGTAGACCGCAGGCATATAGCCAGAGTGCCAGTTCTTGGCACCTGAGATTGGCCCACCGCTCTTGTCGAGCATTACCACAAAGCCTGGAAGATTCTGGTTCTCCGTGCCTAGGCCATAGTTCACCCAACTACCAAGGCATGGCGCGCCCGACAAAATGCGGCCACTATTCATCATCAACATGGCCGACCCATGCAGGGGCGAATCGGCATACATGCTGTGAACGAAAGCCATATCGTCTACATAGCGACCAACGTGTGGAAACAGATCACTGACGTATTTACCGCACTCACCATACTGCTTGAATTTCCACTTTGGACCGACCACGCGGCCTTTCGACTTTGTGCCTCCACGCCCCTTGGTTTTGATATCGATAGTCTTGCCATCTAGCGGATACAGCTTTGGCTTGTAATCGAACGTATCAACGTGGCTCGGTCCTCCATACATAAACAGGAAGATGCACGCCTTCGCCTTGGGAGTGTGGTGCGGAGCCTTGGGCGCCAATGGGCCGCCTTCGCCACGAACGTTAGGCACCGCGTTCGCTTTATCGAACTTGTCGAAGTAGCCATCACGCGTCAACGCATCAATCAGCCCGAGACTCGTAAACCCGGCGCCCGTCTGCCAAAGGAACTCGCGACGGGTATTGCCGCAAAGGTTATGTGGAAACTTCATAATGGTCGCTAAGAAGGGTTAGTCGAGGAATAAGAACTCATTGCAGTTAAGCAGCACCAAGCAGCACCGCTGCAGGGCCTCTACTTCACTACGACCGAAATCACGCTGTAACTCAGTTGCCAACTTCATCAATCGCTTCGAATCGCTGACCGTTGGCACGCGTTGCGAAACAAGCTGCACCGCGCGATGCAGACGACTCGCCAAGTCTGATTCTTCACGAATCAATCGATCCGCAAAACGTTGCGCTTGCAGGTTCGCAAAGTCGCCGTTGATCATCGACAACGCCTGCGTCGGCTGCACAGTCGCAAAGCGCACCGGGCAACTTGTGTCGGTATCCGCACGGTCAAAAGCCGCAAGCAATGGCTCGGGAAGAGAGCGCTTAACGTGAATATATAGACTACGACGGGCAGCTTGCTGAGGATTTGACCGGCCCCATGCTGCATCTGGCCTTGAAGCTGTCAGTAGAACGGCTCGCGGTAAAGGCGGGAACACCGGCGGCCCTCCAAGCTCAGGGTTGATCGTGCCATTGACCGAGAGGATCGAGTCACGAACTTCTTCTGCGGTCAAACGCCGACGATCGAAACGCCAGAAGGAATCGTTGAGCGGGTCCTGAGCAAGCTCTTTGGCACTAGCTTTTGTCGACATGCGATATGTCGAAGACATCAACAACAAGCGGTGCATTGCTTTAAGGCTCTGCTTCTGCTCGAGCACTTCGCACGCCAACCAATCAAGCAATTCAGGATGCGTCGGAAGCATACCTAGTCGACCAAAGTCATTGCTAGTCCGGACAATGCCGCGACCAAAGTGATGCTGCCAAAGGCGGTTCGCAATCACGCGCCACGTCAACCGATTGTCAGGCCGCACAATCCACTTGGCTAGGGCAGTGCGTCGACCACTTGACTTCTCTGTGGCTGCAATCGCTCCAAGAGTCGACTTCCCGAGCATCTGCGGAACAGCAACCGGGACTTTGTCACCTTTAGCGTGCACGTTTCCACGCAGACGGATGAACGCATCAGGTGCATTTCGACCGCGCTCGCGAACAGCGAGAGCATCAACCGTTGCAAGTGCCGGTCGACGCAACTTGGCGAGCTTGGCGACCGCAGGAGACTTTGCGAAAACACGACCGTCGGCAATGCCCGACGGAGCATCGAATGCGAGCGCCGCAACTTCGCCGAGACTCAAAGCCTTGGAGAAAAACGTCAATTCATCTATGTCGCCGCGGAAGCCACCGCCACCGGGCCGAGATCGACCAATGACCAAGTCGGCTGGTGTCGTAAGCGGTTGCTTGCCACCTTTACCTGCGTCGGCCAAGACACCATCAACATAGAGTACTACTCGACCAGTCTGTTGATCACGAGTGAATGCCACATGGTGCCATTCACCATCATGATGGCCCGAACCCGATGCCAAGAACGTTTCTGGCCTGCCGACGCCAGCAGTGATGATGCCCTCGCCGTTCCAAGAGATGCCCCAGTCATCAACGATGCCGGGGATTTCTCCATCTACAAGGCCCGTGCCCTGAAACCACTTCGTGCCGTCATGCGGACCGTTGCCACGGTGTTTGCTGCGCACGAAGAACGACACCGAAAACGAGTTCTCAACGACTCTCGGAATGCGGCAATGGTCATCACCATCAAACCGCAGCGCTTGGCCACGATGACCGGGAACCTGCACAACTTGGCCATGGACCGTCCCGTGCTTTTCGGCAACGTCATCTAACAACTCGGTCGCACTCGCAGTGTCGCCGTCGTAACGCACAACCAAAAACTTGTTGGCTGCCTCAGTCGACTGCGGCGCCGCTGAGGCTTGACGCTCGGCGATTTCACGAAGTTGCTCGCGGCAGATATTTAACTCACGCTGATAGGAATCCATCGCCGCTGTGTAAACAGCCTTGGCGCCATCCTGCGGCAGCGTGCGCGCCCGCATGTCGTAGGGAGCTACGTTTTCAAAGAACCCCAAGAAACCGTGGTAGTCCTCATGCGGAATGGGGTCCTTCTTGTGATCGTGACAACGAGCGCATCCCATGGAGATGGCCAACATGCCACGGGCAGTCGTATCGGCCATTCCATCATAGTCATCGTAAAGATGCTGCTGACGATCGGTCGGCTCGTCGTCCCAAATGCCAAGGCGAAAGAAGCCAGTCGCAATATGGTCCGCAAGCTTTGCATCCGGCAACTCATCACCAGCAAGCTGCTTAGTCACAAAGTCGCCATACGGCATATCGCTGTTCAGCGCATCGACAACCCAATCGCGATAACGCCAAATAAACGGCTTCTTGTTGTCACGCTCGTAGCCTTCGGTTTCTGCATAACGAACCAAATCGAGCCAATGCTGCGCCCACTTCACGCCATACTGGTCCGAGGCCAAAAGGCGATCGATCACCTTGCCATAAGCATCATCGGAAGTATCCGCGACGAAAGCGTCGATCTCAGCCTGCGTTGGCGGCAAACCAGTTAGGTCATAGGTGACGCGTCGCAACAACGCATGACGGTCAGCCGCGGGCGCGGGCCGCAAGCCCTTCTCCTCAAGCCCAGATAAGATGAAGGCATCGATCGGCGATCGGCCCCACTCCTTATCCACAACAGCAGGAACGTCGGGACGAACAACAGGCTGATAAGCCCACCACTCCGCCTGGGGATCTTTGGGGTCCTGAGCACTAGTCAGTGAAGCAAGCAACACTGGCAGCGAGCAAGTCAGTAAGCCGCGTAGCATGACTGCAAAGTCTACGAAACAGGCGCAACGGATAGCAAGACACCTCGCCATCGATACTTTCGGCCGCATTCGCATTAGCGATAGCACTCCAACTCCGAGAACGGCTTAGCCAAACCTGCTAATGAGCCGACGGCAATCATTACCCGCTCAGCAGCCGCAACCGGTCAGCAGCAGCCAGAAACGCTCTATAATTGCCGAAGATGACGGCACCGAACGAATGGCCCGAACGCACTCTCGAAATGTTCGGCCGCAGTTGCGATCGAAAGCACCGCACGACTACGCGCCATTCGGGCGCACGAACCAAGCACCATCAGCCGGCCAAGAAAGCCCACACACGCCGCCTCAAAAAAACACCGAAGTCAATGCCAAGAAGTGAGTAAAGCGGCCGAGGAGACCGGTCATCTGGCGATGAGCCACGCCAAGGAAAAGGCGCAGAAGAAGGCCGTAGCCGACCAGCCAGTCCAATAGCCATGGCGGCTAGCGCCCCCCTCATCGGCACCGCCACTTTCTACAGACTACCAGCAAGCGCCGAATGGAGAGCTCTCTACTTGACGACAAAATTGACCAGTTTGTTGGGCACAACGATCTCCTTTACGACTTTTTTGTCCGATAGCCACGATGCTGCAGCCTCACGCGCTGCAGCCAGTGCGACATCCTTCGGCGCATTGGTCGGTAGCGTCACCCGCGCGCGCACCTTGCCAAGCACCTGGACTGCAATCTCGACCTCGTCATCCACGAGCATGGCTGCATCAACAACTGGCCAAGCGGCATAGGTCAAAACACCATCGCCACTGAGGCGTTCCCATAACTCTTCGCACATATGCGGCGCGAACGGCGCCAGCGTCTGAGCAAAGCGCTGCATCTGACTACGCGACAACTTGTTCATGGCCTTAGTAGCTTCATTCACAAAGATCATCATCGCGGCGATAGCGGTATTGAACGCCATGCGTTCGATGTCACCTGTGACCTTGTGGATCATGCGGTGCAATGCCTTTTCGAGCGATGGGTCGCTGCTACGGTCTTCGACTAGCCAAGCATGCAGCTTGCCGCTGCCAAATTCTTCGGGCACCACGAGGCGCCATGCGCGCTGCAGGAAGCGATGCACACCAGGAACGTCTTTTTGGTTCCAGGGCTTGGCGTCAGCCAATGGCCCCATATACATCTCATAGAGACGTAGAGTATCGGCACCATATGCATCGACCACGTCGTCAGGGTTGACGACGTTGCCGTAACGCTTGCTCATTTTGGTGACAACCTGGGTCAGCACCTCGCCAGTATCGACGTGCACAACCTTATCGCCATCAACCTTGGTCTTGTCGACCACCACCACGGCACCCCGGGCGTCCTGGTAGGCGAAGGCCTGGATCATTCCTTGGTTGTAGAGCTTGTGGAACGGCTCATCGACTGCGACTAACCCTTCGTCATGGAGCACCTTGGTCCAGAAACGGGAATACAGCAAGTGTCCAACAGCGTGCTCAGTGCCCCCCACATAGAGGTCAACAGGCAACCAGTAATCGCTTGCAGCCTTGCTGCAAAACTCAGTGTCGTTGTTGGGGTCGCAGAAGCGCAAGAAGTACCAACTCGAGCCGGCTGCCCCAGGCATCGTGTTGATCTCACGTGTCGCAGGGCGACCCTGGCTGTCAGTAGCTGCAGTCCACTCCGTGGCTCGGATCAAAGGAGACTCCGGAACACCACCAGGCTGGAAGTCTTCCATCATCGGCAGCTCTACCGGCAACTGATCATCGCCGACCAATTCAACCCCGTCTTCGGTGTGCAATACGGGGAATGGCTCGCCCCAGTAACGTTGGCGAGAGAACAACCAGTCACGGATCTTATAGGTAGTCTTCGCTTCGCCGCGACCTTCGGCTACCAACCATTCGATCAACTGACTCTTGGCATCAAGCAGCGACAGGCCAGCAAGTGAAATCTTGCCGTCGTGCGTCTGGCAGTGCCCTGCATATGGAACCTCGTCCGTACAGCACTGGTCGCCACTCGCGACCAACTGGTCTGACTCTGCATCGCTAGTGTTGGGCGCAAAGATCCCGGGAATCGCGATATCAAACTTCTTAGCGAACTCGAAGTCGCGCTCGTCGCCAGCGGGCACAGCCATGATTGCGCCGGTTCCGTAGGTCACAATCACGTAGTCGGCAATCCAAATCGGGATCCTGCCCTTGGGATCATCAGCAGCGAACAACGGGTTGTGAGCGTAGGCCCCCGTCCAAACACCAGTCTTTTCCTTGGCCAACTCGGTGCGCTCAAGCTCACTCTTTGCAGCTGCAGCCTTGATGTAGTCACCGACCGCCTCGGACTGTTCGGCTGTTTTGAGCTGGGCAACGAGTGGATGCTCAGGCGCCAAGACCATAAATGACGCACCAAACAATGTATCTGGTCGCGTAGTAAACACGCGCACCTTACTACCGTCATGACCAACCACATCGAAGTCGATCTCAGCCCCTTCACTCTTGCCGATCCACTCACGCTGCATCGTCTTAAGAGACTCGGACCAATCGAGACCAGACATGCCCTCAAGCAGGCGCTCAGCATAATCGGTGATCTTTAAGACCCACTGACGCAGCGGCCGCCGCTCACAAGGATGATCGCCACGCTCACTGCGTCCGTTGATCACCTCATCGTTTGCCAACACCGTGCCGAGAGCTTCGCACCACCATACCGGCGCATTGGACTCGTAGGCGAGGCCGCGCTCATGGAGTCGCTTGAAGATCCATTGTGTCCACTTGAAGTAGCTCGGGTCGCACGTGCCGAACTCGCGCCCCCAATCGTAAGAAAATCCGAGAGTCTTCAGCTGACGACGAAACGTTCCAACGTTACGTGCCGTACCCTCGGCGGGATGCGTGTTGGTCTGGATAGCGAATTGCTCCGCCGGCAAACCAAATGCATCCCAACCCATCGGGTGGAGCACGTTGAAGCCATTGGCTCGCTTCCATCTCGACACAATATCGGTTGCCGTGTAGCCCTCAGGGTGCCCAACATGCAGGCCAGACGCCGATGGATACGGAAACATGTCGAGTGCGTAGAACTTCGGCTGCGACGGATCAAAGTCCGAATCGCCAGGATTCTTGGCACGGAACACGTTGTTCTCATCCCAGAACGCTTGCCACTTTGGTTCGATTGTGGCGGGATCATACGTCTGCTTCTGCTCGTCCATTGCTGCCTCTAAGTGGCGAGCAGTATGACCGCCCAAGCCGTTGGCACCATAGAGAGATCACTCTGATGCGCGAGAGTGGCAGATTCCTCGACCACCTAATGGCTGATAAAGCCGTCCGTTCCCCCCATACGGCATAGCCTACCGGGCATATCGACAGATCTAGGACATTCACGACAAGCCCCCAACTTCTGGGCACAGTTCTCGCCCCAACTGGGTTTCTGGACTCGTATTCACTCGTCACCGCAGCGAAACTGGCCCCATGCGTTTCCCAAATGACATGCCCTTTCACATGCGCATGGCCGCACTAGTGATCGCGTCACTGTTTCTTGAGCACCTCGCAAACACCAGGCTTGAGAACTGGTCTTCGCCGCAAATAGGGATTGTCACATTTGTCATGGGGATGTCGTGGATTGCGCTGTTCTCGATGCATCACGGTGTCTCCCTACAGGACCGGATCAAAGTGCTCGAAGCCAAGCTAGAGCACACCAACTATCTCGCAGAGATGCTTGCTGACGAAACCCGCAAGCGACGCGCCCTGCCGCCAATGTGAACCCGCGTCGGCAGGCCTGCCGAAAGATCAGGCGACAGACTACCGGCCTCTCACGCGCGAGACGGCTACCGACTGGGCTACTGCGGCGTCAATTGAGCCAACAACTTGCGAGCAAATTGCTCTGCAGCAGACCGATGGTGCAAAATGAACAAATCCGGCTCAATCACTTCAATCTCCATGAGCAATGATGCCTGATCGGTGAACACCAAATCGACGCGCGCATACGTCGCTGGTTGCGGCAGCAATGCCAGCATAGATCGCGCTGTTGCTACCTGGTCAACACGAAGCTTCACCGCCTCGGTACTGCCACCGTGTTCCTCTTGCACAAGGATCGAATCACTAGCGGGTCGCTTGACGACGGCGTGAGAAAACTCTCCCGCGAAGAAGATGCATGAGGTCTCGCCAAGAGTACAAATCTCCGGAAGCAACGGCTGAACCAACCCTTCACAGGTTAAGGCAGCAGCAGCCCGCTCAAGACTGCCTGCATTGCCTCGCTGCACGATAGTCAGGCCACTCGCTCCAGCACCGACAACCGGCTTCACAACTGCCTCAGTAAGAGCAAGATCATCCATGGCCTTCGCCAAAGCTTGCGCGTTGGGGTCAGACAACCTAGTTGGCACCAATGGAGCACCCTGGTCGGCGAGATCGAGCAGGTACTTTTTGTTGCTGTTCCACAACATCAGCTCTGGCCCGTTGCAAACCACTCCACTGACGGCCCGGAGGCGATCCAGCCATGCAAAGAACGCACCGGCCTCCTCAAAGTAGTCCCAGGTCGAACGCACCACGACCAAGTCTGCTTGCGCAAAAGCCTCAAATGGGCCGTTCCATGGGGCAGGGGCGACTGCGCAGCCCAGCGACTCTAGCGCCTCAGCAACCGTCAAATCTCCTGGCTGAAATGCCGGCCGAGACCGACAAGTCGCGAACACAACCTGCTTCATCGCACGCCGCTGTAACGCAGCACGTAAGCCGGCGGTACATTTCGAACAATCGGCCCGATGCATTCAAAATGCTCGAAACGCTCTGCCATCAGTGCCCGGAATCGGCGCGCCGATTTCATATGGTAGGCGTGCACGTATTGGAACGTGCGAAAGTCACACTTCGAGTCTTTTAAAGCCCATACCAGCCCATCGACAACAGAGTCTTGAACAGCTGACGGCAAACTTGCAAACGGCAAGCCAGATATGATCCGCGCTGGACGCGGCAAACTGCGCTCCCTCAACACCTGCTCAACATCGCCAGCAGAGCCATGATGAAAATGCATGTCCGGAAAGCGAGTGGCTAACATGTGGCAAAAGTCAGCCTGCAACTCGATGCCAAGATACTGCGCATTCCACGGCATACGCTCCTTGATGACGGAGGTCATCGGACCAGTACCAGGGCCGTATTCGACGACAAGCTCTCCTTCTTGGAACTCATCCAAAGAGCCGACCAGCGCTCGCGACAAGAACCGCGAGCTTGGCAGGACAGCCCCGACCGAAGTCGGGTTCTTCAAAAAATTCCCGAAGAAGCCCAACCCGTCGCGCAAAACCCCACGACTGGGTCGGGATGCGTCCGGATTCTTCAAAGACGGATCTTTTGCTGATTCTTGAACTGGGTCCAAGCAACTATCTTGGCGACCAGCCATCAATCCGTCAACGCATCGCCACCAACCGTCACCTTGCCCAAGCGAACCTTCGCCGAACATAGCAAGCGGCAGTCTGGGCCAACCCCCATACGGTCAAGAGTGCCTTGCTCGTCCTCATCAGCCTCTTCAAGGGCCTCAGGCTCGGCAGTTACACGGTGGGCGTCGGTGCCACACATACCACGCGTACAGCCGGTCATGATCTCGACACCAGCCATCTCGGCGGCGGCAAGAAGGGTGGTTCCGGGCTGCACAAACACGGTCTTATCAGCTTCTGAGAAGTGTACCTCGGTGAGGTTCATGCTCCTGCGATACCCGCACAGCACTTCAGATCAAGCTCAGACTGGCAACGAAGGCGTCTTGCCCCGAACATTGCGACATAATGCAGCTCACCGCACTCGACTGGACCATCATTGCCGCCTACTTCGTGGTGGCGCTAGGTATCGGCCTTTACTTTAAAAAACGTGCTGGCTCGAGCTTTGTCGAATACTTCGCCTCTGGTCGCAGCCTGCCGTGGTGGATCGCTGGCACATCTATGGTCGCCACGACCTTCGCCGCAGACACCCCACTGGCCGTAACTGGCCTAATCGCCAAGCACGGGCTGGCGGGTAATTGGTTTTGGTGGTCATGGGCATTCGGCGGAATGTTGACAGTTTTTGTCTTCGCAAAGCTCTGGCGACGAGCGGAGGTGCTGACTGACGTCGAACTAATCGAATTACGCTATTCCGGTCGGCCGGCTGCATTCCTACGCGGCTTCCGTGGCTTCTACATCGCCGTGGTAATGAACTCC
>CBFIIO010000014.1:0-48140 GCA_965662465.1 Planctomycetota bacterium | reverse complement strand
GTGATTGGCTGGGTCACCATGGCGATGGCTAAGGTTCTGCAGCAGACCGTGCTCTACGACGAAGCCGCGGAACAAGCGAGAGCGGCGGCGATCGCTGCTGGTGAAACGGTTGGCGCAGACTCCACTGGCCTCATCTTGATTGCGGCGATGTTGGCGATCACTGGCCTGTATTCGATTCTGTCAGGTATGTGGGGCGTTGCCATTACCGACATGATCCAGTTTGTGCTCGCCATGGGCGGCTGCGTAGGCCTCGCGATTGTCGCGGTAAATCACATCGGAGGCATCGAGCAACTGGAGTCACAACTCGACAAGATCTACGAGGGCGAAGGCGACCCACTCGCATTCTTGCCAGACTTCTCGGGAGAGGGCGCAGTCATACCGCTAGGGATGTTCGCTGTAATGGTGCTATCTCAATGGTGGGCCACTTGGTACCCCGGCAATGAACCGGGTGGCGGCGGCTACATCGTGCAGCGCATGGCAGCCTGTAAAGACGAGAAGCACGCCATCAAGGCGACCTTGTTCTTCCAGCTTGCTCACTACTGCTTGCGACCATGGCCGTGGATCTTGGTGGCGTTCGTCGCGATCGCCTTGCACCCCGGCCTGCGCGCCGAGGGCGCCGATCCAGGCATTGGTTATCCAATGATGATTCGCGAGCTCGCCCCTAGCGGGCTTCGTGGACTGCTGCTGGTCACTTTCGCAGCAGCATTCATGTCGACCATCAGCACACAAATGAACTGGGGCGCGAGCTATCTGATAAACGACGTCTACAAGCGATTCATCGCGCCCGACGCCGACGACCAACAGTTGATGCGCGCATCGCGGATCGCATCGGGTCTGGTGCTGCTACTGGGCGGTGGAGTCGCGTGGTGGATGCTGACGTTCGGTATTTCAGTCGACCAAGCATGGGCATTCCTTGCGGCCCTCGGCGCCGGCGTTGGCGCGGTCTTCATCCTTCGCTGGTTCTGGTGGCGCATCAATGTATGGAGCGAGATCGTCGCAATGGTCGGTTCTCTCGCACTATTCGCCCTGTTCTGGGTGCTCGCGCTACCGATTGCTGGCCCCGACGGCGACCAAGCGCTCGTGCCTGCGCTGGCTAATCTCGAAGGCGAATACCGAGCGCTGATCATCGCTAGCTGCACAATGGTGCTGTGGCTGCTTGCCACGATGCTGACACAGCCAACAGACCGCGACCACTTGGTTGCCTTCTTCCGAAAAGTTCGGCCCGATGGCCCCGGCTGGGCCCCAGTGCGCGCAGCGGCACCGGACGTGCAATCGGACGGCAACCTGGGCCGTAATCTAGTATGTGCACTGCTTGGCACGGCGGTGATCTGGCTGACCCTACCTGGCACAGGCTCGATCATCTTTGGCGATTACGGCAAAGGCTTCGGCCTGTTATTAGGCGCAGCCGGATGTGGCTACGTGCTGCTAAAGCTTGCTGGCAAGCAACTGCGCACCACCTGATGCGCTACCGGCTTGCAGTGAGACGGACAACGCAAGAACAGCACTCTCTAAGGATCTGGGACATCGAAAGACCCGTCCCCGATTGACAAATGACCGATTGACGAATCAACCTCTGGAGGCGTTGGGCACGCCTACAGGAATAGGCGATGCTGGCGGAAGCGAGCCTCAATGCCCTCATCGCCATTGACCGTGCGCTGGCGAACCCCACCGCATAGTTGCACCAATCGATCCGCCAGCGCACGCACTGCAATGGAAGTTGGCGCATCAGGCTCGGTCGCAATCAACGGCAGCTGCCCTAAGCGATGCTGCATCACCGAGTCGTCATCCGGGATCTCGCCTAGATAACGCAATTCAACACCAACATTTTGGGTCGCGACCTCCGCAAGCCGCTTGAATGCAAGCTCACCACGACCTGGCGTGCCGACCCGATTGACCACGATCATGAACTTTGCTGTCGCCTTCAACTGCGCCACGCACTTGATAACTGCGTAGGCATCAACCAACGCAGCAATCTCTGGCTGGGTCACAAGCACAACCCAATCCGCACTTAGCATCGTCAACACCGTCGCTGGCGCAATGCCTGCGCCAAGGTCCAAGACCAACGTCTCCTCGCGCTTGGCAAGCACGCCAAGTTCTCGCGCGAACGTCGTCAGGTCCTTGTCAGTTGGAGTTGCCATGCGACGCACACCCGAAGCACCGGGAAGCAAGCGAGGGCCACAAGGTGACTCGATCAGCACTTGGTCTAGCGTGCACTGACCAGCGAGCAGTTGCTGCAAGGTCAGCGTTGGCTTGACGCCCAGCAGCAAGTGGTCACAGGCAAGGCCAAAGTCGCAATCGACCAAGACCGTGCGACGCTCTGATTTGTGCAATGCGACGGCCAGGGAAGTCGCTAAGAACGACTTTCCAGTCCCACCCTTACCACTAGCAATCGCAATCGAAGCGGCTTCTTGGCGGGGTGCAGGTGGGCTTCGCAAGCCCTCAAGCAAGCGACCAAAGAGACCTTTGCCTCGCGGACCGAGGGCACTGCCCTTAGTACGCTGACCATTCGCTAATTGCTGCCCGTTTGCGGCACCGTCCATAAATGTATTAACCCCCCAACGGGCAATGCAGCTGACCCTGCACCGCCATAGTTTGACAGATAGCCGCCGTTGGCGGCAGCGCTTTTATACGTCTATGCTCGAATCCAACCGACTTCTAGCGCTTCGGAGCCTTGGTGCAGCCCTTGCATTGGCCACATTCGAGACCTGCGACCTAGACCTAAGGATTGCGCTTGGAACGACCTGCGAACGTCAGCGATCACGACCAAGAGCTGCGCAATGCAGCGACCCACAAGACCCGTCGAGCCAATAATCGCAGCCAGTAATCATCCTAGAATCGCGACCAAAGCCCCACAGCAGACCACCAAAGCCTCAACAGAGTCGATCCACTATGCAGCCCAATAACCCCGTGAAGCTCGACACGATGCAGCTACTTCTTTTGAAGAAGCTCGAGCGCGTAACGGATCGGGACACCTAGGTTGTTGCCGACAAAATTACGCTGGATCGCAAAGTTCACTGCAATCACGTCGCCCTTGTTGCTGAATACGGGACCGCCCGACCCACCGCTCGTGGTGCCGGCGTCATAAGCAATCAGATGCGCCTCGGTGTTGCTGATCACGCCGAGCGTGATCACCGGCTTGATCTGTTGCGCAGCAGCCAACTGCTCGATCGCATCCGCAGTGGACGCGGCATTCTGACGCAAATCAGCGAGGGTATCACTGCTGGCGCGCGCCAGCAAAGCAGCTAAGCCAGTCGGATAACCGACCACAATTGCACGCTGCCCCTCCCCTTCAGTCCCATCTTGCCTCATTGGCAGCACTGGAATTCCCTTGGCTTGCTCTTCAGAAATCTGCATCAGCGCAACATCAAGTTGGTCTTTACGTCGCCGCAGAGTGCTTTGCGAAACGTCGACTGGCTGCCTGCCCGGGAACGTCACCGTCAGCCGCTTAAACTCCGGCGAGGATCCCATCGCAATCGCGGCCATATGATCCGCATCTTCGGTCCATGGCAGAGCGACGTGACGATTGGTCACAATATGCCCTTCCTCGCTGACCAAAAATCCCGAGCCAGTGTATTCAACCTGTATCGGTTGCCCGGCAAAACTTAGCTGCAACGAGCCATCGGGATCACGCATTCGGTAAACCCCATGGATTAAGCAAACACCCCGCGTCCACTCTTTCTGAACGCGCCGAATGACGTCGTTACCTTGAGATAACCGCTTGATCTCCGCTTGGTATTCGGCGCGCATCGCGTCGATCTCAGCCTGGATCACTGCATCTGCAGTCAATAAATCCTGCACATGTCCTGGCTGCTTGTTCATCCATCCGCCAAGCCATAACGCGATGCCAAACGTGCCGACTAGCGCCAAAGGAAAGCCGACCTTCAACGTCATCGTCGCCTGAGTCAGCAGGTCTTTGGTCAGCATACGTGTCGCAGCAGCGCTACCGCTGTGGAGAGCAAGCTCTTTGGCATCACCCAACATCCGCCGCACCGGCTTGCAGACAGCGCCAGTTGGCACATATATCCGGAACCGCGCGACTGGTCCGCCAGCACCGAACTCAAGCAGATCCCCATCCTTGAGGATGACCTCAGCGACTTCATTGCCATTGATGAATACAGCCCCCTCAAATGAGCGCAGATGGAATTTGCACTCGGCTTTTACCCACTCAATTTCGGCATGATTACTGGCGACGACCGAAGACAAAATACGCGCTTCGCTATGCTCGTCGCTGCCAATACGCACCAAGCGATCTGGATAAGTGATCGTTCGACCTCGTAACGGTCCGGAAAGGTGCAGCAATTGAGCGCGCATGTCCCCACCATACTGCCGTGACTGACCCAGCTATTGCACCCGTTCTCGTCGAAGTATGCGTTGAATCTGTCGCCGGGGCCTATGCAGCCATCGTCGGTGGCGCCCAGCGCATCGAATTATGCTCCAGTTTGGCCGAAGGAGGGCTGACGCCCAGCGCCGGCCTGTGCCAGGCCGTGTGCGCAGCCGTCAAGGTGCCGGTATTTGCCATGGTTCGGCCCCGCAGCGGCGATTTCCTTTACGACACAACCGAGATCGACGTCATGGCCCGCGACATTGAGGCGCTCGCAGATGCCGGTGCCGCCGGCATTGTGACCGGTGCTCTGACTAGCGATGGGCGAATCGACCACCGCCGCATGTCGGAGTTCGTGGACCTTGCTGACAAATTACCGGTCACGTGCCATCGCGCCTTTGATATGTGCCGCGATGCGACTGAGGGCCTTGAGGTGCTCTGCGACATCAATGTCGCCCGCATCCTCACCTCAGGCCAAAAAGCGACCGCCTATGACGGCCGGGCGTTAATCCGTTCCCTCGTGCAGCAGGCGGATGGGCGCCTTGCGGTGATGGCTGGATGCGGCCTTCTACCAGACCATGCCGAACGATTGGTGGAAGTCACAGGAGTCCGAGAGGTGCACCTATCAGCTGCTGGATCCCGCAACAGCCGAATGACGTTTCGACGCGAAGAAGTCTCAATGTCGGTTAAGGGCGCAGACGAATACTCACTGCGCACTACAGAAGAAACCCGAGTGGCCCGAATCATCGCAGCGCTCAGAGACTGTTAGAAATATTTGCCCCGTACTCATTGTCGCCCAACCCGAGAGTAAGATCTTACCAATGAGCCAATCGTCGCATCCGCTCGTCACGTCCATAGCTAAACTGGTCACCGTCGCGCCGCTGCCTTGGGAGAAAATCTTGGCAGCAATCGCAAAACACTTCGACTGCCCAGTAGCCACGGTGCACATGCTCGATTCCAGCGATGGGATGCTGCACCTGCGTTCGCAGCAAGGCCTGCCTCCGTTCATATTGGAGAAAGTGCAGGTCATCCCAATCGGCAAAGGCATGGCCGGAATCGCCGCCGAGCGCAAAGAGCCAGTGCAGGTTTGCAACCTGCAAACCGACGATAGCGGTGTGGCCCGGCCAAGTGCCAAGATGACGCAAATGGAGGGCTCTATCGCTACACCAATGCTGGTAGACGGCAAGGTTCTTGGAGTTCTAGGGATCGCAAAGCCGACGGCTTACGACTTTTCTAGCGATGAAAGTGAGTTGCTGCTCGCCATCGGCGCATTGCTCGCGAAGCTGTAACCACAGCCTGCGACGGCTCATGCTGTTGCGAGGTTATTTCGAGTCAGGAGACGCCCAAAATGGGATCTCATCCTCATGAGTGAAGATTCGCCTTCGATCGTTCCGCCGTCCCTTGAATCCATTCAACTAGCGCGTCGTCACCTCGGCAACTTTGTGCGCGAAACGCCAGCGTGGCAGTGGACCGGCCAGCGTATTGACCAGTTAGTCCCCAACGACACAACACTGTGGCTCAAACTAGAGCTATTCCAACACGCAGGATCTTTCAAGGCGCGCGGAGTCATGCTCGCCATGCAGGCCCTCGACAAGGACGCCCTGGCACGCGGGGTTACCGCAGTCAGCGCCGGCAACCACGCAATGGCAGTCTCCTATGCTGCGCGAGTCATGGGTTCGCATGCCAAGGTCGTGATGCCTACCACCGCGAATCCAGCAAGAGTCGCAGCTTGCAAGGAACTCGGTGCGGAAGTCGAACAGCTCGAAGACATTTCGGCGGCGTTTGCACGGGTTAAGGAGATCGAAAAGACCGAAGGGCGCAAATTTCTGCATCCGTTCGAAGGCGAAAACATGGCTCTGGGCAGCGCCTCACTTGGCATGGAGTTCCTGCGCCAAACTGGCCAGCTTGACGTGCTATTTGTCCCGATCGGCGGCGGCGGCCTCGCGGCAGGACTGTCCAGCGCCGTCAAGCAACTACAACCACGCTGCAAGGTGATCGGCGTTGAGCCGGTCGGTGCCGACTCGATGCATCGAAGCTTTGCAGCTGGCGAGCCCAAGACCATCGAACGCGTCGGCACCATTGCCGACAGCCTCGGCGCCCCAATGGCGATGCCCTACTCGTATGCACTCTGCAAACGATACATCGACGAACTGGTCATGATTGACGATGACCAGATCTGTCGAGCCATGTGGCTGCTCTTCGCCGACGCAAAGCTAGCGGTCGAACCTGCAGGCGCCGCGACTACTGCGGCGATGCTGCAAATGCGCGAAGAACTCGCTGGCAAGCGAGTGGGCCTGATCGTCTGCGGCGCCAACATCGATGAGACGACATTTGCAGAGTGCCTTCAACGGGGCAAGCCGAGCTAGCGACAGTTAGAAGAGCGTGTAGATAATTGGAGCAACCCCAGAGCCAATCAACAAATCATCGAAAGACGTGCGGGCATCGGCCTTGGTCCAAAGCCCAACGCCACCAGATTGCTTGATTGTGTCGTCGTGCACGTCCAGAAGTTTCTGACCGTCCAGCATGCAGACGATGTGATCACCATGGTGATGAACCTCCACCCGATACCAGGTATCTGCGGCAACCGTCGAAAGCGCCGTCCCCAGCTGACGTCGCACCCCATTTTCGACTACGTAAACGCGAAAATTTGACTCAAGGGGATTGAAGCGACAAACGTAGTAGTTGTTCTCGTCCAAGACACGCCACATTGGCCCACCACCCTGGTCGATCACGCCGTCATCACCACGAACAGCGACCGCGAGATGGCCATCTTCAAACTGGATCGAACTGGTCCAAAAAAGATTGAACCGCGACTCCGATGTGTGATTGATCGCAGTAATGGCAAGCACATTGGGCTTGGAAACAGGGGCCTTATCCGAGCCCTGCTCCCAGACAGCCGTCGGGCCTGAGCCGCCAGTGCTAGCAGCTTGCCAGCCTACGAGTTCGGTTTCAAAGCCTATGGCACCCGGCGTCGCCATCACGGACGAGGATGTGCCACATGCGGCCAACAACAGAAAAGAGGACAATGCAGCGCGAACGTTCTTCACATCAAACAGTGTAACAGCCAGCGAGCACAATCCAGCCGTTACTCACGACAACTCTGCAGCGCTGGAACGACAGCATCTTCCCGCGCAAGTTGCCGCGGGCGTCCTTCATCAAACTTGTCATCAAAAACCTCAGCTACCGCGCCGAACATTTGCTCAACGTTCTTCACCCTGACAAGCTGCTCACGCGCCCAAACTGGATCTTTGTGGTACTGCGCATATTTGATGACGTGCATCCGAGTAGGAGGCATAGCGCGCTTCTCGTCACCATAAAACGGCAACGCTAACTGCCAGTGCCGATGGATGGCGGCGCGCTGCTCAGCACAGGTAGCCCGACTCGGCGTCTTGCCGTCCATCAAATCGCGGACCTGCTGAAAAACGAACGGGTTGCCAATGCAACCACGGGCAACGGTCACACCGTCTACCCCGGTCTCCTTCATCATGTCGAGCACATCGTAGGCCGAGAACAAGTCACCACTGCCAAGCAAGGTAAAGTCACCAACGTGCTGCTTCACCTTAGTAAGAAATCCCCAACGACTAGGACCAATGTACTTCTGTTTAACGGTACGCGGGTGCACGGTCGCTGCCGCGACCCCAAGTTCGATTGCGCCATCAAGAATGGTCCAAAAACGCTTCTCTGCCTCAGGAGAATCATCGGTGCCACGACGCATCTTTACCGATACCGGCGCGTCACCCTGAACTGCCTGAAGCACGGACTGAACCATCGCCAATGCAGTCTCGGTATCTTGCAGCAGCCATCCGCCTCGGTGACGACCAAGCACCTTGTTGACGGGACAACCAAAATTGATATCGACAATGTCGTAGCCAGCGCGCACAAGCTCTCGCGCAGCCTGACCAAACGTTTCAGGCTGACTACCCATCAGCTGGCCACCGACGGGATGGTCATGTTCTGGCACTGACAAAATGCGCCGCTGCAGCTTGCCTTTCTGAAGCACCAGCGCATCAAGGACAACCTCATTGATTGCGTAGCTTGCCCCATGCTCCCTAGCGACCGTACGCATGGCTAGATCTGAGTAGCCACTGAGCGCGGCCTGCACTGCTGGCAGGCCAATTTCTACGTCACCGATCTTCAGCTGATAGTTCAAGTGGAACAGCGTGCCCGATCAGTCAATAACTGGCCAGGGCTTGGCTGCGAACTCTGCCAGCCGTGCGTCAAAGATATCCTGCTGATGCACGCAGCCGGCGGCGCGGGCTAGTTCGGCGCACCGCAGGTAATGATCCCGATCACGGCTCAAATCTTCACGATTCACCAACATAAAGTTGTCCTGCTGGCCATTCAGCCAGGCCAGGAAGGCTAGGCCAGCCTTGTAGTGCTGCGTCGGCTCTTGAAACACGAAATTGCCAAGATCTTCACAGCGGTCCATCAGGCCGACGAAACCTTGACGATCCCCTGCCTGCAGCATGGCGATCGCCTCCTGCGTAGGCTTAGCAATCGCATCAAAGATACCCAGCAAGGCATGGCTAAAATTGCCGAGTGCAACCCGCCGATTGCCAATCATGGTCGAGTGCCTTGGCTCTTCGCCATCACCGAGGATCAACTGACCAAAATGGAAATCGTCCCCGGTTAGCACAATCTGCTCGCGCAGCAGCAACTTCTGGCGCAGTCCTTCTTCATACTTTTTGTCGAGTAACGACAACTTGCAGCCACGCACAGTGGCTGGATCAAGGTCCATGATTCGCTCAAAGCTTCGGCCTGGGAAGTAGCCCTCTAACGAAGGCAAAAACATCGGCCCGAGCCAATGTAAGAACACGGGTCCACGCACTTGCTTGATGATCTCGGCGTAGACCTCGACGAAGTCTTTCTCGCTCGCGCTCGTCTCACATAGCCAGGGCATCGGTAGAATCACCGGGATGCCACCGTGGGAACTGATGTAGCTACACTGCTCTACCACGCCATCGATCAGGTCGATGGCGCGACGAATCTCCGGCAACTGGTCAGTACCAGCACCTGCGCAGAATCCATTTGAAAGTGGCAACGCACCGGTTTCAGCAATCAATCGCCGCGCTGTCGGCCATCCTAAAAAAAAGCGCTGGGCCGTATCCATGGCTTCCGCAACGCCTAGGCCGCGTGAGTCCATCTGTGTCCGCAATTTCATCGTCGTCGGCCAATCGATGCATTGCTCAATCTCGACGCCACTGCCGCGGCGATCTAGAGTGTGACCTAGCGTGCGATAACTCGGCAGCATGACAACATGCAGAGCGCCGTAGCACAGACGAAATGTAGTAGTAGCCTCACAGGACATAACAGAACTCGACCGCTACCGATCGCACAGCGCAACGGTTGCTTAAAGTTACGAATAACGCGAGCTTGGCTCGGCAGCCATCACAAGCACAAACATGGGCAGGTGTTGCTGTCACAACGCGGTTGCATGACGACCACTAAGGTCGTGGCTCAGAGGGATTGCGCCTGCACGTCGGCAAGCGTCTTGCGGACATTGCCATCGAGTTTGTTTAGACGCAATATCTGCCGCCCAGCTTGGTAATGAGCTTGGCGCAATTCTGCCTGAACGATCGGATTCTTCGCAATGATCGCACCAATCTCCTCAATCGTCATTCCGTGATCAGCAGCGATCGCGACATCTGAGAGAGCACGCCGCAGGTGCTGAAGGTCTGGGCGAAGCTGGCCATGCTCGCCTTCGACCTTGCGATCCCAATCGCTGTAGTAGTCTTGAAGTCTCCGCACGAGGCTTCGATCTCGCATCACCCGCAAGTTGCCCGATCCCTGCAACTCGTTGATAGCAGCACGCGCCCCATCGATGACATGGATTTCGAGGACCAGTTCGATCTCTTTGCCATACGAGTTTGTCGGTGCCAACTTTAATTCAGGGTTGCGACGAAAGGCGCAGCCGCTTGCCAACATAAGTCGCTCAGCCGCAGCAAGCCGTGCCTTCGCCGTCGCGATCGTGCTGCTAACCTCCTCCAAATCCATCGAGAGGTCTTCCTCAAGCTCGACAAGGTATTGGTTCTCAAGCAAGCGATCTCGGTAGCCCTGCTTGACGCTGTCCAGCCACAACGCCACCAGCACTCCACCGACCACGAGGATGAACTCTGCGATCAGCATCAGCCATGAGCGACCTTCGGACTTACGTCTAATCAACATGCTAGTGGCATCCTTAAACCATGGATTGACCAGTAACCAGCAGCAGTAGAAGGGCCTAGAATCGATTTGGTCTAGCGGAACTCTGAATTGCTGGTTGGCCGCGGCATCATGCGAATCGCGCGATCATGGAAACGACGATCACTAGCATTGCAACCAACAGCCCTCCAGTTGCGACCAACCCGCCTAGCCCCCGCTGACGGTCACCGCCAAGATAAGACTTACTGCGCTGTAGCAATAGGAACCCGACGTATGCAATCGGTAGCATGGCGCCGCAAAAGATCGAGGTGGGGATCGCGAGATAAACAGCAAGATCGCCCCAAAACAGCGGCGCCAAGAAGCCTGGGACCGGCAGCAGCATGAACATACGCTGGCGCAGCGATCCGAACGGAAGACCGAACCACTCCATCGCGACGAACCCACAGCAGACCATGTGCAAGGTAATCGTGCTCAGTGCCATCGCCAGCATCCCGAGATCGAAGATCAATGTGCCCGTAACGGGTCCGACAACCTCGCCGAGCACACGCCCCATCTCACCGACGGCGGCAGACTTCTGGACGTTCAAGTCGCCGAGCGTGTTCGCCGCTGCAATCACCATCAGCGAGCTGGCGAGCGCATAGGGCAACAACATCCCGGCGAATAAGTCAAAGCGAGCAAGCCCACGGTGCTCGCGGCCCCAACCGCGCGCCAGCAAGCTGTAGGGATAAAGCAACAGCATGTTGACCCCAACGGCGGAAGCGATGCCCGCGACCGCGAGGTCGATGCTGCGGAAGTCACCACGATCCTCCGGTAGACTCGGAATGAACCCATTCGCAACACCGGCCCAGTCCGTCTCCGTGTTGAGCAGAACCCAGAGCAGCATCACGACGATTCCCCAGACCGTGTATTTCAGGAACCGCTCGTAGATGCGGACGAGACGCGGGCTCTTGCCATACATCGTCGACAGCAAGACGGCCCAAATAAGCACGAACGTGCTCGCAGCCATCTTCGGGACGCCATCGAGACCGATCGTGCTAGCCGCGTCGACTAAAGACGCCGCCGCGAGGTTATACTGTGGGAAATGCCAGACGATCGACGCGATCATCGCTGCGAGCGCGAAGCCCCACGCAACCACTGGGTGGGCGTGCTTGGCCATTGCCGGCAGCACACGCTCGCCGGTCGACAGCGTCTGGTGGGACACCGCACCCATCGCTAGGATGCCTAGCAGCATCCCAACCGGCGCGACCCACAGCAAATCGTAACCGAACACCGCGCCGGCGAACAAACTGCTCGCAGCGGTGCCGCTACCGAGCGTCATCGCGCTCTGCATATACCCGGGACCAATGAACTTCATGTAGCCACGCCAGCGCTTTGCTGCAGGCGCATGCTCAAGCTCTCTTAGCAGATCTTTTTCAGCAGCAAGCCGCTGAGGATCAGGCGGCGTCGCCATACGCAATCCTTGCCTGACCTGATCTAGTTCGCCACTCGGCATGTCGCTAGTTGAATCGCTCACTTTGCTCCGTATGGCAATACTTGGAACTGTTCGTCTCGCCGATCACAACCAATAGCGACCCGGTAAACAGCAGATTCTAATCATGCCGTCCTGTAGCCCTTCCACGCAATATCTGAACGCGCCCCAGCAGCGCTTACTTGCGACAAGACTGCCACGCTAGCCCATGACTACAGAATGATAGCCTGCCGAAAAACGACTCGCAGCCCACCATCGCGCTAGCTTTTACCCGTGCGCAACGCCTTGATCTGCTTTGCTTCAGGCATCGCCTTATAGAATGGATCCAGCGGAAAACAGCCGCTAACCATGCCGTTACGCGGCCCAGTCGTGCAATCACTGAATGTACGACAAATGCGCTTACGCTCAACTCGATGGCCCGCGATCACATCACGGGGCAGTTCGGGGTAGCTCAGCAACATGCGCCCAATGCCAACAAAGTCGACGTGCCCATTGCGAACCTCGTGCTGGCCGACATTCGGCAACCACTCCTGCAGATATGTATATGCAGTGCCAACGAACTTAAGATTAGGCGAAGACTGCTTGGCCGCACGCACTGCATCGAGATGGGCCTTCACATAGTGCAATGGATCCGCTGGCGACTGGTAGCCATCACTCGGCGGATAGGCTGCTGGCCGCTGAATATGAGGATTGTAGTAGGGCGACCCTAAAGTCACATTGACTAGCTCGATACCGAGTTCCTCAAACCGCTTCAACAAACGCAGCGGCTCAGACAAATCAAATCTAGTCGGCTCATTCTCATCGGCACCAAATCCGTGCAGATAGGGCAACTCGCAATGCATGCCGCGACCAAGTCCAGTATCGCTATCCTTCTCATACGGGACGGAATCTGCGAGCGATAACCGCACACCAATGTGTAAGCCTGGACACTCGCTACGGATGCCCTTCACAATGCGTTCGAATAACCGGGTGCGACCAGCGAAATCGCCCCCGTATGAACCGACGCGACCGCGCGCGCCTAGCAACTCATGCAGCAAATAGCCGTGGCAAGCTTTGACATCGACGAAATCAAACCCGGCATCCTGGGCATGCTTAGCTGCCTTGATGTAGTGATCACCAATACCTTCTAGCTCTAAGTCGGAAAGCAAATGAGCATCAGCGGTATACGGGTACTTGATGGCAAGCTGCGGGTGCCGATGCGCGACCAATGGCGCCGGCTGCTTGTCTGGCCGCGAAAAGCGGCCAGAGTGCGTCAACTGCAAGCCAACGAACTGGTCTCCAGGTTTCAGACCAGCCTCAGCAGACCCCACCCGCAAAGCAGACAGTAAGCGAGACATGGTCTCGCCGGCGTCCACATTCGACCCCAGGTAAAGCTGCCTATCGTTGGCGCGACCATCACGCTGAACAGCGAAGGCTTCCCCGCCCCACACAAGTGCAGCGCCAGAACGGCCAAAATTGGTCCAACGCCGCAGCGTCAAGTCCGTCGCGCCACCGTCGAGAGTGCCGTCCCATCCCTCCATTGGATGGCACGCAAAACGATTCCCGAGAATTCGACCGTGCACTTCAATGGCATCCGCCAAGGCACCATTTGCGGGCACATCCTCATCCATCTGCCAACCAGCATCAATCGCACGAAGATGCACGGCAAAATCGGCCGCAGAGCGAAAGTGACCAGGGGCTTGGATACGCACAGACAAACTTTCTAGCTGGTAGCGATGACTTGCAAGGATTGCGCGTAATCCTTGCCTGAATGCCCATAGCCAACAGCAGCCACCGCAGAAGCGACGCCAATGCGACCATCAACGATTTGAGGCGCAACGACGCCACTTGGAAGCAAACGATAAATATCGGGATGTGCAGCCAATGCATCCTTCGCAAGCTGATCTGGTAAATGATCTAAGCCGCGAAAGTAATGGTGGCCATTCCTCTCAACGTGCGGCAGCCCCAATACGGCACCAGTAACCAAGTCTTGTTGCAACGACAGCACGCCAATGTTGCTCAAGTCTTCACCCGACTGGAATCGACCGGCACCGCGCTTACTGATGCCAAAATTACAGAGCGCCCTAAACACACCCTTGCAGTTCTTTACAGAGACACCGCGATAGCCAATCCCGAGTGCGCGCTGGAAGGAGAGCGGGGTCGCATCGGCTTCATCAATCATCAAAGGGGCAAACTTCGTAACTCGCCCAATACCGCGATGGCGCCCACTGTCAAAGGTGTTCGCACGCCCCAAGGGCTGCTCAATACAATCAATGCAAGACAGCAACTCTCTTCCTAATGGATGGCTAGCGACTGCCTCCAACAGGTCTGCTAGTTCCGCAATGCAATCGTATTGTTCATTGCCATCGAGCGTGAGCTTTGGAGAAATGTTGGCCTCCGCAAAAAAGGCCGCGAGATCCAGCAAACGTAATTGATCTGCATCAACGCCGGCACCGATCTTCACCTTGAACCAAGAGACCCCATACGCGGCAATATCTTGCTCCAGAGTCTCCGGCAATCCATCAAACAGCCGCTGTTCTGGCGCCAGGTCTTTGCTACGCAACACGTCGAGCATCCCGACCGTATGACGAACCACTACAGATTTGTTTGGTTCCGGCAAGGCATCCTGCCAGCGCCAATCAGCAAGCTCGCCATGCACTTCACCCGGCCGGAATCCAAATACATCCGCATGCAACGCTACCGCAAACGACATACCGGCTAACAGGCAAGATGCGTCCAGCAGTGCACGCTCAACAACTGCGACGCCATAACCCCGCACCAGCAAATCAGGTTGATCTTGGGGTTGCGACTCCACTCGGTCTGCCAGCACCTGCTGCCATAAACGAAACACCGATGACGGAGCGCACGCTACAAAGCACCTTGCTGCCGACACAGCTGAATCAAATAGCTCACTCGCGTCTTCTTGCGGCGTCGCATCTGTATCTTTACGGAACCAACGCGGCACCAATAAGTCGGCAGACCAGCCAACTGCCTCTTTGCCATGAATGTCGCGCACAGTGACCCGACAGGTCAACTGCTCCGCCTGATCTACAGTGACCGCGCCAAACCGGAACGGAATGCGCATGACGCACATACTCCGGGCAAATGCTACCTCTACAACATGCAGATGAATGGCCACACTGCGAGCTTCACCTGCCGACCGCAGCAAGTCAAAGTCGCTTCATCATCCTACTGCTACTGCGACCTAGAAAATGGCGCCAGAGGCCTGGCCAGAGAACTGCGCTCGGTTCTAGGCCAGCAACTTACGCACGACCTTTCCGTGCACATCAGTCAGACGATAATTACGACCTTGAAAGCGGTGGGTCAGACGTTCGTGATCGATCCCCATGAGATGCAAAACGGTTGCATGCACGTCATGTAGATGGACAGGATCTTCGGCCACCGCATAACCCAAATCGTCGGTCTTGCCGATTGTCTGACCAGGATCAATCCCACCACCAGCAAACCACATCGTAAAGGCACGCGGATTGTGATCACGACCAAGAACCGCCGTGCTGCGCACCTCCCGCATCGGCGTACGTCCGAACTCTCCACCCCAAACTACAAGAGTGTCATCGAGCATGCCGCGCTGTGCCAAATCCAGCACTAGTGCCGCAGCTGCCTGGTCCGTCTGCTGGCACATGTTGGGCAACCCATGCATCAAGTCGTCACTCTTATTTGAGCCGTGATGGTCCCAACCACGATGAATCACCTGCACATGACGGGCCCCGCGCTCAAGCAAACGGCGCGCAAGCAGACAGTTGTTCGCAAACGATCGTTTGCCGGGCTGACTGCCATACATGCGATGTACGTAGGCTGGCTCACCCTCCAGATCTGCAAGTTCCGGCACACTGTCCTGCATCCGATACGCCAACTTATATGCCGCCGTACGCGCAGCGATTTCAGGGTCACCTAACTGAGTATGACGTTGCCCATTTAAAGCTGCGATGAGGTCAATGCCGCGCTTCCGAGCCATACGATCCATGGATTTTGGATCACTCACACACGGGACTAGATCGCCGCGCGTCCTCAGCTCAACGCCCTGCATCGTCGATGGCAAAAATCCATTCGCCCAACATGCCGAACCAGCGCCTGGATCGATCTTGCCAGAAACCAATACGCAGTAGCCAGGAAGATTGCTGGTATCGGCCCCCAGGCCATACAGCAGCCAACTCCCCAAACTCGGCCGACCAACCAGATGATGACCAGTATTCGCAAACACTTGCGCAGGCCCGTGATTGAACGGGTTGGTGTAAACCGACTTGACGAATGCTAGACGGTCCGCAATGGCTGCCGTGTGCGGCAACAACTCACTGATTTCTGCTCCTGACTCACCATAATTCCGAAACGAATAGGGCGATGCGAGCAGCTTCGGAACGCCTTTCAAAAAAGCGAATCGCTGGCCCTGAAGCAACTCAGCGGGAACTGGTTTGCCGTCGTATTTACGGAGCCCTTGCTTGTCATCAAACAAGTCCAAGGACGATGGGGCACCTGCCATGAAGAGCTGGACAATGCGCTTCGCACGTGGCGCGTGGTGCGGCCCGAGCGAAGTAGTTGCGGCTGGATCAAGTGCGCTCGCGGACAGTAGGCGAGATCCGAATGCCGCTCCGGCAGCAGCGATTACATCTCGACGTCTAGGCTGAAAATTACTCATCCGCGGCACAGCGTTTCATCGAGGTTAAGCATGACAATCGCGATCCGTTGCCAAGCGTGCTTTACCGGTTCCGCTTGCAATGCAGCATATAGCGACTTGAGCTCTAAGGCATTGGGCTTGCGAGAAGTGCATGCTTCGAAACCCCGAGTGAGCTTCTGCCGATCATCACCTTGCCATGCGATCATCCTTTGCGCCAACGCCTCGGCCGCCGCCAACGCCGTCGGATCATTAAGTCCGACCAATGCCTGCATCGGAGTATTGCTACGCTCTCGGCGCACTTGACAGACCTCGCGAGACGGAGCATCGAACGCCTTAAATGCAACAAACGGCGCTGTCCGGCGCCAGTATGTATACAAACCACGGCGATAGCGATCTTCGCCCTTACTCGTTGGCCACCTCATGTTGACCTTGTTCATCGGAACCACACCGCTAGTGTCCGCCTGCAACGGATAAACGCTGGGACCACCAATCTTCCGTGACAACAAACCCGAGGCGACGAGCCACGCATCACGAACTCGCTCAGCGTCCAGTCGGAAACGAGTTCCTCGGGAGTAGTAGCGATTGTTGGGATCGCGTTCGAGCTGATCAGCAGTCGCGGCCGTGTTTGCTCGATAGACCTTGGATAAGACGATCGTTTTGACTAACTGCTTCTGGCTCCAGCCGACTCGAACCAACTCCGTTGCTAACCAGTCGAGTAAATCTAGATGCAACGGTGGCGGTGCCTGCAAGCCATAGTCTTCCGGAGTATCTACCAACGACTGACCGAGCAATTCCATCCAGATACGATTGGCTGCGACCCGTGCAGTCAATGGGTTCTCGGATGAGACCAACCACTTGGCCAGAGCCAAACGATCTACTGGGGCATCACCGTTGATGCTTTCAAGCGCTGGCGAAAATGCTGCCGGCAAGTGCGCTGAAACGTCTTCAGCCGGGCTATCAAATGCCCCTCGCAGACGCAGCTTTGTTGTTGGCAGGGCACCATTGCGTTCGCGCAAGATCATCGTCTGGCTGCCATCAGCGCGCTTCAGATTGACCTCGTCCTGAGTCTCAAAGAATGCGACCAGCCCATAAAACTCTCGCTGCGATACCGGGTCGTACTTGTGGTCATGGCACTGGGCGCAGTGCATCGTGCTGCCCAGCCAAGCAGTGCCAGTCGTGCTCGCTCGATCAACCAGGCGTTCCCAACGTGCTTCAGCCGGATCAGCACCGCCCTCGTTGTTCAACATCGTGTTGCGATGGAAGCCAGTGGCGATACGCGTACTTTCATTGGCATCCGGCAACAGGTCACCTGCCAACTGCTCAATCGTAAATCGATCAAACGGCAAGTCGCGGTTGAACGCCTTAATCACCCAGTCTCGATAGAGCCAAATGCTGCGCCTACCGTCAAAGTTGTAGCCATGGGTATCGCCATACCGAGCCAGATCCAACCACGGCACGGCCCAACGTTCGCCGTAATGCTCCGAGTGCAATAGCCGATCAACTAAGCGCTCGTATGCATCCTCTTTCGAGTCCGACAGGAAGTCATCGAGCTCCGCAAGAGTCGGTGGTAAGCCGATAACGTCAAGATAAACACGCCTTGCTAGTGCCGCGCGTGCTGCCGGCTGATTGCCTCGCAACCCCACCGACGGCCACTTCGCCGCGATCAACACATCAATTGTTGATTGCAAATCTCCATGACTCGCTATCGGCAACGCTGCCCGCACTGGCTTTTGGTATGCCCAATGATCTTTCGGCGCCCCCTGTGCTGCAGGGTTCTGGAATGAGGCAGCAGGCAAGACGAAAGCCACCAGACCAAGGATTGAGAGCGAAGGCATGGCTTGATGATGCTGTCAAAGAGTTCTCGATCTAATTCTAGCGCGAACTGGGACCACTATCCGAGGGGGCACCACCATCATTGCGTGAGAGTGGGTCTTGTACTCGAGGGCCATACCAAAAAGACAAGTGCTTTCGACCACTCAGACCTCGGCGCCCAAGAAAAACGATGCGCAGCAACTGACTAAGCATGCGAAACCCTGAATGTGTGCGCAACTTTCGCGCCGAAGTTTCTACATACGACCGCACAATGACGAAGCATGCCTTCTGCTCATGCGAACGACTCGCAGACTTTGCATAGCGTTTTACAGACTGACTAAACTCAAGCTCTTCGCCAGCAAATAATTTGAGGTCGAATCCCCCCACGCCGTCAAACGCATCACGAGTCGCAAAGACAAAACACCCGGCTGCCAGCTTCATCGCTAGATAAGCACGGGTTATCACAGGCACGACGAAACGCGCCCAAACAGGCATTGGGCGATCAAATCGAACCATGGCTCCACCGCCAACCGCACCGTTCGCTACCGCTTCCAACACATCGGCTACGACGGCCTGAGTGATGCGGGTGTCAGCATCAACAAACACAAACAAGTCACCACGAGCTGCCGCCGCCCCAGCATTTCGCGCACCTGCAATCTGCCTCAGGGCAACGGTCACGACCTTCGCACCAGCAGCCTCAGCTAATGCAACCGTCTGATCCGTGCAAGCATCGCCCACAACGATCACTTCAAAGTCGTGACCGCTAGCTGACGCTATAATCGCTTCGACCGTCGCAACGATCGACGCCTCTTCGTCATGAGCTGGAATAATGAATGAGATCACAGGCAAAGTGGAACCGTCACCATAGTAGTCCAAAGCTCACGGCTGTATCTGGGTCATCCAATAAGTCGACGCCAACATTAATTTCGTAAACTGCTTATAGCCCCACAGACCCAGCAATATTGGCTTCAAGTCAGAGGCTATCGAAGCAGTCGTCAAGCCAAATGCCTCGTCGCCTCTCGGCAATAAGACCAATGCCAACGAACGAATCAGCAGCACGCAATTCGAGCCAGAATGATTGCGATTACGCGAGTGAAACGCACACTGCTCTACGTGCCGTTCACTTACGAATACCCTCGCCCCGCCGTCACAGTTGACACGGTCCTAGCCACAGCTGGAGAACGCGGTGAGCTACGCGTCCTGTTAATAGAAAGGGGCAATGAACCATGTTCGGGTCAATGGGCATTGCCAGGTGGCTTTGTCGACCAGCATGAAGACCTGATGGTAGCCGCGCGCCGCGAGATGATGGAAGAAACGCACATCGAGCTTGGGCCCATGGTGCAACTAGGTGCCTACGGCACTCCACACCGCGACCCTCGTGGCCACACTGTTGGCGTCGCATTTCTGGCGATGGTTGAGCCAAACCAGGTGACTGGAATCGCCGGGGACGACGCCATCGACTGCCGCTGGTTTACCGCTCGAAGACCTCCGACGCTTGCCTTTGATCACGGCCAAATTTTACGAGACGCACGCGATATGTTTTCTCGCATCGCCGCAAACAAAAACGAGTTTCAGCGAACGTTCTTCGGCCGACGCAAGCCGCCCCTACTAGAAAAGCTACGCCGCGCAGCGCGCGGGATACACTGAGTGATCGGCCAGCAGCAAGACCTGATCATCATCTCATCGCTATTTGCAAAACCAGCTAACCCGGGCAGGCAATTGCTTAGGACTACGACCTAAATCCCAACCTCAAAAAATCGTCACCCGCAATCGCTCCCGAAACCATCTAACGGAGTGCCGCATCGCGCCATGACAGTAGCCAACAATCGACAGGGCGGTCGACGGCCGCCAAAACCGCTGCAAACAACGACCATCAACGTAACGCTGCCGTTTGAGCTGAAGCTATGCTTGATGGGTCACGGCTGGATTGCTCTCGCGCCGCACCGATTCGACATAGATAAGGTTCGATGGCAAACCGTGCTACGGCTGGGAAAAAAGGTCGTTGACGCAACCATCACTCAACCGCAACCCACAAAACTTCGAATCGCACTTGCGACAAAAACATCCCTCCAACGCTCGGAGGTAGCTGCAGGTCGTCAGCAATTGCAGCACATGCTGCGGCTCAATGATGACCTGTCGACTTTCTATACAGCCTGCAAGAATGACCCAAAACGTAGCTGGATAGCATCACGCGGCGGCGGTCGCCTACTGCGATCAGCGACGGTCTTCGAAGACTTAATGAAGCTCCTGTTCACAACCAACACTAGTTGGACATCAACGGAGCAAATGACGCGCAACCTAGTGACAGCTTTAGGTTCGAAATCGCCAAGCGGTTCACAGGCGTTCCCGACAGCCAAACAATGCCTCCGCGACGAGCCTTTCTACCGAGACGTCGTGCGCTGCGGCTATCGCGCAACCGCGGCAATGGAACTGGCGGCAAGCTTCGCCAGCGGAGAACTGACCGACGAGACGTTCTTATCCCCACAATCATCTGACGATATTTGGCAGCGACTTTGCGCCCTGCGCGGCTTTGGCCCGTACGCAGCCGGACAGGCGATGCGACTCTGTGGGCATTATGATCGTCTCGCGATTGATAGCTGGTGTCGGTCAACAATTGCCAAAATGGACGGCTGCAAAAAGCCTCCAACAGACAAGGTGATCGAGAGACGCTATGCAAATCTGGCACCGTTTCAGGGACTGGCAATGTGGTGTGACCTGACCGCTAGCTGGCACAGCTAGCGTCGTGCACTGCTCCCCGTGACGCGGCGACCGGTCAAACGACCAACTGACCTCGCATAAATGTCACCGCCGATCCTCGCAGCAAAACACGGTCATCCGCCACCTCAACCTCAACTGAGCCACCTCTCGCCGAGGCTTGGAATCCGCGCATTGTTGTGCGGCCGAGTTTTTCAGCCCAGTAGGGTGCCAACGCGCAATGAGCCGAACCGGTCACAGGATCTTCGTCGACACCGACTGCCGGGGCAAAGAACCGACTGACGAAGTCATACTTCTTGCCTGCCTTAGCGGTAACGATGACGCCACGCGCCTTGATCTTTTTCAGCAGTGAGAGGTCGGGCTGTAGTTTGCGAACAACGGATTCCGATGCGACCTCTACGAGCAGATCGTCCGCAGCTTTCACTACATTCAAGAGTTTTACGCCCAGCGCCTTCTTGAGAGCGGCGGCAGCCCCTCCCTTCTTCGCGGGACTGCTCGGAAAATTTAGCTCAATGCCTTGCTCGCGGCAGACAGCAGTTAGCAGGCCACTTTTTGTCTTGAAGGCCAGATGCATATCCCTGGGCACAAGGCCCTCACTCCATAAAACATGTGCGCTGGCTAGCGTTGCATGGCCGCACAAATCGACCTCGACCTCCGGTGTGAACCACCGGAGCCGGAACCCAGTCTTTAGCGGCACAATAAATGCGGTCTCCGACAAGTTGTTTTCTGTCGCGACACTCTGCATCCATTTTGCCGGTCTACTCGCGTCTAGCAGGCACACAGCAGCAGGGTTACCGCTGAATAAGCGGTCGGTAAATGCATCAACTTGAAAGCACGGAATGGTCGCCATGCGACTCTTCTATCACGTTGCGGCCAATTCCTTACTACCATCCGGGTGTGCGTCGCTTCGTAGCCCTCGACATTCCCACTCCCGTGATCAACCACCTGACCAAGGTGTCAGCCCCATTGCGGGAGCGATATGACATCCGCTGGGTACCACACAATCAGATCCACATGACCTTGATGTTCGGTAAAGATCTGACGCCGAATCATGCACAGGCCATCGCGGACCTTGTTGAGGACATCGAATTGCGGCCAATCTCGCTGTTTCTATCAGGCTTTGGTGCATTTCCACCAAGGGGCTTACCCCGGGTCGTTTGGGCTGGCCTAGGAGGCGACACCGAATTTGTCACAGAACTGCAGCGAGAAATGACAGAGATCGCTGAGCCCTATGGCATCGAGCGAGAAAAGCGCGGCTTCACGCCACACATCACCCTAGGACGAGTCCAAGGACAATTCGGACTGCTAGCGTTGATCGATCAAATGAAGGAACTCAGCGCAGATCTTAATCCCAAACCGTTCCAGGCGACTTCGCTCACGCTCTACCAAAGCACACTCACGCCAAATGGCCCGTTCTACGAAGTCATTACCCGCCGCCAACTGACGTAGGCAAAGCGACACCGCGCTCACACCATTCGGGCAGCATGTATGGTGTGGCTAGTCGACGTCGATATTGACCAGAACTTTCTGCACGTCGAGCGTGCGCGGGGCTTCGAGCATTCGTGCTGCAATTTTTCGGCATTCATCTGCAGAGTAGCGAGACAGCACCTTCAACATGCCGCGCAAGCGAACTGGGGCGACCGAGAAATGACGGTAACCTACCCCGACGTAGAATGGCACACGGACAGGGTCGGCAGCACTCTCCCCGAACAACACGAGCGGCTTCTTACGGAAATTGGCGTCCTTGCACATGCGTGCGAGGATCTCAATGACTGCAGGGTGGACCATTTCGTAGTATTCGCGAACCCCGACGTTATCTCGATCAGCAGCAAGTAAGTGCGCCTGCAAATCGTCAACTGCAACGACAGCGAAATCACTGACGTTGAGCAGTGCACTGAGCGACATCGCCGCCGCAGGCACCTCGATGATTGGCGCAATGGCAAGATCAGCGGCGCACGGAACATTGGCCTTTCTTAGCCCAACTCGCTCTTCGACAACGGCTGACTTGACCCGCTGCATATCGGAAATCGTGGTGACGAACGGCACCAATAGGGCCGTATCCTTAGCATCTGCAGAAGCCCTCAAAATGGCGCGTAGCTGCTTCCGCAAGAGCACTTGGGTCGCAAGTAAGCCACGTACGCCGCGCCGCCCCATCGATGGGTTGCGTTCCGGTTGCGGTGCCTCGACCTGCATTGTGGCCGCTGCAACATCTAACAAACGAAAGGAAACGGGCTGGCCCTGCTGCGCCGCGATTACCTCACGGTAGCTAGCAACCAACTGATCTTCGGTGGGTTCACGATCATCGGCCAAGAACATCAGCTCGGTCCGATAGACACCGACACCCTCCATTCCGAATGTCCGCACGAGTTCGGCTTCACCTGAGCTTCCGCATGAACCGAGGATGCGGATGCTGGTCCCGTCCCGTGTCTGGTGGGTCGTATGTTCGCGAGGCTGCAACGCCTCGGCTTGACTATCACGCCAACGCTGGGAACTAATAGTCGATTCCGCTAGCAGCGTGTCGCTCGGCGTCGTCATCAACTCCCCGTTGGTCGCGTCCAAAACGACAAGGTCGCCATCGCGCAACAATTTGGACAGGTCGCGAATGCCGGTGAGTGTTGGAATCCCCATCCCGCGCGCGAGAATTGCTGCGTGCGAACTCATGCCGCCTTCCTCAGCAACGATGCCCTCGACCCGCTCGTTGTCGAGGTTGAACATATCCGCAGTCGTCAACTTGCGCGCAGCGAGAATATAAGGGCCACTGGGGACATCAGAGCCGCGCACAGCATCGGCCTCGAGATTACGCAGTAGACGCGTCGCAACATCGCGCAAGTCACTAGCACGACGACGCAACAGATCACTTTCGACCAACGTGAAGATGCGGTCGTATTTTGCGAAAACTAGCTGCACCGCCTCGCGCGATGAGAGTCGCTCCTGAATGACCTGGCTCTCGATCTCTGTGACAAACATCGCATCGCCGAGATAGGCAAGATGGGCATCAAAGATTCGTAACTCAGTCTCCCCGAGAGCCTCAGACTGCTTCTGCTTAATCTCCTGGGTTTGCGCACGGCTGCGCTCAAAAGATTGATGGAGCCGGTTCAACTCGGTCTCAATCTCATCTGCAGCGATGCGAGGCCCTGCACTGTCGCTCTCAAAGCCACGTAAATAGACCTGCCCAACGGAAATACCTGGGGCGACGCACTCTCCTCGGACCATGGTCACGAGCGAACCTCCGCGTTGCGGGCAGTTTTCAGAGAATGCTCAACGGACAAGCGGAAAAGCAACAACGAGATTTCGGTTGGCATACCAGGCAAGGATTCGCACAAATCCGGCGACAAACAGGAACCACCGACGGCAAGGACAAATCGACACATAAACGATGCGTCATCACCGACGACTGAGGCAGCCAAGGCTAGCGTGCATCCCGATCGTAGGGTAGACATTGGGGTTCCCATCGGCCTTGTTACTGGCCGCCACCTAAGATCTCCCACCTTGTCGACGGGCATTCACCCAACCGCGATCGTCGCCGCAGGCGCCCAACTCGGCGAAGACGTCGAGGTAGGCCCATATTGCGTCGTGGGCAAACATGTCCGACTTGGGGACCGGACTCGACTGGTTGCACACGTCGTAATTGACGGCGACACATGGATTGGCGAGGAATGTGAGCTTTTCCCGTTCTGCTCCATAGGGACCACCCCTCAGGACAAAAAGCTCAAATCCACCGGCGAACCTGCCCGCCTCCGGATCGGGAAAAATAACCGGATCAGAGAGCATGTTACGATCCACGGCGGAACCCCCTTTGGTGGCGGAACTACTGCTCTGGGCGACAATAACATGCTGCTGGTCGGCGCCCACATAGGCCACGATGCGACCGTTGGCAGCAATGTCGTCTTCACCAATGGCGCCATGGCAGCCGGTCATACCGAAATCGGCGATCGCGCCATTCTCGGGGCTATGGTCGGCATCCACCAATTTGCCCGGGTGGGTAAACTGGCCATGGTCGGTGCAGGCGCCATGGTGTCCCACGATGCCCCTCCCTTTGCCATGATCCAGGGGGACCGGGCCAAGCTCGTAGCAGTAAATAAAGTTGGTCTTCACCGAAACGGCTACACGGCCGAACAGAAGGCTCTCGTTAAGCGCGTCTTCCGATTACTGTTTTGGCGTGCCGGTACATTGCACCAACGACTTGAGTTCGTGCGCGGAAGCGCATTGCATCGTGACCCCATATGCCAGGAAATCGTCGATTTCGTCGCAGCCAGCAAGCGTGGCATCTGTAGCCCACGTTCAGGCTTACGGAACCCGACAGACGAAATCGCAACTGGTGAAGACGCCCGGGGTGCCTAGCCCCATCCGGGCTAGCATCTTTGTCTGGGCAAGAAGTCTTCAGCGCGGCCTAGCAGTCTTATGTTGCGCCAGCCTCCTAGTGGCGGCCGAGCCAGCAAAATGGTCGGTGCAACAGTCTCCGGAGATCCCAGCGACAAAAGCGCCCGAGGCTGTGGAGCAAGAGGCCCAGCTGCCCAACCGCAAGATCTGGCAGTTGACGACTCCAGACGGCAGCCGCTTCATTCTGATCAAGGACCCTAATTTAACCCATATTCACTGGGCGATCGCCTCGTGGGCCGACGGCCGCGATGACCCGAGAGGGCTACCCGGCCTGAGCCTCGCCGCCGCGCAGGCATCCTTGGGTGGGACCTGGACTAGCGGCAGCCTGAATCCGCAAGCTGAGCGCGAGGCATTGACCAAGCTTGACCAAGCATGGCAGAAACAAGTTGCCAAGCCCGGTGACGCTAAGCTTGCCGCCGAAATCGCCCGCCTCGACCAAGTCGCCGCGAAACTTGGTGACCAGCGCCTCTTTGGACGCGCCTTAGCGGCCGCCCCAGCCTTTCAACCAGAAGTGCTGGTTCGAAACTCAATGGCAATATTCGCGCTCACGACCATCGAGCCAGCGATGGAATCGGTTGCCAAACTAATTCTTGAGCGACGTGAAGAACAAGCTCTACGGGGTCTTAGAAGTGCTTGGCTAAAGACCGCGCTCGATCGACAACAAACGAACACGGCAAATCCTCGCCGGCGCCTTTATGCCGAATTGCTGGCGCTCGTGATGCCCACTTCGCCGATTATCGCCCAAATACAGGTTCCAGAGATGCTGGCCCCAACGCGTGATCAGGCGATGAATGCGTGGCGGTCCAGCCAACAGCCGAAACGGACAGTTCACGTAATCTTCGGTTCATTTGAACTCGCCGGTATGCGAAGCACCCTGAAACGCGTTTTCGCAACGACCAAGCTGGCTAGCGACAGCTCACAGCAAAGGGCAACGCCGCAACCTCTAAGCAGCGAACGCCGCTCGATTGTAACTGGCGTTCCAGGTGGCGGTGGCGTCATTGCCTGGATGCTTCCCGCAAACACCGACAGGCAAGTTCTCGAACTGGTTCGCCGGTGGCTGAACAGTGAGAAGAACCCCGCTTACCTTGCCTTGCGCCAAAAACGCCCCGACCTCTCCGTCACTTGCTACGTGCCTTGGCCGCAAGCCACCGACGGCCAGAGTTTGTTGATGCTCGACATCCGCGATGCATCAGACACACCCGGAGTCCTCGATGAAGTTCTCGCAGCCTGCCAAGCAAGCACTGCGACACCATTCCGTGACTACCAGTTCTACGATTACCACCTGAGCTTCTTGCGTGACTGGAACAACTTGTCAGACAATCCACGCGAAATCGCGACGATGCTAGCAGAGCGTTCGCTCACCTGGCCTTCGGCCAACATCAACCCGCATGCTCCGAACTACAGGAAAGGATCTGAAATCCACCAGACCCTGGAAGCCGTGTTCGCATCGCAACCTGCAATCGTAGAGGCCAAATAAATGCGTCAGCCAATCGATCCGCTCGAGAGACGGAACCGCCGCCCTCTGGTAGCAGTGCTTCCTGCTGTGATATTGGCCGCCTGTGGCAGCCAACCTCCTGCGCCTGCAGCGCCATCGGTCACCAATCAAGTCATTGTCGCGCCAACCCCGGTGGCACCAGCCCGGAAGACAGCAAACCAATTGCTGCCGCTCCCGAATGGCATTGTGACATACCTAGAAGTCACCCCCCGTGGTGCCGAGGCACAGGTGCAGCTAGCCGTATTGGCAGGCTCACTATTTGTTGCTCCTGGACTAGCCGAGCTCGCAGCAAACGTGCTCATGGAGTCATCGGACCCATCTGATGGCCGAGCGAGTCTAAGACATCGCATCGAAGCCCTCGGCGGCCATATCAAAGCGAACATTGGCCTGATGACGACCTGGTTCGACATTCGCATCGAACCGTATCTGATGCCTAAGGCCATCATCGCGCTTCGCGAATCTCTGGAGTCCATCACCCAATCGCGTAGCCAAATCGATCGCATGCGCGACGAATTGGTCGCGTCCCTTAGCTCCAAACTCCAAGCACAGCCAATCTCGACCGTCGCCAACTTGCTGCTAAGGGCAGAGCCAAGCTCAGGCCATTACATCAATTCGATGCTCGACCTGGACCCAAGCAAGGTAAGCCTCTTTCAAAATCGGCTCTACAGGCCCGAGCGATGCCTCCTGGCGATCTCGTCACCACAGCATCTTCCAGATATTCAAGCAGCGATCCTGGAGCCTGCCGCGACTTCCATTGCTGCCTGGGCACCGCCGGCTGCAGTGACTGGTCCTGACAACGTCTTGGACCAAGAGTTCCAATCAGGACTCTATTGGGCCAACGAAGATGGTCAGCCCGATAAAGTTAAGGTCGCGATTGTCATGCAATTGCCGAACGAGACCACGCCCAATGCAGCGGAATGGTTGGCCATGCACTCATGCCTAACCCTCGGTGGCCGGGGCGGCCGCTTAGAGCGGTTGCAAGACGATGCTGGCCTACCACAAATCATGTGGCAAACGGACCTTGAACGCACCCCGGATGCCGTGGCCCTAGTCATGTCGGCGGTCGTCGAGCACGACCAGGCAGCGATACTTTGGCGCGTGCTCAACCAAGCCCGTAAATCACTAGTAGATGCACCTCCATCCGACTCCGAATTGCAGCTGGCGATTCGACGAGCGCAACTGGAAGCACAACTTCCAGGCATGTCCGACAGCGACGGGCTACGGATCGCAGCCAACTTAAAAACGCGAATGGCAGCTCCAGACGCGCTGGCTGCGAGGCTTTCCGCGATGAACGACTCCAGCAGCTGGGACGCCAATAAGGCTGCGATTGACTTCCAAAAGACTCCTGCCTGGATGATTGTCATCGGTCCAGGACGCCCAGAAAACACCACTGGGATTGTGGCTTTTGACATACACCCTAGGGGATTCGTAGCGACGAGCAAAACGGCCCCAACAGCTGCCGCGATTGCATCAACTGAACCATGGCTAACTCGCGCTCGCGCAGCCATGGGTGGCGGTGAAAGCTTTGGAACCCTTACTGGCTTCCGCGCACGCGGCACAATCGTCGCAGACAAGTCTCCTGACGTGACGGATACCATCACCTGGAATCAGTCCGGCAAGTTGACCCGCGCTCGCCAGATCATCGGCCAAACAATCACCACTGAGCTTGACGGTGCCAAAGCATCCGAACTCATGGACAAGGTCCGCAAGTCACTATCAGCTCGTGAAGCCAAGCTGTTGCGCCATGAGATGATCAGGCACCCCTTGATGCTGCTAGCGGAGAACAAACGGGGCAACCTACAGTTCCGACCAATCGGGCAACGGATTTTTGGCGATCGAGAACTGATGGTCATCGAGGCAATTGACTCTGATTTTGACCGACTGCGCGTTCACATCGACATTGAGTCCTACCTAATCCGAACCGTCGAGTCGTGGGAGCGATTGCCAGACGAGACCCTCGCACACGTCCGCGAGAACTGGTCCGACTATCGTGACTCGGGCCCTGTCCGAGCACCATTTCGCCGCAGAACAACCTGGAACGACGGCGAACACCAGACCGAGACTGCTTTCTCAGAATGGCGCCCGATTCTTTCGCGCTAGGCGCCGGGTGGGTTCTGCTAGCGGCGTGCTGCGCCTAAGCGCAGCACCATGCCGACATAGGCCATGTGCTGACCACGCAAGTCTTCGTTGATGCTGACTGACGGACGGTTCTCGTTGTCGATAAACGAGTAGAAGGCATGAACTGACAGGCTCTCGCCGAGATGCACATAGGTCTCAGCACCACCACCCAGAAAGAAGTCTTTAGACGAGCCAAAGCCATTTTGCTTCGGGGTGCGCGAGTACTGCACATTTGCGAACGGGGTTACCGTGATCGACTGACCCAAGTGAAACCTCAGCCGTAGTTGGCCTTCGCCCCATTGGTTACCTAGAGGCCGCTGACCCTCGATGTTTTGAATGCGGTCCTTATCGGCCTGCATCCCACCACGTGCAAAGACTTCCCAGGTGGCGGAATCAGAAGCCGGGATATACCACTCAAGACGCATCCGGGCGCGCCAGGCGTTGTTCGGCAATCGGGTCTCGAAGATATCTTCCGTGCCAAAGGCCTCCGTGCTGTCGTTCCACTCGCGCTCACCTACCGCGGTCAAAACGAAACCTTGCTGCGGCATACCGCGACGACGATCCATCTGGACCGCGCGCTGCTCAAGATACACCCGCGCGCCGTAGGTCGCATAGTCTTCGGGCAGCCGATAATTCGGAAAGGTCAGTTGCGAGCTACGAAACTCGTGGACGCCGTAGTAAGGGCCCAGCTCGATATAAAGGCCGTCCTGTGCAGCACGACCAAAGCCAACGTATGTCTCGTAATCCGAGCCCTCAAAGAAGCCGTTCTGACGCAGCTCATCACCTTCGTAATAGCCGTCGCGATAGAACATCCACGGACGCGCCCGAAACTCGAATCGCGTCACCGTGTCATCACCGATCAATTGCCCATCTTGGAAGCTGGCGAAGACGCCATCACGACCGCCATAAGCCTCGATTGTGCTGCGACGAGAGCCAAACTCCTCATCGCGGTAGTAAACATGACCATCCCAGCTAATCGTGTCTTCAAGCCCGCGCAACTCATCAGTGGCGTCACTGCCAGGTGAAAATGCTCCAATGGCTCCTGCTTCAATCTGAAGAACAGAGGAGTATGGATTCGCGCTATTGCGACTGTCGACTAGTTGCTGGAAGGACTGAGCCGTCGCCGACGCACCAGTAGCGATCGAGACAACAATAAGGGGCAATTTCATGATTATCGTAGAGCCTAGATTCACACGGTCGTTAGCAAGATCGATGTGGCGGCAACAGTCACTGAATTAAGAGAACGCTGCAGCAATTCGCTCGGCTGGGCTGAGCACTAGAGTGGCAGCGCTCAAACAAGAATGCTAGACAACTGCACCGATACCTAGTGCGACTCGTCTTGCTTCTGTGCGCGAGCGGCTGCAACTGTAACCATCGGATGCGCTTGATCGAGAACGATCACGGAGTAGGGATGATCCGCGTATTGGTTCTCACGTTCCTCGATCTGGATGACTCCGCGGTGGCGCAACTCATTGATCAACGCCCGGCGCTCGGGGTGAACGAGACCGCTAAAGTGATGGCTCATAGGCCCTTTAAGGAATGGTGACAGCCATACTTCTGAACTGCCGTGGCGAACCTGAGCACGCAAAATAAGGTCGACACACTGGTCAAGGCGCTCGCCAACATCAGAACCATCTGGCTGCTCGTCGACATGCCAGGTCACCGGAATGTGACCAACAATCGAGGCCGAGTGATCTTCCTCTGACTCTTCGGCCGACATGTCGGCCGACGAAGCAGCGCTCGGCTCGCCAGGAGAAACCCCTAAGCCTTTTTCTGACAGTGATTTAGAGTGCCCCTCTTCAACTTGTATCAAGTCGAGAGCGTTCCAGAAGCGGTCCGCACCAACCCGCATCCGCAGGTCCCCGCTGGTGCTATCGGGGATCGCAACCACACGCAGCTCACGATTCTCCTCAAGAACTTGACGCGCGATCGGGATGAAGTCGCGGTCGCCAGAAACAATCACAATCGCGTCGATGTCGGGTCGTCGATACAGCACGCGGCACACATCACATGCCAGCTGGATGTCGGCCGAGTTTTTACCCGCATGACCAACCAACACATACTGAGGATCGAAGCCCATCAGAGCCAGATCGTGGGCAACCTCCATTCCTGGATAGGTATCAAACGCTGCATAGGATCGCCCCAAAACCATTGGCGCCTTATCTAAATGCAGGCGTTGCTTGAGTTGCTCAAGAATACCCAACGACAATTCTCGAATGCGGAGGCCGCTCAGCTCCTCGCGGCCCTTTAACGACAGAAAGAGGTTTTCGAAATCAACGAAGACAGCTGCATGCATAATTAAAATTCAACAATCAGACAGTTCTAAACAAGCCGAGCATTCGACAAGCACGGTCTTACGCCGGCCGCCGCGCACCGACATCCGTCAAGCCAACCTCAGATCAATGCTACGGACTAATATTCATTGACGGCACAACTGCAGGATTCGCCGCCCGCGGCAGGCCTGAGGCCTCTGCGTGACTACCTCCTGACTCATTGCTCCGTGAGGCTGACGCGCGACTGTCGCCACTATCAACCTCCGCATCATCGTCTACTAGGTAGGTGTAGGCTGCTAGCCCTTCTTCGTAGCGACGCATCATAAGCGCCGACTCTTTCATATTTACATTACCCGCACGCACAGCGTCTTCGAGCCTACGCCGCATACGCCGAGTCAACTCCTGCCTGTCGTATTGCACATAGCTGAGCACCTCAGCCACCGAATCACCTTCGATGACTCGCTCAATTCGATAGCCATGATCGTTATCCATCGCGACATGAATCGCGTTGGTGTCACCGAACAGGTTGTGCAAGTCGCCAAGAATCTCCTGATAGGCTCCAACCAAGAACATCGCGATGTAGTAAGGCTTGCCAGGCGCAATCTTGTGTACCTCAAGGACATTCTTGACGTCGCGCAAGTCGATAAACTTGTCCACTTTGCCGTCACTGTCACAAGTCAGGTCCGCCAGCACCGCACGTCGTGTCGGCCGCTCATTCAGACGATGGATTGGCATCGTTGGAAAGAGTTGCTTGACGGCCCAGTGATCAGGCGCGGACTGGAATACTGAGAAGTTGCAGTAGTAGGTATCGGCCAGGGCGCGCTCGAGTCCCTGCAACTCTTCGGGCACATGATCAAGGGTCGCAACGATCTGCTTCAAGCGATCACAAATAGCCCAGAACAGCGATTCCGAGATCGCCCGCCCCTTTAGATCAAGGTAGCCAAGGCGGAACAGGCTGGCGGCCTCCTCCTTCAGCTGCAATGCATCGTGATAGCTCTCCAGGAAGTTCTTTTGAGACAGATCAGAGAGGATCTGCAACATGTTGACGATCGTCGTATCGCTGTGCTCACCTGCGTCTGCGGGCACCTTGGTGCATTGACTGGCTACGCCCAATACATCAAAGACCAAGATTGCATGATGAGCTGTCAATGCGCGGCCGGATTCACTGACGATATCCGGATGCTCAATGCCTTTTTCGTCGCACGCCTGCAGCACGGCAAAGACCACATCATTCGCGTATTCCTGCAATGAGTAGTTCGCAGAGCTATGAAAGTTCGTCTGCGAGCCGTCATAGTCAACCGCGAGCCCACCACCGACATCCAAGAACTTTAGCCCGGCACCGAGCTGATGCAGCTCGGTGTAAAATCGCATGGCTTCTTTCAAGGCATCCTTAATCGCGCGAATGGCCGTGATTTGACTGCCGATGTGGAAATGCAATAGTTCGAGACAATCGAGCATGCCGACAGCGCGCAAGCGATCTACGGCATCGATCAGCTCTTGTGCCGTTAGCCCGAACTTCGAACGGTCACCACCAGACTCTTGCCATTTACCAGCACCACGACTCGCTAACTTTGCCCGCACGCCGATATGAGGCCGCAGCTTGAATCGCTTGCTGACCTCAATCACCGTCTCCAGCTCCTCAAAGCGATCGATCACGATGATGGTGTGCAGTCCCATCTTCTTCGCAAGCATGGCCGTCTCGATATAACTGACGTCTTTATAGCCATTGCAGATGATCAACCCATCGGGGTTGGTCATGTGGGCCAACACGATCAACAATTCAGGCTTGCTACCGGCTTCGAGTCCGAGCGAATGCTTGCTGCCAAAGTCGACCAACTCTTCAACGACATCACGCTGCTGATTAACCTTGACCGGGAACACCGGGCGGTAGCGCCCCTTGAAACCAGACTCGTCAATTGCACCAGAAAACGAGCCGGCCAAATCCTGCACACGTCTTTGCAGGATGTCCGAAATGCGCAAGAGCATCGGCAGCTCGATTCCGCGGCTTCTAAGATCTTCGACCAGTTCTGGTAACGAAAATTTAGCGCCAGAAGGACCGTGCGGCTGCACGATCAGATCACCACGATCATCCACGGCGTAACTATCGCTACCCCATGCTGCCAGTTGATAAAGTTCGGCACTGTCACGCGTAGTCCAAGCGCGCAGGTCCTTCTGCGGTGTGGTCAATTCAGGAGGCTCCAAAGCGCGTGCCGATCGCAGGCTACCACAACCATGTGGGTCGCCCTGCTCGCGCTTCACGCCGATCCAGATTGAACACCACAATGCCTGCTACAGGCAGGGGCTGGCGCCATTTTTCACACCGTTGGCACGTCACAACCCCCGTCCTAAGGCTGGTCCAGGGCGCATCTGCACCGTAAGTTCTACAACTGTGACAAACGTTGAAACGCATCCGTCCATGCTGAAAGAGCAAGATTCCGAAGTCGCAGCGTGGCTGCAGCGAGAGGACAAGCGTCAAGCAACGACGCTGACTCTGATCGCATCCGAAAACCACAGTTCGGCGGCTGTTCGCGCTTCAGGCCAGAGCCGGCTTACCGACAAGTATGCGGAAGGCTATCCTTCGCGCCGCTACTACGGCGGCTGCGAGGTTGCTGACGGCATCGAAGAGCTTGCTCGTGCACGCGCCAAAAAGCTATTCGGAGCTGAGGCAGCAAACGTACAACCGCACTCCGGCACTACGGCCAATCTATCAGCCCTCATGGCACTGGCCGGCCCCAATGGACGCATTGTCGGAATGTCCCTGAAAGACGGCGGCCACCTGAGCCACGGCCATCCGCGCAGCGCCACTGGAATACTGTTCGACCCACAGCAGTATGGAGTCGACAAAGATGGCCGCATTGATCTCGATGAAGTGCGTGATGTTGTCAAGTCACATCGCCCGCAAGTGCTTATTGCTGGAGGCAGCGCATACGCTCGAAACATCGATTATCAGGCATTTGCGGACATTGCGAAGGAATACGAAGCGTTCCTTCTCGCCGACATCGCGCACCCAGCAGGCCTCATTGCTGCTGGCCTTGTGCCAAGCCCAGTAGGCATTGCCGACGTGGTCACAATGACAACCCACAAGACCATGCGTGGACCTCGCGGTGGCATGATCTTGTCTTCTGAAGATGTTGCCAGAAAGATCAACTCAGCGGTCTTCCCAGGTTCGCAAGGCGGCCCATTGATGCAGCAAATTGCCGGCAAGGCCATCGCATTCGGAGAAGCCCTGCAACCCGATTTCCGCGTCTACCAAGAGCGGGTCCAAGAGAACGCCTCGCACCTAGCCAATCGACTCGCTGATGAAGGCCTTAAGATTGTTTCTGGGGGCACTGACAATCACATCGTGCTCGTCGATCTCCAAGGAACTGGTGTCACAGGAGCAGACGTCGAAGAGCGCGCGCTCGCAGCTGGCCTCGCGGTCAACAAGAACGCTGTTCCCAACGACCCACTGCCGCCAATGGTGACGTCTGGCCTACGGCTCGGGACGCCTGCCGTTACGACACGAGGCTTTGGCCCAGGCGAAATTGACCAACTGGTCAAAATCGTCGCAGGAATTGTTCACGGCGAGAACCCTGAGCATTATCGCTCGACGGTATTAGAACTCAGCGAAGCCTTCCCACTGCCGTAGTCCCTGCAAATGCAGCCGGCTGATTGCTCGCCAAACAGATCCAGAGGGCTTTGATCTAGTTGCCGATTCAAAACACTGGGTGGGCACACCTGATTCGATCTTGGTCCAGAGCGCTGCAGATTGCCGAAATGACGTCCAGACAGATGCCAGCCGCGAAGAATCCAGCTTCGACGCAGGATCTTTGACACAAGTCATCAGCAAGAACTCACCGCTAGCCGAGTTTCGACCGTGATTCTTGCCCAAGAGCAAGCGACAGATCTGACTCTGCATGATTCATGAGCTAACGATCAAAAGTGGGCCGATCGGGATCCCTAGCCAGCGATTGGTCACACACCCAGTAGACAACTAGTCATGACTCCCCGAACAATCCTCCCTAGTAGTGCCTTCGCGGTTCTACTCATGGCACGTAAGATCGCCAAAGCATGATCGCACTGCTGAGCCTGACCGTCGCTGCCTTTGGCACCCTCCCGCAATCCACGCCACCAGCGGAGCAGACCCCTGCGCCCACCCAAATCGCATGGCAACGCACACTTGATGACGCATTAGCTGTCCAAAAATCAACCGGACTTCCGCTGCTAGTCGTCGTCAACATGGATGGCGAAGTATTCAATGAGCGATTCGCCAACACGACCTACAACCAAAGCACGTTCATCAAATCGACGCAGAACTATGTTTGCGTCGTCGCATCTCCTGACCGCCACACCGAAAGCGACTACGACGCACTCGGCAATCGAATCGAATGCCCTCGATTCAAGGGCTGCACATGCAGTGAACACATCAACATAGAACCCGAACTGTTTCGCAGGTTTTTTGGCAACCAGCGCAACGCACCTCGTCATGTAGGAGTCAGCACCGACGGCAAGATTCTGTTTGACCGTTTTCTCGACAACAGCATGAGCGTCGCGATCAACGCAATTGCCAAACACGAAGGTCAGCAGGCACAATCGCACCTTGTCAGAACAGACAATGTTGGCGAGCTACTGAAGCGACGTGACGCGATGGCCCGCTCTCTCCTAGAGAAGCGTTATCGCGACGGCAACAAGCAGGCCCGGAACCAACTGCTCAAAAGCGCAGCAACTGCCACGAATGCGCCGATTGACCTACTGCGCATGGGCCTTCGTGATCCGGACACAGAGCTGGTTGGGCTCGCGGCCGTAGCCTTGAGCAAAGTTGGCGACAGTAGCTCCTTAATCGACATTGAAGACGCTTTAGCGCGCATCACTGACCAAAAAATACTGCAGCAACTCGTGCAGCAACTGCGCTTGTTAGGCAAGAGTGATGCAAGTGCCGCTCGCATGGCATCACACTTCGAAGCCCGGTCGGAACAGTTCGCCCAGCCCTGGCGGAATGATTGGCAAAACAGCAAATTGACCGCAGGTCGCGACGGCATCGAAGCTGAGCTTGATCGAATCGAAGCGGCACTGCGCACCAACCGTGATGATGACAACCTACGGATGCAGCTAGCAACCGCCCAAGCAGCCTTCGCATGCATGCTAATGCAAGAAAACGGCGACGGTATTGGCATGTGGCTAGCCGATGCTGAGCGCAACGCCAACAAGGTAAAACTGGCAACACTGCAAGCAGAGGCAAAGGCACTCAAAGCGATTGCCGCCTGGTATCAAAGCAATGGTGAAGAGGCTGCTAAGGCTGCTATAGAGTCGATGGCCGCTGGCGTTAGCGCCCGAAACCCAGATGCATGGCTCGCTAGCACTTTTCTAGATGTGCTACTCCAATTAACGGCTCAAACCGCATTCGGCCGTGCACAAGGCGACAATTCAACCAGCCTGCGCGGTGAGCTCGCACGGACGCAAACGGTCCTTCAGCTATTAGCAGAAAATAAAGCCGGTGATGAACGCGGTCTGCTAGCTGGGATATCGCTGCTAGAGTTCGCCGGACTACGTGCGGAAGCTCGTAAACAACTCGAACTCGTTGTCCTCCGCTTCCCGAGTTCGATCACAGTTCATGATCGCTGGCGGACGCGAATGATGATCGACCTTGGCGCCGAGCGGATGCGGCATCGATATGCACAGTATGTGACAGACTCAGACGACCGTGCGACGGCACAATGGTATGCCGGTTATGCAGCATTAATCGCCGCCGAGCGCCACACCTCTGACAAGCGCGTCATTGAAGCAGAAAACGCTTACGGCGACGCGATTGAACGCTTCGAAGCGAGCGCTACGGCAAACCAAGACTATGCCGATACTGCAAACCACTACGCCGTCCTGGCACTTGCTGGTCGCGCTGACATTCGCTCTAAACGAAACAATCTTAAAGGGGCGGTAGGCGACCTAGTCAAAGCTGCTGCGCTACGGCCCGCAAGCCTCGATGAAAACGATGGGCTAATGCGCAAACCGCGCAGCATCGCCAGCCGACTGCACACGGTCCTAGCGTCAGCCGGCAAAACGGAATTGGCGGACCAATTGACAGACATTCTGCCGTAAGTCAGGCCTTCGCAATGGTGATAGGCAACACTTACGAAGAGGGTGGCAGGCGCCCCATCGCCACTCTAAGGCAGCTCTACTCCCTGATCGGGTGATGCTATGCGCCAACCATGATGGTTTGGCGCCTGACATCGCTGCAGCCGTAGCCGTATAGCTTCTTCATTGCGGATAGAACCCGTATGCTGCTCATCCAGCATGTTCGATCGACTTTCGCAAGATGCCAAGAAGACGATGTCGCTTGCGCGGGATGCCGCAAATCGCCAACAGTGTGGCCATATTGACGTCGAACACATCCTGATTGGCATTCTCCAACTGCCTGCCAGTAGCGGCTGCCGCTTACTAACTCAGCAAGGCATCGACATCGAGTCGTTACTTACTGCCCTCGACACCTTGCTACCGCGCGGTAGCCAACCTGTAGCAGCAGTGCTGCCATTCACATCCGACGCCAAGCGTGTACTTGGACAGGCAGGGGCATCTGCAGCAGACTTGCAGCAATCACACATCGGCAACCAGCATCTACTGCTCGCAATCCTGCGCGACGATGACAATGACTCTAAGAACATCTTGCTCCAACTCGGAGTAGACCCAGACACTTATCGAATCGCCATGACGACTGCGGTCCCACAACCATCTAGTAACCCAAACCTGCTTCTAATCAGCAACTCCACAATGCATGGGGGTGGCTATCTCGAACACTGTAAGAATGAAATCATAGACTTCCTGGGTGAACGCAAGGCTGTGCTGTTTGTGCCATTCGCGTTAGCTGATCACGATGGCTACGAGAAGAAAGCGCGCGAATCATTTGCCGCGATGGGCCATGACCTAACTTCGGTGCACACATGCCAAGACAAGGTTGCCGCGGTCCAAGCAGCCAGTGCCATATTCATCGGCGGCGGCAACACCTTCCGTCTACTGACGGCACTAAATGACCATGGACTACTTAGCCCTATCCGGGCGCGAGTATCAGCTGGGGTCCCCTACATTGGTAGCAGTGCAGGAACCAATGTTGCAACCACATCCATTCGCACAACGAATGACATGCCAATCGTGCAACCGCCGTCGTTCGATGCACTCCAACTCGTTCCGTTTCAAATCAATCCGCACTATCTGGATCCAAACCCAGACAGTGCCCATATGGGCGAAACGCGAGAAGAACGCATCATGCAGTTTCATGAAGAGCATGACGAGCCAGTCCTCGGCCTACGCGAAGGCTGCATGTTGCGAGTCAGCAGCAACAAGATACAGCTGCGCGGCACAACCGACGCGCGCCTATTCCGCCGCAGCCAAGCACCGCAAGAGTTTCAGCCGCCATGCGACCTATCGTTTTTACTCGAAACCTAAAATGATGAGTGACTCATGCGCTCGATCATTCGACCGCATCTCTGCAACACGGCGGCAACTGCAGACCAATCGAAGCCGTCACCTAATCGCCAATCACTACTAGATCGCGAGACTCATTCTTGCGACCACATCATTCTACCGAAGCAGCAATCGCCACAATTGCCATGAAAGCCACCTTCACTATCGTTCTTGCGACCCTAGCTGCTGCATCATGCGTCCACATGGACTCAGATCACGCAATGTCATTCTGCGAGTCCCAAATCAACGAAGGCATCCTGCGAGCTCACGTAGAGTTCTTGGGCAGCGACCAACTTGGCGGCCGCGGAGTCGGCACAGAGGGTGACGTATTGGCTCGTAATTACATCGCCTCGCAGCTTCGCGCCGCTGGCTGCCAGCCCGGTGCAGCTGATGGTAGTTGGATGCAACCAGTGCCGATCCTCGGCATCAAATCCAACGTAACGAAGTCGCTACAGGCGACCGGATCGGAAGGCACATCATCTTTTGCCGCTCCAACAGACTACACCGCAGTTGCCGGTAGTCCGGATGCAAATGCCGAATGGAACGACGCAGAGGTCGTGTTCGTTGGCTACGGCATCGATGCACCTGAGCAGAGTTGGGACGACTTCCAGGGAGTCGATGTGCGCGGCAAAGTGCTGATGGTCATGAACAATGACCCGTCAGACGACCCAGATTTGTTCGCCGGTAACACTCGACTCTATTACGGACGATGGAGCTACAAATTCGAGGAAGCTGCCCGTCGCGGCGCAGCCGGCGTAATGATCATCCATACCAACAAGTCAGCCGGCTACCCGTTTCAGGTAATCCAATCGAGCCACGGACGCGAGAACTTCTGGCTACCTTTCGAAGCCGACAAACCAACCCTCGCCGTTCGCTCATGGTGCTCTGAACAAGCCGCTGAGACAATGTGCAAGCTAGGCGGGCACAGCCTTGACGAACTGCGAGCACGCGCAGAGAAGGGCAACCAAGCCCCAGTATCGCTCGGCGTCACAGTCGCCCTCTCGATCCAAAACGATCTACGCGAGATACAGTCCGCGAACGTTGTCGGTGTGCTTCCCGGAACCGACCCGCAACTGAAGGATGAATATGTGGTACTAACCGCCCACTTTGACCACCTTGGCATCGGCAAGCCACGCGGCAAAGACGCCATTTACAATGGTGCAGTAGACAACGCATCTGGCTGCTCAGGCATGCTGACACTAGCTCGCGCTGCAGCACTCCTGCCAAATCGACGTCGCAGCATGCTGTTCTTGGCTGTAACTGCTGAAGAATCTGGGCTGCTAGGGTCAAAGTACTACGCCGAGCATCCGACGGTAGACACGAAGAAGCTCGTGGCAAACGTCAACGTCGACGGACTCAACGTTTGGGGACCGACAAAAGACATCGAGTTCATTGGCTACGGTAAGAACAGCCTTAGCGATGTCGCAACAAAGATTGCTGAAGCCCGCGGTCGCAAGATATGTCCCGATAGCCAACCTGACCTGGGCCTATTCTACCGGAGCGACCACTTCAACTTCGCGCGCATTGGCGTCCCAGCAGCATTCTTTAAGGGCGGCAAAGAGTTTCTGGACCAACCAGCCAACCGCAAGCGAATGAAGGCAAGCTACACAACTGTTCATTACCACCAGCCAACCGACCAACTGGCGAAGTGGTGGAACTTCGAAGGGGCAGTCGACGATATGCGTGTGCTGTTCAGTCTTTTGATAGATACAGCAAATGCAGATGATGCGCCGACCTGGACTGCCGGCGATGAATTCGAGAAGTTGCGTTAGTGCGCGATGACGGCTGCGAGTAGGGGCAGCCTCCACCAATTGCTACTTGCCGCCACTACGCTTTGGAGCGACAGGAGCACGCCGACGCGGCCTGCGTCGCGGCTCACTGTAGACCTCCAAATCAGCTGCAACGCGCTCTAGATCGCCGGCGGTGACCTTAGCAATCGCGCTACGCTTGAGCATCTCAATGAACCAAGCGCACTCCTCCACACTGGCAGGGCCACCGATATTATTGCCGGTCTTCTCGGCGTTCGAACTAACGATTTCATTGCCATCCGGATCAAGGATGACCGACCAAGGCAAGCCACCAGAACGCTCGCCCTTTAGGCGATCATTCATTGCCTTACCGCCGGTATCGCGATCAACATCGATCATGACATCAACCCATCCCTTGCTATAAATCGGACTGACTGCTTTTCGCACGAGGAACTCCTCGAGCACTTTGCACCAGCCTCACCAGGGTGCGTCAAATCGGATTAAGATGTTGCGGCCGGTCTTTTTCGCTTCTGCGAGAGCCATCCGCAACTTGTCGTCAGCATTTACTGGCTTGCAGAACAGAGGTTCAAGCTCAACCAAGGCTTGCTTACCATTCAGCTCTTCGGCAGAAAACCGACCGAGCTCTTTCCCTCCAGCTGCAAGAACAACGACACCGCTGCCGTCGCTTTTCCATTGCCATTTTTTCGCGGCATCAACAGCGCGAAATGCAATGACCTCGAACTCGTATGACAGCTTACGCGAAATTGCACGGTTCCTTTTAAGCTGCTTGACGTAGTCGTCCCCATCTTCACTAATCACCACAAGCACTCGCTTGTTGTGCATCAGCGCAGTCGCTTGCGTCTTGACTAAATCAGGGGCTGGCGCAGCCTTCTTCTGCGCAAGCGCCACACCCGTGACAAATAGCAGGGTAAGCGGCAAGAGAGTGAGAGTCTTTTTCATTGCGATCTCCAGGGTCGGCCATCTGCGGACAAGTACCGCATGCTCGAAGTGAACACTGTAGTAGAGATCGCCCGACAAGCCATCGAACAGTGAACAAGCACGGATGAGCCGCCTAGAAACAGGCTTTCCTGTGCGATGGCTCGATAGCCAGGGAACGATTACGAGTCGAACAAAGCCGTCTAAGCACTCTAAACCTCTGCTTACCAGAGACGGGGACCACCCCCGCAACCGCTACTGAATAGAGTCCGAGAAGGCGGCTTGACCTAACTAGAAGACGCTATACTTTATGCTGCAAAGCAAACTGCTAGCAAGCCTGATGGAACTCCGCGACGCAATCGACCACATCTCTACAATCCGCAGCCAACTAGCTGCTACTGAGCACCTGAAAAGCCTGCGGGCTATTCCGGTGGCGATATCTGGGCTGCTCGCAATCGCTGCCGCGATAACGCAAACGATCTGGATCGAAAGCCCGATCGATTACCCGCGCCGCTACCTCTTGCTTTGGTGTGCCACTGCCATCATCAGTGGCACAATCGCATCAGCAATGGTGGCCTTACGCACACTGCGATCAACTGACGAACTAAGCACTGCAAACGCATGGCTTGCAGTCCGCCAATTCGCCCCAAGTCTGATCGTCGGCGCAATCGTCACATCGTTCATCACTACACGCCTTTCAAACGAGCTTTGGATACTACCAGGCATGTGGCAACTACTGTTTGGTCTTGGCAACCTGGCCGCGCACAGGCTGCTGCCAACCCCAGCTCTTTGCATCGGATTGCTGTTTATCGCGACTGGCACCTGCTGCCTTTGGTTTGGTGAAGAAGCCCTAAATCCGTGGGCAATGGGGCTACCGTTCGCCACTGGACAAATCACACTGGCAGCGATTCTCTGGTGGCACCATGAGCGGCCACACGACTCCTGCCTGCCCATCGCGGAGGATAGATCATGAGCAATCCCAACGAAGATGAGGGGCGCTACTCCTACGAAGGCCTCGATCGGGTTCTCCATGAGAAAGCCCGCCTTGGCATTGTGACCTCGCTCGCAGCTCGCTCCCAAGGCTTGCTGTTCACCGACCTGAAGTCACTATGCAACTTGACCGACGGCAACTTATCACGACACCTAGCAGTGCTCCAAGAAGCACAAATTGTGGTCGTCCAAAAGGGCAAACGAGGAAAACGCCCGCAGACGCTGTGCCGACTTAGTCAGACCGGCCGCAAACGATACCTCGCATACATCGCGGTCCTTAGCGCCGTTATCGATGACGCTGTTGACGCGTCACGACCTGCGCGACGAGCTAACAACATCCTGCCAGACGGCTTCAGCCCAGCTTAGCAAGATGCAAAGCAGTGCTAGGCGCCGCCAACAACGCGACGACTAGCAGGCCACCGTCATTCGGCGCAAGCGCTCTCAGTCGATGCAGTCGCTATCACGCACGCCGAGGATCGCGGAAGGTCGCCCCCACTGGCATCGTTGGAATCAATGAATGCGACACCTCAAAGTGTGGTGATCCCTGCGCATCCGGACCGCGGAACACCAACGTTGCAGCAGCATATTGCGATACAGCCGTGCTCATTACAGTCGCCAGTGAGTTTGACCGACGTACTGGTAGGTCAACACCATCCTGACTAGGAACCAGCAAGATGGCTCGCCCTTGAAAGCGTGATGCATGCGAGCGGAGTTCTGCTTCGACCGCACGCAAGTGACTTTCGTCTTCCCCAGCAGCAACGCTAACCAGCGCCAAGGGAGGGTTCGCCTCATCACTGCGACCAAGCAAGGTGACCAAGGCACCTGCAGCCGGGGCGGCAGACGCAGCAGGCGCAGCAGGCGCAGCAGGGGCGGCAGACGCAGCAGGCGCAGCAGGCGCAGCCGAGTCTTCGACGGCGTCCTCAATGGTCAATTCTGGAATGACTTCCGGCTCAACCTTGGGCTCAGGATATAGCTGAATGGCATCACCAGCGCCGTTATCTAGAAGCACCTTGGCAGCCTTCTTGTCGCGCAATGCAGCGACAAAACTCGTAACCGCAGCGCTATCTGCCGAGCCTCCTTGCCAAGCAATGGTGACAGCACACCCTACCAACAAACCCGCCTGCTTGATCGACGCTGGCAACTCGCTAGCCAGCATGCGCAGATCCATGTCATCATCACCAGTTGGCTCAACGACAAAGCGGACTTCCTTGCCTTTCTTATCAACCGAATCCATCAGTGGCGGATGGATCTGCATGGGTTCGGCCCCATCCAAGACAACGCGTGAAGCGCCTTGCTCGAGCACGAACCCACCGACCATCTGCGCAGCAGAAGAATTGGCAACCGTCACAGATTGCAGGGCAAGTTCGACTCCATCGAGCTCGCGGACCATCGCGCGGCGCTGCTGATCCTCGTCACGGCCTTCGATTATAATCGAGATTGAGACATCGCCATCCTTCACGGACACGGCCAGCATTGGCGGGAAGACCACATCACACTGGCCTCCTTCGATGAGCTCAAGGCGCATTGCACCTGCATCCGCGATCGATGTCCTGATGTGCTGCTTAAGACTGCGTGAGACTGCAGCATCGCCAACAAACTCTACGCGTGCCTGCTCGCCACGTAGAGCTTTGACGTTTGCTGGCAAGCACCGATCCAGCGCACGCTGAAGTTCCTTTGGCTTGCCTGCTTCCGTATCAACAGAGATCGTGTGCACATCACCGGCTTTGGCAAAGACGACTGGCGCTGGGAAAAATGGTTCGCGGTTATCGCCTGCAATCGTGCACGAAAGTCGTTTCGGCGACAGATTCGCCGAAACCGCGTCCAAACTAGCCACCGCTTCCTCGTCTAGCGCGAAGCCGCTTGGCCAATCAACAACCACATTTTTGCCACGGACTTCCCCCTCGTGCTCAGCACTCTCTCGGGCAAATGCAGAGAGTATTGCGCCCCGCGAACGGCCATTAGCAGACAATCGCAATACAACTTCTTTCGCCGTATGCACACTGATCAGCGCGGGCCAGATGACATCGAAGTCATCCTTCCCACCAACCGCAACCAGAGTTGCGTCGGCATTGCGAGCAAAGTCAACACAGACCGACTGCACTTCAGCTGACTCATGCGCCAGGTTATAGCGGACTTCTTTGCCTTTCATCGCTGCCGCGTGGTTAGGCAAAATAAGCGTGAGCGCATCAATGACAGTCGCGTCATCTCCTGTGACCGAAACCGCAATCGTCGTCTTATTACCCGAGACTGAGCATTCGATACTCTTCTCGAGATCGCAATCAAATAGCACACGAGCACCTATACTGACGCTCGTAGCTCCAGCGTCTCGGAACGCCTCCGCAATAGCATTTCGTAACTGCTCATCCGGCTTAGCACCGCCGCGGAACTGGAAGACAAGGCGCGCTCCCTTCGCCGACTGGGTCAACTTCACCATGTGATCAGCCATTGCAATCGGTAGATCAGCAAGCTCACAATCTCCAGTAACGACCTTCACGCTGGTAACGCCATCGGCAACGGCCGTCGATAATTCGACAGTTGGCAACTCGCCCTCGTGAACTTTCTCATCGCCAAAGCCACGCCGAACAACAACGTGAAGCGGCTTCACTGGCACAAGCGTCTTAGTGACGAGTTCTTTGACAGCACTACCGATCAAACCGTCGCCATCAAAACGCACCAATACTCGCCGGTGACGCAGCATCTCACCAAACGAGCCAGCTACGCGCTCCAGTGGACCAGCGACAGCGTCTGCAATCTCTGGCTTAGGCATCTCTGGAACATGGATAGAGACCAAAGCATCGAAAGCCTCGTCCTCACTCTCAGTGCAAGTAGCCTTCACCGGGCCCTCGTCAACCTCTTCAACGGCTTCTAGTTCCGCTAGCTCTTCCAGAGGCTCTAGCTCTGACAGCTCGTCGAGAGCCTCAAGCTCTGGAAGATCATCCAGCGGCTCCAGCTCTGGCAATTCGGCTTCGATTTCGTTCTGAGCGGAGCGCGCTGTGCGCTTGCGGGGCAGCCCGCGGCCATGCTTAGTCATACGTTCGTTTGCAGGTATCGAGAAAGGAGGGTCCCTTAAAGTAGCGGTCGAATCGCTCGCGCCAAGTGCGCTTTCGTCCACCTGCGCAACAGAGATCAGTTTGCTGGCCGTAAGAGCATCCAATTCATCCTTCACAGCGCAGATAGGCAGAGCGACCCCTCCCGCGGCTAAAGGCCCAAGTTTTCTCTCTGCTGCAAGCCAACCGTCCAGAATGGCCAGAACAACACACTTCGGACAGATATACCCAGAGCGGTCGATTTCCCCCGTAATCGACCGATTAGCGCTAACAATCGCTGTTATTTGGCTGCGATAAGCGAAAGAAGACTCGCTGCGACCTCCGATGAGGGCAACCGACTCTCGATATACAACGCTCTGACGCGTACAAAGGCGTCATGTCGCAGCCGACCCTCGCATTCCGCAATCCGCCAGATTGGAGCAAGCTCCAGGCGTTGAAGTGGGTGATCCCGCTAGTTCTTCTTCTCGCCCTAGGACTAACCATGTCCTACACCGTGCCATCTGACTCCCAAGGAGTCGTCTTGCGGTTTGGCAAATTCAGCTCGATCGAAGAGCCCGGATTGCACTTCAAGCTGCCGCTCGGGATCGACTCGGTCGAGACCTTGCCTGTTCGACGCCAACTCAAAATGGAGTTTGGCTTTGCCACTGCCGGTGCAACCAACCGCGCCCAGCACTCAGGGTCACGGAAACAGTGGGAGCAGGAGAAGAGCATGGTCACGGGCGACTTAAACGCTGCGTTGATCGAATGGGTCGTGCAATATCGCATCGACGATCCGCAGGCCTTTCTGTTTCAGGTGCGCGCACCAGAACTAACGCTCCGCGACCTCAGCGAAGCGGTGATGCGTGAGATCATTGGCGACCGCACAGTGGATGAAGTGATCACCACCGGTCGTCAAGACATCGAAGACCAGGCTCTTCTACGCCTGAGCAAGCTCGCCAAGGAATATCAGTTGGGATGCAAGATCGACCAACTGCAACTCAAGAACGTCAATCCTCCAAGCGCTGTGCAGAGTTCATTCAATGAAGTCAACAAAGCACAGCAAGACCGGGAGAATATGATCAACATCGCCAATGGCGAGTACAATCAAGTCATCCCACGTGCTAAGGGCGTAGCGGATCAGGTCGTAAGTGAAGCCGAAGGCTACAAGTTGAAGCGCATCAACGAAGCCATGGGTGATGCCACAGCCTTCAACGCTGTCCTTATCGAATACCTGAAAGCCCCGGAAGTGACGCGCAAACGACTCTACCTCGAAGCCATGGCCAAAGTGGTTCCGACTCTAGCGACCACTTGGATCGTCGATGATGGAGTAACCCAACTTCTGCCAATGGTGCAGGGCAAAGGCCTAGGAGGTGTAAAGTGAAAATCGTTTCAATAATTGGAACCGCAATCGCGCTGGTAGCCTTGCTGGTAGTCGGCGGAGCGTTCTACACGGTTCATGAAACCCAGACTGTGATCTTAACCCAGTTTGGCAGCATCGTCGGCGAGCCGATCACTGAGCCGGGACTGCACTTCAAGACGCCATTCCTACAAGAGGTCAACCGGTTCGAAAAACGTGTGTTGGAGTGGGATGGCCTACCGGTCGACATGCCGACCAAAGACAAGCAATACATCAACGTCGACACTTTCGCGCGATGGCGTATCAGCAACCCCCGTCAGTTCTTTGAGCAGTTGCGCGACGAAAGAAGCGCCCAATCACGCCTCGAAGACATCATTGGCAGTGAAGTGCGCACTGCGGTCGCAGGCCACGCTTTGATCGAAGTCGTTCGCAGTGACAAGGACCGCGAACTGCCACCGAACCAGACCGCCGAAGGCACAACTGCATCTGTTCAACAGCAGGCGACGCGAGGCCGGATTGCCCTTCAAGAAGACATTCTGACGGCAGCGAAACCTAAGCTCGCTGACATTGGCATTGAACTGCTCGACGTGCGGATCAAGCGCGTTAACTACAATCCAGATGTCGTCAGAAACATCTATACTCGCATGATCAGCGAGCGCGAGCAGATTGCTCAGCGCTTCCGCAGTGAAGGGGAAGGCGAAGCCGCCATCATCACTGGCCGTCGCGGCCGTGACCTCCTAAAAGTTGAGTCGGAGTCATACAGGAAGGTTCAGGAACTACGCGGCCAAGCCGACGCAGAAGCCAGCCGAATCTATGCTGAGGCCTACAACAAGAGCCCGGAATCGCGTGATTTCTACGGCTTCTTAAAGACCCTCGAGACCTATGAGAAGATCTTGGGATCGCAGTCAAATATGATTCTGTCGACAGACAGCGAACTATTCCAACTGCTCGAACGCAGCAAGAAGTAAGCAAGAAGCAGAACCATGGATCGACGCAGCTTTCTCGTTTCTGGTGCAGCAGCCGCCTCCGCAACTGGCTCCGGTTGGCTGCGGCAGGATCCCAAGCCAACGGCAAAGACGGCTCCCAAAGAAGCCGCTGCGCCTGAGAAGCTGGATGCAAAGCCATTCCAGCTCCTCTACGCGCCGCACTTCGGGATGTTCAGCAACCATGCAAAGTCTCTCGAGGACCAGCTCCAATTTGCGGCTGACAACGGATTCCGCGCATGGGAAGACAATGGCATGGCTTCCAAGGACGAGGCTACGCAGCGAAAGCTCGCAGCCAAGATGGAGAAGTGCGGCATCCAGATGGGTGTCTTTG
>CBFIIO010000013.1:0-87988 GCA_965662465.1 Planctomycetota bacterium | reverse complement strand
GCCACGGATTTACCGTTTGCCTTCGAACGTCCATCCTCAAAGTAGTGGCGTGCTTCATTCCGAGCGTCATGGCCATGGCGGAGCACGAGCAAAGTTGGAGGCTCGCGAGGCCCTTGCCAAGCAGTCTCTGCAGCGCCAGCGTGGCGTCTAGCTGCAATAAGCTCGCTGGATGCTGGTCGTAGTAGGCGGCGGATCCTCGATCCCAAAGTCCGCGTGATCTTTTCTCCGTAGGGAAAAGATCACGCGGCCCGCAAAGGTGAAACCCACCAGGCACCCCGGGCACAAGAAGCCGCACGCTTATGGCTGCTTCCTTCCGGACCTGACCAGGTTCACGCCGCTCCCTTGCTCGGGACCCGGCAGGCCCCACCTTCACGAGCCGCGTGAAAAATGGCGGAGAGGGGGGGATTCGAACCCCCGGTAGGCTTTTGGCCCACACTCGCTTTCCAAGCGAGCTCCTTAAGCCGCTCGGTCACCCCTCCGCACTACTCTCCCGCTTGCTCACCAAATGGTGTCTGGGCAGGAATGGGGAACAGCACGTTAGCGACGGTTTGGGCGCGTGGCAATGGTGCTTCTATAGACCTGTCGATAACTGACACTAGTTTCTGTCTTCGGATGGGTTAGCTGCTGCATTCTGTTTGAGCCGCTACCACTGTCTAAATCTCCTCAGGGCGCACTAGTTGCCAAAGATCGATCAAATACCGGTGGTTATTGCGGCGGTCGCCGGTGGCGGTCGGGCTGGGCCAGATTCGGCAAATCCGTGCTTTCGCAGCGGCTGAATCGGTCTGAGACCACGATATCGATGGTTGCTGCGCGGGTTCCAGAGAGGGTTGGTTCGTCTGCCTTGGTCCCGCTGGTCTTCCCCTGCTGGCAAGGATCCGGCATGCTGCATACATGACGGGCACGGATGCAGCACTAGGCGATGGTGGCAAGCCACAGCGGGGCGATTATCAGGTCGTAGCTCGCCGGTTCAGGCCGCAGACCTTCAGCGATTTGGTGGGCCAGGATGAAGTTCTCCGCTCCCTGCGTTCGGCCTTGGAGCAGGGGCGCGTACCGCACTCCTTTGTTTTCTCGGGCAGCCGTGGAGTTGGCAAGACGACCTCAGCCCGGATCCTCGCTCGGTGTCTAAATTGTGACAAGGGCCCGACTCCTGATCCGTGTGGAGTGTGTGACTCGTGCGTCTCCATTCTTTCGGGTAGCAACCCAGACGTGATCGAGGTCGATGCTGCCTCGAACAACGGCGTCGATGATGTGCGGAGGCTGCGCGAAAGCGTGTCCTTTGCGACCATGCAGTCGCGTTATCGGGTGGTGATTCTCGATGAAGCGCACATGATGTCAAAGGCAGCGTTCAATGCGTTCTTGAAGACGCTGGAAGAGCCGCCGCCGAAGGTCGTCTTTGTGCTTGCGACGACCGAGTTGCATAAGCTTCCAGACACGATTCGTTCGCGGTGCCAGGTGCTGCTGTTCAAGCGAGTTGGCGAAGAAGATTTGCAGAAGCGTTTGCGCATGATCGCCGAACAAGATGGCGTCGTGGTCCCGGACGAGGTGCTGGCTGAAATTGCGGCCTCTGTGCACGGTGGTGTCAGAGATGCCGAAACAGCGCTTGAGCGAGTGTTGCCTTTGGCCCGTGAAATGGGCGAGGCTTTTGATCTAGCTGCTTATCGAACGCTGACCTCTCGACTCGGCGGCGGTGCGATTGTCGAGGTGGTCGCAGCCCTGTTGTCTGGGGATGCTAAGAAGGGTTTGCACTTCGCTCACGAATTGCAGCAGCACGGCACCGATGAGCGCGAAGCGCTCGGTGAAATTGTCGACATGCTGCGGTGGGTGATGCTGTTACGCGTCGATGGTGCGGACTCAGTGTTGGTGCCGTTAACAGGATCGCTTCGCGAGCAGATTCAGGGGCTGGCCGAGGACGTCGATACGGCGCGTTTGGATGCCATGATCGGCGCTGGTTTGCTCGGCCGAGATCGTTTGCGCCGTTTGGAAGACCGTAGCGCTGTGTTGGAAGTCGCCCTGGTGCGTATGGCGCAGGCAGGTTCCATGCCAACACTCTCGGATCTGCTTGCAGAAGTTCGATCTGGTGCGTTCGCTGCGCCAGCTGGGCAGCCGGATGCCGGCGGGCAAAGAGCGAGTTTTGGCGCAAATCAACCGGCTAGCCAAGGTCGACCGCAACCGGCTGCAAAACCAGCTGGCCAGCGTAGTGCGCCCGCAGCTCCCGCTGCACCCAAGCCGCTGGCCCGTGCAACCGGCCCGGTCGGCAGCGCGCAGGAGCTCAAGTCCCGCGCATTGCTGATTCTCGAGAATCGAAAGATGCTGCAGGCAACCTTGGAGCTGTGTCGCTTCGAAGGGCCAAGCGAGCAGGGTCGCGTCATTGTGACCCTTGAGACCGAGCGTAAGATGCATATCGATCGGCTCAAATCACCTGTTATTGAGCAGGAGATGAAGCAGGCGGTCCGCGAAGCTGCGGGCCGGGAGGTTACCGTTGAGATCTTGATTGGTGGTGCCGACGGCAGCCGTTCTGCTAGTGCAAGCAGTGATCAGGGATTGGCGAAGCCTGCCGCGAAACCCGGAGAGAAAACCAGCGCGGTCATGAAGAAGTTCGGTGGCCGCGTCGTGCAGGTGAATCCAGCAGATCGGATCCAAAAACCAGCGATTCCGCCGCTAGAGCAAGATGGTGTCGATGACGGAACCATCAATCCTGGCGAGGCCGAGGATTAGCGGGTTGCTGGGGTCTGACCCAGCAACCTTGTGCTCAGCGGCTGTCGTGCCGAGTGATCGTAGGCAGCATTCCTAGCGATCAGCTTGCGCCGCTCTTCCTACGTTTGGGTTTGGACTACGTTTGGGTTTGGAATTGCACGTGACCGCATTCCGAAACACTCTTGCTGGTGACGGAGCCGGTTCCCCAGTCACCGGTCCATCCGGTTTCCTTCATGCTCTCCATTTCTTCCTGCCACGCCCAGGTCTGGCCGAATGCAGGGCGAAGATCGTCGAGCCAACGCGCGGTTTCGTCATACTTGGCAAGGAATATCTGGCCTGCCCATTCTGGGTTGCGACCTTGCAAGAGTTTGAGCACGAACACCTTTTCGCCGTTCATCTCGACAACCCCGTCTACCAATACCTTGCCGGGCATCGCCGACATCGAAGGGCCACGGACCGTGCGACACAGCCCCGAGACATTCTTGTAGGCTTCCGAGAAGATGTCGAATGCGCGTGCGAGCGGCACCTCGAAGTAGTGACGTGGACCAGTGTCGCGCTCGACGAACATGTAGTAGGGGATTAAGCCAAGGGTCTCTTGGCTCTTCCACATGCTTGACCAAATCTCGGCGTCGTCATTAACGTGTCGAATGAGAGGTGCCTGGCAGCGGATCGTCGCCCCGGCGCTGCGCAAGCGAGCGATCGCGGCTTGGCCAGCCTTAGTCGACAGCTCTACCGGATGGCTGTAGTGGGCCATGATGGCCATGTTGCGTCCGGAAGTGTTTACTTCGTCGATCAATCGCATCAGGTCGTCACTGTCGTCATCGCTGACAAAGCGCTGCGGCCAGTAGGCAAGTGCCTTGGTCCCGATACGAATGCTGACAATGTGGTCTAGGCCTTCCTGCAGTAGCGGCTCGATGTAGCGGCGCAGTACCTTGGTCTTCATGACCATTGGGTCACCACCAGTAAATAGTACGCTGCTTACCTCAGGATGCCTCTTGAGGTATTCGATCATGCGGTCCGCTTCTTTCGCGGCGAACTTCATGTCGTCGAGGCCGACAAATTGTGGCCAGCGGAAGCAGTAGGTGCAGTAGGTGTGGCAAATCTGACCTGGTGACGGGAAGAATAGGACCGTTTCCCGATACTTGTGCTGCATGCCAGCGACTTTGACACCGTCCATGAACGGCACATTCATTTCTTTTTGTCCCGCTGGATGCGGGTTCAAAGTCAATTGGATCCGGCGGGCTTCGGATTTGATCAGTTCGCGATCAGCTCCGTCTTTGATCAGCCCCTTCATCTTGTCTAGCTCACCGTCGCGCAGCATGCCCGGTTGGGGGAACGTTAGTTGGAACATCGGATCATCGGGAACCCGATTCCAATCGATCAGTTCGTCGATGACATAGTCATTGACGCGGAATGGCAGCACTTGGGCAACTGCCTTCATAGAAAGCACTTGGTCAGCACTGAAGCGATCGAGTTGGGGGATCTTCTCGATGTTCAGTTGTGAGTAGACCTTGAACTTGCGTTGATCGATTTGGATGTTCTTTGGCATTATTGCGTGACTCGCCGGGTCGTCAGTCCGTGGAGCTCAGAGAGAATATTGCTCTCTTTGACGCCGCTGACGGTGAACAGGGGGCGAAACAGCATAGCGACTGTTGAGTGGTTTGCCTAGTCTAGAGGCTCCGTAATGCGTTTACGCCGTGACAAGCATGGAGTTAGGGCGTAACTAGGGAAGATATTCAGACTGCCTAGTAGGTAGTTTGTTTGCCCATCGCAAGACGAGTTGCAGCGGAGATTAGACCTATGGCATCTGGATTTGGTGATATGCAGAGCCTGCTGAAGCAGGCGCAAGACATGCAGCGTCGTATGCAGGACACAACTCGCGCGCTTAGCGAGCGGACCCTTGAGGGATCATCCGGGGGCGGCGTTGTGAAGGCCTATGTGAATGGGAACCAGGAACTGCAGTCGGTCAAGATCGACAAGCAGGCGGTAGATCCAGACGACGTCGAAGCCCTTGAAGACTTAGTAACCACTGCGGTTCGTCTTGCTTTGAAGGCTGCGAAGGAGTTGCGCGATCAGGAGACCAGTAAGGTCACCGGCGGCATGAACCTTCCCGGCTTAGGTTTCTAGGAGCTTCTTAGGCGTCGTTTACGCATGGCTACACGCGATCGCACGATTGAGAATCTGATCGAACGGTTGAACCGATTGCCCGGTATCGGACCAAAAACGGCTGAACGCTTAGCTTTTCATCTGCTGCGGGTCGAGCAGCAAGAAGCGCTTGAGTTGGCTGAGGCAATCGAAGCTGTTCGCAAGACCGTGAAGAACTGCTCGGTTTGCTTTCAGCTAGACGCAAGCAATCCATGCAGTGTGTGCAGTGATGAAACGCGCGAGCGCAACATGATGTTGGTCGTCGAAGACCCGCGCGAGGTCGCTCGCTTCGAAGATATCGGCTACCGCGGGGTGTATCACGTTTTGCAAGGCCGCTTGTCGCAGGTCGAGGGCATTCGGCCAGAAGATTTGACGATTTCCCAACTGTTGCAGCGTGTTGACGATGGTGATTTTGTCGAGGTTTGCCTAGCGACCAATGCCGATCTTGAAGGCGAAGGAACGGCAATGCTGCTCGCGGAAAAGTTAGCGAAGTCTGGCACTAGATTGACCCGGTTGGCGCGTGGCCTTCCGGCTGGTTCCTCGATTGCGCAGGTCAGCTCCTCGATCCTCTCGGATGCGATTGAGGGTCGGCGGCCGCTGTCGTGAATAGGGAGCCGCTGCCGATTGACGAATCGCTGCCCGCTGTGATTGCAGCCTTGCAGCGTTCGAAGACGGCTTTGTTGATGGCTCCACCAGGCTCTGGCAAAACCACGCGTGTCCCGCCGGCTTTGCTCAGTGTGCTTCCCGGTGATGGTGAAGTAGTGGTGTTGGAGCCACGACGTTTGGCGGCACGTGCTGCGGCACAAAGAGTCGCACAGGAACTTGGCTCGGAACTTGGCGGGCTAGTTGGCTACCAGGTTCGCGGTGACTCTCGGGTTAGCAAGCAAACGCGTATACGATTCGTGACAGAGGGCGTGCTCGTTCGACAAATGGTTGCGGATCCTTTTCTAGAGGGAGTTGCTGCAGTTTGTCTTGATGAGTTTCATGAGCGTCATCTTGAGGGGGATTTAGCGCTCGCGATGCTGAACGAGGCAAGGACAACCGTGCGCGAAGATTTGCTGTTGTGCGTGATGTCTGCAACTCTTGACCCGAAGCCATTACAAGACTATCTGCATGGCGCAGAGGTTGTTGAGGCAGACGGTCGTTTGCATCCAGTAGAGGTGACGCACTTGCAACGTGCGTCGAGTGATGAGTTAGAGCTTCAGATACGCACCGCGGTTGAGCGTGCCTTGGATGATACCGATGGCGACGTATTGGTTTTCTTGCCGGGTGTTGGCGAGATCTCGAGAGCGCAGGCGGCCCTGGTCAATCTTGAAAAGCGTTTGGGGGTCGCAGTTCTACCGCTACACGGCCGTCTTGATTTGAAGGAACAGACGCGCGCAGTCCAGCAACTCGATATGCGCAAAGTCGTGTTGTCGACAAATGTCGCTGAAAGTTCTTTGACGATAGCCGGTGTCACTGCGGTGATCGATTCAGGCCTGGCGCGCGAACTGCGCTTTGATCGCGGCCGTGGCGTGGACATTCTAGAGAAGACCCGCATCAGTCTTTCGTCGGCTACCCAGCGAGCTGGGCGAGCTGGCCGTACCGGTCCAGGTCGTTGCTATAGATTGTGGACCGCTGCCGAAGAGCGCGGCATGCGGCCGCATTCGTTACCAGACGTGCAGCGTGTTGATTTATGTGGGCCAGCATTGTCGGTGCGGGCTTTTGCCGGACGTGATCCAGTCGACTTTGGCTGGTTTGAAGCACCTCCACATGATTCGTTGCGGGCCGCTGACCTGTTGCTCGAAGCACTGGGCGCAATCAGCACCGAAAAATCTAGCCTTACGGATTTTGGGCGCAAACTCTTAGCGATGCCATTGCACCCGCGTTTAGGCGCTGTTGTGCTGGCTGGTCGTGAATTAGATTGTGCTTATGAAGCGGCAACTGCTGCGACGCTGCTCAGTGATGCTGGCCAACTCGGCCGCGGAGTTGACCGCGGAGGTGTCCGCGGAGGTGACCGCGGAGGTGTCCGCGGAGGTGACCGCGGTCGCCTTGTTGAGAAAGGAGCGGACCTCCATGAAGCCGTTGACGCATTCTTGTCAGCGGAACAGCGTGGCTTCCCCGACAGTTTGTGTCGTGAGTTTGGCTCGCATTCCCACGCTGCCCGCACGATGCAGCACAATCGCAATCGACTGCTTCAGCGAGGGGCGCGCGGGGCTGCGCCTGCACGAGATGCGACCGAACTGAATCGCTGTCTCTTGCGTGGCTTTCCTGATCGGGTGGTGCGGCGCGCGCCACCTGTTGCCGGCAACGAAGTTCGTACTGGAACGATGGTTGGTGGGCGCGGCATTACGCTGCCCACTGTTGCAGATGGCGAAGAACTCGTATTGGCTCTGCGGTTGCACGAAAGCGGTCGTCAGCAGCGTTCGCAAGTGGTTTTGACAGCCGCTCTGACGATGAGTGATCTTGAGGTGATTGCAGCAGATTCACTCAAGACCGTAGTTGAGGCGCAACTCGATGAGCAAGCGGGGCGTGTGATCGCTGTCCGCCAGCACCGGTATATGGATTTGCCGTTGCGCTCAGCTCGCGGAGGCGATGTGCCGAGTGAGCGAGCCCGTGAGTTGTTGCTGCCGGTGCTTGCCGGTGATCCATGGCGTTGGCTCGGTGAGCAAAAAGATCTACGTCGGTTGGTTGCCCGTATCCATTGGCTTGTTGAGCGTATGCCTGAACTTGATTGGCCTGTTATTGACGATGCCACCATCGCTGCAGCCGCAATCGACATGTTGACTGGCTCGGACCTGAAATCTCTTCGCGACGCGCAGGTGAAAGAACTCGTTTTGGCCAAGCTGTCTCAGCAAGAGCAGCGCACTTTGAAGCATGCCGCGCCGGATCGTATCGAATTACCGACTGGTCGTGCAGCGGTTGTAGATTACGCCGCCGAAGCTGGGCCAACGGTTGCTGCTCGCCTGCAAGAGTTCTTTGGCTTGCCTGAGGTCGCGCGACTCGCTGGTGGGCGGGTTCCTGTGGTCTTGCAGTTACTGGCGCCAAACAGCCGCGCTGTGCAAGTGACTACCGATCTCGCTAGCTTTTGGCAGAACGTTTATCCGCAAGTTCGAAAAGAGCTCAGCCGTCGATATCCGCGTCATAGTTGGCCAGAAGATCCGCTTGCGGCAAATCCCGAGTCGCGCCCCAAGCCGCGGAATCGCCGTAGGTAGCTGTCTAAGAAGATGTCGGATGTGTCGTTCACTGCGTTAGAGATGAGTCATCCCTGCGATGCTGTGGCGGTTGCCGAGCACGTGGCGATCTGCCGCTTCTTTTGTGTCAGAATGACAAGCTGAGGTTCGCTGATTATCCACTCGAATTGGTTCTGATGCGGCTCTGATCTTCGTCGGATGGTCGGTGATTTGCAGCCCGTATCGCCGATGGAATCAGCCTTTTGGTTATCGGTGCCGCATTCCTGGACGGTCCAGGTCCACTGCTCAAGATCTATGCGGTTTTGGTCGAAGTGCTTAGGGAAACCGCGCACTTATGATCCTCGACCTAAAACTCGGCCAACGACAAGAACATCGCCTAGCGCTGCTGCCTCAGATGCTGCAGTCCATCGAAATCTTGCAGCTAGCTACAGCTGACCTAGCCACCTTTCTCGAGGCTGAGATGCAGCAGAATGAGACGCTAGACATGGTGTCCTCAGATGTCTCAACTCCAGATGAGGCGGAGACGCCCAGTGCTGATCGCTTAGATTCTGGTTGGGAGGATTTGCAGCGTGCTAATGATGGCAGCAGTGACAAGAAGCTAGGCTTTTTAGCGAACGTGCCGGCACCAGAGTGTTCTCTGCAAGCATCTGTTAGTGAGCAGCTCGCGTTTCGTAATATCTCCGCGTTGATTTCTGAAGTGGTCATGTTGTTGGTCGACCGCCTCGACTCTCGCGGATTGCTTGCCGGCACTGATGCCGAGCTTGCCGAAGAGCTCGATCTCGATGTTCATATGGTTGGCGATGCGCGTGATATCTTGCGATCGTTAGAGCCACGTGGCATTGGCGCTCAGGATGCGATTGAAGCGATGCTGCTTCAGGCAGAGAACGATCCCGATCGTGTGTTGATCGAGAAGTTGCTACGCGTTCATCTCGAAGATCTAGGTCGTAATAAGCTGCCGGATGTTGCGCGTTCGCTGCAGCTCTCTCTTGATGAACTACAGTTTCTGATCGAGCGTGTGAAAACGCTAAATCCAAGACCCGCTTCAGACTTTGCTGATAACGAAAGTCAGCCGGTTACGCCGGATGCATTCGTATGGCTGCAAGACGGACAGGTGCGACTGACGCTTGACGACGAAGCTCTACCCGATCTGCATGTAAACGCTGAATATGCGGCGCTTGCTGGCGATCGTTGTACCGAGCGCGAAGTGCGCGAATACTTGCGCCCCAAGCTCCGCTCGGCGCGCGATTTGATCGAGGCAATCAATCAGCGTAAGGCAACCTTGACGCGCGTTGTCACCTCGATAATGCAGCATCAGTTGATGTTCTTGCAGCAGGGGCGAGTTGGCATCCGGCCATTGCGCATGAGTGAGATTGCGGACGAGCTTGAGATGCACACGTCGACAGTCAGCCGGACAATTGCAGGCAAGCACATCCAGACTGATCGTGGGATTTTTGCTTTGCGTGATTTCTTTGATGGGGGGCGCATCGATGCGGCGCCAGCGGCTGGGCAAGGTCGCATGGCTGTTGCGCAGCAGATTTCGGATCTTGTCTATGGCGAAGATAAACAGTCTCCGATGTCTGACGACGATTTAGTCGCCGCATTGGCGGCGCGTGGTGTGCAGATCGCGCGTCGCACGGTTGCAAAATATCGGCGGGAGCTGTCAATCCCATCGAGTTACTTACGTAAAAGGTTTTAGGGGCCTGTCATGACACGTTACGACCCATTTGCTTATGGCGAGGTGCACCTCGATCCTAATCAGTCGAAAGGCGACATGCCTGTCGAAGTTCATGACCAATACTTTGCTGCCGGCAACTCGGTGAAGCCGGCGCCATCAGCAGATTCGGATTGGTCTCTTTTCGACGACGACGGCGATGGCCCTGCGCCGAGCGTTCCGCTTCCTGCCGTAGAGGGAGAGGTCGACGATTTTGGTGGATCAATCTTTGGCGAATTGCCACCGCTGGACCATGCGTCGCAGGATCAGGTCTCGGCTTATGCCATGCCGCCGCAAGAGGGTGTTGTCGGATGTGGCGAACCAGGTGATGGATCGCAAGAACTTGGCTTAGAGGCTGGGTTTGAGAACTCTCAAACTCAGGAGCTTGGCAACGAGCGTCACGAGCTGGGGCCTCAGTCAGCGAACTTGTCTCAGGGGGCGCCGTCTTCTAACGCAGCGCCTAGCTCCGCCGATCCCGGGGTTGCGAGCGCTAGGCAGAATCGCGAAGTGCGGCGACGTCGTCAGCCTGCTGCCACAGTGGGTGCGTCAGATACGGTTTCGCAGGGCGTTGCGAAAGTTAAGAAAAAGCGGATTCCGGGTCGCCGGCGTCGGACTGCATTGACGGTCGCTTTGCCAATCCTGCTGTGCGCAGGCGGTGGCACGGTCGGTTCGTGGTTCTGGGTGATGCAGGGCAATCCGGTGATGGCCAGCATCATTGTTGCTGCCTCGATTGTGTCTGGTTTGTTCGCGAGGCTGTTCTTGCGCCGTTGACATAATATGGTCGGAGTCTTGCCGACCTACTTGTTGACTATCGCCTACGACGGCTCCAGATATCACGGCTGGCAACAGCAGGTGGGGGTCCGAACCATTCAGGCCGAGCTTGAAAAGGCGTGTGCGAAGATCGGTTGTGCCAGTGTGCACGTAGAAGGTGCTGGGCGGACTGATACCGGCGTGCATGCGTTCGCGCAGGGTGCTCACGTCATTCTGCCAAGGGGGTTTCCAGGAGACCGCTTGCAGATCGCCTTAAACTCCAATTTGCCCGAAGATATCTCGGTGCGTGCTGTGCGCTTGGCGCCGGATGGATTTCATGCGCGGTTCCATTCGCGTGGTAAGCGCTATCTTTATCGGGTTGTCTGCAGTCGTGTGAAACCGGCCTTGGCGCGTCCTTATTACCACTGGGTACGGCAGGATGTGGATGTCGATGCGATCCGACAGGCGGCGCAATGTTTAGTCGGTAAGCATGACTTTGCGTCGTTCGCGACCAATCCCGGCTATGAGCGTTCTCGTGGAACGGTTCGAACGCTTCAGCGCGTTCATGTGATCCAACGACGCGACGGTTTCGACTTTGCTGTCCAGGGAAGCGGCTTCCTTTACAATATGGTCCGTAACCTCGTGGGAACCTTGCTGCAGATTGGCTATGGCAATCGCCCGCCGGAGTGGATGGCCGAGGTCTTGCAGGGTAAGGATCGGCGGCTGGCTGGGGCAACGGCGCCAGCACGCGGCCTGTATTTGGTAAGGGCATTGTATGCGCGCGATTTGTCCCCAGCAGGCGAAGAGCCTGGGCAGGAACTTCGTGATGGCCATAGCAAGGCTCCGCCGACGGCTTGAGGATTTCAGACTCGAGCTGTCTTTTAGATGACGCCACTTGCGCCTAGCCACTATGTGGGCAAGCTTGGCTGCCTAATGACCAAGCAGGACGATGCCCGCCGCAAGAATCTCCGCCGTCAACTCAAGGATGGAGTTGAGGAAGTGACCGTCGCAGCTAGCAATTTGCGTTGGGTTCTCGATGAACTATCACGTGTACAGCAGAGCAATGATCGACTTCGTCGTCAGAATCGTCGCCTGCGTTTGCGTGCTGGTGCCGAGGCCAATGATGTGCCGGCCGATGCCGCCGAGCAGGACCACCCTGGCGCTAGCAGTAGTGACCAAGGTGAGTCGGGAACAGGTTAGGGCGTTCGACGTCGCTTTTTTGATCCAACCGCGTTGGGGCATTCTTCGTTGCAGGGGATGTTGATTGGATCTGTGCGTCTTTTCCGCCTGTGCGGGATGCGGCGCCTGCTAAGCCATAGTTCGACTGGGATGCTGTGGCGTTCGCTTGCCAAGCAGGCCTTATACGGGGCCCGCTGAGGGCTGAATTGGGCTTGTTGATTAGCACCCGATTGCCGTGGGCTAGCGGATCGCGGTATCATCTGGACAGGATCTAGAAGACAAGTTGATGCAAAGAATCAAGAATTTAGCGTTGCTGCTCCCGCTGCTCTTTTTTGTATCAGCGTTGCTGTCGGCACCGCTGGCAGCGCAAGGTCCGCGCTTCCTGATACCCGAAAAAATCGAGCGCACGACCCAAGCTGACGACGACGGGGTAGAGCAGTGGACCGAGTGGAAGGGAGTCAAATGTCCTAGTTGCAAAGGGACTGGTAAGTCGGTCTGCGTTACCTGCGCGCGTTTCCCGAAGGACGCGAAAGATTGTCCTGAGTGCGGCCGTAAGGACGACAAGCTGTTGGCGACATGCCGCGTCTGCATCGGTACTGGTGAGTTGCCTGATCCACTGATCTCAGTTCCGTGTGCTGGCTGTATGGGCTCCGGGGTCTGGGTCTGCACCGTTTGTGGTGGTAGCGCAAAAATCAAAGTTGGTGCAGCAAAGCGTTGGAGCAAGTGCCCAGCCTGTCGCGGCGCTGGAGGATTTCCCTGCCGAGGCTGCAAGGGTAAGCGAGTTATGAGTGGCTTACAGCTCAAGCCAACAATCCTGGTGGCCGGCCCAGACAAGCTAAAGAAGACCATCAAGGGGCTGGAACGGACCGCTCAGCTGTTCGCTAAGTTCACGCCAATTGGTGGTACTAAGGCTCGAAAGGCTGTTAAGGAGCTTACGGCCGCCTTCGATTCTGCAAAGAAGATGAATCCGGCCTTCAAAGATCTTGGCAAGCAGGCCAAAGACTACATGGGCAAGATCTTCGCTGGTGCGAACTTCCAGGGTCATGAGGAAAACGAGCAGAATACGATGACCCGCATCAAGACCCATGCTGAGTACTATCTCAAGCATCAGGCGCGCATATTGGATCTCGCGCTGAAGCGCGCAGAGCATAACGCCGAGAAGGACGGGAAGTGACCTTTGCGGCAATTGGGCTTTGAGCGGTAGTCTGGACGCATATGCGTCCGCATCTGTTTCTAATTCTACTGCTGCCTCTGCTCGCTGGCTCTGCGTTTGCACAGGGCGTAGTCAACACCTCACTACTTAGCGCTCCGACGGAGCCTGCGGTTGCGACTTGGACAAGTCGCGCATTTGCACAGGTTCAAGAGTCGGTCGTGTTTGTCGCGATCGAAGTAGATGGGCCGCGCGGTAAATTCCTCATTGAGCGACCAAGCACTGGCGTAGTCATTGATGCCAGCGGGTTTGTGCTGACCTTGCATCACCTAGTCAAGGAACTAGAGGGGGCGAGCGACAAGCGCCTGTTTGTGCAGTTGAATGATGCCAGCAACACGCAATTGGATGCGAAAGTTGTCATGCATGACTCTGATACTGGCCTCGCGATTTTGCGGGTTACGCCGCCAGCAGCGGGCTTGCAAGCTGCGCCCATCGGAAGCGATCGTCCCGACACCGGCGAACCAGTGTTGGTGGTTGCGCGTCCAGAGGGTAAGGACATGCTCGCGTTTGCTGGTGTGGCTAGTAATGCGTTAGCACCGGTCACTTTGGCTGGCCGGCCGTTGGCTGCGGACGCCGTCTTTTTGAGCGACTCGCGCAACGACGAGCGTTGTGATGGTGGCGCTGTCTTTGGCGCTGACGGTAGCTTACTCGGTATTTACGTAACCGAGCACATCAAGAAGGACGTCCAAGAGCCGAAGCTTGAAGACCTCAAGCAGCCGAGTTTTGGGGTGATCTTGAACGCCGGTAGCATTCGCAAGGCGGTTGCCAGTGAGCTTTCGGGGGTCACTAATAAGACCATTAAGCGGGCATCAAGTCGTGCTGCGCATGCCTATGCCAAGGCCGTGAAGCTCGTAGAGCCATCTGTCGTTGGCGTCTTCAGCGGTGCCGGAGACTGGCCTACGCAGTCTCTAGGTGTGATGGATCCAGGCTGCATGCAGAGATATCCCGGTCTCGGCTCGGGTGTGGTCTTGAGCAAAAGCGGGTTAGTGGTCGCAAATGCTCACGTCTGTCGGGGTAGCTCGTTGCGAATCAAGATCGCTGGCAAGGTCTATGAAGCAGAGGTCGTAAAGACTAATCGCAGTTCGAATCTGTCACTGTTGCAGGTCAAGCTGCCAGCGGCAGCAACTTTGCAGCCTGCTGTTTTTGCTGGCGACAACGATGTTGATCTCGGTGAGGTGATGCTCGCGGTCGGTAGACCAATGGGCACAGGCTTAGTCGTTTCTGGTGGCGTGATTTCGGCGTTTCGTGCGCGCGAGGGTGGCCGTATTCAGGCCGATGCCAATTTAGGTAATGCCAATGGCGGTGGCGCAATCATCGATGCGGCCGGACGCGTTATCGGAATTAGTGATGCAGGTCGCGTTGATCCAATTGAGCAAGCATTCCGACAGCGGGGTGATGGGGCGCAGCAAGAAAGCAACCTCTCGACATTCGTTGGGATCAACCAAGTCCGCAAAGTGTTTCGGGGTACGTTTGATGAGGCAGTCGGCATCGCTGCATCGATCGCCGCGCCAACCATTCCGACTGCCGATCAGGAAGCCGCGCGTGCCTCAAAATTGCGTGACATGGTCAAGTTGACCAGTGCAGCGATGCTCAATATTTACGTCGCCCGCAATGTCGCTGTTGCAGACCCTGACGATCCGTTCCCGCCAGAGCCTAAGTGGCGTCCGATGAGTCTCGGCTCAGGGGTCATCATTGATCGATCAGGCCTAGCGGTTAGTAATTGGCATGTTGTCGATGCTGGGACCAACGCCGACGGATCTAGTAATGATCAACATCGCATCACCGCCCGGGTGTTTGGTGGTAAGGAATACGAAGTGAAGGTGTTGAGCATCTCACGCGAAGACGATTTGTCGCTGTTGCAGCTTGTGCTTGCAGAGGGCGAAGAAGTGCACGCAGTGGAACTGGGTAACTCTGAGAACCTTGGCGTCGGGGAGGCAGTTGCCGCAATCGGCAATCCGCACGGCCGTGCCAATACGATTACGTCTGGGGTGATCTCTGCGAAGGGCCAGGGTATTCGGGTAAAGGGGCGCTTTAATAAGCTCAAGCACGTTCTTGAGACGGATGCTGCGATCAATGGAGGCAACAGTGGTGGCGCCCTGCTGGATATGGATGGCCGTCTTGTGGGAATCAACAGCGCCGGCGGTGGTACGTTTAACAATGTCGGCTATTCCATTGCGGTCGATCACGTTCGTAGCCAGCTCACCGGATTGCTGATGATGGCCTACAAGCTGCGGTCAGTAGATCTCGGCATGCGCATTCTTGATGATGAAGGCAAGGTCGTTGTCATGGACGTTGATGAACGTGGTCCTGCTGCCGCCGCCGGGATCCGTTCCGGTGATCGAATCCAGTCGTTTGCAGGAGTTCAAATCACATGGAGTCCTGGCTTTGCCAAGGTCTTGCTGGCGCAGGAAGCAGGCGCTGAGCTGCCTATCGTTGTGGAACGTTCTGGTCAGCAGAAGTCGCTGCTAGTCCGCCCAATGAGTCCGGAAGTTTGGGCATTGATTCGCCAGTCTGGGATCATGGCTCGCAACTTCTCGTATGTCGAAAATCCTGAGCTTGTGCGGCTTGCGGCGATCGAGTTGCACCGAACGTTCACTGGTGACAAGACGGGCGAGCCACATGTGATCCCTTCCCAGGTGGTCATGGTCGAGCGTTGCTTTGAGCAAGATCAGGGCAACGCCGATCTTCAGCCGGGTGATCTATTGCTTGCGCTTGAGTTTACAAACGCGACGGACGGTCGCGCTGTTCTCGAGCCGATCGACTCGGTTGCAGAGCTGCGTGATATCTTTAGCGATCTCTTGATTGGTAAGACCAAGGGGCAAGACCACTACAAGTTCGCCGCCGAATACAAAGCTTGGGTGGCACGCGGAGACGCTGTGGTGCAGATCACCGTGCGCGCGAAGCGGTTGTTCTGGTAACGGTGTAAGTCACTACGCCGATCTTATTACCGCTACGCTGCGCTCTCGAGTTTTGCTATTTGGCCGAGAAGCCGCCTTTCATCGTTGTCGGCTTGCCGCCAGCCATGATGCTCCAGGCGAAGTTGATCTTGCCCTTAGGGAGTGGGTCGAGCGGCCAAAACGTGACCATGCCGGGCGCGGTAGTGGTCCGGATTTCGCCATCGTCATAGACCAAAACGCCCTCGATAGAATTGCCGTCTTTGTCTTGGACCGTGCAGCTCATATTGCCACGGCTGCTGATGCCACCTGTGCTGCCGAAGTGCACCGTCAGCGGGAATCCAATGGTCTTGTTGCCAGCGCGCCCGTGCTTGGCAAGAAGCTTTTCGACCTCTGGACCGAGCAGCGCGACTGGCACCGAGCGATCGTAGATCTTGCCGGTGTTGTTACGCGGGGGAAAACAATCAAAGCCTGATTGTGGATCCTTTGGTGAACCGATGCCGCTGGTCGCATTGATCACCAAGATGTCTTTCTCGATATACATTCCGATCGAGAGCAGCGTGTGATTGATGAACAGGTCGCGATAGCCGGGGATATTGAGCCACTGCGCGAATAGCTTGTCAGCACCCGATACCTTGGTGCCAGTTGCGACCACCGCCATCTGTGCGAATAGGCTGGTTGAGTAGCTGCCTCCGAGGTCGACTTTCTGGGTGTGTTCTGCGGCTGGTCCTCGCTCGCTCTTGTTCGCCTTTAAGTACTCAGCGTGATCTTTGCAGCGTGTAGAGAAGTTTGCAGACCACGTGACCGTCGCGCGGTTTCGACCTTTACGGGCATCGTTGAACGCGACTAGCCACTTGTCGACGCCCTTGCTGATGGCGCTGACGGGTGCCGTGTTGTTGCGGATGGCCTTTAAGACTGGTGATGCCTCCGTCCAGAAGTCTTCCCACTCTTTGTCTAGCTGTGGAATGGTGACGTCTTTGTGTTCGTCGTTGAACTGCTTTTCGAACTCATATGGTTGCTTGGCGCGTCGTTGCTTCATGGCCAAGGCGATCTTGTCCATGGTGCGTAGTAGCTCCGGATCCCGCCGCATTACATAGTCTGTGAATGACCATGCCTTGATGCGCTGTTGGTTTGTAAAGTCGGATGCGTCACAGAATGGCAGTGTGTTAGCTGGAACGCCTCCAGTGCTTTTCCAGGCCATTTCTAGGCTGAGATTTTTCCAGACATCGAAATCCGGTGACGTGAACTCGCGGTCTTCCTCGCTCGCTGACGTGCCTTCCTGTTTCTTGCGATCGACTGCAAACAGTCGGTTGTTGTTGAACATCATGCCGACAAATGTGTGGCCGATGCCTTCGTTAAAGCTGGTTGAGCGGAAGCCAGAGTAGCCTTGCGCGACATTGCGAACGCAGGAGTCAAACATGACTTGGACCCCGGTTGTGGTAGTGACGACCGTATTGCCAATTCCGGAGCTGCTCGCGTTCTCAAGCTTCCATTCTAGGTCTCGAACTTGGTTGGCTTTCAGAACCTGCTGGAACGTCTCTTTATTCTCGACGCACGCCCATTCCGTTGGCCAGCGAGAGTCGGTGTAACCCCACGGGAATGCGACCTTGCAGACGCGAAGCGCGCGCTCGGCCCACTTCAGCGCATTGTGCAGGTTCTCTTCCTGGTCGGTTGCTCCGTGCAGAGTGAAGTGCTCTGAGCGGATGGTGATGTAAGGCACTTGCGCTGTGTCGAGCGGCTTACATTTGCTGTCCGTGACCGTTTGGGTCTCGTAGTCCGTTTGCGACTCGGTTTCGATTGCCTTTTCGATCATCTTACTGCGATCGAAAAGGGTCTTTTCTAGGTCGGTGCCGCTGAGCCCGCCAATCTCTTTATGCTCTAGTGCTTCTGCTGCCTCGGCGTCATTCTTCACCCAGCGCAGCACCATTTGCCAGTGATGAAGTGCTCGATCCTTACGGCCGGCCTTCTGATATTTCTTGGCTTCGCTGCGGTGTTGTGAGGCGAGCGACTTTTGCAGGCTGCGATACTTACTCTCAAGTGGTTTGCCGTCGGAACCCTTGCCCGTGTCTTGTGTCGGGTAGGGCTTTTTGGGGTCAATGTTCCAGCTTGAACCAATCTTGATGTGGCCTGTCGAGGTCCACGCATCCTTGTTATCAGCGTCGTAGAGCTTGATGGTCTGCAGCCAGACGACCTTGGCGATGCGTGGGAAGCCCTTGTCGAACGCTTTCTTAGCAAATGCGTTTAGGGCTTTCGCTTGGCGTTGGTTGAATTTGGTTTCCTCGCCTTGGGCGACCACAGTGGTGGTCATCGCAAGTAGTAACAGTGACAGCTTCAGTGCACGTTGAATCATGATACTTCCGGTAGGCCTCTGCCTGGGGAGGCAGGATACTCTAATGCCAATTGGCCGCACGTTCCTGGTTGGGATCGGGGGATTACCACCCGTTTGCCGTGTTGGCGACTTCTGCGTTGGGGCGGGAATCAGCAAAGTCGGTTCTGCTTGCTCGTTGCGTCGCGGCGTGTAATTGCCATACTAGTCGCCCTCAAATCGGTCTTTTAGCCCGACTGCCGCCTTGATCGCGGCGATTCGCAGCAGCAGAACTACAGCAGCATGAGCACCGTTTACGACATTGGCGTTCTTCCAGGCGACGGCATCGGCACCGAGGTCGTGAATGAAGCCCTCAAGGTTCTCGACGCAATCGAGCAAATCTATGGCTTCTCGACCAAGCGCGAGGTGATGCCTTATGGCGCTGAGCATTTTCTCAAAACTGGCGAGATGATGCCCGACGCGGCTTTTGAGCGAGCCCGTGACCTGCATGCAATTGTTTTCGGTGCGGTCGGCGACCCACGCATCGAAGTTGGCAAGCTTGAGTTCGCGATCATTGCCGGACTGCGCCACAAGCTGGATTTGTTCGTCAACCTGCGACCAATCAAGCTCTACCACGAGTCGCTGTGCCCGCTCAAGGGCAAGATGCCGCAGCATATCGACATGATGTTCTGTCGTGAGAACACTGAAGATGCTTACGTCGGGATTCATGGCGCTACCAAGAAAGGGACGCCAGACGAAATCTCGATGCAGCAGATGGTCTACACCCGCCGAGGCACCGAACGGATCATTCGCTATGCGTTTGAGTTGGCGAAAGCTCGTGGGCCGAAGCCTGGTGCAGAGAGGTCCAAGGTAACGTTGGTCGACAAAGCCAACGCGTTGCGCTCGCAGGAACTCTGGACGCGGACCTTCAACGAGGTCAAAGCTGAGTATCCTGAAATGGACACGGACCATGCTTACATCGATGCGGCGTGCATGTTTATGGTCAATGATCCAGAGCGTTTCGACGTCGCGGTGACCACGAATTTGTTCGGCGATATCATCACCGACCTAGGCGCTGAATTGGTGGGGGGTATCGGTCTCGCTGCATCCGGCAACATCCACCCTGGCAAGGTTTCGATGTTTGAAGGGATCCATGGCTCGGCGCCGACCATCGCTGGAAAAGACATTGCCAGCCCGCTTGCGACCATCCTCGCGCTGTCTCTGATGCTCGACCACATCGGCCAAGTTGATGCCAAGACCGCCTTGGAGGACGCTGTTGCAGGCCTGTTGCAATCGGGCAAAATTCGCAGTCTGCGGACGGGCGAGCACAAGTGCAGCGAGCTCGGTGACATGGTCCGCGATGAGTTGTTAGCTCGGGCGAAGTAATTCGTCGGTTGGTTGCGGTGTTCGCTCGAATGCCGTTCAGATTGCCTCTAAAGATAATGATCCGTTAGGCTTATGGCGGCGACGTAGGGTGGCGTGGAGTTGCGGTTGTCATTATCGGTTTTGCGAGTCTTGCCACTTTGGCAGACCTAATTGGAGCCGTCGTCGTCGCTGTGAGGCTTTTCGCTCCCGAGGGGTGATTCGTAAGCGACTGTAATGATTGGCCTTATGTTGTTCTCGTGGTTTGGAGTGTGGCCCCGCTACGGAATGTGGGTGTGCTTCCAATGGGCTTCCATTTCGGTCTAAGCCGGTGGAGGAAGGGTTGGAATGCGCCATCGCATCGCATCGGTCTCGCCAGTGCAGGTCGCTGTCTTTGAAGCGGTGATCCGGGTATCTCCCTGGGCAGGGCGACAATTTCTTAGGTCATTCTGGGCTGATTGATTCATGGATTTCCTCTGTTTACCGTCTACTGGTGTCCCCGCGGAGGCAACACGGGACCAATCCGTTACGTGGGGGATTACGCTGTTATGCGTTACTCGTGACTAACGTAGTTATCTTGAGTCGCGGCATATCCCCGACCAACCACTCTGCATATCAATCAGGAATCATGATGAAGATCCGTATAGCCGCCACGCTGCTCGCGCTGACGCTCCCGCTAGTCGCTCAAGACGTCGAAGCCAAGACCACCGGTCCTGCCGTCGATGCGACTTTCTACAAGGCCTACTACCTTGAAAAAGGCAAGCGTGACTTTGACGGCGCGATGGCGCTCTACGCCGCATTCTTGGCCAGTGCTCCCGAGCACAAGTTAGCCCGTGAAGCTGCCCTTCAGCAGTTCCGCCTGCTCGATCGCACCGGTAAGACGAAGGAGCGCGATGCGTTCAAGGCTAAGTACGGGAAATTGCTCGGTGACGTTGCTACGACGGCAGCACGCCCGGCGCGTGGAGATGCGAACCGCGGCGGCGACGCTGGTGGTCGTTCAGAGCGAGGTGGTCGTGGTCAGCGCGGTGGCTCCGGCCGTGGCGGAATCATGGGCATGCTTCGCGGTGACACCAAGCTCGCTGAGATGACCAAGGAGCAGATTGAAGAGCTCAAGGCTGGTATCGAGGGTGCGCAGTCGACCATCGACCGCATGCGTCAATTCATGGGCGACGAAGTCGCTGATAAGCTCGAGAAGAGTGCCTCAGACATGAAGAAGGCTCTCGAGGCCGGCAATATGGAAGATGCTCAAAAGGCTCTCGACTCCATGAAGGGGGCGATGCCACAGATGGGTCGTGGCCGTGGTGGCCGTGGTGGTCGTGGCGGTGAGCAAGGCGGTGGCCGAGGCGGCCGTGGCGGTGAGCAAGGCGGCGGTCGTGGTGGCCGTGGCGGCGGCGGCGGCGGTCAATAATCCCCACCGTTAGCAATTGCTGCTATCGAAAGCGGCCCTGCCAGGTGAGCTCTATTGAGCAATCCAGGTAGGGCCGCTTTTGCGTAACGTAGGCGCCACACTTGCAGTCTGTGTTGGATCCGCGACGATGTAAGCGTGTCCCCAAAAGCGATCGATCCCGTCAAGCTTGAGGTTTTCCATCATCTGTTGGGCGCCTACTGCGAAGAAGCAGGAGCTCGTCTTCGCCTAAGCGCGATCAGTCCAAATATTCGTGAGCGCGCGGACTATTCCGTCGCTGTTTTTGATCGCGACGCTCGCCTAGTTGCGCAGGCTGCTCATATCCCTGTTCACCTTGGTAGCGCTGGTGAAGCTGTGCATGCGGTGCGCCGGGAGCTTGAATTGGAGCCCGGTGACGTGGCCATTCTCAACGATCCTTACTGCGGTGGCACTCATCTTCCGGATGTCACGATGGTGCGTCCGGTGTTTGAAAAGGGTGGCCGCAGTCCAGAGTGGTTTGTCGTCAATCGCGCCCACCACGCAGACATCGGTGGCGCGATTCCCGGTTCGATGGGCATTGTCCGTGATCTGTTTGCAGAAGGTCTGGTCATTCCACCCGTTCATCTTCGTAAGCGTGGGGTCTTACAGCGCGATTTCATGCGCTTATTGGCGCGTAACGTGCGCGGCTCTGACGAGCGATTGATCGACTTAGCGGCGCAGGAAGCTAGTCTCTCACAGTTGCAGCAACGGCTGCACTCTTTGGTCTCTGAGCATGGTTTGGCGACGGTTCGGAGGACGACGTCGGCTTTGATGGACTACACCGAGCGCGCTGGGCGCGCGCTGATTCGCACGCTTAAGAATGGCGTCTATCGTGCCGGTGATCATCTCGATGGTGATGGTCTTGGCGGTGATCGCTTACAGATCAACCTCGAGTTACGCATTCGCAGAGAGCACGCGGAGTTTGATTGGACTGGTACTTGTGATCAAGCCGTTGGCGGCGTCAATGCCAATCCGGGCATCGCGCTCGCTGCGTCGGTCTATTCACTTCGCTGTCTTTGTCCCGGGCGGTTGCCCACAAATGACGGTCTATTTCGCTTGTTGAGTCTCCGTACACGACCGGGCAGTCTCGTCGATCCACGCGCCCCTGCACCGGTTGCGGGCGGCAATGTGGAAACGAGTCAGCGTTTGGTCGATGTATGTCTAGCGGCTTTGGCACCGGCTGCGCCTGAGCGCGTTCCGGCAGCATCAGCTGGCACCATGAGTAATTTGACGTTTGGCGGCACCACTAGCGATGGTCATGAGTTTGCCAGCTATGAGACCTTGCCCGGTGGTGCCGGTGCGAGTGCAGTTGGTGATGGTCAGGCTGCGATCCAGACGCACATGACCAATACTAGAAACACGCCAATCGAAGAACTTGAGCAGCGGGCGCCGCTGCGCATCCGCGCCTTATCAGTGCGTCGATCCAGCGGTGGTGGCGGCCGGCATCGCGGTGGTGATGGCTTGCGCAAGGAAGTTGAGGTTCTTGAGCCTCTTCGCGGAGCGTTTCTTGGCGAGCGCCATGAGTCTGGTCCACCGGGAGCCGCTGGTGGTGCCGCGGGCGCTCCGGGTCGCTTGTTCGTGGAGCGGTCCGGTAAGCGGACTCGCTTGCCCGCGAAGACATCTTTTGACCTCGCGCCGGGCGACGTCTTGATCGTGGAGACTCCTGGAGGAGGTGGCCATGGCACGGATTGACACTCAAGCCTGTCTGGTATGGCTGTTTTTGCTGCCAGCATGTTCGGTTGCTTACAGCCCGTATCCGTTAGATCTCGACCATAAGCTGCCTGCAGACGCCTTCTCGCGCTGTCGAGCCGTGCTGATGAACTCCTACGAGATCCTCGAGTATTCGGATCCCGTAGGTTTTCGATTAGAGACCGCTTGGCAGCCGATTGCGGATCCACCTGGCGAGCGGCGGGCAACTGTGTATCTAGATCCGGGTCGGTCGGACTCGCTGGCAATCATTGTGGAGCTTCGCCGCTTGACCGTGCCATTGATCGGTATGCCTCATTGGACCTCTGTGCGTGGCGATGATGCTGCAGAGCGACGTCTTGCCCGATTGTTGCGGGAGTCTCTGGAAGAGGTTGCTGAGGCACCTAGCTCTGGTGCCGGAGAAGCGCAGAAGGTCGATGGAAAAGAGCCCCTTAAGCTGCGGCCTGAGCCATTTTGATCGCTTCAACATAGATTCTTTCTCGTGGCCAGCGGCAGGCTGAGCGTTGCAGTAACGCGATGCCTGAGTCAAATCGGCCACGCAGCTCGAGCAATCTAGCCCTGGCTAGGACAACGGCTGTGACAGCTGCTCGGTTTCTTCGTGCCGATCGGACGGCGCGCATTGCGGCTTGGGCGTCGCGTTCTTCACAACATGCTTCGAACAGCCACAACCAAGTCGCTGCAGATTCTGGCTGAAGTGTTATCGCTTGCTCTAGCAAAGTTCGTGGGGTGATTGCTGTTCGATTGCCTGATCGAGTCCAGGGACGCAGGGCGCTGCGAACCTGGCGGGTCGATGGCTGTACCGGGAACTTGCCGCCGAGGGTCCGCAGGCGTGCGACTCGCCGCTTCGTGTTTGGTTGCTCTCCTGGGGGCCAAAGCATTCGCAGAGAGCCACCAATTCGCAGTTGGTCGGCGGCAAGACCGGTCAATGCTTCGGCAGTTCGGGACTGCCAAAACTTCTCCTGGTCGGTGTCCCAGCCAAGTTGTGCAGCTAACAGATCGAGTTGATTTCTGAGTTTGCGACGCGCAATACCAGATTTGCGGATGCTGGCGATGACGTTGGCTCGTCCATTATTAAGGATAACCAGCGCCGGAACCTGCAGATGTTCTTCGAATGATGGCCGTTTGGCCGGCAGTTCCGGCTCTTCGGTGGATAGCTGTAAGGTCGCGATTTGTTTGCGATGGCGATAGATAATCCGCTCCGTTAGGCGCATCCAGCGTGTGTGCCGCTCTCGCTCCGGCATTTTGGCGATTGTGATCGCGTGCTCAAGGCAGTCCAGGGCCAGTTCTTGGTGAATATCAGCTTGCCAGTCGCGGAGTCGCTGGGGGCGAATGCCTTTCCAGGCGGCAATTCGGCGCAAGACTCCCGGTAAAATACGTCTTCGGAAGTGATCTAAGTAGTCCAGGGCTAGGTTTCGGGCGGAATCAGTGCAGCTCATTTTTGTCTCTCCGAACCTTGGGTGGCGTTCGGGGGGCAAGTCGTTATGCTCTGCGACCTTTTCCGTAGCACTGAATCATGCCGACCACATGCGTCGTGGGCATTCTCTGGGGTGACGAAGGTAAGGGCAAAGTCATTGACTCCCTTGCTGCCGGGACGGACTTCGTTGTTCGTTTCGGAGGCGGCCACAATGCTGGCCACACTCTTGTTCTGCCGCCTGAGATCGCTGGCGAGGGTAAACTCGTCTTGCACTTGGTGCCTTCTGGCATCGTGCATCCTCATACCGTGAATGTGATTGGCAACGGAGTCGTTGTCGATCCTGCTCATCTCTGTGAAGAGATCTCCAAGCTGCAAAAGCGCGGCATCTCGATCGAACTAGGCCGCAATATGCTGGTTAGCGAGAGAGCGCATGTGATCTTGCCTGCTCATCAGCGTCAGGATCTGCTGGCGGAGTCCGGTCGCGGTAACGGCAAGATTGGCACCACCGGCCGCGGCATTGGTCCGGCTTACAGCGATCGCTGCAGCCGTCTCGGGCTGCGGGTTGGCGATCTGATCCGCCCAGATACATTGCGTCAGGCTTTGACGGCTTTGGCAGCGGAAAAGAACGTTCTGTTTGCGCCAGCTGGTGTCGAGCCTCTCGACGTGGATGAAATGTATGAGCAGTTGCTGGCCGCTGGCGAGAAGCTGCGGCCTGCAATTGTTGATACCGGCGTGGTCCTGCGGCAGGCGAGAAGCGAGGGCAAGCGTATTTTACTCGAAGGTGCGCAGGGTTGTCTGCTCGATTTGGAGCACGGCACCTACCCGTTCGTGACCAGCTCGCACGCAAGTACTGGTGGTGCATTCAGCGGCACCGGCATGCCGCCACACGAGATGCATACGGTCGGAATCGTTAAGGCATATGCCACGCGCGTTGGTGAGGGGCCTTTCCCTACCGAGTTGTTTGACGAGACCGCTGACAAGCTTCGCGCTGCAGGTAATGAGTATGGATCGACCACTGGGCGCCCGCGTCGAATTGGTTGGTTTGATGCGGTAGCCGTCGGTTACTCATGTGGAATCTCAGGCGCGCACGAACTCGTATTGACGAGTCTAGACGTGTTGCAGGGATTCCCGTTGAAGCTAGCGGTCGATTACAAGCTGACCGATGGCTCGCTGACGAAGGAGCTGCCGGCGTTCGATCTAGAGAAGGTCGAACCGCAGTTTTTGGAGTTGCCAGGGTTCGAAGAAAATATCTGCGACATACGCGACTACGATGCGTTGCCAGACAATGCTAAGAACTACGTGATGGCGATTGAGAAGCACACAGGTCTCCGCGTCGGAACAATCTCGGTTGGTCCGGGTCGCGATCAATTGATTAAACGGTGAGGCAGTTCCAAGCGTGAAGAACGGCGCCGACAAGGTGAAATCTTCAGTTGATGCGGGCGATCTCGTCGTGCCGCGCAGCGTTGCCGTGATCATGGATGGCAATGGGCGCTGGGCTAGGAGTGCTGGCTTTGAGCGCATTCGCGGTCATGAGCGTGGCATTGATGCCGTGCGTTCGACTGTTACAGAGTGCGCTCAGCTTGGGGTCGAAGCGTTGGTTCTCTATGCCTTCTCTGAAGAGAATTGGTCTAGGCCTAAGCGCGAAGTCGACATGCTGTTCAAGCTGCTGAAGCGCTTTTTGGTCAAAGAGCGCGGCACCCTGATGGACAACAATGTGCGTCTTTTGCATTCCGGGCGCCGTGCGCGTCTCGCAGCGGATGTCATCGACTTGCTAGATGAGACCATTGAGTTGACTAAGGGTAACGACGGCATGCAGTTGAGCTTGGCGATTAGCTATGGCGGCCGGCAAGAGCTAGTGGATGCCATGCAGAAGCTCGCTGTGAAGGTCCAAGATGGTGTCCTTGCCCCTGAGGCGATCGACGAACAACTCATCCATGACTCCCTCTATCAGCCGTCCCTGCCAGATCCGGATCTCCTGATTCGAACGGCAGGGGAGTTGCGTATCAGTAACTTTCTGCTCTGGCAGGCGAGCTACTCCGAAATCGTAGTGGACGATATTTGTTGGCCAGACTTTGGCAAAGAGCAACTGCACGATGCCTTCCGTCAATATGGCCGTCGAGTTCGTAAGTTTGGAGCGGTGCTTGAATGAGTGATCTTAAGACGCGTGCTGTCTTGGCGCCGACCATGCTGGCGATCATCGCGACAGTCTACTGGCTCGATGTCTCCGGGACTTTAGGCATCAAGGTCGGCGTGCTGTCGGCAGCTCTACTCGGCTTGTTAGGCGTTGGCGGTGCGTGGGAGTTTGCTACTCTGCTGCGAGGTGGCGGATTTGCTGTTGGCAAACGGACCCTAGTTGTTGCCACCACGGTTTTACTCGGCAGTGCATTTGCTTTTGGTTGGGCGGACCTTGATCACGAACTTTATCCGCTGGTTATAGGCACGCTGTTGCTGCTGTTCCCGCTGGCTTTGCGATCGCTTGGTCGCGGTGACATGCACCATGGCCTCGAACGTCAAGGCGCAACTTTACTTGGTTTCATCATGGTTGCATGGCCAATGTATTTGGCCATGGGCACCTGCTTTCGATGCTTGCCATCTTTGCTGTATGTCGTGCTGATTTGTAAGGGTGGCGATATCGGTGGCTATTGCTTTGGTCGGTTGTTTGGAAAGCACAAGCTGATTCCGCACATAAGCCCTGGCAAGACGATTGAAGGTGCGCTGGGCAGTTTGATGACTTCAGTCGCACTCGCCTACCTCCTGCATGCTCAGATGCTAGGTGGATTGGTCGAGTTGCCAGCCTGGGGTGCGATTCTGACCGGCGTGGTCCTTAACTTCACAACTCAAACGGGCGACCTGATTGAGTCTTTGCTGAAGCGTCGCTGCAATGCCAAGGATTCATCGACTCTGCTCCCTGCGCACGGTGGCATTTTAGATCTTGTCGATAGCTTGCTGTTCTCTTTCTGCGCATGGTTTGTAGTTCTTGTTCTCCTCACCTAGCGCTGTGGATGGTGCCCGGGAAATAAGCACCTATTCATGCAAGACGTTGTAGTTGTTGGTGGTGGGATTCATGGGCTGTGTGCAGCCTTTCATCTGCGGCGGCGCGGTCGCGGTGTAGTGGTCATCGATCGCTTTGGCGTCGGGCATGATCGCGGCGGATCACATGGTTTCAGTCGTATTACGCGGTCCTCGTATCACGATCGTCGCTATGTAAAGCTGGCGCAGCGGACGCAGCAAGAAGGGTGGCCGCTGCTTGAGGCGGAACTCGGGCAGCAGTTGGTTCACGCGACGCCTGGGCTGTTTTTTGGGCCACCCGAGGGCTTGTTTGCCGATTTTCTGACTGCGACTTTGGATAGCGGCGTCGCTGTTGAGCAAATCGATCGCGTTACTGCGCAAAGTTCGTTTCCCTTACTTCGATTTGATGTCGGCGATGTCGTCATGCTGGACCATACGGCTGGAGTTTTAGCAGCCGCAGATACGATGTCTGGTTTGCGCGAATGGCTCCGGGCTAACGGGGTTGAGATCCGGGAAGGCGTCACCGTGACGCAGTTGCGCGCAGCAGCTGATGCAATCAGCATCGAGACCGAATCTGAGACGATTCGGTCGCACAACGTTGTTGTTGCTGCTGGTGCATGGTTGGGGGAGTTGCTGCCCGAATGGAGGCAGTCATTGACCACGCTCCGGCAAGAGGTTGGTTACGTGCAAGTCGAGGCTTCCAGCCAAGAGATGCAGGTTGGAGCATTCCCAGTTTGGTGCCGCATTGGGGTGACGGCAGCAGATTTTGTCTATGGGCTGCCTGAGTTTGGCAGGCCGGGATTAAAGGTGGCACATCACCGGACGGTTGGTGCTGGAGACGATCCAAACCAGGCGCCTTCGCGTATTGATCACCAGGCATTGTCGATCCTGGCTCGCGAGCGTTTGACGCCGCCAGAGCCCGTGATTTTGTCATCCGAACACTGTCTCTATTCCGTTGCGCCAGATGAACAACTGCAGGTTCTACGCAGCAAGACGGATCCACGAATCATTGGCGTGGCCGCTTGCAGTGGTCACGGCTTCAAGTTTGGTCCTGTGATCGGTGAGCAGGTTGCTGACCTTGTGGCGCCCAGGTAGGAAATCTCCGCCCGTATCGAGCAGAGTTCGCCTTTCGGCAGAGTTGAGGCTACATCAGGAGGATGAAAGCTCCTGTTATGATGTCGTTGGTTGGCCTGCTCACTTTTCTGGGGGCGTGCGCTTCTGCCCCGCGTGATCTGATTTCTGAAGGGAGCCATCCGGTCTTCTACAATCTTCAACTGACGATTCGCGATGGCCAGCAGGAGGCCTTTCGCAATCTGATGGAAGAAATGGTGGCCGCGACCAAGCAGGAGTCAGGGACGCTTGTTTACGAGTGGTATGTCGCTGCCGACGGTACTACCTGCCACATTCACGAGATGTTTGCCGATACTGCTGCTTATCGAGAGCATTCGGCAAATTTCAGGGCCAAGTTCGCTACTCGATTCATGCCGATGTTGCAGATTACCGGTCTGACTGCATACGGGAACTCTGACTCAGAAGCGCGCGAGAAGATGTCGGCACTGCAGCCAGTATTTTTCGAAGCTTTCGGCGGCTTCCGCCGCTAGCCGTTTTTTCCGGCCTTCGTTTGTCGCTGGCGTTTTTCGTCGTTACCTCTGTGGCTGTCTATGTTGACCAGTCAACTCGGTAAGCGATGCCCGGATCACGTAAGGGATCCTTGGTGTGCTTCGGTGAGTTTTTTTCGCCTTGTCGGTGCTATCGCTCGCGGTCGTAAAAAAGCGCGTTGCAATTGGTCGTTGAGCGGCGGTTCTGGCTGTCGCGAGCATGTTTAACAAGCGTGCTCGCACTCGAGGCCATGCCAGGATTGCTGGTGGCGGTTTGTTTCTCAGCGGTTCGCTCTAGACTAGGGCGCAATGAGTGACGCGGATATTAGCATCACGGTGCAGTCGATCGATGAGACCCGCACTCTGCTTGGGCCTTTGGATTGCAATGCTCGGTTGATTCGCGAGCTACACGGAGTCAGCGTGCTGGCTCGCGATGGCAGTTTGCGTCTGCTCGGGCAGGTTGAGCATGCCACCGTAGTGCAGTCAGTGCTTATCGAGTGCTTACGTCGTATGCGAACAGGCCATCGGGTCAGCACACAAGAAGTCGCGACCGAGATACGGAAGACGATTGGGATGGTGAGCGATGATAACGAGGCGGTCACCGAGCGACCGGTTCGTCCAACGGGGTCTGGCGTTGTTCGTGCGCGGACTGAGGGTCAGCAGCGTTACCTCGATATGATCGATAAGCACGACGTCGTATTTGGCGTTGGTCCGGCAGGAACCGGCAAGACATACCTTGCGGTTGCGAAGGCGATCCAAGCCATGAAGGAAGGTGGTGTGCGTCGCCTGGTGCTGGTGCGGCCTGCAGTTGAAGCTGGAGAAAAACTTGGCTTCTTGCCCGGCGATTTCCAAGCCAAGATCGATCCGTATCTGCGTCCCATTCACGACGCTCTCTCCGACTTGCTTGATCCCCGGACCAGGAATCGCTGGCTGGAGAGCGAAGTTGTAGAAGTTTGTCCACTCGCATACATGCGAGGTCGAACCTTGAATCAGGCGTTCGTGATCTTGGATGAGGCGCAAAATTCGACCGTGCAGCAGATGTTGATGTTCCTTACGCGGCTTGGTGAAGGGTCGCGAATGGTCGTGACTGGTGACCCGTCGCAGGTCGACTTACCGGGTAACATTCGCTCAGGACTAGGGGACGCGATGCGGCGCTTGGAAGGCGTTGAGGGTGTCGGTATTGCGCATCTCGGAGTCGGTGATGTTGTGCGTCACAAGGTGGTCGGCCGGATTGTTTCGGCTTACGAAGATTTTGATCGCGAACAGCGAGCGCGCCGCGTCGATTCATGAATTTAGAGATCACAGACAGGTGTCTTCCGCGCACCGAACGCTCTTTCATCGAACGAGTTGTGTCTGCTGCCCTCGAATATGCGGAACGTCCCAATTTCGATGTGTCGTTGTTGTTAACTGACGACAAAGAGATCGGTGAACTGCATCAGCAGTTCCTTTCTGACCCATCTCCAACTGATGTGATGTCGTTCGATATGGATGGTGGGGCCGAAGTGGTCGTCAGTGTGGAAACGGCAACTCGAGTCGCGCTTGCGACAGGTCATGCCATCGATGCAGAGGTCGCGCTCTACATCGTGCACGGGTTGTTGCATACGGTCGGCTATGACGACAAAGAAGCAGGCGATCGTCGTCGCATGCGTGCGGCAGAGTGTTCGATCATGAAGCGACTGAAGTTGTCGGTGCGCGAAGTCGACGCATGAGTTGATCGCTGAAGAACCCAACACGAAGTTGCACGGTGAGTAGTTTTCGTGATACCTTTCACGCGTTCGCTTCTTTGCAATTGACGTGAGGGGTGGTGTTCGCACTTCCATGACGCGTGTTGCATCACACTTTGTGATGCACACGGGCTTGTGAAGTCTTTGCGATTTGCGGACATCGATGCGAGAGTGCGGTAGCCAGTGTGATGCAAACATGGTGACCCTATGCCACTCCGGTTGTCCCTCGCGTTCGGAGTAAAGGAAGCGAGTCTCGTCCATGCGACACTCGTTGTTGAGTCCTATGCCAAGTTCCTCATGGTAGGCAAACCCGCTTCAGGTGGTTCTCCGGTGAAATCGCGCCAGCGCGTCTCTTCTGGCGCGACCACAGAGCAGTTGATCGGGCGGTATCGGCTGCGCCGGTCCAGCGCGGTCTTAGATACAATTGTCGAACGTCATCGTGCTGCTGTCGAAGCTATGGCTTTTGCGTTAGTGGCAAAGCTGCCTCGTAGCGTAGATGTCCAAGATCTAGCTCATGCTGGCATGTGGGGTTTGATGCAAGCGATTGGCTCTTACCAGAAAGAGCGCTGTGACTCATTTGAATCGTTTATGCGCATCCGGGTTCGCGGAGCGATGCTCGACGAACTCCGTCACCTAGATTTTTTGCCGAGATTGTTCCGTAAGCAGGTCCGTGAGCGCGATGCGGCCCGATCGCAATTACGCATGCAGCTTGAGCGCGAGCCTACGAATGCAGAGCTGGCGGAAGAGCTCGGCATCACTGAAGACGTCTTGATGCATTGCCCGGACTCCAATGTGCTTCGCTCTGTGCACTGGCGTGAGGCTGAGTCCGACGACGACCATGTTGAGCACATCGCAGACGACGGGATCGAGTCCCCGATTGAGGCCATTACTCGTCAAGAGTTGCTCGACCTCGTTCGTAAGAATCTTCAACCGATCGAATGGAAGGTTTTGAAGCTGCACTACCTTGATGGTTTGACCGGCCGTCAGGTTGCCCAGCGTCTGCGTTTATCTGCATCTCGCATCTGTCAGATTCACGTGACCGTGTTGGAGCGACTGAAGCACCAGCTGACGATTACCCCTGCCTAAAGCATTTTTGCACTGACGCTTGATGGGAGCCAACGCGCTGTGTCCCGGATCTGGTTCTCCAGACTTCCACCTGCATCAAGGTCAGCTTCGTTGTGAACAGGTTCTCGTCAGCGATCTTGTCGAGCGTTTTGGTAGTCCGCTCTATGTCTACAGCGCAGCTACGATCCGCGAGCGACTGCGTCGTGTGCGGGTGGCTTTTGGCGATGAGGCACGCATTTGCTATGCGGTCAAAGCAAACTCGAACCTGAGCCTGCTGCGGTTGTTGCACGATGGCGGTATCGGTTTTGATCTGGTCAGCGGTGGTGAGCTGGAGCGTTTGCAGGCTGCTGGACTGCCTACCGACCAGGCCGTTTTCGCTGGCGTTGGCAAGGAGCCGTGGGAGATCGCGGCAGCGGTAGCCGCCGGCATTCTGTTTTTTAATGTCGAATCGCCGCACGAACTGGAGCTGCTGTCCGCCGCAGGAGCAGCAGTAGGCAAGCCGGTGTCGGTTGCGCTTCGGCTAAATCCAGACGTTGCGGTGAATACGCATGCCTACATCAGCACTGGCAAGGATGACAACAAGTTTGGTATCGCCATAGATCACGCTGCTGAAGTGGTCGAAGAGATTGTGAAGGATCCGTGGCTGCAGTTGGTTGGTTATCACGTGCATCTGGGCAGCCAGCTGCAGTCTGTTGAACCTTATGTCGAGGCTTTTGAACGTGTTGCGGCGTTTGTGGATGGTGACAAGAAGCGTCGGGATGGGGTTCGTTACTATGATCTTGGCGGCGGATTTGGCATTGGCGATGGCCAAGACGAGCCGCTCGATATTGCAACTGTTGCGGCTGAGTTGCTCCCACGGTTGCGAGAGCGATCATGGACGCCGGTTATCGAGCCTGGTCGATATTTGGTAGGAGACGCTGGGATTCTGGTGACATCTGTAATCGGTGAGAAGTTGCAGGGTCGAGTGAACTTCTTGCTGGTGGATGCTGCGATGAACGACCTGATACGGCCTGCTCTTTACCAAGCAGAACACGCCATAGTGCCAGTCGTTTGGCTTGATGGCGCTGAGAGGCTGACGGTTGATGTCGTCGGGCCTGTTTGTGAATCTAGCGACTTTTTAGGGCGTGCTCGCGACCTGCCGCGCTGTCAGCGTGGGGACCTTCTGGCGATCTTGGCTGTTGGAGCGTACGGTGCCAGTATGGCGTCTAACTACAATTCAAGGCGCCGCCCGGCTGAGGTGATCGTCGATGGCGAGCATGTTCGGCTGGTTCGTCGTCGTGACACTTTCGCGCAACTCTTCCAAAACGAGATCGACACATGATTCCTAGATACCCGACAAGTGAGCTTAGTAGGCGTAAGTCTACGGCGACTCTGATTGCTCGTGCTTGCTTGTTCTTGTTCGTCCTGTCGCTGGGTTCTTGCCGTTTTCTCGTAGACGAGTTTTCGATGCTGGACCATGCCGGCCCGGTCGCGGAGCCACAGATTAAGGCACCCTCGCCAATTGACGACCGCTCATAGTCAGCACTGCGATTTATGGTGACGGAAGCTCTAAAGGCTGTTCTTGAGCGCGGATTCGGCGTTGGAGAGCTTTCTGGCGATCAAGTTGTTGCTGGGTTTGCCGAGCATCCAATTTGCGGCGACCAAGTGGAGTTGAGTGTCCAGCATGATGGGGGCATTGTGCGCGCAGTCCGCTGGCGTGCTAGTGGATGCCCTGCTTCGATGGCGGTCGCTGCTTTGGCTGCACAAGTCATGGTTGATGTTGCGATAGATGACATCGACATAGTCCTGAAGCAGGCGATCGGATCTCACGGTGGGCTTGCACGGCATGAACGTCATGCTGAGGCAATGGTCCTGCGAGCCTTGCGTGAGGCGCTCAGAGCCTAATCCTCCGGTCATCATTTTTGATCTGGCCAACAGCTGGCGGATGTTTCCCGTGCCTCCAGCGGAAACGCTTTTGCATTTGCTCAGCAAATGGTTGCGTTGGCAGGTTCGTCGATTGCTGTTGCCCGTAACCTGATGTCGGCTGTAAGTGCTTTTGATATAGGGCTTGAGGGCTACGGTTCGGTGGCGGTGGAGGCTGACTCTTGTGATGCCGAAAAATAGCTGCCAATCAGCTACTTGTTTTTGGCAGAGATCGTCACAAACACGATTGCTTAGTCATAAACGGTTGCCGTTCTTGTGGGTCGATTTCACCTCCCAACTTTTGCCGCTCCTCTGAGCCTGGAAGTTTCGGGTTAGGCTGGTCCTCTTGTTCTCATGTTCCCAAATGAGTTGAGAGCTGCCTTTCGACGCCTCAGTAGTCAACCTGCTGTGGTTGCGTAATCCCAACGCTGGGACCAACTTATTCTGAAAGTAGAAAGGCTTCGTTGCCGCCCGCTAGCCAATGACTGAGACATCAGTCTTTGGCCAAGGTGTTGACCGTATCTGGCCGCTTCTCGGGTGAGCCCGTGTAGGCGGAACAGGAAATCGGCGGTCCGAAAACGCTGACTTTGTGCGACAGCAATTCCGGTTGGTCAGTGTATGTCCGCGGGTTGCGCTCGTAGCAGAAACGGATCTTTACAAACTAACCGACTACGGTGAGGACCGACGTTAACGCGTTGTCGCCTTGCCGCGGATGCGCGGGTGTCAAACAGTTTCAGGCCGACCCATATACTTGGGGCAGGCAGGGTCGATCTGAGCCTTTCGCGTGTGTTGCGCGAGACGTGCATCCGCAACTTTCTTCGGGCACATGGACTGTTTTGTCCCTGGTCATTGTTCCATTACTTGGGGCAGGCAGGAGCAATGATTGGGAATGCGTGGTGTCACGCAAATGGTCCATGTGCCCACATCCTCTCCCTGGGCGGCTGAGGCGGTGCACAAGCCTTGTGCAGTGTCTTTCCCATGCCTAGGCCGGTGTCTGCCGACCTGCTAGCCGACCCCTGCGAGACCTGCGGCCCCTTTGGTCCTTAAAATTACCCCTCAGATTTCTGCCTGAGCCCTGCAGGTCTCTCTGTCTTGTCTCGTTTTTTTCCTAGGGTGGTCTACAACGGTGATCATGCTGGATGGCCGCCCTACAGATCGTGACAATCTCTCCGACGACGACGTGATCTTCGTCGGAGGAGAAACCGAAAAGCCAGACGATCTGCCCGCCGACGATCTGCCCGTCGACAAAGAAGGCCCTGATACCTCGGGAGAGGGTGCCGGATCCACGTCAGACGCCGATGGGTCCGCGACTGGTAGTCGATCCTCAAATCCTCCAGCCGGAGGCGGCGAAGACAATGGGGGGACGCCTGGCGGCAGCGATGATGACCCTCCAGGCGGCGATGATTCTGGAATGCCAGGCGATGAGGTGCTCTTTGGGCAGGACCTTCTCGATCATCAGCGACCATCTTTGGTCATCGATGCCGGGCCAGTCAACAATTCAGTGGTTGTGCAAGACAAGTTGCCTGACACGATGTTTGCGTTCCCGCTGCAGAAATCGGTGCCATTCCCGAATCTGATGATGCCGCTGTCGCTCGATACGCAGCAGGCAAAGGACATCGTTGCCAAAGCCGAGGCGAATAATGGCTACCTCTTCCTAGTCCTCCAGCGCGACTCTGAGAATGAACCTAAATCCGTCGATGACCTTCATGAGGTCGGCGTAATTACTCGGATTCTCAAGACTCTCAAATTGCCGGACGGCGGGATGTCGGCCATGACCCAAGGTGCTCGCCGAGCACGTCGCGAGAAGGTCGTGCGTGAGCGACCACACATGTTCGTTCGGGTCAAGCAGCTCGTTGAGATCCCTGCCCAGAACGAGCGCTCGGAGTCGCTGTTCCGATTGTTGCAAAAGCAACTGCAAGACTTAGCAGCTTTGCAAGAGCACCTTGATCCGAGCTTTGCGACCGCGTTGCTCAATGTCGAGGACCCCGGGCAGCTGGCAGACTTTACGGCTGGGGTCGTCCGCAAGGTAGAGGACCGTCAGCGACTGTTGGCGGAAGCGGATATAGGCAAGCGCTGTGAGCTTGCTCTTCAATTCGCGATGGCTGAGAGCGAGCTTGCTGCGCTTGACGCCCGGATTCATGAAGAGATCCGTCAAAAAGCCGAGAAGGCTCAGAAGGATTACTTTCTGCGTGAGCAATTGAAGATCATTCGACGTGAGCTTGGCGAAGACGAGGATCCTCGCGCCCTAGAATTGAAGCGTCTAGAGCAGGCGGTTGCGGACGCCGAAATGCCGGAAGATGCAAAACGCCGCGCTGACGAAGAGCTTAAGCGCTTGCAGACAACACCGGTCGAGTCCGGAGAGTACAGCGTCATCCGGAACTACCTTGATTGGTTGGTTGCTTTGCCATGGTCTAAGTCCACGAAGGATCTCACCGATCTTTCGCGTGCTGCGCGCGTCTTGCGAGATGATCACTACGGCCTCGATGAGGTCAAAGAGCGTGTCATTGAGTTCTTGGCAGTGCGTAAGCTGCGCCCGGGACACGCCGGCTCGATCTTGTGCTTTAGCGGTCCTCCTGGTGTTGGCAAAACCAGTCTGGGGCGCAGCATCGCGCGCGCAATGGGGCGGAAGTTTTATCGCTTCTCGCTTGGCGGCATGCGTGATGAAGCGGAAATCAAAGGTCATCGACGCACCTACGTCGGCGCCCTACCAGGTCGCGTCTTGCAGGGCTTGAAGGCATGCGGCAGCAATAACCCAGTCATCCTGCTCGATGAGATTGACAAGCTAGGTAGCGACTTCCGTGGCGATCCTAGCTCGGCGTTGCTTGAGGTTCTGGATCCAGAGCAAAATCACGCCTTTCAGGATCATTATCTAGACGTCCCCTTTGACCTGTCAAAGGTGATGTTTCTGGCAACTGCGAACGTTCTTTCACAGATTCCTGAGCCTTTGCGCGATCGCATGGAAATCCTTGAGATCCCGGGCTACTTGCTGGAAGAGAAGGTTGAGATCGGTCGTCGGCACTTGCTGCCAAAACAAACCGAGCGTCATGGTTTGGTGAGTCGGAATCTTTCGGTCTCGATGCCGGTGTGGCAGCGGCTAGTGCCCAACTACACACGCGAAGCGGGAGTGCGCGGCCTCGACAAGGTCATTAGCCGCTTGTGTCGAAAGGTTGCGAGGCAGGTCGCCAGTGGCAAGAAAGGGCCGGGCCGTCTGAGCTTGTCCGAGACAGAGCAGTTGCTCGGTCGAGCACGATTCAAGACCGATGAGCGTCGCAAGAAGCGGGTTCCCGGCGTCGTGCAAGGTTTGGCGTGGACGCCTGTTGGCGGCGACGTCCTATACATCGAAGTTGTTAGAAGTCAGGGCAAGCCATCGCTGCAACTCACTGGCAGCCTAGGCGATGTTATGAGTGAGTCTGCACGTCTGGCGATGAGCTACTTGCGCAGTCGTAGCGAGCGCTTTGGGATTGACCTGACTCGTCTCGATAACAGCAACCTGCACTTGCACTTTCCTAGTGGTGCGATCAAGAAGGATGGTCCTTCGGCAGGCATCGCGATTGCCTGCGGGATCTTGTCGTCATTGACCGATCGGCCGGTCCCGACCGACCTTGCCATGACGGGCGAGCTAACGGTGGTTGGCGAAGTCTTGCCGATTGGCGGAGTGCGTGAGAAGGTGCTCGCAGCGAAGAACTTCGGTATCCAGCGAGTCTTGTTGCCGAAGGACAACGAGCCGGATGTTAAGGAGCTGAAGCGAGATCTCGTTCGCGGTCTAAAGTTCTATTTTGTCGATCACTTCGACACCGTCTTCGACATTGTTTTTGCCGACGGGGGCGGGCCGGTGCGAAGGTCTGCGCGTAAAGCTAAGGCGAGGAAGGCGCCCGCGAAAGCGGTCAAGAAGGCTGCGAGAAAGGCTGACAAAAAAGGAGCCACGAAGTCCGTTGTGAAGACGGCTTCGAAGAAGAAGGTGGCCAAGAAGGCAGGTAAGAAGGTGGCCAAGAAGGCGGCTAAGAAGGTAGCCAAGAAGTCGGTGGCCAAGAAAACTGCAGCCAAGACACGTAAGCCGGCTAAGAAGTCCAAGCGCGGCTGAGTTAGGCGGCGAGAGGCGTCGGCCATGGCTGCCAAGGTGTCGGGTGTCAGCTGTTACCGGGCTCGCTTCTGACGCTCTTTCGTGCGGCGTGCCTTACTCATTGCCCAGGAGCAGATCTCACATTCTTCTGGGTCGTGCCTTAGTGCCGTACATGTTTCCCGACCGAACCAGATGATTTGTAGGTGAAGATCGTTCCACCTTTCTGGCGGGAAGGTTCGGATTAGGTCTCGCTCAGTCTGTTCGACATTCTTGCCGGAACTTAAACCCCACCGCCAAGCGCAGCGGTGGATATGCGTGTCGACTGGCATCGAGGGGACTCCGAAAGCTTGCGCCATGACGACGCTGGCCGTTTTGTGGCCGACGCCGGGAAGCCGTTCGAGTTCTTCGAGTGTTTGGGGCACCAAGCCCTGATGTTCTGCCAGCAGGATTTTTGAGAGCCCCGCGATTGCCTTCGATTTTTGGGGCGATAATCCACACGGCCGAATGATTGAGCGGATCTCTTCGACAGGCACCAGGGCCATCATCTGGGGCGTGCAAGCTCTCGCAAACAGGGCAGGGGTTACCTTATTTACTCGCACATCAGTGCATTGCGCCGAAAGCAGCACTGCCACCAGCAAAGTGAATGGATCACTGTGGTCGAGCGGAATTGGGGGTTTCGGGAAGCGTTTGTCGAGAATCGCCTGGATGCGAACTGCTTTGTCCTGACGTTTCATTGCTCCCACGGATACCGCGTAGTCGTCTTCGATCCAACCTATGGTAGGTTGGAAGGGGCATAATGAGTGACTCTGCGTTCAGTGATTGGTTCGAAAAGGTATGGACAGATCGTGAAGATCGCGTCTATCGCTCCTTGTTTGGTGATCTAGGTCCAGGCGTGTTTACGGCAGGGGCCAAGGTTTTCGAGCGTTACGGTAAAGATGCCCACCCGGGTTGGCTGAACCATGGCGTGTTCGCTTGCCCACCTCACGAAGAGCGTCAATCCTGGATCTATGTGACATCAGGTCTCAGCAACCCCTGGAACCTAGGTGCGCCTGGTAAAGACCCGAGTGGATTTGCAGGGCTAGGCTTTGAGCTAGTCATCGAGTCCAAGGACGAGTCGGACTGGGCGGTGCCGTTGCTTCACAACCTGATGGCCTATGAGCTACTTGTGGCCGTTGGTTCTTACGAGGGGGCGGAGCTGTTCGAATACGGCAATCGCGTTCCCTTGAAAGAGTCGATTACGCCCAGCTTTGACAGCGCAATCCGGTGGTTGTTGGTAGAGCAGCCAAAGCACTATGCCTCGTCGTTCTCACTGGAGGCGGGTCGAGTTGACTTCTTTCACCTAGTTGGGGCGACCGACGCTGAGGTCGAAGTTGCTCGCCAGCAAGATCAAGACAAGCTGATTGCGTTGCTGATCGACAATGGCGTCTACCCGCTGACCAACGCAGGCCGCGAAAGCACCTGCTGACCGATTGATCCCGCGCGTTCGTTGCCGCAGGGTCGGTTGGAGGCTGGGGCACAGTTGGGGCTCGGCCGCGAGATTGGGTCCGCACATTACGTTGAGGTCCGCAATGTGGCTTTTTTGGCGACAAGCGGTTTGACGAACCGCGACGGCGTGCGCAAACGTGGGGCTTTCGCGGCGGGCGGGACCGCTGCAATACTTTGGTCAGTCGCCTCTTGCTGCCGCTATCTCAAGCCTTTAGACGGCCGTGTGCAGGTGCTCTTGATGACATAAACTCCTTTTGGGTCTATGGCTAGTCACAGATAGTCACTGGCGATGAAAGCGAGGAAACGGCATGATCTCATCACGGCTGTCGTTTGCGGCAGCTAGTCCCGGCGATCTGATGCTTGCCTGCCCCGGTCGCTGGGGCGTTTTCCTTTTCGCTGGTAGTCGTTTGCGAAGGTCGACCGCAGGTTTCCGATTCCTGTCGCCGAATCGTTCGTAGCGCATATCCAATCTGGACCGGATCGCACCGCATCGGCACGATGTTGGCTGAAGCAAGATGCCTGACGAGAACTCCCAATCCGCTCCACGTCCGCTCCATATCCGCCCGCTAGCCGAGCGGCGGAACCTCGTGCAAAAGGAAGACTTTGCCAAGGTGCTGCCGCCAGTTGATGGTTTCCTGACTTGGTTTGAAGCCTTGCCGGACATTTACGGCAGCAAATCCCTTAAGGCCGTCGTAGCTGAGATCATCACCGCACGTGAGAACGGTAGAGAGGTCGGGGTGCAGCTCGGGGCGCACGTGCTCAAGGTTGGTTTGTCCCCGCTGATCATCGACTTGATGCGGCGAGGCTTGATCACTCATGTTGCTACGAACGGGGCCTCTGCGATCCACGATTGGGAGATGGCCTACCAAGGTGCGACCAGCGAAGACGTTGGCGAGAACTTGCCCGACGGATCGTTTGGATTTTGGCGCGAGACCTTGGACGCACTCAGTGGTGCTGCTAAGCGTGCGCAGGAAAATAGCGAGGGCTACGGCGAGGCGATTGGCAAGACGATCCTTGAGGGCGAGTTGCCTCATCGTGAACTGTCAGTTTTCTCGGAAGCTGCTCGACTCGGAATCCCCGCGACTGTGCATATCGCGTTTGGCTGTGATATCACGCACATGGATCCAGAGCTTGATGGTGCCGCTCTTGGTGCCGCGACGCAGAGAGATTTTTGGACCTTTGCCGACAGCGTCGGCCGTCTTGAAAAAGGTGTGTGGTTGAACGTTGGTTCGGCAGTAATCATGCCCGAGGTGTTTTTGAAGGCCGTGTCGATAGCTCGCAATCGTGGCCAACTCACCGATGATTTCATGACGTGCAATTTCGACATGCTGCAGCAATATCGTGCGGTCACCAACGTCGTGCAGCGGCCGCCGAAAAGCGGTCGCTCAATCCTTGCCATGCATGAGATTGCGTTGCCGCTGTTGCACCAAGCGCTCATTTGTACTGCTAAGAGTCGCGGTTGCTTGCAGGAGGCGCGTTAATGATCACTTCGCCTAGCGATGAAAATCGGCGGCTTGCTGATGTTCTAACGTCGTTGCCCCCGACACGTATTCTTGTCGTGGGAGATCTAATTCTCGACCGCTATGCCGACGGTGAGGCGCAGCGGGTGTCGCCAGAAGCGCCGGTGTTGGTGTTTGACTTTGAGCGCGACCGCTACTTGCTTGGTGGAGCCTGCAATGTTGGCGCGAACTTGCGCACCCTAGGCGCTCGGGTCTCAGTGCTTGGCTTGATCGGCGATGACGAACCGGGTCAGCGTTTGCATTCGTTGCTTACCGATGCAGATATTGATACGCAGGCTCTCGTTGTTGATAAGACTCGTCCGACCACGCGTAAGACGCGTTACGTCGCTAAGACTTTGCAAGTCTTGAGAGTTGATCAAGAATCGCGCACGCCTGTATCCGGTGAAGCTGAGCAGCAGATGCTCGACCTGCTCGAGCAGCGACCTTTTCCTTGGGACAGCGTTTTGCTGAGTGACTACGGCAAAGGGGTCTTGACGCGTCGTGTGATCCAGGCAGCGGTTGCTGCTGCCCAGAGCGTAGGCGGTGTTACTGTTGTCGATCCCAAGGGCAAAGATTACTCGATCTACGAAGGGGTCGATTTGCTGACGCCCAACCGTGCCGAAGCCGAAGCTGCGACTGGCATCTCGATCGATTCGACTGAGGAGCTGCACCGCGTCGCGCAGTGCTTACGCGAGATCACGGGTATCCAGAATGCGGTGATCACCCTCGGGAAGGACGGTATCTTCTTTGAGACGGGTGATGGTTCCCACCGCATTATCCCGACCGAAGCTCGCCAGGTCTTTGACGTGACGGGCGCAGGTGACACGGTCGTGTCGGTCCTGACCTATTGCCGTGCAGCTGGCATACCTCTAGATGACTCGCTGCGATTGGCTAATCACGCTGCTGGGATCACAGTGGCGAAACTTGGGACTTGGGCGCCATCTCGTCGCGAGGTATTGAGCCGTCTTGGTGACTCATCTCCTGAAAATGTCGGCAAGGTTCTAAGTCTCGAACAGGCCGTCGAGGTCGGCGCCCGTTTGCGCGCCGAAGGACGCCGTTTGGTGTTTACCAACGGCTGCTTTGACATCCTTCATGCCGGTCATTGCGACTATCTGCAAAAGTCTCGTGCCTATGGAGACGCTCTAATGGTTGCCGTCAACACCAACGAATCGGTCCAGCGGCAGGGCAAGGGTAAGGGCAGGCCTTTCAACTCACTCGAGGACCGCATGGCGGTTCTTGCAGCTCTTGAAGTCGTCGACTACGTCGTCCCATTTGACGATGACACGCCCAAGTCAGTGATCGAGGCAATCACGCCGCATGTGCTTGCCAAAGGCGAAGATTGGCGTGACAAAGGCGTGATCGGCCGTGAATGGGTTGAGGATCATGGTGGCCAAGTAGTGTTAGTGCCACTGGTGGCTGGTCGCTCTACGACGAACGTCGTTACGAAAATTCTTGAGAGCGGCCAGTAGCGAGCACTTGCTGGCTAAGCGGATTGATGTCTTTTGGCAAAAATCCTTGCTGGTGCAATCTTGCGACCGCCAGTGTCTGCTGGGTTAATGACTGGTCAAGCTGGCCAGTAAATGGTGGTTGAGGCCCTCACTGGCGATTAGGCACGGCTTGGGAAGGGTCGAAATACCGTGCCTCGGCAAGTGGGAAACGGCCGAGCGATATATCGTTGTCATCAGGGATGTAATCTTCGCCGCGCTCGGGTGTGGTTCGTTTGTTATGATTCGGCCCATGCTTGCAGTCACGCGCCGTTGGATCCTGGTAACTGGCATTTCGTCCCTAGCGGCAGTTCCTGCGCAAGAAGCCTCGGCGCCGTCCGGGTCAGTTGGCGATGCCGTGAGTTCAAGCGGGCAACTCGAGGAGACTTACGGGCATTCACGCCATGGCGAGACCTTTGACGAAGGTCCTCGGTCGGCTGCCTACTTGATGCCCGGCCTTGGTAACGCCGTGAACTTCCCGGTTGAAGGCATCAGTGCGGAGGCACAGAAGTTTTTCAATCAAGGAATCACCCAGCAGCATGGCTTTTGGCACTTCGAGGCCGAACGCAGCTTCCGTCAAGTTGCCTTGCTGCACCCCGAGTGTGCGATGGCTTACTGGGGAATGGCCCGCGCCAATGACGAGCACGCCGAGCGCGCTGCTGGTTTCCTGGCCAGCGCCGTGCAGCGCAGCAAGGATGCGCCGAAGCGTGAGCAGGCGTGGATTGACGCTTGGGCTGCTTACTATCAGATCGGTGCCAAGCAGCGCGAAGAGTTGCAGTCGGGCGACAAGAAACGCATCGAGGCAGCGATCAAGGAAGTCGTCGAAAAGAACAAGGACCGGAAGAAGGACTTACTGAACAAGCTCGATAAGAAGCTGCTGAAGGATCTTGGCACGATCGTCTTCGACTATCCGGATGACACCGAGGCGAAGGCGTTCTTGGCCATCCAAAACTGGCTCGCGTATCGCTGGGGCGGTGGCGTTCAGATCGTTTCGCATACCGCGGTCAACGCGTTGCTCGATCAAGTGTTTGCCAAGCAACCGCTGCATCCGGCGCACCATTACCGCATCCACCTTTGGGATCGAGAAGATGCGCGGCGGGCGCTCGATTCGGCGAAGAAGAACGGCTTTAGTGCGCCAGCGATCGCGCACCAGTGGCATATGCCGGGCCACATCTACTCCAAGCTACATCGTCACTACGATGCCGCATGGCAGCAGGAGGCTTCGGGCCGCGCCGATCATGCACACATGATGCGCGATGGCGTGATGCCGTTTTTGATCCATAACTATGGCCATAATCAGGAGTGGATGGCGCGCAGCCTAGCGCACTCCGGTCGTATTGATGTGGCGTTGCGCATCGCGATGAATCTCGCGGAGTTGCCTCGTCACCCCGAACACAACCAGATCACTTCTGGTGGAACGATTGCTGCTTACGGGCAGAAGCGCCTGGTGCAGATCTGCGAAGACCACGGTTTGTGGCAGCGCGCGATCGAGTTAGTGGATCAGGGCTTTCTTGAGGCTAGCGATGAGGTCGCCAGTGAGGTTGAGCGACTTGGGTTACTTGGTCGTGCCTATTACCGTTTGGGGCGACAGGAAGATGCGGCTCGTATCGTTGCCGAAGTGGATCAGTTGCTGATAACGGCGCGCGCTCGGCGTGCGGCCGCGATCGACGAGGCGGAGGAGCAGGCTTACAGCGAACGCAAGAAGCGTCATGAGATGACCGAGGCGATAGCCGATGCTGGTCGAAGGCCGACGAACTCGGTGCAGTCGATCTTGAGTCTGCAGCGGGAATTGAATGCCGAACGATTGCTTGCCGAGGGCGATGCAAAGGCGGCCCTGAAGGAAATGGATGGCGTGCGCGGTATTCCGATGCCGTTGATGGCGGGGTTGCGGGTTGCCGCTGGCGAGACCAAGAAAGCCATCGAACAGCTTGAGAAGGCCAACAAGAACAACCCGAACCGGGCTGCGACTATGGTGGCGTTGGCGAAGGCTTACCAAGCGCATGGCTCTGAGTCGGAGGCGAAGCTTCGTCAGCTTGTGTCCGACCTTGCCGAGGTCGCTGGCAGCGACTTCCTGGCGAAGGCGGGCATCTCGCGGACCGCCGACGACGAACCGCTGTTTTCCGACGTTCGGCATGGTCCGGACTTTGGCGACCGGCCGTCGTTGCAGGACATTGGTCCACGCTGTTGGGCTCCGGTTGCGAATCCGGGATTTGATCTCGCGTCTGCTGCGACGGACGGAGTGATCGCCTACGGCAATAAGAAGGCTGCGATGGCCTTGGATCCTGATGGCTCGATGACCCTTCGCGGTGGTGGGGGCGAAGGCCGGCATGAGGCTGGCCGTGCCAAGTTGGTCGTGTTCTACCTCGGTTTCGGTTGTCTGCACTGCGTTGAGCAGTTGCACCTGTTGCGTCCTGCCTATGCGCAATTTGCCGAGATGGGCGTCGATATTGTCGCGATTGGTTCCGATACCGCGCCAAATATCCACCAAGCGAGTCTCGATCTTCCTGCTGCTGAGCGCATCCCGTTCCCGATGTTAGCCGACCCCAAGCTCGAGGCGTTTAAGGCCTGGCGCTGTCACGATGACTTCGAGAATATGCCGCTCCATGGCACGTTCTTGGTCGATCGGGATGGGCGGATTCGCTGGCAGGACATCTCCTATGAGCCTTTTGTCGAGGTGGATTGGCTACTTGAGGAGTCTCGCCGTCTACTGGCCCTGCCGTTTGTAGAGGCCAAACGCTAGCAATCGTCACGTTTGAAGGTGCTTTGACGGTGATCTAAGGCTTCGGCGGGCGCCCCTGGTGAGTTCCTCGCGAGGCAAGGTCGGTCCTTCGGTGCACTAGACTTAGGAACTCTCGTTGCCGTCAGCCCGGCGGCATGGCATTCTTGCGCCCTTATCCATCACGCAAGAGCAACCAGGGAGGTTCGCTTGGTAGTAGTCCCGCGCAAGCATCGGTCGAAGGACAAAGTAATCACCGACAGGAAGAGTCTCGCCGCCATTCTATCTGGCCTGCGAGCTAGTGGTAAGACCATCGTCTTGACCAATGGCGTCTTTGATTTACTTCACGTTGGCCATCTGCGTTGCCTAGAGGATGCACGTTCTCGTGGTGACCTGCTAGTTGTCGCCGTCAATTCAGATGAGTCTGCCAGTTCGTTGAAGGGCGAGGGGCAGCCGATCATGTCTTGCGCCGAGCGCATGGAGATGTTGTCTGGCTTGTGGTTTGTCGACTACGTGACGAACTTCGACGAAGAAACTGCCGACGAGATTCTCAGGCAATTCCATCCGACGATGTATGCCAAGGGCACTGATTACTCGCTCAAGACGTTGCCTGAAAAGGCTGTGGTCAAAGAGCTGGATATCAAGCCAGTGTTCGTGGGTGGCAAGAAAGGTCACTCGACCAGCAAGGTCATCGAGGCGGTCCACAAGCTGAAGTCCAAGTAAAGGTCGCCATCGAGCTTCGGTCGTATGGGGCCGAGTCTCCACGCTTGCACTTGGTGCCCGTTTGGCGCTAGCGGCTTTCTGGTTCTGCAAACTTGTGCCAAAAAACGTCTGCGCCTTCAGAGCGCAGCGCCTCCGGGCAGCCGTAACCGAATAGGCAGCCGATGGTCTGGATTTTGAGTGCCTTACCGGCACGCAGGTCCGGCAAGCCGTCGCCGATCATTGTTGCTTGCTCAGTCGTCGAACCGAGCATGTCCAGCGCATGCTTGAGCATTGCAGGGTCGGGCTTTTTTGTTGGCAGCGTATCTCCTCCGATCACGACGGACGCGAACTGGTCAAGCCCGAGGTGACGGACGACAGGGATCGCAAATTGCTCCGGTTTATTGGTCACCACCGCGATTGCGTAATCTTGTTCGCGTAACCTAGATAAGTACTCCAATGCACCGGGAAACAGCTCCGCGTGCACCGTGCATTGCGCCCGGTGGTGTTCTATGTAGGTTGCAAATGCTGCTTCTATGGCATTGTCGTCTGGTTGCAGCTCTGCGAGTGATCGCCGCAACAGCGTCCGGGCACCATCGCCTACATAGGTGCGGACTGTGGCATCGTCGACGGCCTGTAAGCCGTTTTGTTCGCGGACGTAATTCGTGCTGGCTGCTAGGTCTGGCAACGTGTCGGCGAGTGTTCCATCGAGATCAAATAGGAATGCGGGCATAGCGGTCACCCTATCGATATACTCGAATCCCTGTTATGAAGCTCGCGCCCTTGTTGTTGCTGTTGTCGTTGTTCGCATCATGCAGTTCTGTCCGTGATTGGCGCGAACTGCAAACCGAGCCGATGTCGATTGGCGAAGTCTGGAATGGCTTTGTCTCGATCGCGACCGCTCGCGACGGTTGGAGAGTTGATGAAAGTGCCACCGATCGTGGCAATGGCTTCTGGCAGTCGCGCTGGCGGAAGCGTGAGACGGAACGAAACTTTCCGATTCGCAACCGCTTGAAGATTGAGATCTTTCTTGATGATGGTTCCCGTGAGCAAGGCTGGTTGATCCGTTACGTGATCGAGCAAGAAAAGGTCAAAGACCTGCGCCGTCACCGTGATCCGCGTGAGCGAGATTGGTCCCAAAATGGGCAGGACACCGAGGGCGAAACAATCCTCGGGGAACGACTGGTGCGAAGGTTGGCACCAAAGTCGGTGAGGATTCCAGAGCGCAGCGAATCTCAGGATCCTTGGTCGCCGATTCGGCAGTAGGGGATGAGGCGTTAAGGCCGGTTGGAAGGCGGTCATCTCCAGTCGTTTAAAGATTGCTGCGACCGTCATCGCTGATTGCCATAACGCCCGCAGAGTCCGCAGCATGCCGCTGATTCATGGGGCTCATTTGCCGCCCTGGTCGACCGTTGGCAGGAGCTAGGTCCAGAAGTTCGCTGCCCTGCGCTTGAGTCGCGCAATAGCCACGTATACTTCCGCTCACCTTGCGACTTGCGTAACCTCGGTGGCATCGCGGGTTCCGTCTGCCTTGGTAAGTGCTTGTTGCTTGTGCTTTCCTTGTTGGGCGTCAAGTGCCGATTTGACCTGTGCAAGCGCCATGCCAGAACTGTCCGTACTGATCGTCAACTACAACTCCTGGCGCGAGTGTGCTCAGGCGATTGCATCGTTGCGCCAGTATGGACCGACGCATCCTGATGGGTCGCCGATGCCGTTCGAGGTTATCGTAGTCGATAATAAATCACCGATGCAGCATCCCGACCTGATTGCCGGGGTCGCTGAGGAACTTAGGCTGATTTGTGAGCAGCAAGGCGATGCCAAGGCTGGCGTGCTCATTCAGCACACCGAGAACGGTGGTTACAGCAAGGGCATGAACCTCGCCATGTCGCACAGTCGCGGCAAGTGGATTCTGGTCAGTAACCCTGATGTGCTGTTTGGCGACGGGCTCGTTAGCAAGCTGCAGAGACATTTAGAGAACGACCCTAAGGCGGGCATCGTTGTGCCGAAGGGCTTCTGGGACACCGACCATTCTGGTCACCTGCCTCCCAATGCGTTGCCAACAATAGGTGATGCTTGGGCCGAAGTCTTTGGGGTGTATTCGGCGCGTTATCGCATCAACCGCGTCAATCGCTTGGTGCGGAATTGGCAGGAAGTCTGGCAAACAGATAAGCCACTTTCGCTGCCAATGATGTCCGGCTGCTTGTTCTTAGTTGAGCGTGGATACTTTGAGTCGATCGGCAAGTTCGACGAGCAATTCCCGCTCTACTACGAAGATGCTGATCTAGCCGTTGCGATCATCAAGAGTGGTCGCACGATTACGCAGGTGCCGGATGCGCATCTCGTACATTTCGTGAATCGCTCCGGTATGAGCGATCTTGAAACGATGTGGGCGCGGCACGCAGAAAGCCGCGGCAAGTTTTACAGTAAGTGGTATGGGCTTCTGGGTCGCCTGACGCTTTCGTTAACAGGCTGGCTGTTAACCAATAAAACTCTCGGTCGCTTCCGCGAAGTTCATCCGCGTAAGCCTTTCTTCGATTTAGGGCAGACGTCAAAGCCGCCCGTGTTGAAGCTGCCGCGTAAGTGCGAGCGATACTTAGTATTGATGTCGCTCGATGTAAGGTTCTTTCTGGCGGCAGGCATCTATGGCAGTGGTGATGAGTGGTCGCCCAGCGATAAGGCATTTGAGTCGTTTGTGAACGCGAACTTCTTCTTTAGCGTCTTTGATCTAAGCAGTGGCAAACCCGAATTTCTGGGCACCTGGCGCTACTATTGCATGTCGCATATCGGGCAGGCGATACCGAACGCTGCAGATGGCACGCTTGAAGTCTCGGGAGAGCAAAGTGACGAGGGTGGTGGGCAAACGTAATGAGCTCCATGCCGGACAACTCCAGTAAACCCAGTAGCAGCGCCCCTGTTTTGTCAGTCGTGGTGTTGAGTTGGAACACGCAGAAGTTGACCCTTGCTTGCATGGCTGCATTGTTTGCAGAAGTTCCGAAGTATTCTCGTGAGGTTATCGTCGTCGATAACGGCAGCGAAGATGGCTCGGCCGATGCGATTGCGAAGCAGTTTCCTCAGGTTCGAATGCTGCGAAACCCGGACAATCGTTTGTACGCCGCGGGCAACAACCAGGGGGCAGCGATAGCTAAGGGTGAGTATGTGGTCACGCTTAACTCGGATACCGAGGTGCGTCCCGGTGCCCTTGATCTACTGGTTGACTATTTGCGTGATCACGTCAGCTACGGTGCAGTTGCGCCACGCCTCAGTGATCCCGACGGTACTGTTCAGCATGCTTGCCAGCGATTTCCAACGTTGCTGACGGCACTGTGCTTTGATTCGTGGTTTGGAACTTTTTGGCCGGGAACTGGCCACGTGCGTCGTTACATGATGCGTGATTTCGATCACCTCGAGTCACGCGATGTTGACCAACCGCCAGGCGCTTGTTGCATGCTGCGGACGGAGGAGTGGCGTGCGCTTGGTGGCTTTGATGAGAGTCTGGCGCTCTTCTACAACGACGTCGATCTGTGCAAGCGTTTGGCCAAGTCGAATCGAAAGATCCGTTATCTAGCGGATGCTGAGGTCATGCACCATCGAGGTGCCAGCACTCGTAATTTCGCCAAGATGTTGGTCATCTGGCACAAGAACCGGCTTGCCTACTACCAGAAGCATTACGGCAACTTTGGTGCCGCCTGGGTCCGATTGTGTGTCAGGTTGCGGATCTGGGAGGAGTGGTGGCGCATCGGTCGCCGTAACAAATTAGACCCCAGCCGGAAGAAGGCCGAGCGCAACCATCTACGTGCGTCTCAGCGGGAGTTGTGGTCTTCGTGAAGATTTGCTTCCTGACCGCTAATTATCCGCCAGAAGCATGCGGTGGTACTGAGCAGGTTGTTGTGGCGCTGGCGCGCGAATTAGCTGTCCACGGCGCCCAGGTATGTGCAATTAGTGGCACGGATTCGCCCCACATTGCTGAGGATACGCGTGAAGAGCAGCACGATGGCATTGCCGTCACGCGCGTCTTTCGGAAGTCTGATGAACGTGATCAGGATGGCTTTGAGCGCCCGCGCGTTCTGCAGGTAATCCGTCACAAGTTGACGCAGTTAAAGCCGGATGTTGTGCATGTTCATTCTTTTGCGGGCTTGAGTTTAGGCGTTAGCAATATCTGTAACGATCTGTCGATCCCAGTTGTGGTCACATTTCACGATATGTGGGTGACCTGCGCGCGCTACTTTCGCTTGCCGGCGCCGGGGTTGATCTGTCCGACTGGCAGCGATCATTCTGCGTGTGTGCCTTGCGTTCACGATACCGTGGATATGGATGTTGCCGTGCTGACGCAGGCCCTCGAGCACCGAGACGCGTTGATGCGTGCGGAAATCGCATGCGCGAGCGCATGCACGTCACCGAGTCAAACAGCCGCCAGCTTGGTCCGTGATTGCCTGCCGTTTGCTGGCGATATCGAAGTGATTCCACATGGCCTACTACGTGAGGCTTCTGTAGATGAGGCTGCCGTCAGTCGAACAGCACGAAAGCGATTGCGCATAGGCACCTTCGGCGGCTTGGTGGAGTCCAAAGGCATTCGTGAGCTGGTCGAAGCATGCGTTCAGTTGATCGAAGCAGGACATGACTGTGAGCTGCACCTATCAGGTCCGTGGCATCAAGAAAAGCTTGCGGCAGAGATCCGTGATTTGGCGGGTTTAGGCGGTCTTGATTTGATTGAGCGAGGTCGTTTTGCACCTGGCGATCGTCACCCCGCACGCGATCTTGATCTGGCAGTGTTTCCTTCGAAATGCCAAGAGACATACGGCTTAGTCGTAGACGAAGCGCTGGCCCATCGCGTGCCGGTTGTGGTCTCTAATTTTGGCGCGTTGGCGGAACGATCGGTCACACCTGGTGTCGTTGTTGCGTCGCTTGATACGTTAGCTGGTGTGTTGGAGGGATTGATATCTTCTCCCGAGATGCTGGCTTCCTTGCGTAATGCCATTCCTGAACAGATGCCTACCATTAAGGTTTCTGCGAAACGTCATCTTGCTATCTACCAAACTTTGATTGGAGCGCCGCGATGAACCACTTGTTCTCACCGTTGTTGCCGCGTGACTCGCTGCAAGGCCCAGTGTTGGTCTTGGCCGCGCACCCTGATGACGAGGTGATTGGTGCCGGTAGCATGTTGGCGTATCACGCCAGTCGCGGCCATCAGGTGACGGTGATTCACGCGACGGATGGTGCTGGCGGCGATCCTAGTAACCGCGAAAGTGGCGACATTCGTGATGTGCGTCGTGCCGAAGGAGTCGAAGCCCTGCGCCGTTTAGGAGTAGAGCCAGCTCGTCATTGGGATCTACCTGATGGTCAGCTCCCGGAAAACTTGGCGGATCTGACTGCGCGAGTCTCAGCAGTCATGCAGGAAGTGCAGCCCAAGACGCTGTATTCGTTCCATGCAGGTGAAGCGCACCGCGATCATCGGGCAATCGCAAAGGCGACTGCTGATGCTGCGCATGTGTTGCCACCCGAATGTCGGTGCCTGCTATATGGGGTCAACTTTGTGCCCTCTGGAGGCACGTTGTTTGACACTACGGACATGTATGCGAAGAACTATGATGCGCTGAAGGCGTATGGCAGTCAGAACGCTTACATCGATTTGCCGGGCATGAGCGAGCACCGTGAGCGTGCCGCGACAGTTAACTTAGATATCGGTGGTGTTCTCTACGGCGAGATGTTCTTGGATGTCTTGCCTCGAGAGATTGCGGAACTCTATGCCATGCATGATCGCTTGCACCGATTCGTGCAGCGAGACCCTTCGTGCAAGGGGGAGGAAACGACATGACAGACACTGCTAAGGTGCCTGCTGCAATGGCAAAGAAGACCGTCAGCTTGGTCATCTCTGTATGGAATCGGAAAGAAGACCTTCGTGAAAACCTCGCGACCATTCGTCAGCAAACAGTGACGGCTGATCAGGTGATCGTCGTCGATAACGACAGCTCAGATGGCACGCCAGAAATGGTGATCGCTGAGTTTCCTGAAGTTCAATTGATTCGTATGCCGCATTCCAACTACGGCGCGTGCGAGACGTTCAACGTTGGCTTCTCGAGCGCGAAGGGCGACTTCGTCGGAATCCTTGATGATGACGTGATCCTGCCGGTCACGTTTGTTGAGGACATGATCAACAAGTTCGCGGCGGAGCCAGATACGACTGCGATCCTGTCTCCCAAAGTCATCGAGCCAGAGATGCCGGAATGGTATCTAGCCTCTGAAGCAATCCACCGAGAACGCTACCTTCCGACCTTCCGGGGGTGCGGTTCCATGGCGCGCGCCGATGCGATTCGTAAGGCCAATTGGTACGACATTCGTTTCTTTATCTTCGGCAACGAGCGGGATCTAACTACGCGACTGCTCAATCTTGGATTTCGCGTCAAAATGTATCCAAAGGTGGAGGTCTTCCATAAGGCTCCGTTTGGCATGCGACACGGCAAGCGAAGCCTCTACTACCACGTCCGCAATTTTTGGCTCTACGCGTTCAAGTACCTGCCATGGGGTCAAGTGGTGCTGTTCCCGCTACGTTTTTTGAAGAAGGGACTGGGGGGCAAGAAAAAGGCTGACGGCGGCGAAGTTGCGGATGCAGTCGGCACGATTGGTCTTTTTGACAACATTAAGAGCGTCAAGATGGGCTGGTGGATCTGCGTTAAGGCAACCATCGCGGCCATCTGGAATTTGCCGTATTGCCTGAAGCATCGTGAGGTTTGCAGGCATCCGGATTTCGAGCCTCCCCTGAAGTAATCATGTTGGTCTGGTGGCTTCGATCTCCTCAGGAAATCCGGTGACACCGAGTAATCGCGGGTCGCCAGCCGCTCTGCGCTGCCTGCCAACAACTGGGTGAATGAGCGCGAGCGCGGTGAGAAGATTTCGCGGATCGGATCGAGCAGATTTGTCTGATATCTGCAAATCCCGGGGCGGGGCTCGTCGGAACTCCTAATCGGTGTCGGCGGCAGTCTGACAGGGGGGTGTTTTCGCTAATTTTTGCTGCTGGTTTGATTGCTGGACGCATTGGGGAGCAGTTGCACTACGGACATTCGCCGGTTTCGTCGCTACCATGCCCACCCTCATCGTGGTCAGCGCAGTAGTCATTAATTGGAACGGACAGGATTATCTGTCTGAGTGTCTGGACGCCTTATTGGCGCAAGATCCGCCGCCACAGGAAATCATTGTCGTCGATAACCACTCGGACGACGCTTCGCGTTCGGTCGTCGCAGAGCAATATCCACAGCTGCAGTTGATTGACACGGGCTTCAATGGTGGCCCTTGCCACGCGCGCAACGTCGGAGCGAGCGCCGCGAAGTGTGAGCGGATCTTGTTCATCGATAACGACGTCGTGTTGCAGCCTGGTGGTCTTGCTGCTCTCGAAGCATCGATGGACGGAGATGATTCGGCCGCGATGGTGCAAGCAAGATCCGTTTGCGGCGACGATCAGAACATCGTGCACTACGACGGCGGTGACTTGCACTTCCTGGGCACGCTTGTCTTGCGTAATTGGTATCGAAAGCGTGAAGAGGCCACGGAAGCACCTGGGCCTATCGGGGCTGCAATCGCACTGTGCTTTTTGGCTCGCAAGAGCGTCTATCTGGAAGTCGGAGGCTTCGACGAGAATCTCTTCATTCTCTACGAAGACAATGAGTTCTCATACAAGCTGCGTATGCGCGGGCACACGATTCGGTTGTGCACCGGTGCTGTTTGCGTCCACAAGGCGGGCACGGTTGGATTGAGCGTGCGTGGTGAAGCGCGGTATCCAGGTAAGCGCACTTACCTGCATAGTAAGAACCGCTGGTATGTGCTTTTCACCTGCATGCGGTGGCGCACCTTGATCTTGACGGTTCCAGCGCAGCTCGCATATGGCATTGTCTATGCGGCCTTTGGTATTGGGCGCGGTCATCTTGGCTCTTGGTTGTCCGGCAAGTGGGAGCTTCTTTGCTTGCTGCCGAAAGCGATCAGGGCACGCGGCCCGGCTCAGCGTGGACGAACTGTCCCCGATCGGGATCTGCTAGTGGCGCTGCCAATGACCCTCAATCCTGGATTGGCGGACAAGGGCGCTGGCGCTGCCTTGCGTCGTTCTATGGACCGGTTCTTTGCCATTTATTGGCGTTTGGTTCGGGGCCTGTGTGGCTGAGTCACCATCGGTAAGTGCCGCTCGTCAGCCCGAAGAGGGCGGGTCGCTTGTTTGTGCCTTGCTGCTCAATTATCGCGGCGCTGCGATGACACTGCAGTGCGTTCAGGACTTGCTTGCGGTCGAAAATGTTTGCTTACGAATTGTCGTTTTAGACAACGCATCTGGTGCTGATGAGGCGGCCCAGCTGAAGGCCGGAGTCGCGGCCCTGGACGCTGGTCAACACAGGTTGCACGTCATTTTCTCAGATGACAACCTTGGCTTCGCCGAAGGCATGAATCGCGGTATTGCGTTCGCCGATCAGGAGTCCATCCCATACGTGTTGGTGCTCAACAACGATATGCGGTTGCCGAAGGACTTCGTGCGGCCGCTCGTAGATGTGTTGCAGAATGATATCTCAGTCGGGGCGGTTGGCCCAACAATCATTCATCCTGATGGCAGTGTTTGGGCTGAGGGCGGCGAAGTCGCCTTTGTCCCTAATGGGCTGCGCCTCATCCGTCATGGGAAACAGCCGAGCGCGCTGGCAGCTGGCCCGGAAGATGTCGGATTTCTCACAGGTGCTTGCATGATGATGCGAACCGCTGCCGCCACGGAAGTGGGTGGCTTTGATCGCAACTACTTCATGTATTGGGAAGACGTCGAGATCAGTTGCAAGTTGCGTCGCCGTGGCCTGCGAATTGTTTGGTTGCCTTGGGTCCGCGTCGAACATCTTGGCGGCCAGTCGTCGGGCGGTGGCCGATCGCCGCTGCGAAAATTCTTCATGGCCTGCAACGCGGTGCGCTACCTACGGGCGCATGGTTCGCTGAAGGCTTGGGCGGGCTGGGTTTTGTTGGACGTAGTTTTGTGGCCGTTAACGTTGCTAGCCGGGCCGAAGTCTGCCTGGGCAAAGCTGCGTGGGACACTCGCTGGCCTCTCTGGGCATGCAGCGAACGCGCAGGACGTGGCGCGCTTGCTCGGCAAACATTCTCGGTGATCAGAAAGCGGGCGATTGGCGACAGCCAGCTTCGATTGCCTTAGGTCGCCATCAGCTTGCTGAGAATTGATGTAGGCGGTGTGCTCGCTCGTCTCGAGGGAGCGTGTTCAGGGTTTCGCGCAATGCCTCCATCTGCACTTGCTGTTCTTGGCTTTGTTTGTGGTCTTCGCGTCGTGTGCGCGTCGCAACGACATCAAAAGGCAGAATCTGGGCGTTCATCTCAGGGCAATCTTTGGCAACTACAACGTCGCTGTTGGTAAAGGGAGTGAGCTCCTCCTGAATGGCTTCATCGATTGAACCTGGAGCGCCATTCGTGACTGCAGCAATGACGGTCAGTGACCCGCCCTCTGAGAACTGCTGCGCGCTGGCAAACAACTCTTTAGCGATCATGATTGATTTGGCGTTGAGGCCGGGCTGGATCCACGATCCGGACGGCGGGGTCGAACGGCTGCGGGCGCGCGTCAATGCGGTCAGTGAATCAATCAGCAGGATCACGTCATGTCCTTGTTCAACCTGACGCATGCATTGATAGAGGGCGTGTTCGGCGACTTGCACGTGGCGTTCGGGAGGAGCTGCAAACTCTGTGCTCACTAGGCTCGCGTCACTTTCTTTTAGTAGGGTTTGTGCGGCAGCGATGTCTTCGGGCCGTTGGTCAAGCAGGCAAACCGTCACATCTGATTTCGGATGATGGGTGTCCAGTGCTTTTGCGGCGAGGCTTAGAAAGCGGGCGCTCGGCCATTTTGCCGGTGTGTGGAGCAGCACGCGATTGCCAAAGCAGATTGGTGCCAGAGTCTGCATTGCTGCTAGGTTTGCTTCGTCGCTGCATGCACTTGTTTGCATGTCGGCTGCCTTAATGGGGGCGCAGAATGTTATGGGCCGACTTGATAGGGCCTTTGTGCGACTGGAAAAACTAACCACTTGCAACAGCTCGTCCGGCGAGTGGTCCATCACGAAGTCGACATGGATAAGGGCGAATGCTTGTTCCGTTCCGCGCGGTGCGCGAATCGAGCCCCGGATGCGTTGGCCAAACTGCAGGTTGAGGCTGCGTATTTGGTTGGCGCTTACATAAGCGTCGACGACGGTGCTCGCGTAATTGCGCGAAAGCATTCTGACGAAGCCGAATCCCTCTGGTAGCAGCGTCAAAATCCCATCGGTCGTAACGCCCTCACCTTTCTCAAGCATGTCCTTGATGATTTCCGCGGTGAGTTCGTCGTGCTGGAGGTGTGGACGCACGGTAAGTCCGCGCTGTAGGGCAACTGCTAGCAGTTGTTGTCGCGTTTGCGTCAGCAGGTCGGGGATGGAAGTCATGCGTTGCTTTCTAGTCTGGACAGCAATTCCTCGACAGCTTGTGCGGTCGAGGTCAGTGTGTCGTTGTTGTCGATGACATGTTGTGATCGGGCGCGTTTCTCAGCCAGTGGCAGCTGGTTTCGCTCGCGCCGGGATAATTCATCTGTCGGCCAGCCGCGCGAGCGTGCTCGGTCACTGCGAACTTCTTCGTCAGCGTCAACGAACACAATGGCGTGACATATCTCGAACAAGCCTGCTTCAAATAAAAGGGGCACATCGAGAAGTGCAGATTGCCCCTCGGCTAGAGCTGACTCTAGGGCCGAATGGATCTCGGCTCGAACCCTCGGATGCACGATGGCCTCTAGTTTCAGCTTGGCTTCGGGCACCCGAAAGACGTGATCTCCGAGTGCCATTCTGTCAATCTTGCCGTCTCTCACGAACTGGGCCCCGAGCCGGTCGGCGACTTCCTGCACGACTTCGGGGGCTTCGGAGACCGCTTTCGCGTGAAAATCTGCGTTTACATGAAGGATTCCGTGGCGCGCAAACAGGCCTGCAACCTCGGATTTGCCGCTCGCGATCCCGCCCACAAGTCCGATGACTAGTGGTGTTTTGGGGCGGAATAGGCGTTTTTGGCCCTGATTCCCTGGGGTCGGTGCCGTCATGGGCCCATCGTGGACGAGAGTCGCCTTCAGGGCAAGTCATGGGGTAACGCTGTCTTGACCGGGACCGGTCGAGACCTAAGATCGTCGCACCATCATTGGTGCCCGTGCCCTCGGGTCATTCCGTGGTGTGTCTTTCGAGTCCGACTCAGAAAGGCGCTCTCTTTCTCCCCGACGCTTAGTCAATGCGTATTAGCTGCTGTCACCGCCCCGGTGATCTGCATGCTGCAGACGCAAACAGTTCAGACCCCTTGGAGTTGGTTCAGATGCACAACCGCCAGACCGGTGCCGCCCACGTCCCGATCATGTTCTTCCTCATCCTCTTGGTGATGTTCCTGGGAGCACTAGGTTTTGCCTATGTCCAGCAAACCAAGAACGGGGAGGTCTTGACCGCTAAGGACAAGGCCCTCGCAGAAAATAAGGTCTTGAAGGAAAAGGACCTACTAGTCAGCCACTACGTCGACGATGTCGGCAAAGTCATCGGTAAGCCCGGTAAATACATCGGTCGCGAAGGCAAGGCTAGCCTCTACGGCGATTCCGTTCTGACCTACCCAGGTCTGATGGACCCGAAGGAAGTTGGTAAGGTTCTTGCTGCTGCCGCCACCAACGCGCAGGTATCTGCTGCGAGTTCCCTTGAGAACCTCTTGGGCTCGATGATCGCCAAGATCAATTCGCAAGCGGACCGCATCAAGGCCGTCGAGCTGTCGAACGCCAAGGTCATCGAAGACAAGCAGACCGGCGATAGCCGTTTCACGCAGGTGTCTTCAGAAGCGCAGACGACTGCATCGGAAACCTCATCTAATCTCGACCAAGCCCGCGCCGACTTTGACGCTGCGAAGGCCGACCGCGATCGTCGCATCACGGCGCTGACGCAAAATCTCAACGCGAAGGTCGATGAGCTAACTACCTACAAGGAAGAGGCACTCGTTCGCGAGAAGGCACTCAAGGGTCGCATTGGCCTGCTGCAAACCCAGCTTTCGGCGATGTCCGAAAAGATGGCGTTGCGCCAGCCGCCAAATGTTGCGGACGGTCGCATCCTGGTTGCTAAGAACGGCATCCCGACTGCCTTCATCAATCTTGGTCGCAAAGACCTGTTGCAGCCTGGCACTGTGTTCCGCATCAAGGCGCCGAACACTGATTTGGTCAAGGGTTACTGCGAAGTCACCCGGATCGAAGATGAGCGCGCCGAAGTTCGTCTCTACAACTTCAGCGATCCGGTTGGCAATTACGCCTCCGAGGGCGACCTGCTCTTTAACGATCTCTACACGCCGCGAGTTACTCGCACGATGTTCTTGATGGGTCGCTTTAGCGCTCCATATCAAAAAGAGCAGCTCGCAAACTTGCTGCGCCGTCTTGGCAACCGGGTCGTCATGAAGATGGGCCCTGGTGTTGACACGGTTCTGCTCGGCAACAACCCGGTCAACGAAGCCGGCGATGGATTCGCGGTCGTGCAAGACAGCGCCGAGTTCAAGATGGCCAACGAGCTTCGTGTCGAGTTCACCTATCTCTCGAAGATTGCGGACTTGATCAAGCTGTAGTCTCCCCGGCGACGTCTTCCTCGACACTGCGCTCGCGGAGACGCCTTGGAGCTGCTGAGTCTCCTGTACTTGTCTGGCAATGAAGGCAAGCAGGCGACGTGCCGATCATGGCATACATAAATGGCGACCTTGTGGTCGCCATTTTTGGTTTTGCCTAGAAGGTTGAGTGTGGGCATCGCGCATGGCCTCCGATCTCTGCCTTGATCGAGTCGTTGTTGCTGACTGGCGCGGGATTAGGCCGCTTTTTCGGGGTCGGGGTTGGATAGGTTTACTTCTTCTACGAAGAAAGCAAAGTGGTGCGGTCGCGCGTCGTTAGAATGCAGCCTCCATGGTTCAGCTAGACGATCCACTCATTGGCGAAGCGCTTGACGACTCCGCCCCGCTGCCGCGGATGTCGTTTGGCGATCACTTGGACGAATTGCGCCATCGGGTCATCAAGTCGTTACTCGCGATCGTGGTCGCGGTGGTGTCCGTTATGCCGTTCAAGCATTCGGTTCAGCACATCGTGATTGAGCCATACCGGACGCAGTGGCGGATTGGCTTTACCGATTATGTTGCAGGCCTCCAGGCAGAGAAGGATTCTGGTGCGCTGGACGGTGATGAGCTCGGCCTTAAGTATCTTGAGTTCTGTGTAGCGGAGAAAGATAAGATCTTCTCAGGGGACTATCGTTGGGCTTACCAGATGAAGGAGCTGAGTGGCTATCCGGTACCCTACAATCTTTATGCAACCGGCGGGCTGGAAGACTTCCTGTCGTTCATGTGGGTCGCACTGACCTTTGCATTGATCTTGGCTAGTCCTGTTGTGATCTGGCAAGTTTGGTCATTCATAGCCGCGGGACTCTACAAGCATGAGCGGTCGGTCTTCCTCCGGTATTTTCCGTTCATGATCCTGCTGCTCGCATCGGGTGTCTACTTCGGGTACCGGATCGCACTGCCTTACAGCCTTGGATTTTTGATCGGCATGATGGATCCAACTATGGTGGGCGCGCTGTTCAGCGTCGGGCAGTTCTTGACCTTGTTGTTTATGACTACGGCGGCGATGGGAGTCGTCTTTCAGGTTCCGCTGGTCATGCTGGCGTTGCAGAAGGTCGGGCTTATGCGTCATAAGACCTTTACGAAGCATTGGCGGATGACGGTTTTGGTGATGTTTATGGTCTCGGCCATCTTTACGCCGCCAGAGCCCGTTTCGATGATCATGATGTCAGCGCCGATGATTCTGTTGTACGGCTTAGGTTTGTTGCTAACTCGTCTCGGACAGAAGAATGAAGCGCCGTTGCCGGAGACAGTGTGAGCGGAAAGAGCCTAGTCTGCGAAGTCATCGCGATTGGTGACGAGTTGTTGCACGCGGGGCTGATTGATACCAATAGCTCTTATATCGCAGGACACCTTGAGCGACTCGGTGTGGTTGTGAGCCGCTTTACCGTCGTTGGGGATGATCCTGACGATTTGCATGATGCCATTGATCAGGCCTGTCGCCGTGCAGATATGGTCATCTGTAGTGGCGGTATCGGACCAACTCTTGACGATCGGACGCGAGAAGTTGTTGCGAAGGTGCTCTGTGAACCGTTGCGATTTGACGACGCAGGTTGGCAGCAAGTTCTTGCCTGGTTTACCCGCATGTCGCGCACAGCTGCCGATAGCGATCGTCGCCAGGGTGAGTTCCCGGTGTCGGCAACCGTGTTGGCAAATCCTGTTGGTACAGCACCTGGGTTCCGGGTGCGAGTGCATGCAGCTGAGCTGTTTGCATTGCCGGGAGTGCCACGTGAAATGAGGGTCATGCTGGAGCAGCATGTGTTGCCGGCGGCTGAAGCTCTGGGGGGACTGACCCCAACTGCACAGGCATGTCTGCGTGTGCTGGGACCATCCGAGGCGGTCCTCGGCGAACGATTGGCGAAGTATATGCAGCCTGGACGTAATCCGGCTGTTGGCATCACTGCCTCCGGCGGATTGTTGTCCATACGCCTGATTGGGACAGCTAAGACAGCTGCGGCAGCAGCAGCTTTGTGTGAAGCAACCGCGGATGCTCTGCGCAAGCTAGTTGGCGACTGGTTGTTTGTAGAAGGCACCAAAGAAGTCCCCGAGTTGGTCTTAGATCGGCTCGTATCAAAGAAGCGAACGGTCGCCTTTGCAGAATCTTGCACCGGAGGTCTTTGTGCGGCTCGCCTGACGGACCTTCCGGGTTCGTCGCAGGTCTTGCAAGGTGGTGTTGTTGCTTACAGCAACGAGGCGAAGGTCGAGTTACTGGGAGTGTCGGAGTCACTGCTCGTTGCGGATGGGGCAGTTAGCGAACCAGTGGCCATGGCGATGGCTGAGGGGGCCAGGCTGCGGTTTGGCGCCGATTGTGCGATCGCAACTACTGGCGTCGCGGGCCCAGCAGGCGGCACGGAAGCGAAGCCTGTCGGCATGGTTTGTTTTGCGATTGCCTCTGTTAGTCCCTCGGGTTCCATCGATTCCAGGTCCTGGACGGTGCAAATTCCAGATCTTGGCCGCACGTTCGTGCGGAATCGTGCGGTTTACGAGGTGTGGCGGGCATTGCTTCTGTAAGCGCTTTTGTTTGTTCCGCGTATGATAGTCAGGACGCGAGCCGTCCGACTTGCGACTCAAACACGTGAAGATCTGCTTGTCATGTGAAGGTGTTACCGATGCGCAGACCAATCTATGTGGTTACTGCGATGCACCGTTGTTGTCTGCTGATGCGGTCCATTATCCCCTGCGTCGCGGTGAGCAGGATGCGGGCAATCCGTTGCTCGGCACAGTTGTCGGTGGCAAATATCGCCTCCAGTCGGTGTTGGGGCGAGGTGGTTTAGGCACGGTCTTCCGCGCGCAGCATGTCGGTTCACTCGGAGCCGTAGCTCTCAAGATACTCCACCCTCGGTTCTCTGAGCAGCCTGAATATCGTCGCGCTTTGTTACCAGAAGCGCGGCGGGCGGCGACGGTTGTTCACGAGCGATGTGCACGTTTGCTAGATGTTGGCGAAGGCGACGAGGGGATCACTTATCTTGCTATGGAATTGGTCGAGGGGCAGACCCTCGATGATGTGATGCGTGAGGGAGCCTTGTCGCCTTCTCATGCAGTAGACTTGCTGTTGCAGATAACGGCAGCTCTCAGCGCTGTTCATGAAGCTGGCTTGGTGCACTGCGATCTGTCTCCGCGAAATGTAATGGTGACGGCACGGTCGGGTCGGCTCGAAGTCAAGGTGCTCGACTTTGGCATTGCGCGGAGCATAGACATGGCTGGTCGCCAGCATGCGCAGAGCGAATTTTTTGGATTTGCGAATCCAGCGTTTTCAGCGCCCGAATTGTTGTTGGGTGCCGAGGTGGATGCGCGGGCTGATCTATATTCGGTTGGCACTCTAGGTTGGCTGATGTTGATTGGTGAGATGCCTGTTGATGATGCTGATTCCGAGCGCGCTGCTCAGGCGGTGCGAGAGGGACGATTGTCGACCTGGCCGTCAGTGACTCGTATCCCGAAGCGTCTTGGTCATTTGATTCAGCATTGCCTGCGTTTCGATCCGCAGGCGCGGCCGATCTCTGCCGATGAGGTCCACCGTCAATTGTTGTCGGTGCGGACTGGGCGAGGGCCTGGTTTGGCACGCATTGCTTCGGTTGTAGCCGTGCTAGCTATCTTGATGACGCTAGCAGCAATTGTCTCTGGACCAACACCGTTCTTGAAGCCGTTGCCGGGGTCGGCTCTTGAGCGTGCACTGACTGACGATAGTCGTGTCTGGAGTTTCAAACCAAGTGATCTGGCCAATGCACATTGCTACTACAACGGCTTTCTGCGCAATCGTCTACAGGTAGAGATTGCACGTAAAGGCATCGTGTTGGTGTCTTTTAAGCTGCAGCCGCAAGAAGGAAAGTCAGGCACGCTTGTGCTTGCCGATGCACAGGATGGTTGGAACCAAGTTATTGAAGGGCTTGTACGGGCCAGTCGAGAGGCGCCTGTTGACTTGGTGTTTGTCGTCCCTGGCACAGAGTTGGTGCGAGCTGCGCGGGTGCGTGTCGATGCCGAACCTCCGTTAGTCTCTCTGAGCCTTGCTACTGCAGACACTGGTTTACGAGCTGACACATTCCTGGATATCGCGCTGCAAGATGACATTGGGGTGCAGTCAGCTGAGGTGATCGTCAAGTTCGATAGTGGTGAGCTGCATGCCTTCGAAATCGATCCAAACGCTAGTTCGTTTGCTCTTGGAGCTGCGATTGCTTCACGGGTGAGCAGCGCAGAGCAGCTAGGTGGGGGGTGGTTGGCAATCAGCGCCTCTGATGCCGCCGGCAATACCGCCCGTTCGCAGCAGGTTTCATTTGCATCAGCTGATGTGATGGTGCCGCAAGTCTTGGCAATTAGTGGGCCGGCTAATCAGCGCCGCTTGGCGCGTCATGGTGATCGCTTACGATGGCGGGTGCGCTTGTCGATGAGTGAACCAGGATGTGTGTTGCGATGTCGCACGAATGATTCGGACGTCCCGATCACTGTTCCATTGCGAGCAGCGCAGAGCAACTCGCCGGTATGGCATTCTCTCGATATGCCTGTCGGTGATCTACTCGGATCATCGGACGAGGTCGTCATGCATCTCGCTGTAATGGACGCCGTTGGCAATGTTGTAGAGCGTGAGTTTGCGACTGCAGTGGTTGACCGAAGTCCTAGGTTGGGAATTCGCGCCGTTGAGGGTGACTTGGCGGCGCCGGTGCATTGGACAGGCGAAGAATTAATTGTTGGTCCGAATGGTGGCGCAGTAATGGTTTCGTTGCCGAAGCCTTATGAAGTCGCCGCGACGCGTTTGAAGCGATTGGGGCAGCTACTCGATCTATCTTTGATTGAAATTGAGCCAAATGCTGATGGTGCTCAACTGCGTCTCGGACAACTGAATGCCGGTGTCTACGAATTAATCGTAGGTTTGGCCGAGGTCGAAGAATTGGCTGAAGTAGCAGATGCGCAAATTGAGCCGCTCATGCACTCAATCCAGCTACGTGTGTTGCCCGAACAGATCGAGGTAACGGTGCCGGCAATTCCTGGTCGTTACCTGAAGCAGCTGATCGACGGTGGCCTGCTGTCGAAGCGGGGTGACGGCTATGGTGAAGGTCGTGGGTGGCGTGTCGACACCGATTTGCGACCCTACATAGGTGGTGACATATGGCTGGGAGATTACTCGTCGCAGATTAAGCAATCAGACGGTGCGCTGTTGCCAGATGTAGTCCCGGTTTCTGGGCGCAATGTCTTGGCACTTCGCATGTCTGATGTGCTCGGTCGGGGGGTGCGATTGATAGATGGTGATGGCCGCAAACTTTCTGAACGACTCGGTCGGTCAGTGGTTGCAGACTTCTGGTGGAGTGACGATCCGATGCAGCTAGTAGAGGAATTGCTCGTCGAGCATGGCTCTCGCGCCCGGGTTCGTATTCGCATGCCGCTTCCATTTTTGCCGGAAGAAGCATCGCCGTTGTGTTTGATATTGCCTAACGGAGTCCAGATTTTTGGTCAGGTGCAGCGAGACCCATTGCGGTCGATTGCCTCATTTGATCTAGACTTTATTGAGTGGAGTGCGGCTGCCATGTGGAGTCGAGAGCCGCGCGAGGCTTACGCCGAGGGCCTAAGCACCACGATCCAAGCGCGTGTCTCGACGCCTGCTGCAGCGGATGTTCCATTCTCGTTTGCACTGCAGACTGCACGCAGCACCATGTCGCCGACGCGTTTGGGGGATGTAGCCGAGTTACCAGGTGGTTTGAAAGACCTGCGTCTTTTGCCTGTCTTGGCGCCGGCCGAGGCGTTTGCTGAACCTGCGTCGAATAGCTTTCCTCCGCGCTTTACGTTCCGCCCGCAGTCTTCCGTAGATGTCCGAAACATGACGGACATCATGTTGCAGGACCGTGAGATGGACTGGTGCCAAGCGAGGGCATTAGCGGATTGCGCGGCTGGTATTACCGATCCTGAGATTCAGGAACAATGCGTCCATAGATTTGACCCACTCGGTGTTGGACGTCTTCTGCGGGACAACTTGCTGCCAGTTCATGGGCAGTTAGGTAGAGCTGATCTACCTGATGAGGCGGTCCTTGCCGGCGTCGACTTTTTCCAGGCATGGACTCTGAGTCGTTTGCTCGGGGTTGCAGTGGCAAAAGACCCATCGTTATTTCGACTGCCGTTGGGCTGTGAACTGGAGTTGGCTGCTTATGGCGACAACGGAGGCACAGCCTGTAATGGTGTTAGTGCGCAGGGAGGCGGCGTCAAGGTTGCCGCTTTCATTGCAGATACAGCACCTGTCGCACCTTGGGGTTTTATCGAAACTAAGGCTTTGGGCGACTTCATCACTACGACGTATGGCGAGGGATTTGAGTTCATCGGTCTCGACTTTGGCGTCAGGGAATGGGTCTTAGATCTGCCTCATATTCCAGATAATGAAATGCTGTTGGTCGAGTGGATGGCTGATCACGCTGTGCACTTGAATCGGGTCATGGGCATGGCCAGCGGTGTGAAAGAACTGCAGCCAAGCGCTTATGGTTTAACCCGCCAATTTGCTGTCGTGCGCGGTTTGGCGTTCGGCGAATCCAATGGTCTGATTGACAGTAAGGGGAAGCCCTGTGTTCTAGATCAACACACTGTCTTGCCCGCCTCAGTTCCGGGAGTGTTACGGACTGAGCAGATGCGGCGTGATGGCAATGACTTGCTAGGTCGTGGTCGTGAGCCGCGTCTGTTGCTTGTTGGCTTTCGTGTTGCAGGTAATGCGAAAGAGCTTAGGCGGCTATGGGGGTATCGATGATTCTGCAGAGATCATTAAGAGCAAAGCTCGCGTTGTATTGGCTTTTGCTTCTGGGGTCGTGCGCCAGCACTGATGATTTGCAGGGAGTAGCACAGAGGCCTCCTATCAATCGTGCCGTACTGGTCAGTGGAGGAGCATTTTTGAAACCTGCTGTCGGCGCTGGCAGCACGTTCACGCGATCAACCGATGGGGCTGTTGCTGATTCCTCTGACGGATCTTTAGAGGCCATTCCGTTTGAAGCCATCGTAGATGTCCTCGAACGAGGGCGTGTGTTTCAGCGTGTGGTGGCGGACTCAGATGCTGGCCGAAGGCGAGAGTTGCGTCGGCACCTAGATGATCGGGATGAGGCAGCGGGGGTGTCTGCGTTTTTGCGACAAGCACGCGAAGACGGGTTCGACCTTCTCGTGTTGATTGAAGAACTGCGCGACGGACCTGTCGAAACTCAGGGGACCAATAACCGCTGGCCGGTGACCTTGGCGACGTGGGTATTGCTTGGCGTTGGAGTGTTTATTCCAGATCGGACATTTGAATCGCGGGCAACCTTGAGGGTGTCATTGCGAGAGTTAGAGACCGGGCTCGAGATTGGCGACCTGGTTTTGGATTCCGGCCCGATTGAGCTTGCCTTGGCCGAGCGCACCGACCTGCTTGGTTTGCTCTATTCGATTATCCTGCCACCTTTTTGGGTCGGTGATGACTCGGCTACTGTCAAAGCTTCGGTGCAGGCTACGACGAAGCAACGTCTGTTGCTTTCGTTGGCGCGAGATTTGAAGAGTCAGGTGTTTCGTCGCCGCTTGGATGATTTAGCTGCGGCTGATATTCAATTGGTGGAATCTCCCGATGGGCTTCGTGTAGTGGTGCAGTCGCGGGAAAGTCTCAGCGTTGTCCGGTTAGAGGGGGCCGGCTATCAGGATCAGTCTGTGATCGAGGCGTTTGGTGTCGATCTGGTGAACTCTCGAGCGCTCCAGGGCACTCGATTTCAGTATTCGGCGTTGTTGCCTCCTGCGAGTGTTGCCGGTGTGTTCCAAATTAGGGTTGGCACACTTCGTGGTGGTGTGGCTTCGGCGACTTTCTCAAGAGAGAGTGCGCGATGAAGATACCAGCGGGCCTTCAGGTTGGAGTTTGCAGCCACACTGGCTTAGTCCGTGGTGCGAATGAAGATGATTACCTCGTCGCAACGATGTCGCTAGATGGTGGTGGGTTGATTGCTGCCATCGCTGATGGCATGGGCGGGGCGGCCGGCGGTGCCGAGGCCAGTCGAACCGCGTTACGTGCTTTGGGGGCGACGATGCTCGACTCTACAAAGATCCCCGCAGATGGCGTTGATTCCGTTGCTACGCGCATGAGCAGCGGATTCCACTCTGCTAATGATCGCGTCCGTGAGTCGGCGCAAGCAGTGCCAGTGTTGCGCGATATGGGAACAACGATGACGGCTCTTTGGTTGGGGTCATCTGGGGGCGTCTTGGGGCACATTGGTGACACTCGGTTGTACCGCTTGCGAGGTGACCAATGCGAGGTGTTGACGGCTGACCATGCGGTCAAAGAAGGCGAAAGCTTGCTGACGCGATGCATTGGTGGTGGCCAGCTCGCTTGTGATGCGGATCACGAAGAGGTTGAGGTTGAGGCCGGCGACCGGTTTGTTTTGTGCACGGACGGCGTATGGAATGTGGTTTCCTCAAGAGATTTTGTTGAGATTGCTTTTGGTCGTGGAGCCCAGGAAACCGCCGAAAAGCTTGTCAAAAGTGCCCTCGATGTAGGGGGGCCTGATAACGCTACTGCCGTAGTCGTGGACGTCTTTGCCACCGACATGTCCGGGGCTAAAGAGGTCGATTTACCGCGCCACGAGCGTCCAGATGCCCGTTCTCTGTGGCCAGCAGCCGTTTCATTACGCCCGTCTGCTTGGTCCTACTTGGTGCTGTTTGCAGCTGTTTGCCTGCTTATCTACTCTGCTTTGAAGTATTTTATTGTCGATCGCTAAGGCGATTCTCAGGGCCTCTTCGGGCAGGACTTATTCGTAGGGCGTTGCCCCGGATGGTTGGATGCGCGACGATGTTGTGACCCCTCTTCCTTCTTGTTCCTAGTCGTCGTCGATGCCGAAGAAACTGCAGCGCCGGAGTCCCGCTCCGAAAGCTTCTACCGCCGCAGTCGCTACCCGTCCCGGTAATGCCGGTTCTGGTGGTGGCCGTTCGTTCTCCTTTGGTAAAGGTCGTGTGACCGCCAAGGTTCTCGCTGAGTTCACGAGCCAATTGGCCGTGTTGCTCAACGCTGGTATTCCGATCACCAAGAGCTTGCGGATTCTGGAAGGTCAGATGCCCCAGGGGGCGATGAAGCGTATTGCGGCTCAACTGGTCGAAGACGTTGAGGGCGGCACGCCTTTGTCTGAGGCTATGGCCAAACACGACATGGTGTTTGATGCCCTTTACACCAACATGGTGCGCGCAGGTGAGGCAGGCGGTGTCCAGGAGGAGATCCTCAATCGCCTCAGTGGCTTCTTAGTCACCTCAGAGGCGATCAAGTCACGCGTGAAGGGAGCGCTGGCATATCCGGTAGCCATTCTGGTCGTGGCGCTGCTTGTTTTGTTGCTCGTATTCGCGTTTGTCATCCCGAAGTTTAAGCAGGTCTTTGCCACGCTTGGCGAAGGCAACTTGCATTGGACAACCGAGACCGTGATGGGCATTGGCGACCACCTAAAGATCTGGTGGTGGGCTTACATGCTGACGGCGGTCGTGTTGCTAGCTGTGCACCGGGTCTTGATGGTCAAGGCTCCCGGGTATCGCAGTTTCATGCATAAGGTAGCCTTGCACATGCCGCTTTTCGGAGGCCTAGTGCACAAGAGCTTGGTTGCGCGGTTTGCTCGCACCTTCGGGACTCTGATCCAGTCGGGTGTGCCTCACCTCGAAGCTCTAGACATTTTGCATGCATCGACGAACAACGTGCACATGAAGGGCGCGGTTAGTGACGTTCAGGGTTCCATCCGCGAGGGTGCTGGATTTGCGGTGCCGATGGGCGAGAGCGGCATGTTTGATGACATCGTGATCAATATGGTCGATGTCGGCGAGCAGACTGGAGAACTCGACAACATGCTCTCAAAGGTTGCGGATCGCTATGAATTGGAGGTCGATCAAACAGTCGACACGACATTTAAGCTCATCGAACCGATTCTCTTAGTGGTCATGGCAGTCGCAGTTGGCTTCATTGTCTTCGCATTGTTCATGCCGCTTCTCACCATGATGCAGCAAATGAGCAAGCGTTAGATCCGTGTCGTTAGCGTGGCGCATTTTACTATTCGCGCTGCTGTTGAACGTCTTGACGGTCGGCAGCGTGCAGATAGTTGTGCACGAAGCGCAGCAGCAGTGGTTTGACAGCGAGCGGCATCTGCGCGAGACGACACTCAGCGAGAACTTTGCTGAGCTTGAGCGGGTATACCCTCCGAAGGTGCTCGGTGACGCATCCAGCACAGGCGAGGTGGTTCGGCGCCTGCTTCGTAACCAATCGCTGCGCGAGCTTTACACTGATGTGATTGTGACTAGCGGTCGACCGCCGTTTGACAACAGCGTCTACCTGAACACGCTTGGTGCCGTGCACCGCGATCCCGATATCTTTAATTTGCGGGAGATCGTTGAAGGCATCGGCCGCGCACGCAGCCAAGAGAATTTGTTCCGCGTTGGATCTGGCTATTGTCGTGCGCTGCGTCAGCAGGGCCAGGTTGTCGGATATCTTTGGTTTGTGCCAAAGGTGATGCCGCGGATGCCGGCAACGCTCCCGATCCTTACGGCTGTGCTCGGTATCTTGGCGTCGACAGTTTTGTTTGGTGCGATGCTGTTTTGGCTGACTCGACGGGCAATCAGTAGACCGCTGCAAGAAGTTGGGGAGGCAGCGCAGGCCGTTGCCTCAGGTCGTTACGATGCTCGTATGCCTGCGATGGATGGCGTCCCTGAATTGAAGCAGTTTGTCACAACATTCAATCGAATGGCCACGCAGGTCGAGAATCACACCACGACACTTCAGACCGCCGTGCAGACGGCTGTTGATGCCACTGAGCAAAAAGAGCGGGCTCTAGTGCAGAGTACTCGCCTAGCGACGATCGGTACCCTAGCTGCAGGTGTTGCTCATGAGATCAATAACCCAATTGGTGGCATGCAGAATGCAATCAATCGACTGCTTGAGGCAAAAGGAGCAAGCGAACGTCAAACAGTTTACTTAAAGCTCGTGCAGGATGGGTTAGCGCGGGTCGCTCGAACGACAAGGCGAATGTTGGAGTTTGCGCCAAAGGATGCGCAGTCGACCAGCTTTGATGTCATGCAGGCAATCGTTGGTGCTCATGCGTTGGTCGAGCACCGTTGCGAGCAGGCGAATGTCAGGGTCTCGGTGAACACTTTGGGCGAGCCGAAGACGCTACCCCTTGTTTATGGTGACGCCCATGAGATCCAGCAGGTGATGCTGAACGTGTTCTTGAACTCGCTCGATGCGATTGGCGATCGAGGCGGTGCGATCGAAGTCGCCTGCTCGGTCGGCGACGGCATGGTGCGAGTTGTCGTTCACGATGACGGCAAAGGCATGGAGAAGGAGATGTTGGCGCGCGTGTTCGACCCATTCTTCAGTGAGAAGGACAGGCCCGACGCTAGCGGTCTCGGTATGTTCGTCAGCTACTCAATCGTGCAGAACCATGGAGGCACGATGGTGGTTGATTCAGTCGAAGGCGAAGGATTCTGCGTTACGATCGAGCTGCCGATTGCGCCGAGTAGCTAGTTGCTACTCTTCTGCCGCGGCTTCGCTCGCGACTGATTCCTGGGTGGCTTGCTCGGAGCCGCTGAAGAGCCACACCTGGTTCTTGCCGCGCCGCTTGGCTTCGTGCAGCGCACGATTGGCATGGCTACGCAGGTGCTCAACGCTGCTGGCCTTGCGTCCGTCATAGCTGTCAACGCCGATGGATACCGTTACTTGGCGCTCGAATCTGTCGCTACGCACGCTCATTCCTGAAATGCGCTGGCGGATCCGTAATGCCGTCTGCACTGCTTCGGCCGGGCTGGTTTGCGGCAGTAGCACGCAAAACTCGTCACCGCCAAAGCGGGCCGCAAAGTCTGTTTCGCGAATGTTCATCTTCAAGGCTTCGGCAACCCGTCGCAGCACTTGATCGCCAAATGAATACTCGGTTGTGTCGTTGATGGTCTTGAAGTTGTCGACGTCGATCAGCAGCAGGGAAAGTGGATTCTGGTGTCGTTGCGCACGCTTCCACTCCAGGCCCATGATCTTTTTGATGTAGAGTTCGCTCATTAGGCCGGTCTTGAAGTCGACGCTGACCTGGCTTTCTAGTTGGCGTGCTCGTGACTGTAGGCCTCGAATGCGCGTTCGAGTCTTTAGCGCTAGTTCGACCCGTTGGAGGCATTCGGCCGATGAGTATGGTCGCAGTAAGAAGTCGCGGAACGGAATCTGCGATTTGCGCGCCTCAGCTAGTTTGGAGAGGTCGTCGACTAGCAAGATGACGGGGATTGGGTCGTCATCTGGCATCAGTCGTTCGAGTAACTCTAGCTCTACTCCGTCTTCGCACAGGACCAGCGGGTTCAGCAGGATGACGTCCGGGCGGCTTTCGCCGGACATCCGGTAGCTTTGCGCAAATGAGTCCGCCTGACGAATCTCATATCCATTGCTGGATAAGGCATTCGTCAATTCTTCCATCGGTTCCCGGTTGTGGTTCATCACCAGAACGACCTGCGAGGTCGGCTGCGTTGTGATTTCCGGTTGGGTGGCTGACATTCGCGTTTGGGTGTTGCGGGGCTGGGGTTCTGGCAGGTCGGGCGGGTTATCCGTTTCGGCAGAGCCTTAGGGATTTGTGTGAAGGGCCGTGGTCTGGTTGCCAGAGTGGGGCTGCCAGAGAGGGGCTGATTGGGGGCGTTGGGCTCAGTCGGTTCGGTGTAAGGCGCAAGATTGGGTTCGCGCGGTCTCAGAAAAGGAGATACCGGATGTCAAACCACGGTGTTAACGGATTATATGGCTTGGCAACGAACAATTTGCAGGATTATTCCGAGATGTAGTCGGTCTCCTTCCGCCAAAGTCTAGCAGCAAGATGCTGTCGGAAAATGGGCTGAGTTACTGATAGTGAAGCATAGATTTCGCTTCCAAGGCATTACGGTGCAGAGTCATGGGTGAAATCGGGTTCGCTGGAGGTCGGATCGATGCTTGACGGCGTTCAAGCTGTCCCTACAATCCTCCGCCTTCATTCCCACCCGAAGCCCTAACTTACTTAGGCAAGGAGCCTGCCGAACGTGCCGCTTGTTACTGCGCAAGAATTGATCGACGCCGGAGTCCACTATGGCCACCAGGCCAGCCGTTGGAACCCGAAGATGAAACCTTTCATCCACGGAAAGCGGCACAAGATCCACGTTATTAACCTCGAGGAAACGATCCGTGGTCTCTACCAGGCAACGCACTTTGTGCGCTCGCTGGCGGCGACCGGAGCACAGATCATGTTCCTTGGGACCAAGAAACAGATCCGACCCGTGGTCGAAGCAGAGGCACAGAAGTGCCAGATGCCTTCGGTTACTGAGCGGTGGATCGGTGGAACGCTGACAAACTTTTCGACTGTTCGCGAGCGCTTGACGCGTCTCGTTGAGCTGGAAGGCTTGGAGACGACCGGCGGCATCGAAAAATACAAAAAGAAGGACCAGTCGACGATTCGTCGTGAGATCAAGCGCATCCGTCGCAATCTTGACGGCGTCCGTGATCTTCATGGCCTGCCTGGTGCTTTGGTTGTGATTGATCCGCGTCGTGAAGAAAACGCTATGCGTGAAGCAAAGCGTATGAACGTCCCGGTCGTTTGCATTCTAGATACCGATTGCGATCCGTCGCTAGCTGACATCGTGATCCCGGCCAACGACGATGCGATGAGTTCTGTGCAACTGATCCTCAGCAAGCTTGCTGAGGCAGTCATGGAAGGTCGCTCCAGCTGTGATGCTGGCACGATTCGCGATGCGCAGAAGGCTGCGCAGGACGATGTGCGTAACAAGCAAGCTCCTGGTCGCCGCAACGAGCGTGATGCTCGCGGTGGTGGCGGCATGCGCCGTGGCGGCCCTGGTGGTCGTGGTCAAGGTGGCGGCGGTGGCCGTTTCCAAGCTGGCGGTCACGCTTCGTCGGTTTCGATCGGTGGCGACAAGGAAGAAGGTGGCTCGGCCGTTGCGCCGGTCATCAAGCCAGTTGAGCCTGCCGCGCCAGCGGCTGAAGCGGCTCCCGCTGCTGCTCCTGAGGCTGCTGCTCCGGAGGCTGCTGCTCCTGAGGCCCCAACGCCCGCAAGTCCAGACGCGCCCGCCGCTGAGTAGCGGCGCGCTTCGAAGCGAGCTGAGTTTTGGCTCGTGCAATGAACCTGACGGTTCATGTGGCTGAGCTAACCATATAGTAACGCCCTCGCTGGAGGGTGCGACTGCTGGCGAAGCCAGCGCGCAGGGCTGTCTGCCTTGCAGCCGTGTATTCTTTGACACGGCACTTTCCCTGACTCCTACCTATTCCTGATTGTGCTTGCCTGCGCGAGCCCGCCCGTAACACGAACGATGACCAAGATCGACGCGAAGACCGTAAAGCAACTCCGAGACATGACCGGCGCACCAATGATGGACTGTAAGTCCGCGCTCCAGGAAGTTGGTGGCGACGTGGAAAAGGCGCGTGATGTGCTGCGTAAGCGCGGCCAACAGGTCGCCGACAAAGCCTCAGACCGCACGGTCTCAGAGGGCTTGGTCTACGGCTATGCTCACCATAATGGCAAAGTTGGCGTGATGGTTGAAATCGTTTGTGAGACCGACTTCGTCGCCATGAACGAAGATTTCAAGGCCTTCTGCCACGGAGTTGCATTGAGTGTGACCGCCTTCGATCCAGCTTTCTTGGACAAGGATGCGGTCCCAGCCGACAGCATTGAAAAGGAACAGGCAATCGTTACCGAGATGACCCGCTCCAAAATGGAGGGCAAGCCTGAGAAGGTAATCGAGAAGGCTGTGAAGGGGCGGATGGACAAGTGGTTTGCCGAGCAGACGCTTATGGACAAGCCCTACGTGCCGGATGACAGCAAGACCATCGAGCAAATGCGCACGGAATTGGTGGGCAAGATTGGTGAGAACATTCAGGTACGCCGTTTCATGCGCATGGAACTCGGCGGGTAGGTTAGTCTCGGCAGCATGAGCACAAGTGATGCAGCCGGTAGCGCAGCAGGAGCTGGCGCTAAACCGCCACGCCAGATTAAGCGCATTCTGCTTAAGATAAGTGGCGAGAGTCTTGGTGAAGACGGATCTGGCGTTTCTCCAACTACCGTAGCAGTCGTCGCTGAACAAATTGCTGCGGTCCATCGCCTTGGCGTGGAAGTCGCCATTGTTTGCGGTGGTGGCAATCTGATGCGAGGCGCAGCGTTTGCCAAAATGGGCACAAACCGCACCACGGCTGATCACATGGGGATGCTTGGCACTGCGATCAACGCGCTTGCTTTGCAGGATGGTCTGGAGCGCGCTGGCGTCGAGACGCGCGGAGCTTGCGCTGTTGAGATGAAGACTGTCATGGAGCCCTACATTCGTCGCCGCGTCATCCGCCACCTTGAAAAGGGACGTGCTGTGGTGCTTGCCGGAGGAACGGGAAATCCATACTTCACAACGGATACTGCGGCGGCGCTTCGAGCAACTGAGCTTGGCGTCGATGCAATCTTTAAGGCGACGAAGGTAGATGGCATCTACACAGCAGATCCGAAAAAAGATCCATCTGCTACGCGCTACGATCAGCTTGGCTTCGCCGAAGCACTGGATCGAGACCTAAAGGTCATGGACCGCACAGCGTTTACTTTGTGCATGGAAAACAACATGCCAATCATGGTCTTTGACATGTTCCAGCCTGGCAATATGGAGCGCGCTGTGCGCGGTGATGCGATTGGGACTTGGGTGACATAAGGGCCAGCTTCAATAGCGAATGAGCCGGCAGTCACGCTGTTGTTCTCAGACCCACTTTGGATACATAGTTGCTGCCCGTTGGGTGGCTTAAACTGCGCGGCGCCATCAAGGTTGCTGTGCCTTAGGAGGCAGAAATGGAAGCGTACGACCTGATCATCGAAGAACTGAAAGAGAAGACGGAGAAGACGGTCAAGCACCTGCGCGATCAGCTTGCCAGCATTCGCACCGGACGTGCTTCGCCGGCGTTGGTGGACACCTTGCGCGCCGAGTACTATGGCACGCCAACGCCACTCAACCAGCTGGCGCATATTTCGGTGCCGGAAGCCCGGCAGTTGATGATCAAGCCTTTCGATGCCGCTCCTGAAGTCATGAAGGAGATCGAGAAGGCCATCAATAAGTCGAGCCTTGGCCTCAATCCGCAATCGGACGGCAAATTGATCCGCTTGAACTTGCCGCCTCTATCCGGCGAGCAGCGTCAGAACTTGGTCGCGAAGGTTAAGGACCTGATTGAGCAAAATCGGGTGGCTCTTCGCAACGAGCGTCGGGACGCCAATAAATCCGCTGACCTGATGAAGAAGGACGGTGAGATGACTGAGGATCAGCTCAAGCGCGCTCATGAAGCAATTGACAAGGAGCTGAAGAGCCTTGAGTCAGGCCTCGACGATGCCTTCAAAGCCAAGTCGAAGGAGATCTTGGAGGATTAATTTGTCGCTTCGCCGGCAGCAGGCGCGGCCGCGACCGCTCTAGAATAGTATGGTTTGGCCGTGTTTTGGTGGCTCGAATGGTCGCCGAGGATCACTAGAACAATATTTGTTCGAAATCCCACCCAGGTTCCATGCTTACTAGTAGTGCCAGCCCTTGCACCCGAGGGGCTTAGGCGGTTTCATCGTTGCCCGCTTTGTGGCATCAAACAGCCGGGAAGCAAATGGGGGCGTAGCTCAGTCGGTAGAGCAGCGGCCTTTTAAGCCGGTGGTCGCAGGTTCGAGCCCTGCCGCCCCTACCATTATTCCTGGCACTCATTTCTGGCCGCCTAGCTGGGGGCCAGAAACCTTGCCACTCCGTTTCTAGCAGTCTTTTCGTTGGTGGCTCCTGGGCTGCCGCTCCGCTGTGGCCATAGTGTCCATGTCATGATCGACTCCGAGTTCCTGGCGATGCTCGTGTGCCCGACTTCCCGGCTGCCTCTACGTGAGGCTACCCCGCTGGAGGTTGAGCAGGCCAACGGGGCCATTGGCCAAGGTGAACTACGGAATCGCGGAGGCGGCCAGGTGACTCTGGAGCTTACCGCTGCGCTGGCCACCTCTGACGGCGCATGGCTCTATCCGATCCAGGAAGGAATCCCAATTCTTCTATCCGGTGAGGCCATCCCGATTTCTTAGGAAATTAGGGCCGATTTGCCCTGCTCTGCCCTGAGTAGACCACCTTTGATTGCCGATAGAGTCAAATCTGTCTTCGCGGCCCTCGCAGCAAACGCCTGAACCAGTAATCTCATCCGCTCTGCAATGTCGACCACTCCTGAAGAGTCGCAGGCTGTGCCTGCTCCCGAACACGATTTCGATGAACTGACTGGTGTCTACGGCTTCTTCCGCCGACACCAGAAGAAGCTGCTGTACACAGCGGGCTTGTTCACTTTGCTAACGTTCTCGATCACCGGTTCGATGACCGGACTGGTCGATAGCTTTTTCCGCAAGGATCGTGACCTCGCATCCATTGTCGTCAACGGCGAGAGCGTCAAGCTCACCAACGATGATTACACCTACGGCAGCCTGCTCGCCCGCAACTATCAGGGTGGCGTTCCGTATGGCGTCATGCTGCAGGTTCTCGCCGGTGAAGGTGGTGACAGCGAGCTTGGCGAGGTGTTTGCCATCATGCGACGCGCCGCGATTGCTGAAGGCATTGAGCCATCTCTAAAAGAAGTAGATCGCGCGATTGAGGCGACCCGCGAATTGTCGGCGGCAGAGTCTGCTTCGAAGCTGGCGGTGAGCCGCGGCTTTGGTTCGCTCGCTGAGTATAGGCAACTCGTTGCGGAAGCAATGCGTGTTGGCATCTATACGCGCCTACAGTTGCTTGCCCTCGACACCAGCGACGCAGAGGTTATGCGACAGCTGCTGCTCTATCGTGAAAAGGTATCCTTCAAGGTTGCCACATACGATGAGCAGGCACGTCAGGACGAAATGAAAGAGAAGTCGGAGCTTAGCGACGACGATCTTAAGGAGTGGCTCGACGGGCAAAGCGAAATGCAAAAGGTTCGCATGACTGCCTTCGATTTGCCGACCGTGCAGTTGCGCTTTGCAGCACTGCTCCTCGCAGAGGGTCAATTCAATCCAGATGAGTGGGCGGACAGCGTGCTCGACGGCTTTGAAATGACTGACGACCAATTGGCGACCTATTACGAAGCTGAGAAGGAGCTCTTCAAAATCGAAGATGGCGACGAGTATCGCTCGTTCGAGGAAGAGTCGGTCAAGGCTGAGCTGACCCGCATGGTTCAAGCTGAGCGTGTGATGATTGACCTCAACACCAAGTTGAAGGCCGCACAACTCGCTGTGGTGCAGCCCAAAAGCGATGTGGTTGCGACTGCCCAGAATGAAATCAACGCCGCGCAAGATGGTCGCACCATTGCGTTGAAGGCTAAGATGGCCAAGGAAAGCGAGGTCGGCGTCAAGGACGCGGAGCTCGCCAAGGATCCGGAGAATGCGGAATTGGTTGCCGCGGCTGCAGCATTGAAGGCCGAGCTTGAACTGTTGAAGGTTGCCTTTACCGGTTCTGAGGAAGCTTTGACGGCCAAGACGACGGCGCTTGAACTCGCCGAGAGCGAGGAGGAAGCCGCGCGTCTTGGATTTGATTTCGCTGGTGAGTTCAAAAAGCTGGTCGAAGGTAAGAGTGGCTTCGTAGAGAAGTCTCTCGATAAGCTCGTGACGGCGGAAACTCTGAAGGATCTCGACGCACTGGATCTCGAGCTTGGAAGCTGGGGGCGCTCGATGGTTGCTACTAGTTTGCGGAGTGTCGGTTCGATCGGAAACTCTCCGGCGCGCACATCGAAGGCGGTGGTCATCTACCAATCCGTAGCGATGGAGTCCCAGCCGCTGAAGCCGTGGGACGTCTTGAAGCCTCTTTGTGAGGAAGCTTACTACTCAGATAAGGCGATTGCCGAAGGCCGAGAAAAGAGGAAGGCGATGGAGGAAACTCTGTTGCGACTCGCAAAGGAGAAGATCCCGGAGTTCTTGGCCAAGCTCGAGAAGGCCCGTCAGGGCAGAGCCGACGAGAAAGTCACGGAGTGGGAGGCCGGCGTGTCCGCCGACATCGCCGCGGCTACAGAGATGTTGAAGACAAAGAATCTCGGCAACAAGCCACGCCTTGCCTGGCAGAACAAGCTTGATCGCAAGGAGAAGGAGCTTCAAAGCAAGGAGATGCGCGTTGGCGTGATCGGTGGCCAAGTCGATCGCGAGATCGAAGCAGAGATCAAGGAAGAGGCCCTCAAGCACTATCACGAGGTGGTCGATGCCGCCGCCAAGGAAGTTGGCTACACGATTACTAGTTTCGGACCTTATCCGCGCAATCTGACGCAACGCCCTCGGTTTGACAATGCGTTTGATCCGACGGTCGTGTTCACGTTCTTGCAGCATTCTGAGATGAAGCAAGACGAGGCTGTTGGTCCGGTTACGGATGACGCCGAGCGACGCTCGCACGTGATCGTCTGCACCGGAGTGGAGCCGCTCGTAGCCGCCGATATTACGCGCCGCGAGTTTCAGCAGATGCGCAAGTTCTTCGACAAGATCCAGCAGCGCAATGGCCAACAGCAAGCCTTCACGAAGGACGCTCTAGAGGCCCGCTATCAGATTGCGCGGCCTGTTGGCGTCGCTGAAGACGTAGCGCGCTAGTCGCGCTTCTTTGGCAATGATTGGAGCGGGCACCCTAGGGTGCGACGCTCGTCAGCGATGCCAAAGTGAACGTCCGTAGTTGCCTGAGGCAGGCTTGTGGCCTGCGGCATCGCATTGCCTTCTCTATCTTAAGGCAGAAGGGCGGTGGGCTTTTTGCGAGCATGGCTTGCACACGCCGCTGGCCTTGGCCCCGCGAGCTACTTTGGCTCCGCAATGACGATGATTTCGTCGTGCGGATTCACGTAGAGGTTGCATGCCTTGAGCAGTCCAAGTGGCTTGGCCATCAATCCTGGGATCGTGCCAAGTCGTCCTGCCCGCTCTGCTAGGAAGCCAAACGACACATACTTGCCGGCATAAGCCGAGCCGCACGTGAGGACGTTGTAGCCACAGTCCGAAAGCAACTTGGAGATAGTGCTCGGGTTGAAGTGGTAAAGGTGCTCGTCGTGTTTGTAGTGATGCCACCGCTTGCCAAGTCTGTTGGCGAGCTTCGAGTCAACATTTTGGGTTTCGAGCAACAGCTTGCCACCTGGTTTGATCAGCTTTTTGATGCTGGCCAGTAAGGATTGTGGCTCGGGCACGTGTTCGATTACGTCCCAAATCGTGACGAGATCAAACGACTGATCTTGCCAGTTACGAGCTGCGACGGCATCGTCCAGAAACCCATTGAACACGCGTTCCGGGCCAAGGCTGTCGATTGCCTGCTTGGCAATCGCCTCAGATAATTCCACGCCATGAACGTCATGGCCGTGTTGCTGTGCAACCTGAAGGAAGTAGCCGGCTGCGCAGCCAACGTCGAGGATGCGGCCCGCTTTCGGTAGCCACTTCGACACCAGCTTCATGCGCTTTCGGTAGGTCTTTAGATAGAGCGCCGACTCTTTTGCGTAGTCGGCGTAGCCGCGTTCCTTTGGATTATCACTCTTCCAATACGTCTCGTTGTAGACATCGAGTAGGGCTTGGCCGGTGAGTCGTGGGGATACGTAGACGAAGGAGCAATTGCTGCAGGTGAAAACCTTGTATGGGGCATCCTCAAACTTCAGGGTGCGCTCGCTACTGCCGCAGACTTGGCACGTAGAGATTTCTTCGGATCCGGATTGCTGCTTCACGTCGGGAGCGGTCATAGAGCTTGGTGGGCTCCAGCTTTGGGGATTTGACTGCCGCGCTCAAGGAACCGCTTGCGGCAGATCGTGCGGAACATTTTGATCGCTAGCTTTGCTTGCCTACTGAAGGTGTCACTGTGTTTGCTCTCGCCGCCCATGCGTCGGGCATAGGTCACAGGGACTTCGATGACACGGCAGCGTTCTTGCAGTGCCGCACACATCATTTCTGGTGAGAAGGCTGGGCCTGGTTCGCGGGTTCGGGCTCGGATCTTTTGCCAAGTCTTTTGCGTTAGTGCGCGAAACGTGCAGCCAACGTCGGTGAAGCGTGGTTCTGCCGGGCGCATCCAGCAGAGTTGCAGGAACTTGGCCATGAATACGTTGCCCCAGCGCAGCATGAATCTCATGTTCGCGCCTTGCTCGACCATCTGGCGAGTGGTCCGCGTGCCCATGACCATGCCAGCGTCATCAAGGTAGGAAAGAAGCTTGACGACATCGCGTGCTCGGAAGCTGCCGTCCGCTTCGACGAGCACCAAGAGGTCGCCCGTTGCTGCATTCATGCCAGCGGTCAAGGCAGCACCGTAGCCCGCTTTTGATTCGGTGATGACGCGTGCTCCTGCGGCAGCTGCGATTTCGGCGGTCCGGTCCTTACAGTTGTTGTCAACGACAACAATTTCGTCCAGGTGGGCCTCCAACTGGAACTCTTCGACTACTTGGCCGATCGTCTCCGCCTCGTTGTAGGCGGGAATGACGAGGGATACGGTCCGATCACGAAACATGGCAGCATTTCAGGATACCGTCAAAATTGGCTGTCGGGCGCCTGCAATCTTCATTGGTCCCATGGTGCGACAGTGCGGTGTCACCGGATCTCAGCAGGAACCGGCTTCAAGGTGCCCATCAACGCTTGTCCTGGCGGATAGCTAGAGGTCTGTGAAATCAGGAAACGTGAACTTCTCGCAGTGGCAGATTGTTGCCGTGCTGTCATCGCTGCTTTGCACCGAACGACAGGGCCGCCATCGGGCGTGCTGATCGGTTGCATGGCCGCCCGGCCAGAGGTCGGTCACGCCAGCCATTGTTTGCACCGAATAGATGATTCGAGTCGACGCCTCAAACAGCTTGGATTGGCTGTCAGGGCAAAAAGATCGTCATTTGGGGGTAGGGGAGCTGTTTCCTTCGATGGTCATTTTGGCAGCCCAGCGGTGCCAAAAGAGAACTTAGATCGATTGAACCTGAGTCAGCCTTTTGTCGTTGCCGTCTTCGGCCCCTATCCTGCACAAGCAATGTTCAGAGTCTTTCCCGTCCTTCTCAGCACAATCCTGCTGGCACCCGTCTCGCTCTCTCAGCACGCCTCTGCCGAGGCCCCACAGCGCACCAGAGGCGTCATCTATAAACGAGAGGTGGATGGCATGGTCGCAGCGTTGCGTTCGACTGCCCGTCAGAACATTGGCAATCCAGCTGCTCCCGGTGTTCTTGGCAAAGACGTATTGACGACCGCGCAGATCTTGACGGCAATGGGGTATTGCCATCGTCGCTACCAAGTCGCCGATGGGCCGGTCATTAGGCCTTCACTGGATTTCGTGATGAAGAACCGCCAAGCCGATGGCAGTTTTGGCGATGTCGAGGCAACTGCGTGGGTGATTGATGCACTCTCGGTCCTGGACAGTGATGGTTACGGCGAGGAAGTCCGGGTTGCCCGGGAGTGGCTCGATAGCCAAGAGAAGAAAGTCGAGAGCTTTCAGGATGTCGTCAATTCCTTGTTGCTGTCGATTCGAGCCGATCGCTTTCCCGAAGATATGGCTAACGCTGAGGGGCGCATGCCACGCGTTTGGCAGCAGTCGCCCGATCAGATGGACCGCGCACAAGGTGCCAACGCCTTGGTCAAGCTCGTCGCTTGTCAGCAGGCAAACTTGACCCTCGACAAGATGGCAGCCAAGAAAGACCAAGGCATTGCCTGGACGGATTCGCAGCAGAAGGCGTTTACTTGGCTGTTTGGACAGCAGCAGGACGGAGTGTTTTCGGTCACGATGCCGATGAAGAACGAGCAGGGAGAGCAGGTAATGCGTTCGTTCCCTGATCCTGCTTTGACCGGCTTTGGCTTGATGTCGATGCAGAGCAAGCCGAGTGCGCTGCGCACCATTGCCGAGCAGGAAGCGATCCAAAATGGTTTGAAGTGGCTGCTGACGCAGCAGAATCCAGACGGCACATTTGGCCAAGAAGTCCTGAACTACACTACTTGCGTTGTCGTGGGCGCATTGTCTCGCTGGCAAGATCCGGTGACCGTGCCAGTTCTCGCTCGCGCGCAAAAAGCGATCCTAGGCTTTCAGAATATCGAGGCTGGCGGCTACGAGCGTAGTGACCGCGACTATGGGTCGATTGGTTATGGCAGTAGCCAGCGCGGTGATCTCAGCAACACCCACTTTTCGATGGCTGCGCTCCGGGCATCTGGCTTGCCAGAGGATCACGAAGCCATGCAGAAGGCTCTCGTGTTCTTGCAGCGCACGCAGAACCTAAAGTCTAGTAATGACTTTGTTGGCAAGATGCCGCATCCGACCAAAGACGGAGAGTCGATAGAGGTGGTTGCTGGCGACGATGGTGGTGCTGTCTATTATCCTGGCAACAGTGCTGCTGGTTATCTCGTGCAGCCTAACGGTAAGGCCATCGCGCGCAGCTATGGGTCGATGACCTATGCATTGCTTAAGTCTTATACCTTGGCTGGTGTTAAGGGTGATGACCCGCGTGTGCAGGCTGCGGCCAAGTGGATCCAGAACAACTGGACGCTTGCGGTCAACCCTGGCTCAGACCCGGCCATGGGCGAGAAGGTGAAATACGCTGGCTTGTTCTACTACTACATGGTGCTGGCACAGGCGCTGGACGCCGCTGGCATTGAGCGTGTTCTCGTCGAGGGTGAGTCAGACGTGCAGACCTCAGGGGTGGCAGCGATGAAGGATCTCGATTGGCGCGCGGCGTTGCGGGACCATCTAGCGGCAACCCAGCAGCCCGACGGCACCTGGATCAACGGCAAGAACGGTCGTTGGATGGAAAGCCTGCCGTTGCTCTGCACCTGCTACGCGATGGCGGCGCTGGAGCTCTGCCGGTGAGTGAGTTGACCTTGCCAGCGCAGCCCGCGTGGTTTCGCTATCAGCGCGCTGGCGCAGCGTTTCTCGGTGCAGTTGATGCGGCCGGCGAGGCACCGCGCTGGTTCGACCTCGGTCCGCTCGACGTGATCTCATTGCTCCGCGCTGGCGGCCTCCGCAAGGACGATCTTGCGGCGCGGATCGCGGCAGCGCCGATCATGGCGGCGCCCGAGCGTTTCCTGACGCCTGTTCCCAGAGGCGGCAAGATCCTTTGCCTTGCGAAGAACTACCTGAAGCATGCGCGCGAGTTCGGCGCAGAGGCGCCTCCGGAGCCAATCTTCTTTGCCAAGCTGCCGGACACCCTGGTGGGTCATGGTGACGACGTGGTCATCCCTAGTTGGCTCGAGACCCGCGTCGACCACGAAGCGGAGCTTGGCTTAGTGCTCGGCTTCGACGATTTGGATGAGCGTGGCCGCAAGGACGTGCCCGAAGGCGAAGCCTGTGCACTGGTCGCCGGCTACACCATCATCAATGACGTCACAGCGCGCAAGCTGCAGGGTCAGGACCGCGAACAGAAGTACCCGTGGCTGCGCGCGAAGGCGATCGACACGTTCTGTCCGACTGGGCCGTTCGTGGTGCCGGCTGACGCGATCAATGGCAGCGATCTGCAGGTCATCATGCGCGTCAACGGTGAGGTCCGGCAGAACGCGCGCACTAGCGAGATGGTGTTCTCGATTGAGCAAGCGCTCGCGGCAATGTCCCGCGTGACGACCCTGCGATCAGGTGATCTGATCGCGATGGGGACCCCCGAAGGGGTTTCCGCAGTGCGTCCCGGCGACCTAATGGAGGTCGAGGTCGAGGGCCTGGGCATGCTCCGCAACCCGGTTGTTCAAGGCTGAGCCGCGGACTCTGAGTCCCCGGCGCTGCGTCCCCGGCGCTGAGTCCCGGGCGCTGAGCCCCGCGCGCTAGAAGCGCAGCGTCTCGACCGAGCGGAGGGTGCTGCTTGCGCCCTGCCCACCGAACAGCGCCAGCGTGCCGTCGGGCAGCAGCTGGGCCGTGTGGCTCGCACGCGGGCTTGTGAGTGACGGCACGCCGCTCCACGAGTTGCTCGCGGGGTTGAATAGGTGGACGTCGGCGATCGAGATCGGCGCCGTCAGCAGTCCTTGAGCGCCACCGCAGACCGCGACGCGGCCATCGTCGAGCAGCGTGGCGGTGTGCAGCGCCCGGTTGACCGGCATGTTGACGGTTTGCCACGAGTTCGAGGTCGGGTTGTAGGCCTCGGCGCCGCTGATCGGTGCGGCGTTGGTGGCGCCCAGCAGGCTCGGCACGTCGACGCCGCCGGTCATGAGGATGCGGCCGTCGTTGAGGCGGACCTGGTTGTATTGGTGGCCTGCGCGGCCCTGCGACATGTTCGCGGCGCCGCCCCAAGAGCCGTTGGTCCAGCGTTGGCAGGTGCCCGTGCTCGACGCCGAGGTCGGGATCCCGAAGAAGAAGCTGATCTGTACGCCACCTGAGACCAGCACCCGGTTGTTTGGCAGCCGCGTCAGGGCAGGCGCCAAGCGGTAGCCGCCGATGTTCTGGGAACCCGACCACGAGCCCGTGGCGGGGTTATAGATCTCGGTGCTGCGGAGCACGCCGGTCACGACGTTGACGACGTTGCTGTCCAGGGTGTCCGTGCCGCCGGCGACCATGACGCGGCCGTCATCCATCAGGCAAGCGCCGAAGAGCACCCGCTGGGTGTTCATCGAGCCAGTCGAGGAGAAGGAGTTGGTCGCGGGGTTGTAGATCTCACAGCTCGAGAGCACATTCGCGTTCGAGTCGGCGCCGCCGATGATCAGCACGCGGCCGTCGTTAAGCTCGACCGCTGAGTGCAGCACGCGCGCGATGCTCATGTTCGGACCTGCCGTGAACTTCATCGTCCGGAAGTTCCACAGCTCGGTCGAGGCGAGCCCCGTTGCGCTGGTCAGCGTGCCGGTGCCGCCGCCAGTGACTAGCACGTCGGCGCCGCTAGCGTTGTTGTTGTCGTCGGTTAAGACTGTTGAGAACGCGCGTGCATTCGCCAGGATGGCGGGCGCGATGACGCCTGTGTTTGGTGAGCCTGTCAGGGTGACTACGTCGTTGCTGAGTTGGCCAATGGTCGTCGCACCAAAGAGTAGTGAGGCGCATTGCCAATGTAGCTCAAAGCCGCTGATGCTTGGGTTGTTAGGCAGAGGCAGCGAATAGCTTGCGTTGCCGTTGGTGTCGGTAATGAGCACGCTCATGACGCTCAGTAAATCGAGCCCAACATCAAGGCTGCGGGAGTCCGATGGATCGATCAGAGCCAGCGGCGTTGGACCGCCGGTAGTTGAGGGCACTAGCAGAGTGATGGAGGTGGGGGGCGCACCAACAACATCAAGGTCTAGGCTTTGGCCGAGGCGGGCCGAGCTGCGCTTCTCAAGGTCGTAGTCTGATTGCGCAGCGAGCGGCGCGACTAGTATGCTGAGTGCGAGAAGACCTCCAATTGATGAGGGGCGGGAGACGAGGTTCATTTGAGGCATGGTTTAAAGTTCTCGTAGGGCAGGAGATTGCTTCGCGGACCTGCTCTAATGATACCGCATTGACTTGCTGCCGTCTCACACGATGGTTTGCGGCGCACCGCGCCTATGTTTCCTCGATGCGAAGGCGCGTTGGTCCTTTACGTCGGATAGGCATCGCCTGGCTCTGGCCTACCAGCGCAGTCATTTGCGTCAGCGAGACTCCTAATCGCAGCGGTCGGTATGCCTGCCGAAGTCAGCAAAGCCCTGGCGGGAATGAAGATGAGGGTCTTCTTATGGCGCTGCTTGCTGGCTTTGGAACGGCCGCATGAGGCAGTGTTCGAGGACCCAGGCAATCGTCTAGCCAGGCTCGTGGGCTTACCTATGCCGTGGTTCTAATCTGCCACAAATGTGTCCAGGCATCGTGGTGCTAGGGTGGCAGCCAGAGATCTCGGTGCAGGTGGTTCGCTGGCAAGCGAACTACCCTCCATCTACGTGGTCGGGGTCCGCGATCACCAAGTCATCATCATCTGCTTCCAGGAAGCCTTCGGGTAGTGAGACCGTCTGCGTTTTGCCGTGCTTGCAGCGACGGGCGCGTAGACCGGCGATTGGGTAGGGGACATCGCGCGGTAGGTCGGCGAGAATGTCTTCTAGCTCGACCAATGTCTTGACCATGTGCAGCTTGGGAAGCTTGCGCTTCGTGCCCGCGAAGCCCTTCAAGTACCAGCCTGTGAACTTTCTGATTTGCATCAAGCCGTGCTTCTCGCCAAAGAAGTCTGCGAGCAGATGCGCATGCTTTACAATGGTGTCGAGAACGCCGCCTAAGTCTGGTGGTGCGGGTGGCTCATTGCCAGTCAAGGCTGCGCACAGCTCTGCGAATAACCATGGTCGACCAAGGCAGCCACGGCCGACAACGACTCCATCGCAGCCAGTTTCACGGATCATGCGTAGGGCATCCCATGGCTCGAAGATGTCGCCATTGCCGAGAACCGGGATGGTCTTGACGTGTTCTTTCAGGGTCTTGATTGCCGACCAATCCGCTTGACCAGAGTAGAGCTGCGCGGCGGTGCGAGCATGCAGTGCGACGGCTCGTGCGCCTTCTTCCTCGCCGATGCGACCCGCGTCGAGGTAGGTAAGCAGGGAGTCATCGATGCCTTTGCGGAACTTGATTGTGACCGGCACGTCACCGGCGCTAGCGACGACACTTCGCACAATCTTACGCAGCAGTCGTGGTTTGACAGGGATTGCTGAGCCGCCACCTGCAGCTGTCACTTTGCGGACGGGGCAGCCAAAGTTCATGTCGATGTGATGAACGCCCCACTCTTCGACTAGTTGCTTGGTTGCAAGCGCCAGTGTCTCAGGATTGGTGCCGTAGAGCTGGATGCTGCGACGGTTGATCTCATCTTTGCCAAAGGAAGCAAGCTGCAGCGTGCGTTCGTGTCGCTCAATGAACGCTCGCGCCGTGATCATTTCACTGACGTAGAGACAGCGGTCATCTGAGAACTTGCGGCAGAGCGAGCGAAACGGCGCGTTGGTGATACCCGCCATCGGCGCCAGGACGACCGGCGGATAGATCTCCATCGGGCCAATCGTTAGCGGTTTGATTTCCCCTGGCTCGGGCAGGGTCACATCAGCATTTTCTTCGCTGCGCATGGACATCAATCAGCTGGTTTGTGCGCAGAAAAGCTGTGCGGCGTGATCGCATGCCGACCCAATTCGGCAGCTGTTGGAAAAGCTTCGCGGGCGAGGCTTAGAAAGCGAGGCATCACGAGAGCGGGACGCTGTGGGATGTGATGCGGTTGGATAAACCATCTCTTCTTCTTGTTGGCGAAGCTGCTGATGCAGTCACCGGTAAGGGAAAATATGGTGCCCAGGAGAGGACTTGAACCTCCATGGGATTTTACTCCCGCTAGGACCTGAACCTAGTGCGTCTGCCAATTCCGCCACCTGGGCATCCAGTGGGGACGAAGAAAGCTAGCGGGCAGGACCCGCGATGCAAGGGGCTAGCGGGCCCTTTCCACCCAGGTCGGCAACGGCGAGCTTGCGCCATCCGTCCAGATGGCTTAGCTGGAGAGCGTCGAAATGGCAAAGTCCCCACGTAGCAAGGCAGATCAGAAGCTCAATAAGAAGGAGATTCTGGTCGGTGAGAACCGCAAAGCCCGTCACGAGTATGAAATCCTTGATTCGATGGAGGCCGGCATGGTGCTCCGTGGGACCGAGGTCAAGGTCCTTCGGCAGGGCCATATCAGCATTGGCGAGGCTTATGCCACCTTTAAGGGGGACCAGCTCTACCTAATCGATGCGAACATCCCGGAATACAACCACGGCAACCTTCAGAACCACGAGCCGAAGCGTTGGCGAAAGCTGCTGCTGAAGAAGCGAGAGCTTAAGGAGCTTCGGCAGCAGACCCAGGTGAAGGGACTGACCTTGGTGCCAATGCGCGTGTTCTTCGGCGAGAAGGGCTATGCAAAATGCATCATTGGTGTTGGTCGTGGTCGCAAACTGCACGACAAGCGTAGCCACCTAAAAGAGAAAGACCTCAAGCGCGAAATGCGCGGTGAGTGATCGCGACCTAGCTTGCGTTGCCCGCTGGCATTACCGGCGATTGGTCTTGGCCGCTAGTAAGCGCTAGAAGCGATTGCTCCGGCTTTCGTTCGATGCCGTCGCGATATCGGTAGTTGATGAGTCGGAAGGGCTTCGGTAGTTGTTAACTGCAATATGCCCAAGTCGCTTGTTATCGCCTTTGTCCTTAGCTTCGCTGCCTGCCAGCAAAACACTACCGGATCTCGTCTGTTGCAGGGGCCGTACAATGTGAACTACACCATTCGTACAAGTGATAGCAGCACGCAAGGCAGCAATGGTGACCTTGTCGAGCGGATCAGGTTCGACGAACGGTATGTGATACTCGAGAATAAGGCAGGCAGTGGCCGGCTTCTTCCAGTCGACCGTCTCATTGAATTTCGTTGGCGCAAGAGCAAGTGATGCGCGGTGGTGCGCATGGATGCACAGCGCCGCGATTGGCGGCGGCAGCGGCGAGCTTGTCCGATCCCTTGTCGGTGACTTCCATTTTCGATTCTGTCGCTGCAGCGTCGGCATTCTTCGAACGCGGCTCTATCGGATACTCCGCAACTGGTGAGAACGGCTGCCTTGACTGCCTGGAGCTCAAGAGGTTCCAGTGGCATGTGGAGACGCCAGCTGTTCGTCATGTCGAGTCCAGTCTCTTTGCGGGCTAACAGCCCAGTAGGACTCACGCTGTCCTACTTCGCAGTTACTAGCTTCCATGTTGGCGTTCGCTGGCACTTTCTGGCAGCGATGCCTTTCCACTCAGCGATAGAACCGAAATGGTCAGAGTGGACTCTGACATAAGTGGTCCCCCCGAGACTCAAGGAGTCCCGGAGGGAAAGTGGTGGAGGCGGCGGGAATCGAACCCGCGTCCCAGAATGCCTCGACCTGAGCTTCTACGCGCGTAGTTCGTTATTTAATGTCATCCGTGAAGCTCCAACGAACAGGATCATCACGAACCAACTCGACTGTTTCTCGTTGCGACTGGGCCGAGTAGCCAGCCAGCAACCAGCCTGCTGTGTAGCGCCTTGGCCCCCCGCAGACAAAGGGACCTCAGCGTCGCGCTTAGTTATTAAGCAGCGAGGGAGTAGTGCGTATTGGCACGTAAGTTTTTCCAGTCGGATTTACGAGGTGCCTGGCCCTCGGCGCGCCACATCAGGACGGATCAACATTCGGTCGAAGCCGATCGCCCCCAGATTATGAGATCAACTCATCAGCAAACTGTAATCGAGCCGGGGCGTTAGAACCAGCACTGCAAGTTCTGATCGGATGACGTGATCGGATCACTCCATAAAAAGTCCGTGTTCGGAGTGCGCGATGTGATCTCTCTATTAGCGATGTGGCGCGACATGGCATCCCAATCGTAGGGACTGGTATGGCCTTTGGATGATCCACTAGAACT
>CBFIIO010000012.1:0-93843 GCA_965662465.1 Planctomycetota bacterium | reverse complement strand
CGGGCCTCTGTCATGTCTGATACACTTTAGAACGAATTGGTCATCCGGCGGCAGGGCCCCCAGCTTGTTGGCGTTGGATTTCACTTTATTGGATTCTCGTTTATGCGTTTCCTCGGCTTCAACATCCTCATCACATCCTTCGCAGCGACGCTTGCTGCACAGTCACCACAGCCAAAGATGGGCGCACCGCTTAGCGGCCTGACGACGCTCCAGCTGCAAAGGTTTGACGACGGCAAGGCTGACTTCGCGAATGTCTTTGATGAGGCGCAGGGGCTTGGTCCGATCTTTAACCAGATCAGTTGCGCCAACTGTCACAACAACCCTGTTGGTGGCCCCGGTAGCGCTACCGTTACGCGCTTTGGCTACGATGACGGCAAGGGTGGATTTGATCCGCTGACGGCTATTGGTGGAACGTTGCTGCAGGCTGGCGCAATTGACCCGGCTGTGCAGGAAGTGATTCCCGCGATTGCCAATGTCATTGCCAGCCGTGTCACGCCTTCTGCGTTGGGTGCTGGTTTGATTGAGGCGATCGACGATGCCGACATCGTTGCCAATGAAGCCAACCCGCCAAGCGCCGCTGTCAGCGGCCGGGCGCACTGGGTGACGCCCCTCGAAACACCTACTGGTCCTCAGCGTGTTGGGCGGATGGGCTGGAAGGCGCAGGTTGCGACAGTGCTGACGTTCTCTGGTGACGCCGCTCAGAATGAGTTGGGGTTATCCAACCGTCTGCTGCCTTTTGATAACGCTCCGAATGGTGATGCCACCTTGTTGGCTGCGTGGGATACCGTCCCCGATCCGGAGGACGGTCCCGACAGCAATGGACTCGATTTCATTGATCGCATTACGCACTTTCAGCGTTACCTCGCGGCCCCTCCTCAGACTCCGAAGACCGGCATGTCAGGTGAGGCGATCTTCAACTCCGTCGGCTGCGTAGATTGTCACATCGGATCGTGGACGACTAAGAACGATCCAGCTCTAGAATCAGCGTTGCGCAACCAAACGATTCGCCCTTACAGCGACTTCTTGGTGCACGATATGGGGCTAGCTGCCGACTTCATTACGGACGGCGACGCTACTGGGCAAGAGCTACGCACGCCATCGCTGTGGGGAGTGCGCACGCGAGACCCACTGTGGCACGACGGCCGCGTTGTTGGCGGCACACTCGAGACCCGCATCCTGGGTGCCGGAGGCATCATTGAACTGCATGCTGTGTTTGGAGCGGAGTCCCGTGCCTCAGGCCTCGCCTTCCAGGCTCTGTCGTCCGCTGATCAGTTGGCCGTCGTTGCGTTCCTTGATTCGCTCGGCAGGGCTGAGTTTGACAGCAACGGTGACAATGTGCTCGATCGCATCGACCTGGCTGCGTTCCGGTTGGCGCAAGCTGGAGGCCCATTTACCGCTGATGATCCGGAAGCCATCTTTGATATCAACGCGGATGGCTGGGTCGATAATGTTGACCTGAATGCTTTCGCAACGGTTTACGAGGAAGACTGCAACACCAACGGCAGCAATGACCTCGTTGATGTATTGACTGGTGGTCATGACGACGCCAACAGCAACCTCGTGCCGGATGAGTGCGAGTTCTGCCAGACAGATCTTGGCTTTGCGGGCGCCGGTTCGCTGACCCTCAATATCTGTGGTGACGATTTGACGACGCCCAGCTCGATCGCTTCATTCCAGCTGACCGATGGGCCAGCGAATGCCATGTTGCTAATCGCGATTGGTGTAGCCGCGAATCCAGTGTTGATCACTCCGACCGAGTACTTGGTGCCGATTCAGCCTTTGAATGCCTTGGTTCAGGGATTCATGACAGACGCTCAAGGTGAACTGCGCTTGCCGCTGTTTGGTGGGGGCTTCCTGCCAACGTCGACTTGGGTCTTCCAGGCGGCGACTTTTGATGGCGTGAGCTTTGACCTGTCAAACGCGCTCGAAGTTGAGGTCGGTTCTTTCTGATACTGACCGTGGCCCGGTAGATTCAGCCGCCGGCGACAATCTCAGTCGGTGTCGCCAGATGTTGCGATGCGCTGCGCAATGGCCTTCTGCTTGGCTCGATCTTCGAGCCTCGTGGTTCGCATCCGGACGATGCCCGCTGCAAGCAGCAGCGATACGACTGCGAGTAGATAATCAAGCTGGTTCGTCGACCAGGTCAAGTAGTCCGAGAACGAACTATTGTCATACTCGTAGGCGCGCCACTCCTGCAGCGACGGGCTATTCTCGGCAAACCAGCTGAGCATTTGGCCGGGGTAGTAGTCGAATGCTTCCCTTGTCGTAAATGGGAAGGACTGAGCTTCTGCGAACTCGAAGACCTCTGCATCGGTGGCATTTTCAAGCTGCCCCCATGCGGCTGCGTCGACTGCTAGGTCTGCATGAGTCTGCTCTGTGCACCACGACAGCGTTTCGAGGGTGAATGTCGCAAAGTAGGTGGCTGGGATCGTAATCAGAGTCAGTACTGCTGCTGAGGCAGCAAGATACTTACCGTAACCACCGCGCCGAATGATGCTGATGCCCACGAGCGTCCCGATTGCCAGGGCTAGATAGGATAGGCGTAGCTCGTGGATATGTGCCGCCATGGCACATGCGGTTGCGCCAATTACCGCCGCAATCCCGCCGAATATTAACGGACGCTTGATCGGTGGCGGAGGCAAAGCACTGCTGTGCAGTAGGTCAGACAGCTTCTCACGGCGTGGCTCCATGTCCGGATGATGCCCATTTTTTGTCGGTAATGCGAACTGACATCCCCCGAGTCTGCTTTGATGCAGCAGTGAATGTGCCGACAAAACAACTAGATGCATTGGTTGTCGGTGCTGGCGTGATTGGTTTAGTGACCGCATTGCGCCTGCGTCAGCAGGGTATGCATGTTGAGGTTTGGACGCGCGATGATCCATTCGCGACGACCTCGGCAGTTGCCGGGGCGATTTGGTATCCATTCCTTGCTGAGCCGCGTGATCGAGTTGCTGAGTGGAGTGCGTTCACATTTTCGCGGTTGGTGGAGTTGGCAGGTGAGCCAGCGGCTGGTGTCAGCATGCAACCGGTGATCGAGGTGTTTGATCAAGCTGATCCGGATTTGTGGTGGGCTAGCGCCGTACCTGATTTGGAGTGGTTGCCTCAGGATCAGGTGCCGGACGGCTATCGCTCGGCCGTGCGCACCTCGGTGCCGGTTTGCGATGTGCCGGTTCATATGCGCTGGTTACTTGATCAGCTGCACGCTCAAGGTGTCACGATTGTTCGGCGTCAGCTTACTTCTCTCGATGAGGCTTTGGCTGAAGCTAAGTTTGTCGTGAATTGCACAGGGCTAGGCTCGCGCGAATTATGTGGTGATAACGAGCTACAGGCAGTTCGCGGTCAGGTACTGCGCGTTGATGGCCCGCGGCCACCGCATGCTTGGATCGATGACACCTCTGGTGAACCTTGCTATTTGATTCCGCGATCTGATGGCTTGGTCATTGGCGGAACTGCGCAAGCAGGGGACGAACGAACCGTCGCTGATGCTGGTGACACGGATGCCATCTTACGGCGGGCCATCAGCAGGTTCCCTGAATTGCAGCAATCAAAAGTTCTTGCCGCGTGTGTTGGACTGCGTCCGTTTCGATCCAGCGTTCGACTTGAGCTTGAGCATCGGGGTGGCGCAAGACGTCTGGTGCACAATTATGGACACGGCGGCTCTGGCTACACCCTCTCGTGGGGTTGTGCTGAAGTGGTTGCATCGCTGCTGACCAGTTGACGAGATCGAATATTGCGGCAATCTAGTGTGTATGCGTCTCGCTATTGCGCTGTTGTTGCCCCATCTGCTCTTGCTCAGTTCTGTTTGCGCGCAGGTGCCCGTTGTTACCTGGAGTGGCGAGAATATGCGGCTAGCCGCTGCGAGCGTGGCACCAGGGACCGGTAGCAGTTGGACCTTGACGTTGACCATGAGCGACGACAACGGCAACACAGCCCTGCCAAATTCTTGGCGCCGATGGTGGCATTGTGAAATCGGTAATGTGGTCGGCGGTTCGACTTTGAACTTCCGGATTGCTAGCCCTGGTTACAGTGATGCGATTGTGCCGGTCTGGTCACTGTCTACGGACGGGGTCAACTTCGGCGATTATCAGCGAATGCCGGGCAGTACTGTGCCGGTGACACAGTTTGGTCAAGAGCGGTTCTCGGTGCAGGTTCCTGCCGCAGTCGTGGCGATGCGCGTTGCCAAGTATTTCCCTTACACCGTGACGCGTAAGAACTCGCTGCTGGCCAGTCTTGCCGGTGAAGCGCGCGTGCGAAGTATCGTGTCATTGGGCAACTCGCAACAGGGGCGTCCGATCGAGAAGATCCAGCTGACGGACTCTACCGTTCCTGATGCCAGCAAAGAGCGCATCTGGATTCATGCTGGGGTCCATCCGTCTGAGACGACTAGCTACTTTATGGTGGAAGGTTTGCTCGGGTGGCTGACATCAGGCGATCCGCGAGCAGAAGTGTTGTTGGATAATGCCTTGATCGAGGTTGTGCCGATGGGGAATCCCGATGGGGTATTTCTAGGCAACTACCGAACGAACGCCAACTCAGTCGAAATTGAGTCGCAGTGGAGTGCTCCCTATAACTCGACGCAACCGGAGATCGTCGCTCTGCGCTCTGCGATCGAGGGCTATATGGGGACAGCCGCTAATCCTGCGAGCAACCCGATCCGGATTCTGCTCAACCTGCACAGCACGCACAACGTTGCCTTCCCATTCCATTTCCAACATTCAGCCAACGCAAACTGGTCTGCTGGCTGTAGTAGTTGTGGGGTCTTGCCGATCGTCAATCAGGTTGAGGCCCAGTGGATATCCAGCTTTGAAGCCCGTAGCCCGCTTGTTGCTCTTGGCAATACTTTGACTAGCACACTGGGTTCGCGACCCTTTGTTGAGTCGATGTGCCACGATCGCTGGACTGCGGTCAACGGCTGGCTTAACGCACCTAATTTTGAACAGCCTGTAATGGCAATCACGTTTGAGGGGACATACGGCCGAGGCCCGGATGGGGTGACGTGGAACACGGAAGATGACTATCGGCAGTGTGGTGTCGAGCTAGGTTTCGCACTTTTCGACCAGTTGGGCCTAAGTCTAACGGCGAGCTCGGCGTCTTACGGTGTTTCGTGTGGCACGACGTTTCTTGCCGGCTCGCTCGCCCAGCAGGCAAATGGTAGTCACATTGCGAATCTTGCCGTAGTTGGTGGTGCTTCCAATGGTGTCGCTGTCCTGGCAGTCGGCAATACCCAAGTGTTGGTTCCTTTCCCGCAGCCGTGGGCAAGTTGCATGCTTCTGACCGATCCCGCAGCGACGGCGCTATTACCGTTGAATGCCGCTGGCGCAGGCGTGTTGCCGATCACCGTTCCGCCGCTTCCTGGGCTCCAGGCCTTCCTGCAGGCAGTTTCGATTGATGCCTCACTAGACCTCGAGTCCAGCAATGGCTTGGCGATTGAGAACAACTACTGAGCGTTACTGCGGTTGAGTTGTCAGATCGCCGCTTCGCACAGAGCGTTACTGTCGCTACTCTGTAGGCGGTGACTTATCGCGTTGAACTACCGGTCTTCTCAGGGCCTATGGACCTTCTGTTGCATTTGGTGCGACAGTCAGAGGTCGATATTCATGAGGTCTCGATTGCGCCGATCCTTGCAGACTACCTGAAGCATCTGACTGTTCTTCAGCAGTTGGACTTGCACGACATCGGGGACTTTGTCGTGATGGCGAGTACCTTGATGGAGATCAAGTCTCGCGAGCTATTGCCGAATGAAGCGGTCGAGATCGATGAAGAGTTCGATCCCAAGGACGATCTCATTCGTAGGTTGCTCGAGTACAAGCGCTATCGCGACTTGGCGCGTGAACTAGATAACCGTTCCGGGCGACGTCAACGTCAAAGCAATCTGGTGTTGCCGCAGCCGCCCGAACTTAAGAAGACGGGTGATGAAGACCTACTTGATCTCGGCGAGCTTGGCGTTTGGGATCTGACCGCAGCGTTTGCGAAGCTGCTTGAGGAGGTTGGTCAGCAGCAATCGATTGATGTTGAAGTCGAAATGCGGGACGTGGGTTACTACACCCATACGTTGCTCGACACCTTCACGAAGACGCGAGAGGTCAAGTTCTCCGAGGTCTTCGATCCGAAGGAGGGCCGCTACGGCATGATCGGAACGCTGATCGCGTTGCTCGAAATGATGAAGCAGGGATACCTGCGCGCTGTTCAAGAGAACTGTTTCGATGAGATCAGTCTCGCTTACACCGGATCAGATGATGTTACGGCTGATCTGATCCTGGCCGGTATCACTGCAGAGGAAATGCGCGAGGACATGGAAAAGGCCGCCAAGGCAGCTGCGATGGCTGAGGATGGTGAGGCCGTAGGTGAGGATGAGAGCGCTACCGATAGCGAAGACCTTGATGACGCTGAGAATGCTTCTGTACGTTTATTAGGCACTCCGCAGCGAGAAGAGGTCTCCGATATCGAAGACGTCGATATGGATGCCTTCTCCGGTGCTATCGAGCCTGAAGTGGTTTCGGACGTCGTTGCCATCGATGATGCAGATGACGAGGCTTTGGGCGGCGAGAGCTCAATGGACGGCTAGAAAGCCCTGGCCCGAGAGCATCTCGATTTGATGCAGATTTGCGAGTGTCGTGCTGCCCTTGAGACGGGTCGTTTCGGGTGCGGTTTCCTACCGCGAATGGTCGATAGCATCTGAGCAGCCGTGGCCAAAGACTTTTGGTTGGGCTACGTCTGCAGGGACGCCACAATATTTTGGCCGCAGTTCATGCGGTATCCGCCTCATCATGCCTGTAACGCCTAGATCACTGCTCGCTGGCATTTTCTGCCTAGGTCTCTCGATCATCATGTTCGAGATCGCGCTCACACGCGTGTTCGCGATCATGATGTGGCACCACTTCACCTACATGGTGATTTCCATTGGCTTGTTAGGCTTTGGTGCATCTGGGAGTCTGTTGACTGCGACCGGTATCGGTAAGAAAAAAGGCGCTGCAGAGCGTGTGCTTGTCTGGACGAGCATGGGTTATGGCGTCAGCGTCGTGTTGGCATTTTGCTTCACGACGTTCGTGCGCATCGACAGCCTCAAGGTTTGGGAGCAGCAAGAGAATCTACTCGCGCTATCCCTGATCTACATGATTGTGTTCGTGCCGTTCCTGCTGGGCGGACTCGGAATCGGCATCGCCTTGACTCGCTTTGCCAAGAGCGTCAACCGTCTCTACTTTGCGGACTTGGTTGGGTCGGCGGTCGGCGCTGGGATCAGCGTCATTGCCCTCAAGTCTTTCGGGGGTTCGGCAGCGGTTGTGCTCGCCGGATGCTTTGGTCTGCTGGCGGCCTTTTGTTTCTCCTTTACCGCTCCACGTCGCTACTTGGTTCTGGGTGTGCCAAGTGTGTTGTTTGCTGGTTGGCTTGTGCTCGCCTTTACGGGCCTAGCGCCGTCGCTAGTTAGCAAGATTGAGTGGAGGGTTCCGTACGCTATTGGTAAGGAGGCGACTGCGCTTGAGGCGGTGCTTGCTGATCCACAAAAGCGTGCGATTTTGGGGATCAAGCCGGGCGCCAAGATTGACAAGCTGCCAAGTGCTACTGCAGAGGTCGAAGTAGGGCCAAGCCTGCCGATTAGCGCGCCAATGATCGGTGGCGATATGGGCATGGTGGACTCGCAGCCAATTGCTTCGCGCGCTGTTGGCCAGGACGGCGCTGCGCCGACGATGCTCTACCAGGGCGCGAGTGATTTATCGAAGTTTCCGTTCCTCGATGACACGCAGGCTGCATCAGCTTACGTGGTGCACAAAGCTTCTGGTCGCACGGATCAATCGTCGATGGTCATCGGCGTTGGCGGCGGCGTCGATGTGCTAGTTGCCCTCGCTAACGGGGCAAAGCGAGTGACTGCTGTCGAGCTCAATACGGCCATGATCGACATGGTCACTACAAAATACGACGACTACTTGGGCGGGCTGTTTACGACCAGCAAGTTGGCCAAGCAGATCGATCTCGTCAATAGCGAAGGTCGTGCCTGGTTGCGCTCTCATGATGACAAATACGATGTCATCCAAATGAGTGGTGTGGACTCATACACTGCTCTGAGTGGTGGCGCATACACGCTGTCCGAGAGTTACCTCTACACCATAGAGGCGGTGCAGGATTTCTATGAGCACCTGAAGCCGGATGGGATCGTTAGCTATTCGCGCTTCATGCAGAAAGCGCCAATGGCTGCGCGCGAGTCACTACGCTTAGCAAATATTGCGTGTGAAGGGCTTCGGGCTGCCGGTGTCGAAAATCCGCACCAGCATGTCTGTGTATTCCGTGGCGGCATTGATTGGGCGTCCACGATGATCAAGCAGAGTCCGTTTACCGAAGTGGAGATTGCGGCCCTGCGTGAGTTTGCAGAGCGTGAGGCCTTCGTCGGGCTAGTGTTTGATCCGCTTGCAGCACGCGATCAAAAGATTGTTCCTAAACCTTCACACTTTGCGATCCTTCGCGGCCGCATTGAACCGGCTATCCGCAAGGTTCAGAAAGATCGTCAGCTGGGAGATACGGCCATCAGGACTTGGTTTGAGGCCGCTGCTGAAGTTGCAAAGGGTAAGCCGGCAGCGCTTGAGTTGCTGCCAGCAGCGATGCGTGACAAGCCTGAAGCCAAGCCGATGCTGGCCAGCCTCAAGGCTCTCAACTCGGACATTGGTATGCAGCGTGACTACATGTTGCGCACTGTGTCGGACTTTAGGGAGTTGCTCTATGCGGAGGGGGAGGCGAAAGACGATTTCTACGATCGCTACCCATTCGATGTCTGGCCAGCGACCGACGACGCGCCGTTCTTCTTCAACTACTACAAGTGGTCGAGCCTATTGTTTGGCAGTCAGGATCGTCGCAAGGACGTGAATGCCTTCAATTACCACCTCGACTTCCCGATCGGGCACTACGTCTTGTTGTCGTCGATGCTGCAGATCTTATTGCTGGCGGCTGCCATGATCTTCTTGCCGCTTCGAAAGCTCGCTGGTGAAGGTCTTCGAACGCCAGGGTCACTTCGTATTTTCGCTTACTTCGCTGCTCTCGGTCTTGGCTTCATGCTGTTCGAGATCGCATTGATGCAGAAATTGGTGATCTTCCTTGGTCATCCAACCTATGCGCTGTCCGTCGTGCTGACGAGTTTGTTGGCATCGGCTGGTTTGGGCTCGCTTCTATCTGGCCGTATCAAGCTGGTGCGCCGCAAGCATCTGATGCTCATGCTGGCAGGCATTCTGGTAACGCTGGCTGGCAACGTCTTCGTAGTTAATCAACTGCTGCCGCAGTGGCTTGGACTGGATCTTTGGCTGCGCATGCTGGTCGTGATCTGCATGCTTGTTCCGACTGGCCTCGTATTGGGGATGCCGTTCCCCTCAGGTGTGCGTTTGGTTGAAGAGCAGTGCCCTCACCTCGTGCCATGGGGCTGGGCGATCAATGCGTTCTTTAGCGTGTTTGGCTCGATCTTTTGTATCGTGTTGAGCATGGCGATTGGTTTCTCCAACGTGTTCTACGTCGCTGGTGGTGTCTACGCGCTTGGTATCATGTTCATGAAGACTCCTGAAGATGGTCAGGCGTCTCCTGAAAACGCATCCGCCTGACGCCTATTGCAGGTTGTTGGATCGATCACGAGCCAACTGCGTTTGTGCTAGCCCGCTTGGCTCTCGCTGGCAATCAACTGCGGCAAGTCTTTGGCTAGTTGACGCAGTGCTTTGCCACGATGGCTTAGGCGGTCTTTGATCTCTGCGCCCAGCACAGCGAATGATTGGGACGGGTCATCCGCATACTCAACAGGCACAAAAATAGGATCGTAGCCAAAGCCTTCGTCACCGGTTGGCTCAGTCCGAAGCACGCCTTCGCAGGCCGCTTCAATGCTTGCAAGCACACGATCGCCAGGTGCAGCTAGACATAAGCTGCAGACGAAGCGGCCACTCCGCTGTTCTACAGGCCGGTCACCGAGCTCTTCCAGCAGTCTGAGTAGTCGGCCGCGATCGTCGAGGCCAGGACCACCGTAGCGTGCTGATAGCACGCCAGGTCGGCCATCGAGCGCGTCGACACAGAGGCCGCTGTCGTCAGCGAGTGCGATCCCGCCTGACAGATTGGCTAAGAGCGTCGCCTTTTTGCGGGCGTTACCCGCGAAGTCTGGTTGGTCTTCTATTGGTTCGAAGTCTTGACCGAGTTCGTCAGGCGTGCGCAGCACAATGTCCAACGGTGCGAGCAAGCGCGATAATTCGACACGCTTCTTCTTGTTGTTGGATCCGATCCAGAGCTCAGGCATAGGAACTAGAGTCCGAGAGTTTGACGTTGGAGTGCGTCGATACCTGTGCACGCTTTTTGGCCAATTGAGACCATTTCGTGAAACTGCTCGGTTGTGAGTGGTCGAGTCTCGGCGGCGCCTTGTACTTCGATTAGCTTGCCGTCGCTGGCACAGATGATGTTCAGGTCGGCGTCAGCAGTGCTGTCCTCTGAATAATCTAGATCGACCAGCGGCTCACCGTTGCATAGGCCAACGCTGATTGCTGAGACCATGCCACGCATTGGCCAGTTAGGCAGAGATTTCTGCTCTTCCATGTAGAGCAGTGCATCGTAGACGGCAACGAGAGCGCCATTGATCGAAGTTGTTCTGGTGCCGCCATCGGCCTGAAGAACGTCGCAATCGACCCACAATGTCACTTCCGGCAGTTGCTTGAGGTCGATGGCACAGCGAAGTGCTCTACCAATCAGGCGTTGGATTTCCTGTGTTCTGCCATCGGTTGGTCGACCAGTACGGCCGTCACGAGGCTTCCGCGGCTTGCCAGCGTTTGGCAGCATCGCATACTCGGCGGTCAGCCATCCACCTTTTTGGTTTCGATACATCCAGTGGGGGACTTGGTCTTGAATGGCGACAGTACACAACACTTTTGTGTTGCCGCATTCGGCTAGCACCGAACCTGGTAGGTCGGTGAATGAACGGGTGAACTTGATCGGCCGGTGCTCGTCCGGTTGTCGGTTGTCTTTGCGAGCCAGAGGTCTACTCCTAATTGAGGGGGTTGACCTGCAACGCTACCTGACTGCCAGGATAGAGGCGAGAGTGTCCCTTAGTTCATGAACGCCGAATGGCTTTGGTAGGCAATGCAAATCGGGCCATAGGCTCGATGAAGTCGTCGGCATTTGCGCTAGCAGGCAAATCTTCAGGTTTGGGGTGTGCTGACGAATTGTGCGTGCTAGCGGTGTGTATTCGTCCAATTGGTTGGCGTCATCGACGATCAGAAGCTCAAAGCGGTCGGGAGTTGCTTCCAAGAATGTATGGGCTGAGGCGCCGTCAGCGCATGCGAACACCGCTCGGCCGCTGGCCTTTAATTCGCTTGCCAGAACAGCGCGGAGGGCCGGATCGGACTCTAGCACGAGGGCCCCGCCGAATTGATGTGCTTCCGGGGATAGAGCAGTCGGTTGCTCTGCCTCAGGGGGCGATTCGGCGCTGCTTGCGGCTGAGGTTTCAGTGACCACTCCGCTCTCGACTGTGTCCGTGGTTATGTCCTGATTATCCGCAGCGTGCTCGGCGATGATAGCCATAGGCAGCCTGACTAGGGCATGCACGGCTTGACCAGGCAAATGCTCCGTAGTCAGTTCACCTTTGTGGCTCTCGATCAAATGTTTTGCCGCCTCGTAGTCGAGTGCGAAGCCGCTTTTCGACATTCCTTTACGCTTAAGGCTATCGGCGACGTTGACCCACTCGAGATGAACCTCGATGACGATTTCTGGTTCATCGTTTGAGAACGATCGCTCGACGGTGAACGTCAACCTAGTTGCTCCCCGCTCTACTTGTAGTAGGGAAGAGCAGACAAATAATAAGGCATCGCGTGTCGCTGCGGGGCAAGCATTGATACTTGGCAGGTCGTCGGGCGGATCCCAGCGCAATTCGAGTCCAAGCTGCATCTGCTGCAGTTCGTCACTAAGGCTGGTGATTAGTCTGTCGATCTCGGTGATGCCATTGACGACGTCGCGAGCGCGGCCAAACGCGATAAGTTTGGTATGCAATCCACGTAGTCGGGCGATCGAAGCAAGCATAGCTTCAGCAGCATTTGGTAACTGTGAGCGTGCTGGAGCGGCTTCGATAAGATGGTGCGCACGACCTTCGACGGCGGTCGCCAAGTTCGCCAACTCGTTGGCCATGGATAGCGCCATTTCGTGGCACTCGGGTGACACAGAAGTGTCTACGGACTGGGCTCTAGCACCTTCGCTGCCTGTGATGGGAGTCTCCCCGGCTACAGCGTTTTGGGGCGCCAGCTTTTGGCGGTGTTTGGTTTCTGGTGGCAGGATTGTCGAATCTGATGCTGGTCCGCGTAGTAACCGCGCAGCAATCGGGGCAGCGACAAATCCAAGGGCGGTCCAGGCGAGTTCGTGCAATATGATGAGTGGGAGCGGGAGCCTATCCACCCTATCGAGCCTAGCTCTCTTCGTCGAGTGTGGGGCGTAGCGCCGCCGCTCGTAACCGCTGAAGGATGAGGTTTCGTGACGTTTTTCTCACGAAAGCGGCGCATTGGCTGGGATGCATCTGTGCCCAGTTTCTGGGCGGACTCAACCTAGGTTTGGGCCCTGCGCGAGTATGTGCCTCGTCAGGCGTAACCTCCCTTGACGTATCGGGCCTGGTTGCTGCTGGTCGCTCTTATTGGGAAGCTTGGCCAAGCGAAAATGTGTGCTTGATTGCACTTTGCTTGGCCGCGTCTGGGGTTGCCACTGGTTCGCCGTCGACTAGTAAGGTCGCACATGAGCGGGATAGCGTGTCCGCAACAAAGCCACCGTGCGCGGTCGTAACAAGCTCTCGCACGGGCATGCAGTGATGGTGGATCAGTGTTTCGGGCACGCCAAGCCACCTGCTGCGCAACCGCCATAGGGGCACAGTCGATGCCAACTCTATGGTGATGTATAAGCTCGGAGATTCACTGCTGCCGACGATTATGATGCGGCATGGCCAGCCAATTGCGCCGCGTCCGAGGCGACCGTTGAGCTCTAGCTCGCTGTAGTGTTTCCCTTGCACAAACCGTTGCGGCTTCAGGAACTGCGCCGAGAATAGGCGTGCACCTTCATCATCGTTGCCAGCAAAGTTGTCGAGTGTCCCGGAGTCGCGGCGGCCCTCAAACCAAAGGCAGTTTTCGCTGTTGATGCCTTGCTCCCGATCCACAAACAACAGGCCTCCTTTGCGCGAGAACCGCACGCGGCAGCCTGCCGAGGCGATGAGAATATCTTTCTTGCGCCGAAGATCTTTACCGGTGAACAGCGTGAGTTTTGAGTCACTGGTATTTTTCTGACCGTAGTCCGAGGTGTTGAAGGGCAGGCCGGCAAGCGAGCAAGTTTCCTCGAGGTGGACCATAAATCCGCGCGCAACTCCGTCGCGCACCGTGCCAGCCCAAAGTTCTGGGTAGGCATCTTGCCCGTAGGTTGCTAGGTGTGCGGCCGCGGCTGGAGATTGGCTGGCAGCACGTAATGCCTGCCACTGAGCTAACTTCAGGTCTAAGCGGCAGTCAGCTGCTCCCGGCCCGATTGGGGATCCAGGCAGATCCGGACGTGAGGCTCGGGCATCGGCCAGGGTAGCCAGAGTCGTCGCAAGGCGATCCGGGTGCGACAACAGGTCAGCAAGCATGTGTCGGATCTTGGCCTGCGACCGCCCGCGGTGCCATAGCTCATTGTTCGTTTAAGCAATGGTGCTGAAGTGCCGATGAGAACGGACGATGAACCAAGTCCGGCTTCACGGAGACCCTTTTGCTGATAGCGGAGCAGCTAATCAGCTACGCAGTTTCTTGCGGCTCGCCGCTGGAAATGGTGTGCGGTGCTCACTTTCCCTGTCTGGGGTGCTACCTAGACAGCCTGAATCTGGCGAGCGCCCAGTCGTTCTGACAGATGGTGATTGCCGTTGGGAAGCAGCAACAAATCTGCCTCCGGCCGAAGTGGACCTTATCCAGAGTGCCGTCAGTGAATCCGTAAGTGCAACTTCTCCGGTGTTGGTCTTCTGTGGTGCTGACGATCAGAGTGATATTTGTCAGCTGGTTGGCTTTGAGTGGTCTGATGCCTGTGCAATCATGGCGGCAGGGGCAAATGCATCGCCTCTCGAATTGCTCGACCGCCTACGTGGTGAGTTGCGATGGGCAGGCACGGAAAATCCTGTTCATGCCCTGTCGGAAAGTGAGTTGCGGGGCTGGTTGCAGCTTCCGACCGAGCGTGTAGCTAAGGCATTCGTGCATGTTAGCAACGAGGCGTTTGCCGATGGCTCCGACCTCGTCGTAGAAACATTTGCGCAGCACTTCGCGGATAGTGGGCTGCGATTACGATTGATCCTGCCGAGCATGACGGAGTCGGCCGTTGCTATGCTGCGCGATTGCGCAGGTGAGGCCATGCACCTGATCGATGTGGTCGCTGGTTCTTTCGAACCCGCGCATGTGCTGGATGCAGCCGCGATCGTGATGCCGTTCCGCAAGTTTGGTGCAAGCCGAGAGCTTGTACAGTCCCTCGCATCAGGTCGCCCAGTGTGCTGTGCTCTCTTCGCAAGCAATGCGGCAATCCTCGAAGGTCGTGGTATCGCGCACAAAATTGGCGGTCGAAATGTTTCTTGGGATGCGGAGCACGGGGCATTTTTCGCGCCTCACTCAATCTCTATAGCTGAGGCAATGAAGGCAGCGGTTGCAGAGCGCACAGCATCGCTGACAGGCTCAAGAGGTCGTCGTCACGTGATCGCTGAATTGACAACGCTACGGCCAGCCAGTCCGCCTCCAGAGATTTCTCGGCTTGGGCAACAGCAGCCTACAGTCGTGCTTGAGTCACCCATTTTTGAGGACTCTGCGAGTTCCGAGCAGACGATTTCATTAGCTCGCGCGTTAGTGAAGCGCGGTCATGTGGACGTTCGCTTGGTTCCGACCAGGCCATTCCAAAACAATCTTGGTTGGCTGCGTGAGCGCGCACCTGACTTGATGCAGTGCTTGACGCGTAGCCCAGGTCGTGCAGATCTGTGGTTGTCATCTACGGCGGCGTTGCGTGCATCACGTCCAAACTGCAGAAAGTGGGCTGTTCGCGTAGATTTAGACAATGGCGGTTCACCACAGCATGTGACGCCAGCTGTTACCGAAGACGCAGACTTGGTGGTCGTTCACACTGAAGAAGATCAGCGCGCAATCACGTCATCTGGGCGCTCAGCATCATCGGTGACAATGATCCCGTATGGCCTTGATGAGGTCATGAGAGACTCTGCAGAGCCGTCTCAGCAAGTCGTCGACTTCAAAGCCAATCGCCCTGCAGTTTTGTTCTGTAGTGAGATGATATGGCGTGCTGGATTCGATGTCTTTTTGCGATCAGTGCTTGCGGCGCGATCAGCAGGTCATGAGTTTGTCGTTGTCATTCGGAGCCTCGGTTCTGAGCAGCATCGCGGCCTTGGTGAGTTGCTAGATCGTTTTCAGCAAACACCGGGAACGCCGCCCGTCCTTCGTCTTGACGGTGCTATGTCACGTGAAGAGGTAGCATCGATCTACACCGCGTGTGACGTAATGCTGCATCCCCATCGCATTGAGGGAAGCTGTGTGTCTGTGCTTGAAGCACGTGCATGCGGCTTGCCAGTGATTGCGACTGGAGGTGGCGCCGCTGATGTATTTATGGATGGTCGAGGTTCTCACCGAATCCAATCAAGTCGCCAAAGAGTTCATTCATCGGAAGCAGATGGCCGAGAGTTGTCCGTGCTTGAGCCCTCTGCTGCAGATGCGGGGGTGCAATTGCTGCAAGTGCTTGAGGGCTTGTCGACAGAAGCACACGAAGATCATCAGGCTGCTTCCGAGCTGCGTAGTACGCATAAGTGGGATTCCGTGGCAGCAATGCTGGAAGGGATGGTCGTCGATGACGTGCTTGTTTGCGGTGCTGAGGCTGCTTCCGTCGAGCCAGTCGTGGTCCTTCCATCGGTGGATAGTAATGGTGAGAAGGCTGTAAGTAAGCTCGTGTGTGCCTAGCGAAATAGAGCTAGACGCAACGGATCGAGGCAGGCTGCAGAGCTTGTTGCGTTTGTTCCGCTGAGGCGTGCTATGGACCTTGGCTGGCCTAGGCTGGTTGTCGAAGATTCAGCGAGTTCTTGGGCATCTGAGTGCCTTTGATCTTGATGGATAGATGTTGCAGGGCGATCCTGAACCTGCGTCTTACCTAATTGTCGACTGTGTGATTTGTCATGTTGGATTCTGCTGAACTTACATCTCGTTTAGAATTTGCGACCGCAATCGCACGTGAGGCTGGCCGTCGCCTATCTGTGTTACGAAGCAGTGGTCGTTGGCAAGAGCCTAAAATCCTCGGTGATGTCGGTGACAATGCTGCTGACGGCTATCTGCAAGGTGCGTTGTTCGGGCGTTATCCGGAGGACGCCGTGTTGTCTGAAGAGACGAAGGACAATCTCGAGCGCACGAAAAACCGCATCGCCTGGATCGTGGATCCACTAGATGGAACCAAGGAATACGCCGGCGGCCGCCATGACTGGGCCGTTCATGTTGGACTTGCTGTTGATCAGAAGCCGGTACTCGGTGTTGTTGCGATGCCAACCATTGACCGCGTTATTGTCGCTACGAACCCTACCGAAGGTGAGTCTTCGGTTTCATTGCTTGGCAGTGGTGGCGAATGGCCAGATAGCTTTGTCGATGACAACGGTTCTCAGGGCGATGCGCCACTACGATTAGTTGCGAGTCGCAGTCACACGCCCGAATGGATGCAGCGCTTTGCAGAGGGCATGGGTAACGCAGAGTTGGTCCCGTGCGGCAGTGTCGGATTTAAGGTCTCGATGCTTATGTTTGGCAAGGCCGATATCTACGTTCACAAGATTGGGCTGAAAGAGTGGGATACTTGTGCGCCCGAGGCGATCGCGCGCGCGGCAGGATATTCCGTGTGCCGATTTGACGGACAGGATCACCGCTACAACCAAGAGAATGCGCGAAACGACGAGCTAATCGTTTGCCGGCCATGGTTGAAAGACCGCGTCCTCGAAGTGCTGAAGTCGGTCGGCGCGTAATGCTGCCAAGTTGCCCCGACTAAACGATGTCAGCATACTTGTGCTTGTTGGCCATGAAGGTGCAGTAGCCGACTAGCAAAAATCCGACTGCCCAAAGGGATGCAACGCCCAGGCTGCCCCAGAAGTCGACAACCCCCCATTCGGGGATCTCTCCGCCTAGCGAGATACGTTGCGCAGTCATCAGCGAGAACGCTGGATTGCCGTTAAATAAGGCTGAGAGCAGCATCGGGCTATCGGTCTTCGCCAAGACCATTGCCGACATGTCCGATGGGTACCAGAACACGGGTGACAAGAAGAACCACGCCATCGTGAAGATCCGCCAGAGTTGCTGAACGTCACGAACGAAAACGTTGATGTTCGCCAGCAGCAGGCCGATTCCAAGGATGAGCATGAACATCACGATTAGCACTAGCGGCAGATAGAGAAGTTCTATGCCCGGCATTCGAGCGCCGCTGATCAAGCCGACAGCAAGCGTTAGGGCAACACCTACAAGGTAGATCACGATTGCTACTAAGGTCACGTGGATCGGCAGTGCCTCTGATGGGAACGCGACCTTCTTCACCAAATTGTTATTCGCAATGATGATGTTGCAGCAAGTGGTGGTGGCCTCGACCATCGCATGGAAGCAAACGACACCCGAGAACAGGTAGAGTGCGAAGCCTAGGCTGGGGCCGCTATCGTTTCTGGAGTAGAGCACGCCGAAGATGGCGAAATACACCAAGAACATGAACAGCGGTTGTGCCAACATCCACCAGGCGCCAAGGAACGAGCCGTGAAATCGGCTCATTAGGTCGCGGCGGAAGAAGTTCTGCACCATGTAGCGGTTCCGCCAAATCAGCGAAGGATAGCTACCGATGCTCCCGAGATGCTTGAGCGCGCTTTTCGAGCTGGCGTTTGCGTCGAATGTCCGAGCCGAGGTCATTGCGTGCTCCCCGTCGAATGGTTGCCCAAAGGATCGATTTGCCAGCGATGCTCTTGCAGAAACAACCCTAGATCCTTGGTTCTGTTCTGCACGATCAGGTTGTCGTTAGCCGGCCTTTCTTGGAAACGGTGATTACCGTGCTCGTCGAACAGCCAGATAGGAATCGTGAACTCACCTGACAGCAGCCTTAAATTAGGAAGATGTAGGGTTACGTGGCCCTCTTCGAAGTCGAAGACTAACTCTTTGAATTGGGTCGAGTGCGCGAAGCACAGCGTGCCATCGTTGCGCATTGCACCGGCTGCAAGGGTTAGACGTTCCCGCTGTGGATTCTTTACGTGTACTCGGATCGCGAGGTTGTCGCCAGGAGCGAAGGTCGTGCGGTGCTTGAGCGAGTCCCCGTCGAGTAGTTCGGTGCCAACGATCTGTGGGTTGTTACTGCCTGCAGATTCGTCAACATCTTGGAATGGCATTTCGTCGCTGCCCTCCACAAGTTGGTTGTCGTGCGTCGCATACTCGTTTGTGACAGTGACTGAGTCGCCCAGCATCTGCATTCGGCCTTCACGCAGCCAGATGACGCGATCACACATTTGGCGCACGTCGTAAAGCGAGTGCGAGCAGAAGAACATCGATTTGCCGCGCCGCTTGTAGTCCCAAACTTTCTCGACGCACTTGCGACGAAAGTTCATGTCACCCACTGCTAAAATCTCATCGATGATGAGTAGATCAGGATCTGTTGCAACTGCGACACTGAAGCCCAGACGCGCTTGCATACCCGAAGAGTAGGTTCGGACAGGCGCGTGGATAAAGTCTCCCAGTTCACTGAACTCGACGATTTCGTCGTACTTCGCCTGAGCTTCTTTGCGGGAGAAGCCCATCATGGCGGCGTTCATGAAGATGTTTTCGCGACCTGAGAATGACGTATTGAAGCCAGCGCCAAGTTCGAGAAGGCTCGTGACGCGACCCTTCACGGTATAGCGCCCAGCACTTGGAAACGTTGTTCCGCTGAGCACCTTGAGCATGGTCGATTTGCCAGCGCCATTGGTGCCAATTAGGCCGACGCACTCGCCCGGCATGACGTCAAAGGAAACGTCTTTTAGGGCGTGGACTTCCTTGTGGAACTTCTTTCCCTTGTTCCATGGGAAGCGTTCCCAAATGCGTCCGTACGGATTGCCATAGAGCTTGTACGACTTGCTCAGATTGCGCGCCTCTATGACTGGTGTTGGCGACATTAGCTATCGATTAATCCGTTGTCCTTTAGGTGCGCTAGGATCTTTTGCACGTTGGATTCGACCGTTTCATTTGCGGAGTCGATGACAATCTCGGCCTTGGTCGGTGCTTCGTAAGGAGCATCAATCCCGGTTACGTTTGCAATCTCACCTGCTCGTGCGCGCTTGTAGAGGCCGTGAGTGTCTCGCTCCTCGCATGTTTCGAGGGGGGCGTTGCAGAACACTTCGATGAAGCCGTCGCCAATGATTTCACGCGCTTGCTGGCGTTCGAAATCCAGTGGTGAAACCAGTGCAACGACCGTGCTGATGCCCATGCTCATGTTTAGGCGAGCGAGTTCGGCTGCGCGTCGTTGGTTTTCCCATCGGTCGGCGCCGTTGAAACCTAGGTCACGGTTGAGTCCGAGGCGTAAGATCTCTCCATCGAGAACCTGCACGAATTTTTGTTGGTCGAACAGGGTCCGCTCGAGTTCATACGCAATGGTCGACTTGCCGGATCGCGGTAGGCCAGTGATCCACATTACGAACGGTTTCTGGCTTAGACGTTCAGAACGCTGTTCGGAGCTGACCTTTCGCTTGTCTTGTAGGCGAACATTAGTCCCTGCGTCGTGACGGTCGGTGCGACGCTTCATGGCGTCTTCTGCAATCTTGCGTTCGACAATCATTCCTGCCGCAACCGTCGCATTGGTCATGCGGTCGATCAGGATGAATGATCCAGTAGAAGAGTTTTTTGAATAGGGGTCGATTGCTAGCGGTCGGGCGCAGTCCAGGTGGATGCGGCCCACCTCATTCATGGCTAACTCGGGCACCGTTTCCCGGTGCATAGTGGCAACGTTGATGCGGTATCGGAGGTCGGTGACCGTAGCGGATGTCTGTGCCGATGTATGTTTGACAAGGTAGCTGGAGCCTGGCTTCATCGGCCCTTCGTCAAACCAAACAATCATTGCTTCGACACCGTTAGTGAGAGCCGGAGCGTTGTTGGGCGAGGCGATCATGTCGCCGCGACTGATATCGATCTCGTCGTTCAGCGTCAGCACAATGGCCATCGGCGCGAATGCTTCTTCCAGTTGGCCGTCAAAGGTTTCGATGCTTTTGATCGTGCTCTTATTGCCTGACGGCAGTGCCGTGATCTTGTCACCAACACGAACAACGCCAGAAGCTAGGGTGCCGGCATAGCCTCGGAAGTCGAGGTTCGGGCGCAATACGTTTTGAATTGGGAAACGCAAATCCAGCAAGTTGCGGTCGCTGCCCACATGCACCGTTTCGAGGTGGTCTAGCAGCGGCGATCCTTGGAACCAAGGCATGCTGTCGCCACGGTGGACAACGTTCTCACCCTTGAGTGCCGACATCGGAATGAAGTGGATGTCGGGGACTTGTAGTCGCGCCGCAAATTCCGAGTAGGTCGCACGAATTTCTTCGAAGCGCTCTTGGGAGTAATCGACAAGGTCCATCTTGTTGATGGCGATGACGAAGTGCTTGATGCCGAGCAACGAGCAGATGAAAGAGTGTCGATGCGTTTGCTCAAGCACACCTTGTCGAGCATCGATCAAGATGACGGCTAGATCGCAGGCCGATGCGCCTGTCGCCATGTTGCGTGTGTATTGCACATGGCCGGGCGTGTCGGCCATCACGAACTTGCGTCGGTCAGTTGCGAAGTAGCGATAAGCGACGTCAATCGTGATGCCCTGTTCGCGTTCGGCTTGTAGGCCGTCGACTAGTAGAGCTAGGTCGACTTCCTTCCCAGTTGTTCCGAACTTGTCAGATGCCTTAGTTGTTGCTTCGAGTACGTCATCATGCACTTGCTCAGAGTCGTACAGAAGGCGGCCTATCAACGTGGACTTGCCGTCATCGACGCTGCCACACGTCAGTAATTTGAGCATCTCACGCTCGCCGTATTTGGCGAGATATGCTTCGATGCCTAGTTCGTCCAATTGCGTGGAGTAAGTCATTAGAAGTAGCCCTCCCGCTTCTTGTCTTCCATGGATCCGCCTTCATCGAAGTCGATCACGCGACCCTGTCGTTCGGAATCTCGGCTGCGAAGCATCTCCTCGATGATCTTCGGCAAGGTATCGGCCTCAGATTCGATTGCCCCAGTAAGTGGGTAGCAGCCAAGCGTGCGGAACCGGACCATTTTCATTTCGGGTGTCTCGCCTTCATCTAGCGGCATGCGGTCATCGTCGACCATGATCAGGGTGCCATTGCGTTTGACGACCGGGCGTTCCTTTGCGAAGTAGAGCGGAACCATCGGTAGTTGCTCTTTGTGCACGTAGAGCCACACATCAAGCTCTGTCCAGTTACTGAGCGGGAAGACACGGATTGACTCGCCCTTGTTAACTTCGCAGTTAAACAGATCCCAAAGTTCAGGGCGCTGGTTCTTGGGGTCCCACTGATGATGGCGGTCGCGGAAGCTAAAGATGCGTTCCTTAGCTCGGCTCTTTTCTTCGTCGCGTCGTGCACCGCCAAATGCGGCATCATATTGACCGGCATTAAGAGCTTGCTTCAGACCCTCAGTCTTCATGACGTGGGTGTGGCGTTGCGTTCCGTGCTCGAATGGACCGATGTTGTTCTTGATACCTTCTGGATTGATCCACTCGATGAAATCAAGATCTAGCTCTTTGACTAGATTGTCGCGGAACGTGATCATTTCGCGGAACTTCCAGCGAGTGTTCACGTGCAGGATCTTGAACGGGATCTTGGCTGGCGCGAACGCTTTCTGCGCGAGACGCAGCATGACGCCGGAGTCCTTGCCAATTGAATAGAGCATCACAGGACGCTCAAACTCAGAGGCGACCTCGCGAATGATGTGAATACTCTCCTGCTCAAGTTGTTGCAGGTGGCTGAGAGCGTAGTTTGTCATGTCTAGCGATTGGTTTGCTATGGCGGCTAGGGCTGCCTTCTAAGCGCGTGGCGGACCACTTTGGACTGGAGTATCTTGAAGTGGCTTACCGTGTAGGAAGCCAAGCTTTGTAAGCACTTGCTGAACAGATGATGCACATTCAGCTAGCGAGAGCTGGCCAGTAGCTAGCCGTAGCGAAGGGTCTTCGGGTGCCTCGTATGGTGAGTGGATTCCTGTGAAGTCAGGGATCTCACCGGCGCGTGCTTTTTTATACAAGCCCTTCGGATCGCGAGACTCACAGACATCGATCGGCGCATCCACGAAGACCTCAAGGAAGTTTGCTTCACCTACAACTTCCCGCACCTGGGCGCGATCAGCCCGGAACGGCGAAATGAATGCGGTCAGCACGATTGCACCAGTGTCAGCGAGGATTGCTGCTACATGACCTATTCGGCGAATGTTTTCCGTTCGATCCTTGTCGGAAAAGCCGAGGTCGGAGCAAAGCCCATGGCGGACATTGTCGCCATCGAGGACGTAGACCAATCGGCCAGTTTTTGTCAGCAACTCTTCGGCTGCGCGCGCGACTGTCGATTTGCCGGATCCCGATAAGCCTGTGAACCAAGCCACACAGCCCCGCTGTCCAAGCAGCTGTTCTCGATCTTGTCGAGAAATGACGCCTTCGTGGCGCACGATGTTGCGGGGGGAATCAGTCATTGGCGCAGCGGAGGTCTGATTGTTGTGGCGAGTTGTCGGTAGCGTGGTCGAAAGGTGTAGCGACGTATTACATCGACGACGGTATCCATGGTCCTGGATTGCGTTCTGTCGAGCCCTTGCGATCGGATGTTGATCTTATCGAGGTAACTGTTGCAGAGGCACATGTTGACAAGATCTGTTCTGGGTGAGAGGCGATCAGTGAGGCGGTGTATCCGTAGCAGAGTTGTCGTTGGTTTGTTGGACACTTGGCGCTGGGCATCGTGCTACGGAGACGCCGTAGTCACGCATGGTCAGAACGTGTGAATATGGGGTGGGCGAGAGAGGATATCAGGCGAAATTAGAGGAGTTGGAAAGTCGGGCGCAGTTTGGCGATCTTTTCAACGTGAAGGTCTTTGATCAGGTTTGGGGTGCGATCGTGCTTGATGGATTAGGCCGGCACGGCGGCGAACATCGCAAACCACTGCCTGTCGTCAGTCCACATGCCGATTGAGCGCAGCCCCCCATTCTCGAGCAGTTTGCGGAAGCTCTCGGGTGTGTATTTGTAGGAGAATTCGGAGTGGATGCGTTCCCCGGCAGCGAACGAGCGTTCGCCGTTTGGCCAGCTTACGGTCATTGCAGATTTGGCTTCGAGGTGCATTTCGATGCGGCTCTCTTGGTCGTTGAACACGCTTATGTGACGCCACTTGGAAGGTGCAAAGTCGGTGCCTGCAAGCTTGTTTACATTCCGTAGCATGTTGCGATTGAAGGCTGCGGTGACCCCTAGTTCGTCATCGTAGGCGCGTTCCATGATCTGCTTGTCTTTGACCAGATCGATACCTATCCAGAGGGCGCTATCCGCTTGCATCTGCTGACGTATTCCTTCGAGGAACAAGCCGGCTTTGCTCGGTATGAAGTTGCCGATTGACGAACCCGGATAGAAGAACAGTCGGCGGTCTTTCTTCACCTTGTCGTGAAGGACGAGATGGCGCGAAAAGTCGGTGCCCACCCCAATCATCTCAATCTCCGTATATTCTCGCTGCAGGCTCCCTACGGTCTCCTTTAAGTAGTCGACCGAGATATCCACAGGGACATACTGGCTGGGCTTTACCACCGGGAACAGTTTCGGAGCCTTCTCGCAGCTACCTGCTCCAAGGTCGATCAGGCTACAGTTTGGAATGGTCCCGTGCTTTGCCGTCGCTTCGCTCATCGCTGGCAAGTGCTTTGCAAGGATTGCCGCCTCCGTGCGAGTTGGGTAGTAGTCCGGTGTCATCGTAATGATGTCGAACAGGCGTGAGCCGATGGCGTCGTATAGATACCAAGGTGCAATTTGCGAGTCTTTCGCGGCAATGCCCGCTCGCAATTCGGCGGCGGGGTCAGACGAGTTCGGTGGCGAAGTTTGAAAGAAGTCTGGTTTCATCGGATTGCGCTGAACCACGTTTGCCGTGACCCGCGTCAATTCTGGGGGGAGTCGAGCCGGCAAGCATAGTGAACTAGGGGGTTTGGTTTGAGCCTCTGTCGATATCCGAGGTCGCGACTCGGCCTAGAGGAGTCGCGGATAGACCCTTTCAATTGATGTTCCAAGGTCTCCTACGAAATGCCCTTCGATGTGCAAGCTGCCGTCGCAAGGGTCATTTGCGGATATTGCTTGGATGCTATCGTGATTGCCTGATCGCAGGATTGGAGGCATTCGGGGTGCGTTACTTTTTTCACACCAAGAAGCTTACGCAGTGCGATTTAGGGCGATTACTTCGAAGCATGGCAATGGTGGCTTTGGACTGCGCCACAGGGGTCGTTGGTCCATGCAGTATTCGGTTGATGGCGGAGCTGGCTCTGCTTCAACGGGCGCGAGCTGGTTGATGTTTCTACGTGGCTTGCTGCGACCCTTTCAGGGTTATGGGCATCCGGAAGTAGAGGGGCGGGCGCTTTGCCGCATTGTGGGGCATGTGAAGAAGTCTCGCGCCGGTGAAGTCTTTAGCCAGCACGCTGGCTTTCGTTTTAGCGCGCCAGTTAGCGACGCCTTGATGGCTCTAGGGTAGCCAGTCGTAGTAGCAACCAAGCTTGTTGGGCTGCGGGTCCGCTTGCCTTGGTGTGGTTCGTCGGTAAAGCCATTTGCCCGAAGGTTACTTTCGTGGTCGGCGTCGTCTGCTGCCGGTTCCGATGATTGGTGTGTTCCAAGCTCACGATCGCTAGGGCTCGTTTCAGGAGCGATGAGTTCACTTGTCGATTTCCATACCGAGTCTCTGATCGTTGATGCTGACAACTTGTAGATCATCATCAGTCGGTAGAAAGAGATTCATAGTGGGGCGTGCATGCGTATGGTTACTCGCGGAGTTCCTAAATGTCGCCTCGCTTCGATCCCATCGCCCGACTGCAGCAGTTTCCCATCCTCAAGGCGCTTAGCCAGCGTGTGCTTGTATTTGACGGCCCGATGGGGACGGAAATCCACTCAGCCGATCTTACTCTTGATGATTTCAATGGTCTCGAAGGCTGCAATGAGTTGCTGGTAGATACGCGTCCAGATGTTATCGAGACAATTCATGAGCGTTATTTCCGTGCTGGCGCGGATGTAGTTGAGACCAACACGTTTGGCGGAATGTCGTATGTCCTCGATGAGTTTGACATTGGCGACCGATCCTTCGAACTGAATGAGATGGCGGCCAAGTTGGCGCGGCGCGTTGCCGATCGCATGAGCACGGCTGATAGGCCGCGGTTTGTCGCTGGATCGATGGGGCCGGGCACGAAGCTAGTCACTCTTGGGCACATCACGCCGGAAGAGTTGTTTGCGTCTTACAAGGTTTACGCAAAGGGCTTGATTGCTGGTGGGGTCGATTGTCTGAACATCGAAACCTGTCAGGATATCCTGCAGGTTAAGCTGGCGATTATCGCGTCACGCGATGCAATGGAAGAGCTGGGGCGTGAAGTGCCGATCTTCTGCACGGTGACCATTGAGACTACCGGCACAATGTTGGTGGGTAGCGATATCGCGGCAGCTGTGACGACGCTCGAAGCAATGCCCGTAGACGTCATAGGGCTTAATTGTGCGACGGGTCCAGACCTGATGCAGGAGTCCGTTCGCTTCCTTGGACAGGTGACGACACGTCAGATCATGGTGATGCCAAATGCTGGCTTGCCGCGGAATGTAAACGGCAACGCTGTTTACGATTTGACTCCAAAGGAACTCGCAACATCCCAAGCACGCTTCGTCTCTGAGCATGGTGTTTCAGTCATTGGTGGTTGTTGTGGAACTACGCCTGAGCACGTGCAGGCAATGTTTGATGCTGTCAAAGATTTGGTGCCGACAGCACGCCCAACTTCTTACGAGCCGCAGTTAGCTTCGTTGTTCCACGCGGTGCCGCTTGATCAAGACACGGGTCCATTGATTGTTGGTGAGCGCACGAACGCTAACGGCAGCAAGAAGTTCCGTGAGATGATGCTTGCCGAAGATGTCGAAGGCATGTTGCACATGGCCAAGGAGCAGGTCAAAGAAGGGTCGCATGTGCTCGATATCTGCTCGGCATATGTCGGGCGCGACGAAGCCGGCGACATGCTCAGGTTGTTGCAGCCGATGGTGCAGCAGGTAACGGCGCCGGTGATGATTGATAGCACACAAATCGATGTCGTCGAGAAGGCGCTGCATGTCGTTCCTGGTCGTGCGATAATTAACTCGATTAACCTCGAGGACGGCGAAGGTAAGGCCGATGAACTATGCAAGTTGGCGCGTCGCTACGGCGCGATGTTTGTTGCGCTAACGATTGACGAAGACGGGATGGCAAAGACCTCCGATGCCAAGCTTCGTGTTGCTCGTCGTATCTACGACATCGTTGTAAACCGTCATGGCATGCATCCGGGGGATCTGATCTTTGATCCACTTACGTTTACGATTGGCTCTGGAGATGAAGCATCGCGCGATGCCGGCTTGCAGACACTAGAGGGCATCAAACTCATTAAGGAGAACCTTCCTGGGGTTCGCACGATCCTTGGCCTTAGCAATATCAGCTTTGGACTTGATCCGTATCCGCGCCAGATTCTGAACTCTGTCTACATGGCCGAGGCGATTAAGTTTGGCCTAGATTCGGCAATCGTTCATGGCAGCAAGATCATTCCGACTCACAAGCTTGACGAAGATGACAGGCAGGTGACGCTCGATCTAATCTACGATCGTCGTACCGAGAGTTACGACCCGCTCTTTAAGTTTATCGAGCGCTTTACTGGCGCTAAGCGAATTGAGGTCGGATCGGGACCAGACGAGATGACATTGCCGGTCGAAGAGCGCCTAAAGAAGCGCATCATTGACGGCAATAAGATCAACATCTCGAAGCACCTCGATGAAGCCCGCGAGACCTATACTCCGCTTGAGATCATCAATGATATTTTGCTCGGGGGTATGAAGGTGGTCGGTGAGTTGTTCGGTGCCGGTGAGATGCAGTTGCCTTTCGTGTTGCAGAGTGCGGAAGCAATGAAGAGTGCAGTTGCACACCTCGAGCAATTCATGGAGAAGGTTGAGGGCGACGAGAAGGGCATTTTGGTGCTCGCAACGGTCCGCGGCGACGTGCATGACATTGGCAAGAACCTGGTCGACATCGTCGTCAGCAACAATGGTTACAAGGTCGTCAACCTGGGGATTAAAGTGCCTGCAGAGTTGATCCTCGAAGCTGCCAAAGAGCATAAGGCTGACGCCGTTGGCATGAGCGGTTTGCTTGTTAAGTCGACTGTCGTGATGCGCGAGAACCTTGAGCTGATGAGCTCGCGCGGAATCACGACACCAGTCATTTGCGGCGGTGCAGCCCTAAACCGTGCCTATGTTGAGCAAGATCTGAGTGCTGCCTATACGAGCGGCAAGGTCTTTTATGGAAAGGATGCGTTCTCAGGTCTGCACATCATGGATGAGCTGACTGGACGCGTAGATCCTAAGCCGATTCAGCAGTCGCCAGTCGCGGCTGGCGTCACTGTTGTTGGCAGTGGATCGAATAAGCGCATCACGAGTCATCGCCGTATGACCCGCGCCGAGAAAGAAGAAATGCTGAAGCATGCTTTTACGGAGTATGCAGACAGTGGTGTGCAGCCGGCATCGGTAGTGCCGACGCCGCCGTTTTGGGGTGCGTCTGTGGTGACACCCGAGGAACTCGATCTCGGCACAGTCCTTCAATACGTCAATAAGAAGGCTCTCTATCGTCTGCAGTGGCAATACAAGCAGGGGAAACGAGATCAGTCTTCTTATGACAGGTTCATCAAGCAGACTGTTGATCCGCGCTTTCGTGAGTTGGCTAACAAGGTCCGCGCCGAGAAGACGCTCGAGCCGCGAGTTGTTTACGGCTACTGGCCGTGCTACAGCGAGCGCAATTCACTGGTGATCATGGATCCGAAAGATCACAAGTCTGAGCTGACGCGTTTTGAGTTCCCTCGTCAGCCCGGCGGTCGTCGTATGTGCCTCTCTGATTACTTCCTCAAGAAAGACAGTGGTCAGTTGGATGTGGTCGGATTTTCTCTAGTCACGATGGGCGCTGTTGCAACGACGGAGAGTGAGCGTCTGTTTCGCGAGAATCGCTATGACGATTATCTGCACTTCCACGGCCTCTCTGTCGAAGGTGCTGAGGCGCTTGCTGAGTATTGGCACAAGCGGATGCGTCAGCAGCTCGACATCGCTTCGGGTGATGCACCGGACATCAGCGATTTGTTTAGGCAGCAATACCAAGGCAGTCGCTACTCGTTTGGCTATCCGGCGTGTCCCAATATTGAGGACCAAGACAAGTTGCTACCGTTGCTAGAGGCTTCACGAATCGGGGTTTCGCTGAGCGACGAGTTTCAGTTAGATCCTGAGCAGAGCACCTCAGCAATCATCTGCCACCATCCCGACGCGAAGTACTTCAACGTTTCCGCGACTTACTAGGTCGCAAGCGTTGTTGGGTCTCAGGCGCTGTTGGGTTTCAGGCGCTGTTGGGGTTTGGATCGGCTGACCGCCACATCCCTCGCTTTGTTTGCAGCTCGGACAGGGTCGCCGATTTGCTTATTCGCTGCGGCGTTCGACCTGGATTACCTCGACAGGGCAATCGTCTGCGGCTTGGTCAATGTCGTCCGAGAGCGGTCCAAAGTGGCTGGCGGCGTCTGGCTTGATGACGCAGTCAGCGTCGTCGGGAACCTCGAAGACTTGTGGCGCAATGTCCTCGCAGAGCTTGCAGGAGATGCAGCCCTCTTCGATCCAGACCTTGTTGATGGGTTTTTCAGTCACGGTGCAATTTCGCACAACATCTTGGGACGAATGTCGTCTTTGGGCAAGGGGCAACGCCCTAGCTCTCGTGAAAACACACTGATTGCGGCTATCCGGTCTCGGTTAGGTCCTGCAGTTGACCTGCCGAGTCGGGCTGGTGGGGTTGCTGGCTATGCTCACCGGCAGTGAGAAGTTTGCCCGTATGGCATCGATAGATCCTTAGTCCTACGGCAGTGGTGCGCAGCTGATCATCTCGTCAAGCATCGGGTGTTCTGGCGCATCCTTTCGCCAAGCCATCACGATTGGCAGAGTCACGCGTGGCTTACCCCAAGGATAGGCAGCTAGGCGGCGCGCTTTCGGGCCTTCGGGATCTAGGCTTGGAATGAGCGACCAGCCAAGGCCTGACTCGACGTAGCCAAGGATCGTATCTGCTGTGTCGAGATAGATTGCGGAGGTTGGATTGATCCCTTGCATCGAGAGAGCTTGTAGCTGCAAGGCGTGCTGTTGGCTGCTTATTGGATAGCTGAGAAACGGCATGTCTCTCAGCTCTGCGATTTTAGGTTGGCCGCGCTTTGTTGCCTTTTCACGCGGAACCACTAAGCACGCATAGACTGTAGCGATGACTTGGGACGCGATGTCAGTCGGTATCTGGGCGATATGTGCGACAAGGACGTCGGCGGCACCGCTACGCAGAAGGTCAATGTCTACATTGATCAGCTCTTGTAGATGCAGCTGAGCTTTCGGTCGCCTTTTACGTAGGGCGAGTAACCAGCTTGGTAGCAGCTGCCGAATCAGTAGCGATTCCGCGTGGATGGTTAGTGAGCCATCGAAGCCGCCCGTGCGTAAGTTGTCGACGACGCGCGGCAGGTCGCGAAAGAATGGCGTGATGAACTTCATCAAGTGTTCGCCAGCCGGCGTCGGTTGCATGCGATCTTTGCCAACACGCTCCAGTAACGTCGTCCCGACTTCGGTTTCGAGTTTGCGCACTTGCTGGTGAAGTGCTGGTTGTGTGATGGGATAGGAGGCCGCCCGAGCAGCTTTTGCGTAGCCGCCTTCGGTCGCGACAAGGTGAAATCCAGCTAAGCGATGCAGGTCGACCATGTAGCTAAGCTTATCATCAGACCTGTCTTTGTATTTCTGGGGTTATGAATTGCCGGATGAGTTTCTTGGTGTTGACAGCAACTTATTATGCAAGATCGTACAGCGATGCTGATTCACTCCAGAGTCAGATGCTGCCTAGCGGGATTGGTCAGTTTGCTGGCCACTCGGGTTGCTTTGGTTTGTTTGGTTGATCCAATGCAATCTAGTTTATCGGGAGGGCAACCACGTAGAATGGCGATAGCAGGGTGGTGGTCAATTGGATATCTGTTGCCATCGGCTGCCTACAATCAATAAGCACAGCTTAATGAATGAGTCGCCGTTAATGTTGAATGGAATGTGAGTGCCCGGGCGATAGTAGCCCATGTCGAGTTAGCCATAGGTGCACGCCATGAACACAGAAATTAAGTCCAAACCCTTTCCGATGTCTTCGCTGCTGACGGCGCAGTTCTTCGGAGCCTTCAACGACAACGCGTTCAAGATGATCATCACGCTCATCGGGTTCGCAGCTGTGGCCGAGCAGGGCGAAGTCGCTCAGCAGGAGGTCACTAGAAATGTCATGGTGGCTTTGACGTTGCCACTGATGTTGGGCTCAATTCCGGCGATGGTTTATGGTGATCGCGTCTCTAAGCGGTCTTTGATCATTTGGACTAAGTTCGCGGAAGTGTGCTTGATGGCGCTCGGGATGCTAGTGCTGTGGGTTCAGCCTGCGGGGTGGTTGCCCTTCATTGTCTTAGTTGGCATGGGGTTGCAAAGCGCAATGTTTGCGCCTGGCAAATACGGATTGCTGCCTGAGGTTATCAGTCACGAAAAGCTGACAGCAGCGAATGGCAAGCTTGAGGCCGCGAGCTTCCTGGCGATCATTCTTGGCACGATCACGGGTGGCTTCTTGCTAGACACCTTTTCGATCGCTGACTCCGTGGATAGCGGTGAGTCGATGGTTTGGATGGCTGGAGCCATTCTGACGGTGTTTTCGATCGTTGGGTTCCTCGCCTCTTTGCGCCTGCCAAAAGTTCCAGCAAGCGGTGGTGCTGAACCTGCGAAGGTTGTCATGAAGGCAGCTTGGACTGCGATTCGTGGTGACCGAGTGCTTTGGCGGGCAATGCTTGGCACTGTCGCGTTCTGGAGCATCGCCAGCCTTCTTGGCCAAGACATGATGGTCTATGGCAAGAACGTCTTGATGTTCTCCGATACGATTGCGGGATTGCCGTTTGCGATCTTTGCAATCGGTGTGGGAGCGGGCTCATTACTTGCTGGACGTCTCTCGCAGGGCCGCATCGAAACCGGTCTTGTGCCTTTGGGGGCGATTGGTTTGGCATTGTCGACGGCCGCAATGGGCTTTTATGTGCCGGGCGTCGTAGGCACTGCCATCCTGATGACTGTGCTTGGTGTCAGCAGTGGGTTCATTGTTGTGCCGCTAAATGCGTTGATCCAATGGCGTGCACCAAGTTCTGGTCGTGGGGCCGTGATCGCATTTGTGAACATGGTTTCCTTCGCTGGCATGATGCTTGGCAATTTTGGTTGCACGTGGCTCTCAGCGGCTGGATTAGGAAGCGCTGATATTCTGGTTGCGGTCGCCGTTGTTACGTTCATTGCGACTGTTTGGGCAATTTGCTTACTGCCTGACGCGCTGCTGCGTCTGATCTTGGTGATTGTTGCGCACACGCTCTATCGCGTTCGCATCACTGGCGCCGAGAAGGTTCCGGAAACTGGTGGCGCGATGTTGGTGCCGAACCACGTATCTCTTCTTGACGGGCTGCTATTGCTGGCCGTGACTGATCGGCAGATTCGGTTTGTGGTCGAGCAACACTGGTATGAGCGGCCGCTATTGAAGCCATTTATGAAGGCTCTTGGCGTCATTCCGATCAGTGCTACGGGCGGGCCGCGTTTGGTCTTGCGGGCTCTTCGCGATGCCGGGCATGCGCTTGATGCTGGCGAAGTCGTTTGCTTGTTTGCCGAGGGGGAAATTACCCGCATGGGCAGCACGCTGCCTTTCCGCGGTGGCTTCCAGCGCATCGTTAAGGGTAGAAACGCGCCAGTCATTCCGATTCATCTAGATCGCGTCTACAGTTCTCTAGGTAGTTTACGTCAAGGGCGCATGCAGTGGCTGCCTAACAAGATCCCGTGCCCCGTCACGGTGTCTTTTGGTGATCCGATGCCCAATACAGCGCGACCTGAAGAGGTCCGAACAGCTGTTGAGCAATTGGCAGAAGGTGCCTCTCGGTTTAGGGCGGTTGATTTGAAGCCATTGCACATTGCGTTTATCAAACGCGTTCGCCGTGCTCCCTGGCGTCACTGTCTGGCTGATAGCCAAGGTAAGAAGCTCTCGCGAGGCGCTGCTTTGGCTGGTGCTGTCGTGATGGCAAGACGTCTACGTCCACATTGGGAAGGCCAGCAAAACGTCGGCATCATGCTGCCGCCATCGCTAGGTGGTGCATTGGTCGCATTTGCAGCTAGCTTGTCGGGCCATACTTCGGTGTCTCTAAATTACACCGTTGGAACTGCGGCCATGGTTTCTGCCGTGCGTCAAGCTGACTTGAAAACGTTGGTCACCTCACAGGCCTTTCTCGATCGCCTGCCAAAGGAACTTCTTGAGGGGCTGCAGGGTCTACGGCTGATCTTGCTCGAAGACGTCATGAAGGACGTGACGAAGCTCGAACGTCTTGGTGGTCTGATGCGTGCCTTGCTGTGGCCTAAAGGCATGCTTGAGCGTGCTTGCGGTGCGAAGCGCCGAGTCACGCGCGAAGATGTTGCGGCTATTCTTTTTAGCAGCGGCAGTACAGGCGAACCGAAGGGCATCATTTTGACGCATCAGAACTTGCAAGCTAACTGCGATGCCATTGCTCAGGTATTGCCTGCTACATCTGCAGACAAGTTGGTCGGTGTATTACCGATGTTTCACTCGTTCGGTAACTTGTCATTGTGGTATGCGGTAGGCCAGGGCGCCGGCATGGTGTTCCATCCTAATCCGTTGGAAGCGGCTGATGTTGGGCATTTGGTAGCGACCAATCAGGCAACGATGTTGATCGCGACGCCGACGTTCTTGCAGCTGTACAATCGGCGCTGTGAGCCGGGGCAGTTTGGATCCTTGCGTCTAGTTTTGACCGGTGCCGAGAAACTGACGGAAGAACTTGCTGACGCATTTGCCGAGCGTTTTGGCCTACGTCCGATTCAGGGCTATGGCGCTACTGAGTGTGCGCCCGCGATTGCCGTTTGTGCACCTGGCTATCGAGCCGCTGGCTTTTATCAGTCGGGTTCGCGTCGTGGTTCTGTAGGTCGACCAGTGCCAGGAGTGACTGTCAAGATCGTTGATCCTGACACCTATGAGCCATTGGCGCTCGGTAAGGCTGGCATGGTGTTGGTTCGTGGTGCGAATGTGATGCAGGGCTATCTCGGTCGTGATGACTTAACCGAGAAAGCGATGCACGATGGGTGCTATATCACTGGCGACATTGGCCGTATGGATGCCGATGGCTTCCTGTTTTTGACAGATCGTCTATCGCGCTTTAGTAAAATCGGCGGCGAGATGGTTCCGCATGGCGCTATCGAAGATCATTTGCAGGAGTGCGCGGGGATTCATGATCGAGCATTTGCGGTTTGCGGTGTCCCCGATCCCCGCAAGGGTGAGCGGCTCGCAGTCTTGACGACGTTGCCCGAGTCGGAGCTTCCGGACATCCTCGAAAAGATGTCGCTGCGTGGCTTGCCCGCTCTGTTCTTACCGCGTTTGAATCAGTTCGTGCATAGTGATGAGTTGCCACTGCTGGGCACTGGCAAGCTTGATTTGCGTAAGGTGAAGGAGATCCTGATCGCAGCTGCAGGCGATGATTAGCCGGGTCGCTGGGGTTAGAGGCGTGCCTATGATGCGTAAGTTATTGGGCCGCTTTCTATAACAAGTCGGTGCCATGGGCGCATCGCCGCACGGCCGGTGCGGTTTTTTCGGCTTGTTGTTGGTGGATCGTTGCGGGGGATTGAGGCTTCAGCCCCCAATTACCCTGCGATTCTGAGTAGCTGATTCGCCAGCCGCGGCGAAGGAACTTGTCGGCGAGATGCACATCAAGGTCTGAGCCTGCATACTGAGAACATGGCAGCAATGCGTTGCGTTACCGTGCGCGAACACGGTGGCTTGGACCGTCTTCTTCTCGAAGAACGAGTGATCCCAGAACCTGGACCTAATCAGGTTCGTGTTCATGTACGTGCGATTGGCCTGAATCACCTGGATACGTGGGTGCGTCGTGGTGTCCCCGGGCATCAGTTTCCCTTGCCGTTGATTCCGAGCAGTGATGCTAGCGGTGTCATCGATGCGGTTGGCGTCGGCGTCGATCGCTATAAGGAAGGTGACGAGGTTGTTGTGCTGCCTGGTGTGTCTTGTGGCGAATGTGCAGCATGTCAGTCGGGAGTCGACCAGCTATGCAGTCGCTATGACATTCTTGGCGAAAGCTGTGATGGCACGAGTGCCGAGTACATTTGCTTGCCGGTTGCTAACGTCGCGAAAAAGCCTGCAGGGATGTCCTTTGAGGAAGCCGCTTCTGTTTGTCTAGTCTTCCAGACGGCGTGGAACATGCTTGTTCGACGCGCAGAGTTGCGAGCTAGCGAGACCGTGCTGGTTCATGCAGGCCTTTCGGGTGTCGGTTCAGCTGCCGTGCAGATTGCTCGGGCGTTAGGCGCACAGGTTATCGCAACGGCCGGCGGCAATGAAAAATGTGCCAAGGTTGCTGCGCTCGGTGCCCACCACGTCATTGACTACCAAGCGACAGACTTCGCCAGTGAAGTCCGCAAGCTCACTGGCAAAGAAGGTGTGCAGGTAGTCTTCGAGCATGTAGGCGAAGCAACGTTTGCTGGTTCGCTCAAGTGCCTGAGTCGCGGTGGGCGTGTCGTTACCTGTGGTGCGACAACTGGCGGCAATGTGCAGTTGTCGCTGCACGCCGTATTCTTTAAGAGCCTGTCTATCTTGGGTTCAACTATGGGCAGTAAGGGGGATCTTCGGCAGGTCCTGCGCATGTTTGAGCAGGGGCAATTTCGCGCAGTGCTAGATCGCTCCCTGCCAATGGCGCAGGTTGCGGAAGCCCATCGCCTGCTCGAGGCGCGCGAGGCCATGGGTAAGGTTGTGCTGACGGTTTGAGTCTGCAACGGCAGGCATTTTTGGTTGCTAGGCTTCGCTAGCGTGGATCTGTCTAGGGTGATGATTTGCTCGTTGCGGATTGCGAGCGTAGGTGGGGTCGAAATTGTTATTTGGCTAGCGGGCTTCCTGTTGCTCGACGCAAAGTCATTTGCCGCATGGTTTCGTGGCATATCCACCGGTTGCGGTTTGCGGCGAAGGCTGTGGCCGATCTTGTTTCAGAGCGGCTCAGCTGGTGGCCACGGTTACTTAAAGGTTGGCTGTGAATGCGTGCTCTGGACCGAATGTGGTCTGACAACAGAACTTCGCGGTGGCGTTGTGACGCAGAATCCGCAAGATGCTCCGCCCGATGACTTCACGAGTTCTGTCCGAGCGACACGGCGATGCCGTGCTCGTCACCCTGAACGCGCCAGAGCGGCGTAACGCAATTGACCAAGAGATGGTCGACGGCTTGCATGCCGTGCTCGACGATTTGCAGCAAGACGAGACGCTTGCCGCGATCGTGATCACTGGTGCTGGCGAAAAGGCATTCGCCGCTGGTGCTGATATCGCGCAGTTGCGGGATCGCACCTCGAAGGATGCGCTTAGTGCCATCAACAGTGGCATCTTCAATCGCATTGAAGAATTTGCCGTTCCGGTGATTGCTGCCGTTAAGGGTTATGCGCTCGGCGGCGGTTGCGAGCTTGCGATCGCTTGCGATTTGAGGGTGCTCGGTGAATCTGCCAAGATGGGGCAGCCTGAAGTAAAGCTAGGCATCATCCCGGCCGCTGGTGGCACCTATCGACTGCCGCGTCTGGTCGGCTTGGGCCTAGCGCGCGAGTTGGTTTACACGGGTCGGATGGTGGCCGCGGATGAAGCGGCTCGGATTGGCCTCGCCAACAAGGTCGTTCCGGACACTGATGTTGTCGATGAAGCCTTGAAGATGGCTGCGGAGATTGCGAAGAATGGCCGCTTGGCCGTGCGCGCCGCAAAGCGTGCTCTCAATGCGTTGTCGCGGCCTGGCCATGAGAATGCGGTCGTATTTGAGAGTTCGACGCAGGCGGTACTATTTGATAGTGACGACAAGAAGGCGCGCATGGATGCGTTTTTAAGTAAGCAGAAGAAGAGCTGAAGAGGTTTACAGAACGATGAGTGACACACAGTTTGCGAAGGTTGCGGTGCTTGGTGCAGGTACAATGGGTGCCGGAATTGCTCAGGTTTGTGCCCAGGCGGGCTCGACCGTTGTGCTGCAAGACATCACGGATGAGTTTGTTCAGAAGGGCTATGCCCGAATCGAGGCCTTTCTTCAGAAGGGCGTGGATCGCGGCAAGGTAACTGAGGCGGACCGCGGCGATGTCTTGGCGCGGATCAGTATCACTAGCGATCGCGTAGCTGCAGCGACTGATGCGGATCTGGTTGTGGAGGCCGTGCCCGAAAAGCTCGAGCTGAAAAACGGCTTGTTCCGAGAGCTTGCTGAAGTTGTCAGTGCAACGTGCGTGCTCGGCAGTAACACTTCTTCGTTATCGCTGGCGCGCGTGTTTGAGGGCGTTGCCAATCCGGGACGGTGCATTGGCATGCACTTTTTCAATCCGGTGCCGCTGATGAAGCTGCTTGAGTTGGTGCGTACCGAGCAGACGTCGCAAGCGACGATCGATGCAGTGACGAACTACTCTAAGCAGCTTGGTAAGGAGCCAATTCTCGTAAAGGACAGCCCAGGGTTTGCGAGTTCGCGCCTAGGTGTCTGTTTGGGGTTGGAAGCGATCCGTATGTTTGAGTCCGGGGTTGCTTCGGCCGAAGACATCGATAAGGCGATGGTGCTCGGCTACGGACACCCGATGGGTCCATTGAAGTTAACCGACTTGGTTGGCTTGGATGTCCGTCTAGCCATCGCGGATTACCTGCGCACGGAACTCGATTTGGCTGGCTTTGAAGCCCCTGAATTGATGCGCAAGATGGTCGCTGACGGCAAGCTCGGTAAGAAGAGCGGTCAGGGATTCTACGCTTGGTAGACGGTCTCGGCCGCGAGCCTCGTCTGTGACCGCCTGCCGCTAGCGTGCTCAGTAATGAGCCTTGCCAGGTGGCGGCGCCGTCTATCGGCGCCGCGCTTCGCATGCTACCAGCGCATCTTTAAGTGTAGACCGGTGTCGTCGCAGCTGCTCGCCTGCACGATCGAGCTGAGGCCGAGTCGATTCATGTCGGCGATGATGCTTCGCACCATTCCGGTCATCATGTCGATTTCGTCGCCCATGATCTCGCTCATATCACTCATGTCGGGGTTCGCTTCCATGGCCATTTGTAGCGTCGTCATTACGCCATCGAGGGTAGTGCCGATGTTCATCACAGAAATACTGTTCCAGTTCTCGGGTAGCTTGTTTGCAAGCTTGGTGAGAATTTCTGGACGTTGTGACTCGCTGTTGGCGCGGGTGTCGATGATGTCGCGGATGATGCGACTAGCACTTTCCGCGCCACCAATGCTGATCAGCAGCAGGTTGTTATTGATCGAATACTCAACATCAATGAGTCCAGCGATCGCCATGCGGTAAATCTTTGCATTGGCGTAGCTCTCGGTCTTGCGGCCAACGTGCATTCCGCGTGAGCGGATCATTGTGTCTAGTGCTGCTTCAAATTTGGCGCCGTCGCTAAGGCTCAGGCCATAGACGCCGCCGGTATAGGCTGCTAATGGATTGTCAGCGATCTCGTCGAGGTCGACTTCCTTCAGGGCATCGATGTCTTGAACGATCATCATCTCTCCACCGAGGTTGTCGAACAGGTCTTCCTTGAGACGGATTTTCGTCATGGCGGCGAACTCGTCCATGGCCTCATCAAACGTCATTGGAACCATCTCTTCGAAGAGGCTCCATATTTCGCTGATTGTCGTGTAGAGGACTTTCATGTCGGTCGAGCTAACGGCGAAGGCCTCGCTTTGAGCTGGCACAGCGTTAAGCAATTTTGGCGGCTGGTTGCCTTTGCTCATCATGTCGAAGATGCCGCGGCCGTCTTCTGTCATGCCGATGCTGACGTCGCCCGCGAGGGCTTTGCCGTCAGGTCGCAGGGTCATGGTGACGTTTTGAATGGCGCTAAGGCCTATCATGTCCAAGATCGCTGCTGGGTCGAATGGCATGCCTGCGGCATCGACATCCATCATTGAGCTCATCATTCGACCGACGTCAGCATGAACGAACAGCGGAGCGTCGCCGTCAAAAGCAAAGCGTGCGTCCTTGGCAAGTAGCTTTGGCGCATCTTTTTCAAGTCGGGAGCTGCCTATCATGACTAGGTGCCCATCGATCATCATTGGGAGCGTCGCGTCTAGTTGATCGAGACCTTCGAACTTTTCGCCATTGTTTGTGCGGCGCATCGTCCAATCGCCGACGGGCATGTCCGTTAGTGTGCCCTCGGGCGTGGTGTTCTCTACCAAGCTTTCGAACTCACTGGCAACGGCGCTGAGATCAAAACTGCCATCGGAAGTCAGTGAGACCACAAAGCTAATTGGTGGCGTCTCGCCATATTCCATGGCATCCATCATGTCATCCCAATCGACTTGCGCTGCGAACACGATGTCTCCCATCCAAGTGTTGAGTAGGCCGTCCGCGAGATCCGCATCGAACATGCCGCTGTCTCGCATCATGTCCATGGTCATATCGAGCTGTTGGCTCATCATGTCCATCATTGGCGCGAGTGACTCTGTTTCGCCGAGCTTAGCCATCTGAGTCTGGCTGAACTGTTGGCGCATCTTTGCTGGTGACGCCATGCGCATGACGAACGCAGAGTTCGCTGGAACGAACCGGTTGCTGTTTGGCTTGGCAGACGTTTGTGCTGGGAGGGTGATTGTCAGTGCTGCGGAGAGCGCTGCTATCTTCATAAGTTGCTTGGTGATCATGCGATAGCTCAGTTGTCTTGCGGGTAGATTAGGATGCGGTCGTGGGCGATGAGGACGAGATCGCATCTGCCATCTCCGTCGATATCACCAGTAGCCAATGCGCGGGGTTCGCTGTTGGGGGAATTACCGGGGCGGGTTTCGAAGACTGGGATCGCGAGTGCTCGGGTTAGGCTATTTTTACTGCCGGCTAGAATTTGTACTCCCGGTAAACGGCGATCGATCATGGCTAGATCCGATAGGCCGTCGCCGTCAAAATCTCCGCTCTCGCCAAGCCAATAGTAGGTCCGTTCCGTTGGTGGTTCATGCAGAGCGAATGGACGCAGCGATGGGCCGTTTTCGAATGAAACTCGGAGCATGCCGCGAGGACCGATTAGGAGTGCGGCGCCCATGTGTGGACGCAAGTTGCTGAATCCGAGCGGCGGGATCTCCGTGCTGTCGAGAGGTATTCCTGGTTCTGTGCGGAGCAGTTTGTTGCTCTTCTTATCGAAGAACATCCAAACGCCACCGTCGAGTTCGCAGGCCATTGTTAGTTCGACCGCGCCTTCTGGACCGTTGTTTTGATTGAGTACTTTGACTTGATCGTTTGAGTCGAAGCGAAAGCGTCGCACGAATTGGTTGCGCACTGCGATCAGTGCTGGCTTGCCTTCATGAGTCCCAAGCATCAGGGCGCTGTCGCTCATCTTCTTGGTAAAGCCCGCGGTTACTTTGTTGCCTTTCGTCTCGGAGCCTTCACTTGTGATACTAATCGTGCGTAGTCCTTCGCTTGGTACCACGAACGACACCTCCATTCCGTCTTTGTCGCCAATATCGGCTGCAATCATACGAACTGGATCCGCGGGAAGGCGACCGATCTCGTGAAGCAGTACTGTCAACTCATCTTGTTTGACCAGCAGCAGATTGGCTTGCCGCCTTGCGTTCCGGCAGAGCGCCAGAATGCCACCTTGCGGCGCTACCGTCACTGCAACGGGTAAGTTGATCGATTGGCCTCGAGTCCGCAGTTGCTCTGGGAATTGTGTGATGGGGGCTGCACCCGATGACCATGCGATAACCTCTTCTTCTGGGCTTGCGAGCACGATGTCCATTTTGCCATCTAGGTCTACATCGCCGATTGCTACCGATCTGACCCCCGAAAACGACGGAATCTTCTTACGCACGAATGTGTCGCCCTGCCACAGGTAGACTACCATTTGCGCTTTATTCAAAGGAAACATCACCAAGTCTTCGTCGCCATCGTCGTCGATGTCGCCGATGGCAAACGGGGGAGTCTTGGTGGCGGCGCTATCGCCAAATGCCCACCACCTAGGCGAGGCCTGGTCACCGTGATCGGCATACTGGTGAACAGCGACGCGGCGTGTTGCTCCTTCGACAGTAGCTACGACTGGCGTGCCGTCAGCAAGCTTTGCTTCGAATGCGGTGCGCAGGGACTCGATGTTTGCGATGCTCCATTCCCTAAACGTGCCGTCGCCATTTCCTAAACGCGTGCGCATATTCATGCTTGCGCTTTGGGTGACACATACGATGTCTAGATTGCCGTCGCCGTTGAGGTCGACGAGAATAGTCGAAAGCAGATTGTCTTCCGTGGGCTCGACCGGCATCAGTTTGGGGGTGCCGATGAGATTCGTTACGATACGCATCTTGCCGCCGCGGAAGGCAACAATGTCTTGCTTGCCGTCCTTATCTAGGTCGCCAGCAACAAGGTTCAGCCCGCGACCCGATAGGCCGAGATCAAACGGCTTGGTGATTTCGCCACCCTCTTTGTTGCGCACGGACACTTGTCCACGGCTATTAACGATCAGTGCTTGCGCTTGACCGTTGCCGGCAAAATCTGCGAGCTCGAAGCCGGCGATCTGACCACCCGTTGGTATGGATGTCATTGTAGTGGCACCATTGGTCACTCCAATTGCGACTAGTCGCGCCCGGCGTCCATCATACGTCACGGCCTCTAGTTGGCCGTCACCGTTGATGTCGCCCATTTGGAGGCTGTTGATGCCATCCCCGATTTTATGCACCAGGGGACCCGTAAATCCAAACCGAGCCCGGAGCTCCATTGGGATTGGCGGTGGTGTGCTTTGTGCCGCCGCGAGGCTGGCGAGAAGTGCCGGAATGGCGAAACTCTTGCTGTTCATCCGGTTCTCAATCTATTGTTACAGACATGCTGCTGGCAACGTTGTCTCTGTTCTTCTCTCTGCAAGATCCCACTCCAGTTGATCCGCCTCTGCCGACATTGCGGCCCGCAGGCCAGATCGAGGTATTGGACCTAGGCAACGGTAGTAAGGTTCAGGGCCGCGTCTTACGTGCCACCGAGCAGATGATTTTGCTGGATGTCGGGTTCGATGTGCTGCGTATTCCGCTTGCATCAGTGCTGCGTCGAGAAACTGTCGAAGGCAAGCGCACAGGTGGTGTGGTTAGGCAGGAACTTTGGTCAAAGGCTGAGTTGCCGCAGCTGTCAGTAGCCGAAGGATCAAAGTTGATGGGCGAAGCCGTGGTCAAAGTTGAGACTGGCGGCGGTCTTGGCTCTGGCTTCATTACGCATGAGGATGGTTGGCTTGTTACCAACTTCCACGTGGTCGAGGGGGAAGTTGAGGTTGATGTTGTTGTTTACTCCGTCACTAGTGATGGATTTGAACCGCGCACGATTCGTAAGGCCAAGGTCGCCGCAATCAATCCGGCGATGGACCTTGCCCTGGTCAAAATGGATCCGCCAAAAGACCTTCAGTTGAAGACCGTGTTTTTGGGCGCGAGTGATGAGATGAACGTTGGCGATTCGGTCTATGCAATTGGCGCTCCAATTGGTCTCGATCGAACCGTTTCAAGCGGCATCGTTAGCGTCACGAATCGAACCTTCGAAGGTCGCTGCCACTTCCAGATCACGACGCCTATCAATCCAGGAAACTCGGGCGGTCCACTGTTCAACTTGAGAGGCGAAGTGGTTGGCGTCAATAGCTCCGGTTATACGGGGATGCAGGGGCTGAACTTTGCGATTCCTTCCAAGTATGTGATCGACTTTCTAGACAACCGCGACGCGTTTGCGCTGGATACCACTCGCAGTGAAAATGGCATCCATTACTTGCCAGCCCCGCGAAAAATCAAAGTTGGCAAAGCTAAAGACGGTTCCGAAAAGTCAGCGAAGAAAGCTGGGTTAAGTAAGCCAGGTAAGTAACAGATGCGACAATTGCACGGTTGCTAGGAGTCGCACAATCGACGTCTTGGTCAGCCAGCTTCTGACGATCAAGTTGCGTGTTTGCCATCGCAGTTCGATCGTCAGGCTGGTTGATTCGCACTGTTGATTTCATCAAGCACTCGCTGCGCTTGGTTTGGCTGCGAAGGTCGTTCGCGATTGACGTGCAGAACGAATTCGACGTTTTGCGCCCGTGGTGAGGGACGCGTTGGGCTGGTGCGGTAGCGCTTGTAGCTTCGGCAGTAGACCGTTAGGGCGCCTAGTTCGCTCGCATCACTGAGCAGGCGTTCGGTGGCAATCATGCCATCGGTGCTGTAGCTGATCAGTAGATGGCGGGCATTCATGCTGTTAAGCAATCGCTGCATAGCATTAGCCGCACCGCGTCTTTCGTTAAAAGGGCTGCGACGATCGCGCCAGTCCGGGCGAATTGCAGCTTTGAACCCGCGCTGCGTGGCGGGAGGCAGGTTTGGCTGATCCCATTGAATCAGAGAGTTGAGCACATGGTAGTTGCTTGCGTAGGGGTGCTGGTTGTAGGGCGGGTCGAGATAGGCAATATCGGCACAGTCTGTAATTACGTCTTGCAGGTTTAGCGCGTCCATCATCAACACTTGGTGTTGGCGATTGCTGCTACAGAACTGGAGCGGCAGTAGTTGTAGATCCGCGAGGATGCGATGCAGCGCGGTGCCGCTCTTGCCTCCCCAGCCAGCATGGAATCCTTTGAAGACACCGCTCGTGTTTGCCAGCCAGCATGCTTGGTATAGCAATGGCGCTAGTAGGCACTGGGCATCAGATCTGTTGCACAAGCCTGCGCTGGTCCAGTCTGCGATTTGTTGCCGAATAGCGTCGATGCGTTGACCGTTCGCTCTTCGGTAGAACATGCGCTCGCGAAGCGGGTCAGGATCATCGTCGTTTTCAGGGCATAGCGTGCGCGTCACCCATCCATCGACACCTTCTAATGCGTTGAGCTTTTCTATGGCAGCTTGGTAGTTGCCAAGCTTTTGCATTGGTGGCTGCTGATCGTGCAGTAGGGCCGCTGTGTTCACTGTGAACGCATAGGGCTCGCAATCGTTGGCAATAACCGAGAAGCCTAATCGCTTGGCATATCGTGAGACTACGCCGCTGCCAGCAAACGCATCGACAAAGGTAGACGATTCGGTGGCGCAGCCAGTCCCAGCGATTGCGCGACCAATTAGATCGAGCAAATGTCGCTTGTTGCCGAGGTATGGCAATAACTGATGGAAGACGTATTCGTTCGTCGACCGCGCTGCGTGAATGCGGTGTTCGTATCGCACAGCGTTAGTCTTACCGCGTCAGAGGCCCCGCGGCTCGTCGCGAATCACTAGACTGCAAACGAAAGCGCCGCGGTGTTGCCGTTTACGAAGAATTGTTGGCACATGATCCGAGGGGTTACGTTTGTTGCGTTGTATTAAGCCTGTCGGCTGAACAATTGCAATCAACGCAAACCCTTGCGACGGGTTCCCGATACTTGCTCCGGTTAGTTATTCCGGCCACTTTATGTAGCTGGGTAAATCCGGACGCTTGGCGCGGAACCAGCCAGTCGCTAGCAGCACTAGATTGCCATAATCATCTTTGATCAGCTCGCCCTTCACCTTGATCTCGTCGAGTAGGCGAAGGTTGGCGAGCGAGTCGGCTTCGATCGTTTCACCGCTGGCATCTACGGCTTTCACAAGCACGCTGTGGGCTGTGATATCGTCTTGGTTGTCACAGCAAAAGTCCCACGGGGTAGGGCACGTCTCTTCTTTGTTGAGTTGTCCGCAGTAGTCCATTGAGAGGTCCATCATCTTCATTAGGGCGAAACCCTTTGTGATGTCGAAGATGCGACCTTCGATGATGATGCCTTCACTCGGTCCGTTTGACTTGGCTTTGACAACAGTAGTGGCTTTACCTGGGTCTACATCGATCACCAGCGCATTTGTTGGGTTGTCTGGGTTCGCTGTATTTGTTGGCTCCGCTTGGCCACAAGAGGCAAGCAGCATCAGCAATGAAAGAGAGCGGGATAGTTTAGACATCATGCACGGCCTCCAATGGCCTCGACTAGTGGTAGGCGAACGGCTCGGACTGCTGGCAAAATGCCGCCAAGTAGTCCTGATATTAACGCAGCACCGAGTCCAGTGGCGCGGTTTGTGAGATCAGCTTCCAAGAGCAACGCTCCCATAGGGTAGCGCAGCGAGATGTCGCCGATGCCAAGGGCAATGAGTAGTCCGATTGCTCCACCGAGGAACGAAACCAGGATAGACTCTTGGACTAATGCGGTTGCGACGGCTGTCGGTGAGTAGCCGAGAGAGCGTAGCGTTGCTAATTCGCTGGTGCGGGCTAGCACGGCGGCAAACATGGTATTTGCGCAAGCAAATGCGCCGGCAATGACGGCCATGAAGGCCATCCAGCGCGCCAGCTCCGCGATCGGGGTCAGACTGCTGGCTAATTGACGCATCAGCACCGGTTCGGGCACTGCGGAAATTTCGAGGTCTACACGCTCGCCTGCAAATTTGCGGACGCCTTTAAGCTTGCTTGGGTCTTCGAGTCGTAGAACGACGCAAGAAACGTCTTCACGTTTCGTAACCAGCATTACGTCGCTCAAGCGGGCCCATAATTCAGCTTCGTAAACCGTGCCCGGTGCCGAGAAGTGCCCGACGATTGTGAACGGTTTGTGTTCCAATTCCATCGTCTGGCCAATTGCAACGTCTTCAGGCTGAAGGCCCATGCGTGCTGCGGCAAGCGATCCGATCATTAGCTCATACGGTGCTCGTGGTTCCCGACCCTTGGTCACACTGACGCTTGGATGGGTGAGGTAAGCTGATTCGGTGACGCCGCGGAGCAAGCCAACTTGAGTGCCATTGCGGGTGGCAATATGCAATTCGATCGATGCCGCACGTAGGCTTCCAACTTTTAGGACGCCCTCGACTGATGCAGCAGCAACTTCGGCATGGCCGCGAGAAACTACTGATCGCACTAGATCTACTTCGGCGGAGGAGCCTAGTAGATACACTGAGTCATGACGTACGTTGCCCGCTGCTGCTTCGTGCATTCCCTCAGCGAATGCGCTCATCATGATGACAAGTAATGTCGTGGCTGCGACCCCTAACACTGTCACCAGTGTGCGCAAGCGGCGGCGCAGTAAGTTGCGAAGTAGGTAGCTGAAGGGCAGCATTAGTTTGCCTTTACCCCGAGGTAAAGTGGTCGGCGTGCCACTGCGATTGCTGGCGGTAGTGATGCTACGATGCCTACTACCAGTGCTGCTAACAGCGACTGGGTCACCATGCGCACGCTCGGTGCAAGATCGATACCGTGGCCCTCTACGCCGAGAGTGACTGGCCAGATGATCAACATGATGGTGACGATTGCTGTGCCGAAGATGCCACCGATCATGCCCAACCCGATGCCTTCGCCCGCAATCAAAGCCATCAGCATTGGCTTTTGCATGCCGACGGTTTCGAGCACGCCCATCTCACCGATACGCGATTCCGCGCTGATGAAGACCGTGTTGGCAACGACTAGCGCGATGATGATTACGCCGAGGTAGCCCAGCCATCGGGCGAAATCTACAACCTCTTTGATCTCAGCGATTGCGGCTGCGACAAACGCTTGCATCCCTTTGGTGTCAGTACGCGCTTCGTCCGTGCGGAAGTGCTCGTCAATTGCGGCTGAGATCTCTTGTGGATCTGCGTTTGGCTCGATTTTGACTAAGAACTGGGTTGCTGCACCTTGCCGCTCTCTGGCTAGGCTTAGTAAGTCGAGTGGCACAAACGCAAGGTTTCCAACTGCTGACGTTTCGCTTCGAATAATGCCACTGACGTATACATCGACTTCGCTGAGTTGGACGCGCTTGCCAACCTTTAGTTTGCGACGCTCGGCTAGCCGCTCACCGACTAGGGCTCCGTCACTACGAGACTTCCAGTCTTCGATACTGCCGTCGATAAGATCGAGGTCGTATAGTTTTTCTAATTGTCCAAATGGCACGCCGTGGAGCGTGACTAGGTCAAGGTTTGAGCGGCACGAGTTGATGAATACAAGTGTCGGTAGAACATCTTGAACGCCTGGTATTTTGCGAATATCGCTCTCGTAGCGAACAGGTAGCGCGCTAGTCAGTGGGCAAAAACGGCTGTCTTGGAATACAACCAATACTGGCTGTGCGGTCCGCTCTGAAAGTTGTTTCACCCCGTCATCAACCGTTCGGACAAATGCGAACAGCATCATCGCGAACGTGCCGCCGAGCACGGTCAGCAGGCTACGGGTGCGGGCCCGAAACGCGGTCCGCAGCACATAGGGCAGAAAGCTAAACAGGTTATTCATGGATTGCCCCTCCGGTAGTCTGGCCGCTTTCGACGATTTGCCCCTTGTCTAGGTGGACGATGCGATCCGCTTTACTGGCTGCCTGAGGGTCGTGGGTGACCATGACGAGCGTCTTGCCAAATTCTGTAACGAGACGCCGTAGCAGCGCCATTGTCGCTGTAGCTGCCTCGCGGTCGAGGTTACCTGTCGGTTCGTCAGCGAACATGACGACTGGGTCCGCCACGATAGCGCGCGCAATCGCAACACGTTGTTGCTGCCCGCCAGACATTTGTCGTGGTAGGTGATGCGCTCTATCGGTCAAGCCAACTGCGGCAAGCGCTGTCGCTACGCGCTTCTGTCGGTCCTGCTTGGTCATTCGCAGCAGCAGTAATGGTACTTCTACGTTCTCGTAGGCTGTCAATACCGGGATCAAGTTGTATTGCTGAAAGACATAGCCGACAGCCCGTGTGCGCCACTTGGCGAGCTGGCTAGAGCCCATCGCAGAAACTTCTTCACCGCTGACGATGACGGTGCCCGATGTCGGTCGGTCGATACCGGCAAGCATGTGTAGCAGGGTGGTCTTGCCGCTCCCCGATGGACCCATCAAGCAAACGAACTCGCCTTGTTCAACTGTGAAGTTGAGGCCGTCTACGGGAGTGACCGTCTCCGCCCCGGAGGCGAATATTTTTGTGACGCTGTGCAACTCAATCAAACTCATAGCTTCAGCTCCATGATGGACTCTCCATCTGTCACCTGACCGATTACGACGCGATGGGTTGGGGATAGTGGGCCGCGAACAATGCGCATGTCGCCTTCTTCGCCGATCACTTCGATTGTGACCGCGCGAGCAGTACCGTTCTTTGGGTCGAAGATGTATGTCTTCCCGTCAGTGATCGCCGCGAGTGGTATGCGGAAAGCTGTGACAATGGTCTGTTCGCCATCGTTTGCCCCGGACTGTGAAGCAAGGAATCGCGCTCGGCATAGAGTCTCCGGTCGCAGCAGCGCTGGTGGTTCGAAGAGGCCTATCTTCACTTGCAGAGTATTCTTGAGCATGTCGCTCTCATGCTGGAAGCGCTGCACGATCCCTTTTACGACGACGTCGCCTATCGCGTCGCTAGTGATCTCCACCTCTTGGCCTTCGCGTATGCCGCGAAGAGAGTCGATTGGTACGTCTATGCGCGCTCGCAACTTCGCCGGATTGTAGAGCGTTACGATACCCTTTGCAGCGTGGCCAACGATCTCACCGGGTTCAGCTTCTAGGCGCAGGACTACACCATCAATCGGTGCCAGCACTGTTGCCCAGTTGAGCTCTCGTTTGGCGATTTCTACTTCGACCTCGGCTTGCTTGAGTTGTGCATTGGCCTTTGCTGTTTCTGTAATAGTTATGGCGAGTGCACCGCGAAGATCGACAGGGTTCGCCGCAAGATCTTTGCAGAGTTCGAGTGTGGCCTTCTGATTTTTGTGCTCGCTCAGTAGGCTGCTGATCTCAGCTTTGACTTCGTCAATCGCTGCAATCGCTGCTTGGTTGTCAGCCCTTGCTCGCTGGAGGGCTACTGGCGAACTTTGCCCCGATGTTTGCAGTCGCTCTTGTGCTTGTGCGGTCGCAGCGGCGCTATCTGCCTTAGCGACCATGACAGGCAGTCTTGCTACTGCTGTCGCCTGCTTCGTTTGGATTGCTGCGAGCTTCGATTGTGCCTCTTGGATTCTAAGTAAGGTCTCAGCATTTTGTTCTAGACGCTGTCGCGCCAAGTCTTCTTGGGCGTTTGCATGCGCTACTTGTGCCTGATGCTGTGCAACGGCAGCTTGGGTTCGTTGAACTGCTGCTTGCAGTTCGGCGCTCACGAGTCGGGCAATGATGGTTTCGTTGGCCTTAACGACATCGCCCTCTAGCACGTCAAGGCTCTCGATATGACCGCTGACTAATGGTTGGACGATTGTGCTGAATGGGTCGGCTTCGATCCAGCCAACTGCCTCTGCGGCACTGGCTGCAGAATTGGATACTCCATGCGAGACGGACTGGACGGCTTCCATACGTACGGCGCGCGGTGGCCAGATAATGGGGACAAGGAATGTCGCTGCGACCGCGAGTGCGAGCAGGCAAACTGCTGCTACCAGTAGACGTGGTCCAATTGGACGTTTTGGGATCGCAGTTTGCGTGTCATCTATTCGCAATGCAGATAAATCGACGTTGCTCATGGTTGTTGCTCCTGCTCAGTAGCAGCTTCGCCGAGCAACTGCGCGTTTGGCCAGCCGTAAGCCGCGGCTCTTCGAACTTCCGCACGTGCGTTTGCGATCGCCGCTTGGCGGTTTTCCATCGTGTTGTGCATGGCTGCTCTTGCTAGGCCCGCGAAGTTGGCGAATGCATCGAGTTCAACTTCGATTGCGATCCGCCCTGCTTCGACTGCGGCGTTGCTTGCATTTTTCGCGGCATTGGTTGAAGTAGCTAGTGCAGACGTGGCAGCAAATCGCTGTGAATTGATCGATGCTTCGCGGACTGCTGCTAAGAAGACCGCTTCGAGCTCCGTGCGTGCTGCTTCGCGGCGTTGGCGCGCCGCCTCCGCTAGTCCATGCATGCCGATCGGGAGCCTTATCATTGCCATTGCCCGCAGTGGGTCACCGGTCAGCGAAACATTAGGACCGATTTGTATGGATGGATACTGGGCTTCGACTGCCTCTTTAAACTCAGCATCGGCAACTTCGAACTTTGCTGCGTAGAGAGCTATATCCGGGCGCAGCAGTATTTCGGCATTGGTGCCCTCGGGTTGCTGAATCCAACCATCCGGTATGGCAAGCAGCTTTAATTCGGCACTGTCTGGCAGAGCCAGCAGGTTGCGAAGTCGGGTTAGGTTGTTGCTTATGGCCGCAGCGATGGCGACTCGCTCGCTCTGCGCCTTGGCTTGAGCTGCCTTTAGTTGCAAGGCTGCTAGAGGTGAAGCGAGTCCCGATCGCTCAAAGGCGTCAATATTGAGCCCAATGTCTGCGACCTGCAGTTGATTTAAGACTGTGTGAACATGGAACTCTTCGACGATTGAGGCTGCAGTCTGCCATCGTGCAACGGCGAGTTGTTTGATCGCCTCGACGAAGCGGGTCTCGGCCGCGTCTATTGCTGCACCGCGCGGGCCGAAGCCAAGCAATGCAACCGGATCGATCATCGTCGCTATGCTTTTGCTGCGACCTCGTGCTTCGGTTTTGGTTAGCAACGGCACAGTCGTTGTTGCATCTGCCGCATGGACCTTCGCAGTCAATGAGCGCAGTCGAGGATTCTGTCGCATGGCCAATTCGATCGCCGTCTCGACAGAGAAGGTTCCACCTTGGCGCGCTTCAACAGCGGAGGCAATCAAGTCAGGGCTGGTTTCGTTGCGGTCGTAGTTGACGCAACTCACAAGACCAAGGAGTAGCAGGATAGAGTATTTGTGTGCCGACATGGCGTGGCTCAATCTGGAGGCAAGCGACAAACAGTCGATGCTTACAGCGGTGGCCATGCCAGGCTGAATGGATCGACGTCGAAAGAACGACGCCTTAGATCAGCAGCACGGTGCACGCGCGCAAGGCGGTGCATTCGTCAACGCGCGGCGGGCCGCGATCGAAGTGTCGTGGTCTCACAACTTCACGTGCTGGCGTTAGCAGACATGTGGTCGTAGATGGCAAGAATGCCATCGCGAACATGTTCGGCAAGTTGTCCTGCACGTCGATCGGAGCCAGTTCCGTATCGAATGCGATCGTGATGCAGCACTCTGATGGACAGCTGTCGCCGATCGAGTCTGTATCTTCATCAGATGGGAAGCCGGCCGCGGTACTCTCAGATTTCGCGTGTTGCCCGGGGAGTGTCTCGCCGTCGGTAGCGTCGTCGGTGCAGCAGCTACAGGATACTTTGCTTGCCAGAGGTGCGTTTTCAGTGCAGCAGCTACTGGCTATTGGTGCGCATCCGCCGATGCATTTGGTAATACGCAGTTGGCTACCAAATGACGCCACTATCAACGCAATGATCGCGACCCATAGGATCGGTTGCGCGACGGGGGTTGAGCGAGAAGTTTGCAAAGCAGTGCTACCGTTATGCAGAGTGTAGCGTTCTGTATCGGCTGTCAAGGCGTATTGAATCTGCGGACTTCTGGCTCGGGCCTAGCCGACCGGCGGGATGGATTGATGTACCAGTGTACACAGGTATCATCATGTCATGAGCGAAGAGATCGACCGTGGTGACGGGCCCCCGCATCAAAAAGTAGGTTCGACTGCACGTGTGCAGACTGGGGTTCGTATGGAAAAGCGCCTAGTTAAAGTCCTGAAAGGGCTTGCAGAATACGGTGATCTAAGCCTTGGGGAATTAATGGAAAGCATTTGTTTGCATGCACTTGAGGGTCGCGATGTGTTTGGCGAACAAACCCGTGACCAGATCACCAGTTTGAAGGGCGTTTATGGCCTAGACTCGATTGCTAGCAGCAGTGCCAAGCTCGCTGAATAGCTGGCGAGCGCCGCGCTTCTCAGTGAAGATCGAGACTTGGTGGGCTTAGTATCGAGCCTCGATGGCATTTTCCCGCTCTGCAGTCCTCTTCCTAGTGGCCGCTTGTTGTTCGGCTTTGTCTTTGGGTGCCCAGGTGCCTAGCCCGAAAGAGTTCTTCGGCCATGTAGTCGGTGCTGACTACAAGTTGATCAACTATAGCGACATGGTTCGCTACTTCCGGGCCGTCGAGGCCAAGAGTGATCGCATGAAGCTCGTCGACATTGGCGAGACGAGTTATGGCCAGCGTATGTTGATGGCGGTCATCACCTCGCCAGACAACCTTGCCAATGTTGATCGATTGCGCGAAATCAGCGTCAAGATGGCGCACCCAGGAGACCTCGATAAGGAGGCCGCCGCTGAGCTGCGACAGCATGGTAAGCCAGTCATTTGGATCGATGCCGGTTTGCATGCGACCGAGTCGATCGCTGGCCAAAACATTATCGAGCTAGTCTGGCAGATGACCTCGCGCAGCGACAAGGAAGCGCTGCGGATTCTTGATGAAGTGGTGCTGCTGGCGACGCCGGTAAACCCTGACGGTTTAGAGTTAGTTGCAAGTGCTTACATGGGAACGCAGGATCCCAAGACTGGCAAGGGAGGCAGCATGTCAACGCCAGTCCTTTACCAGCGCTATGTTGGTCATGACAACAACCGTGACTTCTACGCGTGTCGACAACCAGAGGCTCAAAATATCAGCCGTGTCTTCTTCCGTACATGGTGCCCACAGATCGTCTACAACCACCACCAGACCGCACCACGTCACACGATCATCTACACGCCGCCGTTTCGTGATCCGTCTAATTTCCTAGTCGATCCGCTGGTGTTGCGTGGCATCGAGATCGTTGCTGCACACATGAACAACCGCTTTGCCCTCGAGGATAAGCCTGGTGTCATTTCTCGCAGCGGTGCCTCTTACTCGGGCTGGTGGAACGGTGGTCTTCGATCGACTGGATACTTTCACAACGTCATTGGCATCTTGACGGAGTCCTTTGGGCGGCCCGAGCCAACTCAGCTTCGGCAGCCTCTTAAGCGTCGCTTGTCTTACCACGACTACCCGCAGCCGATCGGTGCGCAGATGTGGCATGCGCGGCAAACAATCGAGTATCTGCAAACCGCTAATCTAGGCATTCTCGATTATGCATCACGATTTGGCGATGAGCTGCTTGAAGGCATGTATGTCATGGCGAGCAGAGCCATCGCTAACGGCAGCAAGGACTACTGGACGCCTACGCCGCGTTTGGTTAACGAAGCGAAGAGGCGGGAAGACGACAGTGTCTTCACTGATCCAGAGTGGCGAGATCCACGTGCGTATGTGTTGCCTGCTGACCAGGCTGACTGGTCAGCAGTCATTCGTCTCGCGCGGTCGCTCTACTACTGCGGCGTTGACATGCATTTTGCCAATGAGGCATTTCCCTTAAACGGCAAGACGATGCCGGCTGGGTCGTTAGTGATTCTGTGCGACCAACCTTATCGCGCCCACGTGCTTGACCAGATGGAGCCGCAGTGGCATCCAGATGACCTGCGTGATGGCAAGCCGGTCCCTCCCTACGATGCCGCAGGTTGGACGTTGGCTATGCAAATGGATGTTGAGGTCGAGCGTACTTATGAGTCGCTGAATGGTCCATTTGAGCTGATTACATCTCTACCGGGATTCACAAGTCGCACCCTCCCTCAGCCGACTTCGCACTGGCAAATTGATGTTCATGACCTTCACTCAATCATCGCAGTCAACCGACTGCTCTCTGCGGGTTGCGTGGTCGAGTATTCAGCTAGCGGTCACTATGTCGTGCCAGTAACGACCCAATCCAGTCAGGTGCTTAGCAAGGCAGCTGGCGACCTGGGGGTTGTAGCTCAAGCCAAAACGCCCGATGTCGGCGAGAAGCGGCGCAAGATTCGTCCTCAGCGAATTGGGCTGTTTGATGTCTACGGCGGAAATATGCCAACGGGCTGGGATCAATGGTTGCTAGAAGAGTTTGAGTTCCCCGTGCAGTTGGTTTGGGGAGATCGCATTCAGGAAGGCGAGCTGGGTCGCGACTTCGATGTGCTCATCTTTCATACGGGGTTGCCGGGCCCGCGTGACTTGCAGCGTGCTGCGCGGCAGCGCAAGCCACCAAAGTATGCCCAGCTCAAGTCGTCGCTACCGTCCTTTCAAGACTGGAGTAATATTGAAGCACGGGATACCAAGTTAACTGGTGACAAGGCGTTGCCAGCACTTCGTGATTTCGTGGCGCAAGGTGGAACCTTGATGGCGCTTGGTCGTGAAGTTGAAAAAGTTATTCGCCACTTTGAGTTGCCGATCAAAGTCGGAACTCATGTGCCGACAGATGATCCTGACTTCGAAAATGGCGAGCGTGCTACGACCCGCGACGAATACTACATTCCAGGATCTCTGCTTGCGATCGAAGTTGACACGGCTCACGACATTGCGCGCGGTACTACTAAGGACATGGCAGCGATGATGTACAAGTCAGCTACGATATTAAGTGTCGAAGAAGACCATGCAGGCATCGATGTGGTGGCTAGTTATCGGACTGAGGACACGCTGCTCAGCGGTTGGGCCATTGGCACTGAGCATCTACATGGCAAGGTCGGCGTAATCTCAGCCCAAGTTGGCAAGGGGCGCGTTCTTCTTTACGGAATCGATGCGACCTATCGGGGGCAGTCGCTCGGAACCGCGAAAATGTTCTTTCAGGGGATTCTCACGGCGACGGAGTCACGCTGATTGAGGCGCGGTATACGAGGTTTCGGAGCCGGCGGCTTAAGCGCAGATTTAGCCATTGCCTGCAACTTTTTTGCCGGCGGGTAGCTTTGTCTGAGGCCGTTTTATGTTTCCGGGTGTGATCTTAAGTGTGACTTAGCATGATCAGCTTATGGCCGATCTACTCAAGCTTGCCCTGGTCGCTGTGCTTTCTGCGGTTTGTCTTGCGGCGCAAGTCGATTCAACGTCTAGCGATGACATCTCCGCTGTTGAATACCCAAGTGGCTACCAGGCAGATCAATGGGTGCCAGTTGTTGTTTTGTGGTGTGCTGGTGATGAGGGGCGGCGCAGCAAGCTGAGCTCTACGCTCGCTGCCGCCGGATTTGCGGTAGTGAAGTTAAGTGAACCACTGAGTGCAAAAGATCTTGGTTCCTTGATGACGACTGTGCGGCAGCGCATTCGTATCGCACATGGCGGTGTCTACGCGGTCATTGCAAGTGATTGTCAGCAGGCGATCACGGCATTGCTAGGGCAGCGGCAGGAGTTTCAGGCTGCCCTAGTGGTTGGCGATTTGGCTGGTGTCGATTTGAAGGCGTTGCGTCGGTTGCCAAAACGCAAGGTGAAGAACTTAGCTGCGACGGATGCTGTTCAGATTCGTGAGCAACTTACATTGTGGCACAGCCAACGAAAGCAAGTTGGTCCTGCTCAAGCAGTGCATCAGGTTCTTGACTCGTTTCACGATGCGGCAGCAGTTGGTGATGAGGACCGATACTTTACGATCTTGCCAGACGACTCAGTATTTTTGGGCACCGATGCAACGGAGAGATGGACAGGCAAGCAGTTCCGTTCATTCGCGATGCCATACTTCAAGCGTGCTTCTGCATGGACGTATGTGCCGCTTGATCGATACGTCACGCTTAGCGCCGACGGCAAGGTTGCGTGGTTTGATGAGGCTCTCGATAACCTGGGATACGGTGAGTGTCGCGGCACGGGTGTGCTGGAGCGGCGTGCCGGAAGCTGGGTTATTCGTCAGTACAACCTGACCGTGCCCGTCCCTAACGATCTCATGAGCATGGTTGCTGGCAAAATTAGAGTTCACCTAGATGGTGAGGCTAAGAAAGGCAAGTAAGCCGCTACGAGCTACACGAGAGTGCTGAGCAGCCTGCCTTGTTGCGTGCCCATTCCGGCCTTTTCGCAGCAAGTTCTTCATGATCCGGTTGTTCATCAAATGGTTGCTGCATGACCTTTAGTAGCCGCTCTAGCATCGATAGATCGCCCTTGTGAGCGGCATCGATAGCGGTCTGAGACAGCCAGTTGCGCAGCACATATTTGGGGTTGGTTTGGTTGAGTTGTGTTGCGATTACTTGTGGGGCGTTCGCTTCTTTGCGAGTCCGCTGCCACCACCGCTGTAGCCAAGCAACGCCTTCGGCTTGGTGCGACTCTGAAGGGGTACCATAGAATGCCGCTTGGCACTGCGCCGGCATGGTTGTCGGATTCTCTGGATCAACCACAACGCTTGCCAGCGAGCGAAAGAAGACCGTCATGTCCGTTTCTTCGCGACCAAGCCACTCGAACACATCTTGTATGAGCCGTTCGTCTTGATGGTCTTTGCTGAATGTGATGCCGAGTTTGTCTGCGAATCGTTTCGTGGCATTCTCGCTATAGGCGTTCTTGTAGCGTGTAGCGGCATCTTCAATGCAGGACTCGTCACCCTCTAGTAGTGGCAGTAGTGCTTCACCGAGTCGTGCGATGTTCCACAAACCGATCGTTGGCTGGTTGCCAAATGCATACCGATGCTGCCTTTCGTCCGTTGTGTTAGGCGTCCAGCCGGTGTCGTAGTTGTCGGTCCAGCCATATGGCCCGTAGTCGATTGTTAGTCCGAGGATTGACATGTTGTCGGTATTGAGCACTCCATGCACAAATCCAACTGCTTGCCAATGCGCCATCATTTGTGCGGTGCGGTCAGCTACTTCGGCAAGCCAACCGGCGTAGCCTGCCTTGCCTTGATCGGCGAACTGTGGGAACCAGTTTTTCAAAGTGAAGTCGGCCAACGTCTTCAGCAATGAGTGGTCGTTGCGTGAGTATGGTAATTGATAGCTACCAAATCGCAGAAAGGAGGGGGCAACGCGGCAGACGATCGCGCCTGGCTCTTGACGCGCGTTGCCGTCGTAGAACATGTCGCGCACGATTTGGTCGCCCGTCTGTATTAGGGATAGTGCGCGAGTTGTAGGGACGCCTAGCGCATGCATAGCTTCGCTACACAAGAACTCTCGGATGGAAGACCGCAGCACGGCACGGCCGTCGCCACTTCGGGAGTATGCGGTGGGGCCAGCGCCCTTGAGTTGGAGTTCGACGCTGATTCCGTCGGGTTTCTGCAGTTCGCCCAGCACAATCGCTCGGCCGTCACCAAGCTGGCCAGCCCAGTGGCCAAATTGGTGCCCGCCGTAGTTTGCCGCATAGGGACTCATCCCCGGCCAAAGCGAATTGCCGCTGAGGACACGCGTAGTCTCGTCTTCGCCCATCAGTTCGTCGCTCAGCCCCAGTTCTTTAGCCAGCGGGGCGGACCATGCTAGCATTTTGGGTTTTGCTACCTTGGTGGGCTGGACCTTCGACCACATAGCCCCCGTGACTTCGCGTGACTGGGGGGCCGTTTCGGCGTCACCTGGAAGCGCGTCAAGGAAGCGATGAAGCATAGCGGGTGCTGACATGCTTCCTTCCTACCACAAATGTGCTTCGAGTAGATTGTGACTGTGACGAACGTCTCTAGCTTCTTACCTGTGTCGCGACCTGATGCGCGAATATTGATACTTGGCAGTATTCCCGGTATCGCCTCGCTCGAGGCGCAGCGTTACTACGCTCATCCGCGCAACGCTTTTTGGCCGATCGTGTCCGATCTGTGTGGCTTCGACGTAGCGCTTCCCTACGAACAGCGACTGCAGAGAGCGCAGGACGCGGGTATTGCGTTGTGGGACGTTCTCGCGAGCTGTGCGCGTCCAGGCAGCCTCGACAGTGCCATCGATCCAGAATCGATTCAGACCAATGACTTCGATCGATTTCTTGCCGATCACCCAAGTGTTATGGCCGTTTTCTGTAATGGTGGGACAGCGTTCAAGCTGTTCAAGCAGCGTGTGATGCCAGGAATCCTGGTGCGGCGTCCAGATCTCTTGGCACAGCAATTGCCTTCGACGAGTCCAGCTCACGCGAGCATGAAGTTTGCCGAGAAGCGTGATGTTTGGGCACGTGGGATGCAGCAATGGCTGCGCTGACTTGTAGTCGTTGAACGAAGACCGATTTGGCTGGGAAGCTGTTCAGGACTTTATTTCGGCTGATCGCAACTGAGGTTCACGTAGTCAGGCGCCGAGTTCCACGGGGTATCGCATGATGCTCTTGTCTGGCTAGACTGTTCTGCCTCGCCCGCAACTTTTCAATCACCACATAGTTTGCATTTACTGATGTTTCGACACAGCTTGGCCGCATGCGGTCTGCTCTGCGTTGCTGCTAGCGCGCAGTCCTTTTCCTACCCAGACTTTTCGTCAACGGCTCAGCTCAACCTGTTGGGCAATACCGTGCAGGCCGGAAACGCGGTGCGCCTGACTGCAAGTGCTACGAACCAAACTGGTTGGCTGTGGCATCAGGGTGCAATGCCGATTGTCAACGGCTTTGACACGACCTTCACGTTCCGTATCACGCCGCCGCCCGGTGGTGGTAAGGCTGAGGGCATGGCGCTGGTCATTCAGGCCGATCCAAATGGTGCGACAGCTACAGGCGGAACGATCTGGGGCATGGGGTATGGCAGTGGTGCAAATAGCAGTCAGGGAATTCGTAACTCAATTGCGATTGAGCTCGACACCTACCGGGACAATTTCTTGGGCGATACCAGCAACAACGAACTGACTATCCATACTCGTGGTGCGTTGGGTAACAACGAAGCTGAGTCATGGTCGATTGGTCGAATCACTGCGCCAACTAATTTCGTGAACGGGCAGATTCACACGGTGCGCGTGGTCTACGTCCCAGGAACGATTGAGGTCTACTACGACAACTCGCCAACGCCGCTGTTGTCGCGCCCATATGACTTGGTCACGGGCGGCACTTTACTGAGCGGAAACTCTATTGGTGGCATAGGCTCAGCTTCTGGCACTGGCTTTGCAGGTTTCTGTGCGACAACTGGCGCTACGCTGGCTTTGTCTGAGCAGGTCGACATTCTGTCCTGGGACTGGGTTTCGACGCCATTCAATGACCCTTGCTATGAAGGTACGCTTGGCGACGACACGCTTACGATTGATGGCAGTGTCGGCGGATTTTCCCGTCGAGTTGAGATTGCTACGCATCAACCGTTTAGCATCGACGTTGCCAATCCGCCGGCATATGGCGCAGGTGCTCCCTATGTCTTGGTAGGTTCCTTGTTGCCGCAACCAGGTGCTATTGGCACCAATCTTGGTTTCGGGAATGCATGCTTTCCGATGCTTCCGCTGAGCCCTGCTGAGTTGTTGCTTGCGAATGTCTTTAGCGTCAGCACAGGCTTATTGCCGGCACTGCCGACGCCGCACTCGATCAACATTCCCGCTGGAATCATTACGTTCCCGTTGGAGATGACCATGCAGGCGGTCACATTCGATACGGCGTCGCCGCTGACCGTTGGCTTGACCAACGCGGTGGAATTGGCTGTTTTGCAGGTTGGCCCGCCAACGATTAATGCGGTCACCCCTCTGAGTACGACTGCGGGCGGACCAGTCACGATTGCCGGTGAAGGCTTTGTGCCTGGGTTGTCGCTGACAATTGCGGGTGGAGCAGTTGCGCCGCTTTCCGTTACATCCAGTTCCGTTCAGTTTGCATATCCTGCCGGTCTAGTCTGCGACTCGACGTTGGTTCTAACCAATCCGGATGGTCAGTCTGTTAGTGCCGTGATGAACCCGACTCCAGCTGTCACTAACACCGTGTTGGGCCAAGGCCCCGCAGCGGGTGGTGGAGTGTTCATCGTGCAGGGTTCGGGCTTCTCAGCTGGCTCTACGGTCACGGTAGGTGGCAACCCAGCAAGCATCCTTTCGGCAAGTTCAGGCGTCATTACGATGAATGTTCCACCTGGCACGGTTGGCGTGCAGCCGGTAGTGATTACGACCCCCGGCGGCTGCTCCGCCTCGACCACTTACACTTACCTGTAGGTCGCTGACTGCTAGGTCGTTGATTCAGTTCGTGGCCTGCGTTTACGCAGGCCACTGGCATTAGCGCCGCTCAATCACTTCGTCGCGCTGGTAGCGAACCTTGGCGGCCGCTGCGTATTTATCCTCATCCGAGCGATAGCCTACTGCGCAGGCGCAAAGTGTTGCGTAGCGAGTATCTTTGAGGGTCAGTGCTTCGTCATATGCGTGCACGTCGATTCCTTCCATCGGGCAGGTGTCGATGCCCATCGCAGCCGCAGTTGTCATCAACTGTCCGAGTGCGATGTAGGTTTGTCGCGCATTCCAGCCGAAAAGATCTTTAGCGGCCCAGCCCTTGACGAGGAAGTCGGCAATGACGTTGCGGTAGCCGCCGAGTGATTCGATAGGCGTTCCGCGTACGTCACTGGTGCGCTGCATCAGCCGGTCAACGTCATGATCAGTCGTCGTTCGAAGTGCTGCAAATACGACATAGCGGTCCGCCTGAGTCACTTGCGCCTGATTCCATGAAGCAGCACGAAGCTGCTCGCGAAGGTCTTTGTCATCGACGATGATGAACTTCCATGGCTGCAATCCAAATGATGACGGAGCCAGTAGCAGGGATTCCTGAAGCGCGTCCCACGCATCCTCAGGAATCTTCTTATTGCTGTCGAAGCTCTTGACGGCATATCGCCACTGCAAGAGCTTCATTGCTTGATCAGCAGTCAGATTACCCATTAGTTGCCCGCCATCAGGGACGTGAGTCGCTTGCTGAACGCAGCAGGGTCACCTGGCAGAGTGCCTTCGGCGAGTAGTGCTTGATCGTAGAGCAGTGCTGACCAGTCAGCAAACTTGTCGTCTTCGCTGAGGCCTTGCAGCTTTTTGACCACGGGATGTTCTGCGTTGAGTTCGAGGATGCGCTTTTGCTTGGGGACGTCGTGGCCTGCTTCGCGCAGCACCTTCTCTTGGCGTGCGCTCATGGCGCCCTCATCATTGACAAGGCATGCAGGTGAGTCGGTCAAGCGATCGGTAATCCTTACCGCCTTGACGCATTCGTCGAGTGCGGTTTGAACTCGCTCTAGCACTGGTGCTAGTTCTTTCTCGATCTCTTCCTTCTTCTGCTTGTCCTCATCGCTCTCGGGCAAATCAAGCGCGCCCTTCGCGGCTGACACAAATTGCTTGCCTTCATATTCGCGCAGAGCGTCGACGACCCACTCGTCAATAGCTTCAGTCATCAGCAACACTTCATTGCCATGTTTCTTAAGTGCTTCGATGTGGGGGCTGGCCTTAGCTGCTGCTAGGCTGTCTGCGGCGACGTAGTAGATGGTCTTCTGATCTTCGCCCATGCGCGACACGTAGTCGGCCAGGCTGGTCATCTTGGCGCTGTCATCATGTGTGGTGTTGAAGCGGAGAAGGTTGGCAAGTCGTTCGCGGGAGTCTTGCTCGTGATAGACGCCTTCCTTCAAGTTGCGATCGAACTCGCTGTAGAACAGGTCGTATCGATTGATCTTTTGCTTCTCGGCGTCTTCTGCAGCGCCCTCTACGGCGCGCTCTATTTCACCCTCTGCCGCTAGTTCTTCGAGCAACGTCAGCGATTTAGCGACGACCTGCTTCTTAATGAACCGCGTCGTTGCGTCCTTTTGCAAGATCTCGCGCGACACGTTTAGCGGTAGATCTTCGCTGTCGATCACTCCGCGCATGAAGCGCAGCCATTCCGGCACGATCTCTTGGGCGTCGTCCATGATGAAGACGCGTTTGACGAATAGCTTGATGCCGCTCTTGCCGCGGTCAACAACATCGAAGGGCGCCTTTTCTGGAATGTAGAGCAGGCCTGCTAGTTCATGGGTGCCTTCAACTTTGAAGTGCGTCCACGCCAGCGGCGGTTGCCAGTCATGCGAAAGCGACTTGTAGAACTCTGTGTAGTCGGAATCGACGATGTCGCTTTTCGAGCGAGTCCACAGAGCGCTGGCTTGATTAAGCGTGACGATTTCATTTTCCGTCTTCTTGTCTTCATCTGTGCCGGTTGTGCGCTCGACTTCCATCTGGATTGGCCAGCGGACATAGTCGCTATACTTGCGCACAACTTCGCGCAGAGGCCACTCTTTCATGTAGTCGCTTGCGTCTTCCTTGAGTTTGAGGGTGATGTCAGTTCCGCGGCTTTCGCGTTTGGCTGGACCGATTTCAAAGTCGCCTTTTGCTTCGCTTGCCCATGTCCAGCTCTCATCGCTGCCGGCCTTGCGGGAGGTGACGGTCACCGAGTCGGAGACGAGGAAGGCCGAGTAGAAGCCAACACCGAATTGGCCGATCAAGGACACATCCTTCTTTTGCTCAGCGGACAGCGATTGCATTAGCTTCTTGCTGCCGCTGCGCGCGATCGTGCCAAGGTTGCCAATCATCTCGTCGCGCGTCATGCCGACACCGTTGTCGCGGATCGTCAGTGTGCCTGCTGCTTCATCGCAGATCAGCTCGATCCTCAATTCGGTGTCTTCGCCAAGTAGGCCGTGCTCGGTAAGGGCGCGGAAACTAAGTTGGTCGAGTGCATCTGCAGAGTTGCTGATTAGCTCCCGAAGGAACACCTCTCGGTGGGAGTAGAGCGAGTTGACGACGAGGGATAGGACCTCGTTGACTTCGGCTTGAAAAACGTGCTTCTCAGTGGTGGACGACATTATGTTCTTTTGGCTCAGTGAACTTTTAGCGGTAGCAGGATTGCGAGCCGGTTCGAAAGGATCAAGAGAGAACCGTATCAGGGGCCGTTTCTATGCTTTTTGAGTGTGATTTCGTCCAGTTAACGGCTGAAAGTCGTCAATTGGAGAGATGCTGCGGACCGAGTTTCGACGGGTTGATGGTGTTGTAGGTTGCTGGTGCAGGCCGGTTCCTGTGCTGGGTTAATTGCCTTTTTACCGGGCTGTCCGCTGCCAAAGGTCGCCCCAGGTCATTGCTGCTGTCTAGGGCGGCGGAGATCCGGAGATCCTGCACCGCTTCGATGTACAGTTTTTCGACGGTGTAATTTGCAACGCTACTTTTTTGACGTGTGTCAATTTGAGACTCACGCTGAGGTCCTGTTTGCGCCGATTTACTCAGTAAAGAAGTTGCTATGGGGTGTACCGAGACCATTCATACGCTGACCGCGAACCGTGGGGTCAGCGATCTGCCTGAGCAGTCCTGCTCACTCGATAAGGCGAGTATCGCCGTCGATGATCTCACTATGATCCGCGATTCCGAGCAATGGCGGGTGGGTTGCCTGACGATTGGTCTCGCTAACAGCATATATGGAGCTGCAGAGTTCGGGGTCTTTGACGTGCGCTGGGGCGTGGCAAGGGCAATGGGCGAACGAAAAGTCGGCTTGTCACCAAGGCCGTCTCTTCCTGCGATGAATGCGACTACTCATTATTTTGGTGATGTCATTACTCGCTTCAGCGATGGAGGGGCTGCTTTATGAAAGGTGTAATCTTTGGAATCTTCGAAGACTTCATTGTCGAGAACTTTGGTGTTGAGACATTTGAAGGCTTGCTCGATGACTGTCGAGGCACGGTCACTGAAAATATTGTTGGGCCTAAAACCTATCCCGACGAATGGCTTGTGGCGTTGTTGATGGCCGCATGTAAGCGGCTTTCGATTGAGCCTCCTGTCGCCCTTCAGGCGTTTGGCAAGTTCGCATTTGGCGGCTTGACGTCCCGCTACCCTAATTTTCTAGAGGGTGTCGATCATCCGCGTGAGTTGCTGCTGTCGGTTCACAACATCATCCATGTTGAAGTCAAGAAACTGATGTCGGGTGCTGCCCCGCCGAATCTGTTTTTCGACAATAATGAAGATGATCCAAACAAGTTGACGCTGCACTACGAGTCCGCCCGTGGCTTGTGCAGCTTTTTGGAAGGTCTGCTGGCCGGAGTTGGCGAGCACTTTGGTGTGCCAATCGAATTTGAGCAAACCGCCTGTACTCACAAAGGCGACAAGCGATGCACTTACGAACTCAAATTTCTAGCGATGGCTACAAGTAATCAAGATGGATGAGGCTAGGTGGGAGAGACGACTCGCGCGTGAAAAGTCGCGCAATGCCGAGCTAGAGAGGATTATCGAAGACCGTTCGCGTGAGCTTTATCAAGCCAACGAACGTCTTAGAGAGCACAACTCGGCATTGGAAACTGAGGTGCAGGCGCGCACTGCGGACCTTCGTGTGGCGCTCGAAGATGCTGAGGCAGCCAGTCGTGCAAAGACAGGCTTTTTGGCGCAAATGAGTCATGAGCTACGTACTCCCCTCCATGGTCTTGGTGGTACGATCGAGGCGTTGACGGGAACCCACTTGGATCTCGAGCAGCGGCGACTGATTGATCAATGCCAAACATCTGCAGCTCGATTACTCAGGGTCATCGGAGATGTTCTAGACTTCTCACGCATTGAGTCGGGTAGGCTCGAAGTCGAGCTTAGTCCCGCCTCAGTCAAAGATATCGTCGACGCAGCATCTTCGTCATTTGAGGCTGCTGCTGCGCAAAAGGGTTTGAAGTTAATCAGCGAAGTAATCGCGGATGGACCGACCTGGATGCTTGTCGACTCTCATCGCGTCGGTCAAGTGCTTAGCAACTTGCTGAGTAACGCCGTCAAGTTCACGAAAAGTGGTCAAGTATCGATACGCGCTGAAGTGCAGCACAAAGATCATGATCTTTTGACTACGTGGTATGTAAGCGATACTGGCTGCGGAATGACGGATGAAGCTGCTCTCTGCATCTTCGAAGCATTCAAGCAAGCGGATGCCGCTACCACGCGTCGATATGGGGGCACGGGACTTGGTCTTTCGATTGTTAAGGGGCTTGTAGAATGTATGGGGGGCGAGATCTCAGTTCGCTCAGAAGTTGATCAAGGGACGACGTTTGTCTTTACGACTATCAACAAGGCTTGCGAGCCTGAATACCACAGTGCTTCGAGCGCGGAAATCGACTTGGACCTGACAGGTATGACACTCTTGATCGTCGACGATCATCCGATCAATCGAGCCCTATGTGAGTCGATGCTTGCGGATGTTGGCTGCAAGCTGCTGTTCGCTGAGAATGGAATCGAAGCCATCATGGAGGTTGCGAAGTCGTCTCCTGATTTAGTGCTGATGGATTGCCACATGCCTGGTATGTCGGGTCTTGACGCTACGAGGGCCATGCGAGCATCAGGATTTGATAAACCTATTGTCGCAGTATCTGCGGATGTCACGACAGAGAATGCAAGCGCGGTGATGGCTTGCGGTATGCAAGGAATTATTGGTAAGCCATTCCGCAAAATAGATCTATTCACTGCCATTGCGGACTTACTTCAGGGTCATAGCACCAGCATTAGTAAATGCGGAAATGAAGCCGACAGTCTTGTGCCGCTTTTCTCCCTCGAAGCGGCGTTAGAATTAGTCGATGGTCAGCAAGAGCTTGTTGCTCGACTATGTGAAGTGTTCCTTAACGATCTGCCTAAGAGTGTCGAGAGTTTGATCGAGGCCCTACAGGCGGGTGATTGCTCAGCGCAAGCTGAGCTAGCCCATTCGCTCAAGGGCGCCGCTGGTGTGGTTTGCGCGGCGCGCATGCACGGTTTGCTGGCTGAGTTGGAGGCCGCCGGCCTCGCCGGTGAAAGTTGCTCAGAGCAGCTGCCACGTTTGGAAGCAGTTGCTGCTGCAACCGAATCGAAACTACGCGCTTACCTCGCCACTGTGTGATTGCCGACCGGCAAGCACATGAGGTCTACAGCGAGGGTCACTTTGCCAGCGAAGTGTGCGCTGGCTTCAGCTATCAGGTCGTAGCCTTCGCATTCTGGGTAAAAATGCGTCAAGAGCAACTCGCGTGCGCCAGCACGTTCGGCATATCGACCAGCTAGTCCAGGCGTCAGGTGCCCGTCAATTTTCAGATCGTCCGGTGCGGCGCTGTCGCAGACAAAGACGTCCGCGTCACGCCCGAGGTCGACTAGTTCTTCACAGGTGTCTGCATCTCCGGACAGTGCTAGCAGGCCGTTGCCGGCGCGGATTCGATAGCCAAGGCTCTGCGCTGTATGGCGAATCGGTATGGAGGTGATTTCAAATCCGTGAGCAGAGAATGTGCCGGGGTTTAACTCGACCAAGTGTAGTTCGTAATTTTTGGGACTCAGCCATGGCCAAGCTTCCGTTAGCAACTGGACCATCCGCTTTAGTCCAGGCGAACCGTAGATCGTGAGCGGTGGTCTTGGATTGAGATGTGGGGAGCGTAACGAAAACAGTAGCGCAGCTAGGTCAGCGCAGTGATCTGTGTGGTAGTGCGTCAGTAGGACAGCATCAAGCGTAGCTGGAGTTGTAGACGTCTGAGCTAAGCGCCGCAGTGTGCCTGGGCCGCAGTCGACCATTATGCGGTGTTCGGCATGCTCCACTAGGTAGCCTGCCGGAAAGCGGTCGGGAACTGGAACTGCAGTGCCGGAGCCAAGCACAGTGAGTTGCATTTGATGCAACCTACAGCAGTGTCATCGTGGTGCCAGTCGGAATGGCTTGGATCACAGAATCCGGCATGGATGTCTGGCTGCGGCAAGCGAATCGAATTATGGGTTTCAGCTCAGTTCGTTTGGCTTGAGTTAGCGCTACTTAGACTTTTGTATTTGCAGCCACTTAGCTACTGCCAGTGCGTTGCGAAGCCGGGCGCCGGCACGGCCAACGCAAGGTAGTTTGATATCGGGCAAGTCTTCGCGTTTGACGACATCTTCTAAGTATCCCGAACTCCGTTGCCGGACGTTGCAGTAGTTGTGTTTGAGCATCACTGGAGTGAACGAATCCGGCAGCATGTGTTGCCCCCATTGAAGTGTCGTGTCGGTCCAGGCGGCTATAGGGGCGCCATCCGGCAGGAAGTCTAAGAATGCTTGCCTCGCTTCATTTGGAGTACATCCTGAGTTTAAGTCATCGAGGTCGATGCCTAGGTGTGAAAGGTGCTCCTCGGTGGGGGGGAAACTTGGCTTGATGATTGCTTCGAATGTTTCGTCGGTATCGATACGAGCGGCGACCCAGTGAATCAGCTCTCGCTCTCGAGTATCAGCACCTCCGGGGCGTCCAGACTCAGCGAACACCACTACCATTTGTGGATCGCGTAACTCTTCAGATAGAGCTCGTGATTCGCGAATGCGAGTTGACCTGAATCGACGCGATACACGCGATGAGCGGTGTGCGATTTGCTGGTCCACCATCAGATCGAACGCGCGCAGTAATTCGTTGAGTCGATTGTTAGATGGCTCGATGATACGTAGTGCTTCAACGATTGCTTCGATCGTCGAGATGTATTCGGGCTTCGGCTCTTTTCGAATCCGGTAGTTGCTAGGTGAAGTCGGTTGTAGTCGGACATGACGGCGGCCATGTAGCCAAGTGTTCTCGCGATATAGGCGCTTGGCGTGCGCCCACGTGCCGTCGATCGCAATCAAAGTCGATGGCCATTCGGTCTCAGGGATGGTTGCTAGATCGTCCGCATCAGGATGTGGGAAAAGCACGGCAGCATCTTCGGCCACGTCTATGGGTTTGGCCAACGTGCCGCTAAAGCCTGGCACTGGAACATGTACCGATGCATTGGGCATGCACATGCGCGCTAACCGTGCAGTGCCGAATGGATGGGTGCGTTCATGCGGATGCTGCAGAATGACCACACGCGTATCGGTGGGCACCGTAGGCATGCTTTTGCAATAGCACAGAGTCTGCGGACGCAGGCAGCGGTAGCAGCGCGGGGTGATTTCGGTATCCGTCACGTGCCGCCCGTTGTAGCGGCATGAGCGTCAACTCACAGTACTCAGATGTATTGCTGGTGCTCGACAGCCACTTTGATGGGGTTAGTTGTGCCAATGCTAGGGTCCGTCATCAGGGATCGGGTTGCATTAGAGGTCGAGTTCTTTGCGAACGGCTTCGTAGTCTTCGCGGCTGTTGAGATTGCGAAGGAACCTTAGTTTGGGGTCATGAACTCGCAACTCACCCTCCGTAAGGACCCGGCTGGTAGTGGCCGCAGCGATTTCTCGGGGCCGGCGAGCGCCGCTGTCCAGGAGCTCGACGGCGACCTTAAGTGCAGCAATTCGATAGATTGCGGTAAGTGGCTGCAATTTATTATTGGCCTGCGGGATGAGCACGTCGGCATCGCCAAGCTGGCCACTGAGCCATCGAATCGTGGCCGGAGTGATGAATGGCTGGTCGCAGCCTACCGTCATTACGGCATCGCGTTCGGTGAACCCATGGTGGTCACGAAAGCGCTTTAGCCCCGCAACAATGGCTGCGAGCGGGCCTTCACCAGGTAGTTCGTCCATGGTTATGTCGACCTCAGCCGGGATTGTGGGTAGTGGTTGACTGGGATCTCGACCGACCGTTACGACCACTTCCGTACAGGACATGAGGGTCCGGCACTGCCAGTCAAGCATCGTTGTGTTGGCAATTGGTAGAGACTCTTTCGGTCGACCCATGCGTCGACTGCGTCCGCCTGCCAGAATGAGGCCACCCATTCGCATGTCTATTCTTGTCCGGTATCGTCCGGGGAATCGCAAGCGGCTCGGTCATTACCAATGGACAATCCAGTTCCGAAGAAGGCTGATCTCGTTTCGCCAACCCACTTTCGTATCGAGTGGCAGGATGGCGATGTATCTCATTACAAGGCCCGAGATCTACGTTTGTCGTGTCCGTGTGCCAGCTGCGTTGAGGAGGGCACCGGTAAACCGCTGCTAAATCCGAGTACGGTCAGCGCGGACATTATTTTGCTCGGTGCCGAGCTTGTGGGGCGATATGCGCTCTCGTTCACGTGGAGCGATGGTCATAAGACCGGCATCTTTGCGTGGCCACGGTTGAAGGCGCTCGGTGCTCTGTGGAGCGGCGCATGAGTCCTTCTCCAAACGATTGGCTCGAAGTCGAGAAGCTTGTCAAGAAGGTGTTCGATGCCATCGATTGGGCTGGTCTCGGCGAGATTTATTTTCATGAAGACGGCGAGCAGCATTGGCAAGATCGGCGCAAGTTAGCCGTCGAGCTAGGGCTTTTGTTGGCGAGGCGACTCGAGCATCATGTGAAGCCTGAGGGTACGTCATTGTGGGTTGGTGCTGGCGTTGCTGAATTGCCAGTGATGCTTGCAGAGGTTTTGCTCCTCAAGCGATCAGTAGTAGCCGCAAATCTAAATGGCGAGGAGTGTGACATACTCAATGCGGCTCTGGCGAAGGCGGCGCCGCATGTGACGCTATTCTACGAGACCGGTGATGCTAGAGAGGTTGCTGGTGACCAAGCTTTCGATCACCTCGGCTGCATTAGCGTCTTTACGGATCCAGAAATTTGGCCATCGGTCAGTGCGGTTGCCTATGGAAGGTTGCCGCCAGTGCAGCTCGATCTCGATCAATTCGCAAAGGAACGAGAAGATGTGCGTGAGCTAGCCCGCGGCCTGTATTCGGTCCTGAGTCGCCACGCATGCATCACGACTTCCGCCGAGGAGGTCGCTTGGTTCTTGGATCTTGCTGTTACGGAAGATCGTGAAATAGAAGCGACTGACGAATTGATTGAGACTGCTGTAGTTGGCGATCCAGTCGGATTCTTGCTGCTGCAGTAAGTGGTCCGTTCGTTTAGGCATCATGCTGATTGGCGGCTGGTGGTTGCCGCCAGTCATTGGCTTTTTCTATTGCAGCAGCGTCAACTCGATGGAGTTGCTTACCGCATCAAACAGCTGAGAGGTGCCAAGTAGCACCGTCGCGAAGTTCGTTGTGCCAGTTGGAATTGCCGTAGTTGGTGGCAATGTAAATTGCGCTCGGCCAACGCCCTGAGCATCCAAGACTCCAAAGAAACTGCCGAAAATAGCACCATTGAGGCCGTTTAGACCGATTTGGGTCAGGCTGTCGACATTGAGTGGCAGGGTTAGACCTGTTCCCACCTGGGTTCCTGGTGATGTTCCAGACCCTGTCCAAGCGATTAGGTAGAGCGACGCTGATGGAGTCGCGCATGGTGCGATGACTGTTGGATGCAAGCTTCCACCTACAGCCAATGACATTGTACCAGCAAATGGAGTGACTAGCGGATCTTGAAACTCTAAGCCGGTATTGCATGCGCCGGCCTGGCCAAACAGCACACGCGCCAGCTGATTGTCCGTCTCGTCGCTTTCGTTGATCACGTTCAGCCTATCTACCACAGCGTGCACGAACATTGTTTGAAGCGGCATGCTCCATGGCAGCTGGGTCGAGAGCTGCAGACCATTGGTCTGTTGCCCAGGGTTTAGTCCAGGGATGTCGAGCCGGCCGAGGTAGGTGTCTTGCGTTGTCCATCCGGAAGCGCTTGAAGACATGAATAACTCGAGGCTGAAGGCGCCAGCAATGGCGGGGCCATCATTAACGATCGTTGGCGTGAACGTCACGGTGGTGCCCGGATTGACAAAAACTAAGTCACTGAGCATCTGTGGGATGCGCAGTTGGCTCAGCCCTGGATCACTGATTTGCACCTGCCAGGTGTAGTCCTCTTGCATCAGTAGTGCCGGATCCGAGCGGACGCGGTCCGATTGATCAATGACCCTAGCGTTCACCGTGTGGGGGCCGAGTGCTAACAGACTTGAATCCAGGCTAAAGCTGCTTGTGTTCGCGCCTGGTTGCACGACTCCGTCGATTTCCCATTCAATCAATGGGTTGTTCGAAGTCGGCACAAAGTGCGTGAATGAAAAGCTCTGTAAGTTTGGCCGACTTACCATCAATGTCTGGGTGGATGGATTCGTCGACGTGATGACGTTTGCGACCGAGTTTGTGATCTTGACGATGCCTTCTTGGCAGACGCGGCACAGCACTTGGCCAAGGGATCGCATCAGGCAATTGCTACGTGGGCGGTATAGTCCAAACTGGTTGTAGCCAGCGCCTTGGAAGGCGCTAATTCCCTGTGTACCTTGCCAAATAGACCATTTCTGTCCCGTTGGTGATGTTGTGATGTTGGCTGAGGACGGTTCCGACCCGCTATATGTTTGGCCAGAATACTCATACTCATCGGCGAGTTGACCGAGGCTGTGGCCGAGTTCGTGCGCTTGCACTTCGGACATTTGGCTGCCGTTATAGCTGACTGCAAATTGTGATGCGCAGCCGCCGTAACGTGAGTCGTTGACCATCACCAAAACGCGTCCCTCTGTTGCTGGCGCCAACGCTGCATCTGCCAAAGCTTGTGACGTATTTTGGATGTAAAGGCACCTGTCGGTACCACCAAAATTGTAGGTCGCCTCGTAAGCAGTGTTCACAAATACGGGGGGACTCTCATCGGGTCGGTCTGCGCCGCTTTCAGTGCTGGCTCGGAAGACCGTGTGCACATTGTAATATTGCGAGAAGAGATTGTAGGGCTGCTTTTGGAACAGCGCAGTCAGGAACGTCTGGACGTCTTGATTGAACTGCCCTTGTTCGCTCGCTTGGTATCCATCGCCGAGGATCACCATGTCATAGCGTGTCTGCGTTGTACCGTTGCTTATTACAGTGGATACCGTTTGTGTGGCCGCTGGGCTCGCAAGCAGTGCGGCAAGCAGTGCGGCAAGCAGTGCGATGTTCGCACAGGCAGTATGACGAAGTAGGTGCTTGCAGCTCATCGTCCACCTCCTGCAAGTTCGCGAACAGCTGGTCCGCTGGTTGTGCCTAGTTTGGTAACTTCGCCATTTGGTTCGGAGCGAGAAAATACGTAGTTCGCTGCTGTTGCGAATGCTGGCACATTTAGCAGCAAGCCAATTTTTGAGTCTACTACCATGCATCCCTGCACACGTGGTGGCTGGCCGACGGACTGGGCGTCGGTTGCAAAAGAACTGACATCTATCGGAATGCTGGCAAGCTCTTGGCGTTTGTCGTCGAGAATCGACACCCGCCAATTGCTCGACAGGCCCTTGGGAATCCCGGCCCATTGGTCAGCCTTCTTGCGAGCAAATGTCACCGCCAGGCCATTGCGGTTGCCTTCGACTACGAGCACGTAATGTCCGCTTGCAGTTGTCTTGCTCTCCAGAGGAATTTGCGTCGCGAGGTTTGGTGCGGTCGCACTCACGTCATTTTTGTCAGGAATTTCATCGGTTGCGTCACCGCTGCAGAAAATTCCGAATGCCGTGATCAGTAGACCTGAGGCGATCAGTTGAGACAGTTGCATGTTTGTAAGTGTGCCGAGAGTGGCAGATCTAAGATAGCAGCGATGGAAAGCGAGTGTGCAAACAGCCAGCATGATCGCAATGGACTTCCGTAACCGTGTCTTTCTCGCTCCTTTGACGAAAGGCGGCAATCTGCCGTTCCGTAGATTGTGTCTGGAGCACGGTTGCCACGTCACTATGGGCGAGATGGCGTATGCCTATCAGATCGTTAAGCGCAGTCGCAGCGAGCTAGCATTGCTGCGTAAGCATGACGATGAGTCATGCTTTGGTGCCCAAATCGCAGCTATGCGAATTGATGACGCTGTCCGTGCCGGCGAAGAAGCTGTCGCCAGAGGAGCTAGTTGGGTTGACCTAAATTGCGGTTGTCCAATTCACGACATCGTCAAGCGCCGCATGGGCGCGACCCTTTTGCGGAAGCCGAAGAAGTTGGCGCGATTGGTCGAGGGCATGGTTGCCGGCATCTCGGTGCCGGTAACGGTCAAAATTCGGCTCGGCTGGTCTACGGAAGAACAGAATGCTAGCGAAGTAGCCCGCGTTTGTGAGGAGTCTGGAGCGAAGGCGGTGTTCATTCACGGGCGCACCAAGGACCAGCGCTACTCGCGTGCGGCCGATTGGGATGCGATCGCTGCGATCGCAGCTGAACGCACCGTGCCGGTAATCGGTAACGGCGATTTATTGACTTGGTATGAAGTGCGCGATCGCTGGCAGGAAAGTGGTGTCGCCTCTGTGATGATTGGTCGCGGTGCTTTGATCAAGCCTTGGATCTTCCGCGAGATCGCCGAGCAGAAGGCTTGGGAGCCAACTGCTAAAGAGCGACTTGGGGTTTACATGGACTTCACCAAGAAACTCAAAGAGCACTTTCGTGAGGATGAGAAGGGTCGTGAACGAACCATGCGGTTCTTGCCTTGGCACTTGGACTTCTTCTGTCGCTACCGCCCGTTTTCTGATGAGAAGTGGGTTGCGTCTGCGAAGGACCATCCGCTGATGCAGACCCGCATGCCAATCGAGGAGGGGCTGTCGTTGCTTGAGCAAGTATTGCGTGATCCTCGCAAGGAAGTGCATGCCCGCTTAGCAGATGTCCTTTGGGATTCCTGCGATGTTGACGACGCTGAGGAAAAAGTCATAGCTCTTGCTGCCGAGCTACCGCCTGAGGCTGGGGATGCCGGCGAGGTTGCTACGGCCCATGGCTAGTCTCGGTGCAATACACCTTCAGCTATGGTGAGTAGCATCCACGCAGCTTTGCTGAATGCGCTCTGATTGACGGTGCAGCGGGCATCTCGCGCCGCTGGTGTTCAGAGGGTTGTTTGACGCCCCTGACGTTTCACTAGGCTGCCGGCATCGTGCTCAAATTAGCTTGTGCGTCGACGTGGTGTGGGTCGAGCACGAGCGCTCGCTCAAAGCTTTGTCGAGCTGCTATTAGATCACCGGTTTGATACAAGACCACTCCGAGGCGGTTGTAGTTATCTGGCGTGCGTGTGCCAACTGCGAGCGCCGCACGAAATGCCTGGGCGGCTTCTTGAATTCGACCAAGCGCATGTAGTGCGTTGCCACGGCCGGTATGCAGCTCTTCACTGTCTTCGCCTGAGCTGAGTCGCTCATCGTAAAGGTTTAGTGCTTGCTCGGCGTTTCCTCTGGTTAAGCGCGATGTTGTGCTCGAAGCAACGTCAGTTTCTTTGTTGTCATTGAGGCATTGTGCTGCCGCAAGCAGTCGAGCGGCATTGCGGTCATGGCCCCTCACCTTTTCTTGTTGCGCAATATCCTTGAGGTCATTCAGCAGACGCATGATGTGGTCTTCATCGTCGTGCGCATATTCTTGCGAGACCTTGCTCGTTAGTGCCGCTATGTCTGATGCCAGATCGCGAGACGTCGCAGCGTAGTCTTGCAAGTCTTTGTAGTCGCTCGATTGGTCAGGATCAGCCAAGTAGTCGGTGGTCAGGGGCAAGCTGTTTGTTGGTTGATGGGTCTGCGTATCTCTTGCTAGCAACTGCAGCTCAGCGGTTCGCTGCTCGGTGCTTGTGGTGGCGATTTCTTGCAGTGCTGCCTCTAGTTGCTCGCCGTGACATTCTGAGTTGTAGTGGCTTGCGACTTCAATGCCGCCTGCGCGTAGTGCGGTTCGAATGTCGGGGAGTGCACCGGCCAAGACCAGCGATTCGGCCATTGCTGTCGGATCTTTTGGATCGACGAAGAGCGCGTAGCGATTATGACCAACGAGCCTCTCGTGATTACGAAAGCACGGGATGTCGGTGAGTATCGATGGCACGCCACAGGCCATTGCTTCGATGGCCGGTAGGAAGAAATCTTCCTCTGCGCCGCTGCTAGTAGCCAAGAAGATGTCTAGTGAGCGGTAGTAATCCCCCATCTGGTCTGGAGGCAGTTGCTGATGCCATTCAACTGGGAATGGTAGGTCCTGTTCTTCTTCCGGTGCTGGAGGCGTTGTGGATGCCCGAACGAGAATCAGATTCTGGCCAGCTTTATGGGCGATATGGCAAGCTTCGTAGCCGCTTGCCAGATCCTTCTGCGGGGCCTGATATGGGCCAACGAGGCCGACACGAAGCGGGGATTGGGCCACGCGCTTATGGGTTGGCTTATGGATGTCGTGATCAACTACGTAGCGAACTTCATGTGCGCGGATGCCAAAGCGATCCCGAAGCAATGCGGTCAAATGCGGGGAGATCGTGATGTGGTGCAGACCAGGTAGGCGATAGGTGGCTTCGATGCGGTCACGCACCGCTTCGTTTTCTGGGTTGTCGCCCTCGTATCCCTGGCATAAGTGCACAGGTCTACCGCTTGCTGGGCCCGCGCTAGCAATCCAGGGAACCGTGCTCCAGTGCGTTCCAATGATTATGTCTGCATCGGGTAAGTTTGCCGGGCGGAAGTCCGAGACCTGTAAAAATTGGCACTCCAACTTCATCCAGTCCGGTGGCGTAGATCGGCTTACTACCGTGACTTGGTGTCCGTTACGGCTCAGTGAGTTGGCATTTTCCAATGCCAGCTTGCCGCCACCTCTGATTTGGTCCGCAATCTCAACAAGTAATGTGATGCGCATAGCTTCGCTTTGATCGCCACCCGGCGACTTCCTCTCCTTCCGTCTTATCGGTCCGATGTAATCGGCACCTGAGGCAACTCGAAGTCAGGTGGCATCTTAGGCGATCGCTTGGCATGATCGGCAGTGCAGTGAATCCTCTCATTCGAATCATCCCTGCTTTTATGGTGCGCTTCTTTGCGAAGCCCTATGTGGCCGGCGATTCCTTGGCTAAGGCCATGCAGGTCGTCGTCAAGTTGCGTAAGGACATGGGGTTAGTGTCTACGCTTGATTTGCTAGCCGAAGACATCAAGGCTCCTGAACAGGCGCAACGCAACCTGCAGGCCTATCTCGACATGGTGGATGCGGCTGCGAAGATGGCTCCCGCAGATAGGCCAACTTTGTCTCTGAAGCCGTCGTCATACACGACTTCGCCGCTGCACGAAGGCGGCGATGCGGCAGGCTCTCGTGAAGCGATGCTAGACATCGCCCGAAAGGCAGCTGCTGCTGACGTCCAGGTATCTATCGACATGGAGGGCCGTCAGTGGACCGACTTTACGTTAGAGACCCTTCGAGTGATGCACGCCGAAGGCCTGCGCAATGTGGGTTGCGTGCTGCAGACGCGACTGCATCGCACCGAACAAGACATTGCCGACCTGCCCGAGGGCATGCGCGTCCGTTTGGTCATCGGCATCTACCAGGAGCCGTCACAAGTTGCCCTGACGCAGAAGGCAGAGATGAAAGAGCGCATGCTGGTTTGCGCCGAGCGTCTGCTTAAGCGTGGCCACTTTGTTGAGTTTGCATCGCATGATGTGGCCTACGTGCGCCGCTTCCTCGAGGAGGTCGTGCCGCGAGTGGGGGTTGGGCCAGATCGGTTCGAAATACAGATGCTGTATGGTGTTCCGCGCGATCGGTTCTTAGCTGACATCATGCGTCAAGGCGTCCAGGCTCGCTTGTATGTTCCATTTGCGCTTGGTTGGGAGCTTGCGATTGAATACCTGCGGAGGCGTCTCGACGAGTACCCAGCGATGATGTGGCTTGTCACGAAAAACATGCTCTGGCGCCGTTGATCGGATCCTGTAGGGTTAATTATTCCTAGGTTGGCCAGCGCCTAGCTGTTTTGCGCTAAAAGAGTTCCGGTGATTTCTGTGGCCTGACAGGTGCCCCAGGGGCGTCTCTTTGACGACTGTAGCTGTCGCCGCGCTGGCGGAATGAGGCCTTCGTCGGTATACTCTTTCGCCCAATGGATCCACTAGCCACTATTGTCGAGCGACTCTGCGCCTGGAAAGACGTCACCCGCGAGAAGAAAGACGGGAAGGACTGCTTCCTAGTTCGCGGCCAGGTGTTCGCATACCTCGGTAAGAAGGGCGTTGTTGTCAAGCTCGCTCCACCGCAGGTCACCGAAGCCCTGAAAATCATCGGTGCGAAGCGCATGCCGGACGACGGTGACCCGCATTCCCGCGAGTTCGTTGAGATCCCGGTCACGGGCCCTCGCGAAGTCGAGCGGGCGATGATGTGGCTGCGCCGCGCTTGCCGCCTCGGCCGCACGGCTGCCGGGCCGGTATAAGCCGAGTAGCAGATACTCGAGTAGCAGATACTCGAGCAGCAGATACTCAAGCAGCATAGACTCGAACAGCATGGTGGCTAGATGTGGCTGGTGACGGCTTCACTTGGCCAATGCCTTCTGGCTAGCATCTGAGTTGGACAACAAGCTTGGACAACAAGCGTTGTCTGGCGCTGCTCGTTGCGACGAACTTGGCCGCAGATCTGTTTCGAGCAGGACTGTAAAAGCCGTTCGAATTGCCTGCTGGAGCGCCTTTAGCGAACGCCCTTATCGCGTCCAAGGTATATCGGCTATCCCCGATGCTTGATTGGCCAGTCGTGACCATGAGAAGCAAAGATCGGAGAGCCGGTTGAGGTAAATGCCAATCGCATCTGGCACCGGGTGCGTCGCCGCTACTTCTCGACGTAGCGTCCAGTAGTAGCGCTCGGCGCGTCGGGTGACCGTGCGCGCCAGGTGAAGGAGCGAACCGACTCTGCCACCTCCGGGTAAGACGAACGTCTTCAGCTGTGGGAGTTGCTCTTCTGATGAGTCGATCCAGCCCTCTAACTCGATCGTCGCCTTCTCGACTCTGGCAACCGAAGCATTGCCGCCTTCGGTCGCTAGGTCCGCTCCGATCTCGAATAAGGCGTCTTGGATCGATTTTATTTGGGGGCGGGTTGGGGTTGTCTCAGAGGTAGACGATGCGTCGATTTCAGCTCCAATCAGACCCAGAACCGCGTTGAGCTCGTCAACGGTGCCATAGGCGGTGATCCGTATGTCGTCTTTTGGCACGCGGCGGTTGCCAAAGAGGCCAGTGTGACCTTCGTCACCGGTGCGAGTGTAGATGGGCATGTTTGTGGAGATCCTCGCGAAAACGTCAGCTCATGCAAGGCTTTAGCGTCCCGTCATGATGGCCTTAGCACCGCTCGTTTGGGCTAAGTTCGCAGTGAGAAGTAGTTACGAATTGGGAAGTAGACCGTCGTCTTTTCGGCTTGTGACTTGGTCACAGCTGTCGCCCAGTGGGTCGATGGTATGGTCAATCTTGCCGGTTGGCAGGTCATTCGCATGATCGACAGATTGGCCGTCTTGGGCTTATTAGGTCGCTCATCCAGTAATCAAAGGGTGTGCTATTCGTTACGTTGCTCCGCTTGGCAAAATTGCTGGCTTTGAGATGGCTGGGATTTTGCTCGTCTTGGGGATCCCTAAGAGCCGCTTTCTGGTGCATAATTTTAGGCAACCTAGGAGTCCCCAATGATTGCTTGCCGTCACTTTCTTGCCTCGTCTCTGCTAATGGCTGCTTTGTCGCCGTTAACAGCTCAGTCTCTCCAACTCGACGTGACTGGCGGTTCTATGCCGGGCACGTTGACTTTAGAGGCTTACCCAGCACTGTTCCCATTTGAATTGATGCTGATCGTGCCGTCGACGACCGCTGGTCCGACTCCGATCCAGATCTTTGATCCGGCGGACCCCCGCTCGCTGTCGATTGGATTGGATTTGCTTGGGTTGGCTTGGCCGGTCGTGGCGGATCTGAACCTAGTCGGAACCCAACAGTTGACCTTGGGAGCGCAACCGGCTGCTGCAGGCATGCCGTTGTTTTTCCAGGCTTTCACACTGAGGTGGTTGCCGACGATCATCGATCGTCTGAGCAATGGTGGCGTTGCCTACTTTGGTAACTCGGGCGAGTTCCAAGATCGCAGTGTGTTCATGTTTGAGCAGCGAGCCTTTGCGACTGCCTTGCCGCGACCGGATGGCACCATGCTGGTAATCGGTGGTGCGCGTGGACAGCTCTTGGCTCAAGTCGCGACCAACACGACTGAGATCTACGATCCAATCAGCGACACCTTCAGTTATGGCCCGCTGCTTTCGACTCCGCGTTCCTTGCACACGATGACCGAGTTGCAAAACGGCAAGTATCTGATGGCCGGTGGCGTGGATGCGGGCAATAACCCTCAGGCATCCTGTGAGCTGTATGATCCAGCAACGAACACCTTCACTGTGGTTGCCTCGATGAGCTCGGCGCGAATGGGTCATACTGCCACTTTGCTGGACGACGGCCGCATCTTTGTTTCTGGTGGCTTTGACGCCTTGACGACTGCGCCAACGCAGTTGTCGGCAATCAATGATATTGTAGACTCGACGGAGATTTACGATCCCGTAGCCGATGTTTGGACCTCGGCTACGCCGATGTCGAAACCACGTGCTGGGCATGTCGCTCTGCAGCGTCCCGATGGCAAAATCATGCTTTGTGGCGGTGCTAGCTGGGAGCCCAATTTCATCTTTGGTTGGCTGCCAACGGTCCGTTCGTCATGCGATTTGTATGACCCTTCCAACAACACAATGGGCTCAGGTCCGTCGATGGCTACCGAGCGCGCACTGGCGGATCCGGTTGAGTTGGCTCCTGGCAAGTGGCTGATGGCCGGTGGCATGAATGGCTTGTCGATCCTGCCCTTCAACCCAGGTAACCCAACTGGTGCTGCGGAGATCTATGACTCGGCTCTCAACACGTGGACCTCAGTGGGATCGCTCGCAACGCCCCGTGCGAATCAAAAAGCTTGGGCACTAGGTAACGGGCGATACATCCTGGCTGGTGGCGGTGCTGGAAGCATCCTCTCCCCAGTCCCGTTGGCAGATACCGAGATCTTCGATCTCGCAACCAACTCGTTCTCACCCGGTCCGGCGCTAAACACTGGCCGAGCCGCTGCGGGGATCGCCTTCAATCAACAGGGTCAAGTATTCTTGTTTGGCGGAGCAGCAGCAAACTCGACGATCACGACCACTACGGAGTGGTATCACTTCTGAGTCATCAGGACCCGTTGCTCGACGTGCTGGCCGCCAATGTGCGGTCATCACGAAAGTCCCGTGGCTGGTCGCGCCGCGACTTGGCAGAACGCGCTGATATTAGTGAGCGCTTCCTTGCAGATGTTGAGTCTGCGCAGGCGAATCCATCGCTGTTGCGAGTGCTGGCACTGGCACGCGCCCTGGGCGTAGAGCTGCAGACGCTGCTAGCAAGTGTCGTCCAGGCCGATCGGCAGCATGTAGCGCTCCTTGGTCTGCGTGGTGCCGGTAAAAGCAGCGTTGGCCCGCTGCTGGCAGAGCATTTGGCTGTGCCTTTTATCGAGCTCGATCAGTGCATTGAAACTGCGAGTGGTTTGAGCCTCGGCGAGATCTTTCAGATGCATGGCGAGTCCTACTATCGCGCTACCGAGCGAAGTGAGTTGTCGCGTTTGTTTGCCGGGGAGCCATGCATTGTTGCTGTTGGTGGTGGCATTGTCAGTGACGGCGACAATTACGAAGCGTTGCAGTGCCACGCACGAACCGTCTGGCTCAAGGCTGCTCCCGAAGACCATTGGCAGAGAGTCATTGCCCAGGGTGACACGCGTCCAATGGCTGATAACGAGCAGGCGTTCTTGGATCTTCGCCGCATTCTGGCAGAACGAGAACCGCTCTACCGCCAAGCGGATGTTGTGATTGATACCTCAAACAACAGCCTGAGCTCGATAGTGAATGAGGTCGCGCTTGCGCTACAGAGCACTGTCTGAGACAGCAGTAGCGCAGGAGTTACTCTATTCGCTGAACAGTTCGTTCAAGAACTGCATGTCGTTGTAGCGGACTCTTGCGCCCGTTCGGCCCATTCGCACAACGAGTAATTTCTTAGACGGAATGATGTAGAGCTTTTGGTTGAACATTCCTGCTGCAGTCACCGTGTCGGCAGGAATGGCTTCATTTCGACGATTCGCTCGTTTGCCAATGAGCCAGAAGTTTAGGCCATAACGAGGATTTGCTTTTGTGCCCACAAAGCACTCATCGAAGTGCTTGAGAGGGACTATTTGCTTGTCTTCGTATTTGCCACGGTTGAGCACTAGCAGGCCGAACTTTGCCCATTCGCGCGCGGTCATGTAAGCGCCGTATGGCAGTGCCGGGTTACCCTTTGCGTCGCGTAGCCACGCACCAAACTTGCAGTTGATTGGCTCCAGCACTCTATCTTTGAGGTAGGCGACAAAGTCTTTTGGCATGGACTGCTCCTTGGTGGATGCGTTGGCTAGCTTGCGCTTCATCAGTTCGCCGAACACCATTAGGTGGTTTGATCCATATTGGAACCGGGCGCCCGGGGTGCGCACGCAGGTGCAGGCGACAGATGCTGCATACTTGTCGCGTGCTTGCAGCGAATGCAGGGCGTCATCAATGTCTTTGAGGCCACTTGTGAAGTTGAGCAGGTGGCGGATGGTGATCAGCTCTCGATCATCGTCACCCTGCCATTCGGTGATTGTGTCACAGACCTTTTCATCGAGTTGAAGTAGGCCTTCTTGCTGTGCGATGAGAGCCACCATCGGCGCAAACGACTTTGTGCCGCTGAAGATGTGTTGCGTCTTGTTTTGCTTGTGTCCGTTTTGGTACTGCTCAAAAACAAGTTTGCCGTCGTCGTAGACGAGCATGGCTAGTCCGGCATTCTCATCAGAGTATTCGGCAGCAGCTTCAAAATTGGGTTGTTGTGCTGGTAGCAGTGCAGCCGCGACCACAAAGACTGTAGCGAGTGAGAAAATGCGCATTCCTCAATGATAGCGTTTAACCTCAAGCGTTAGGTGTGGGACTTATTCCGGTTGGCTTGCTCCTCTCCTCGCGATTTCTAGTTGTCGTAAGTGTGATTTACAGGTCTTGGCGGCCCCTTTTTGGATGTCAGCCAATTCTGCCGGGATGTTTTTCCGCTGATCATGGTAAGCCTTCGATCAAACTCGATTAGCTGTAGGTAAAGATGAGCAACTACACCTTCGTTGGTCTGTGCATTATTTTGACTTCAGGTATCGCTTTGCCTGCTCAGACCGAGTCCAAGTCGCAGCGGCCAAATATCGTGTTCATCCTCGCTGATGACCTTGGTTGGACTGACTTGTCCACGGGCCGGACCAACGGCAATCACGGTTCGCCTTACTACCGCACTCCAAACCTTGATGCATTGGCTGCGGCCGGGACGTGCTTTCCCAACGCATACAGCAACGGTCCTAACTGTGCGCCGACACGAGCGGCGTTGTGGAGTGGCCAGTGGGCGGCTCGAACCGGCATCTATACCGTCGTCGATGGCAATCGCGGCAAAGCGGAGTATCGAAAGCTTTCGGCTGCGCCGAACAAAACAACGCTCAGCCCTTCTTTTGTAACGATGGCTGAGACTCTGCAATCTGCAGGCTATACGACCGCGCACTTTGGCAAATGGCACCTTGGTGATGCCGAAGATCAGGCATCTCCAACCGAGCAGGGGTTTGATCACCAGGCCGGTGGCGACCATCGTGGCGGTGTTGGACGGGTTCGGAACTTTGCCGACGATCAGGGAGCGTTTGCTATTCCTGGGCTACCGGCAAACGGTAAGCCCAAACAGTTCATGGCGGATCGATTGACCGATGACGCCATCGCGTGGATGGCGGCGGCTAAGAAGCCAATCTTTTGTTGCCTTAGTCATTACTCGGTGCACACCCCGATCGAGGCACCTCCAGCTGATTTAGCGGCAACACCAGAAGCTGCTCTAGGCTCACGTCACCGCAATCGTCGCTACGCGGCGATGCTGAAGAACCTGGATGACAACTGTGGTCGCGTTATGAAGTTCTTGTCGGAGACTGACGATCCGATGCGCGCCGGCTATAAGTTGATAGAGAATACGCTCATCATCTTTACGTCGGATAATGGTGGGCTGGGTGGCTATCGCCAAGCCGGTATTGGCGGCGGTAGTGAGGTAACCAACCAGTTGCCGCTTAGGTCTGGTAAGGGATCGCTGTTCGAGGGTGGCACACGGGTGCCGTTTATCGTCCGCTGGGATGGAAAGGTCAAAGCAGGAGGTCTGGATGCGACCTCACTGCAGTCTTTTGACTTATATCCGACCCTCGCGAGCATCACCGGCGCGGCGTTGCCTGCCGACATCCAATTGGACGGTGTAGACCTATCAGGTCGTTTTAAGATGGAGCCTGAGGCTGTTGCTGATCGATCTCTCTACTGGCACTTCCCAGGCTATCTTCAGGCAAGCAGTAAGCTCGGCACGTGGCGAACGACGCCAGCAGCGAGTCTGCGACGGTTAGACCTCAAGGTTGTGTTCTGGTTTGAAGACCGAACATGGTCGCTATTCGATCTTGCTACCGACATCAACGAAGCCAACAACTTGGCAGATTCGCGCCCCGATCTCTTGCGACCACTGGCTTTGGATTTGCGTGAATGGTTACGCGCTACCAAAGCACCGATGCCGCGCGAAGTTGGTGGTGGCTCCGTGGCCTTGCCGCCCGTTCTGGAGTGATCTTCGCGGTTCGGTAGTGGTGGCGGCTTTGGCGGCGGCGTTGGCGGCGGCGTAGTTGCCGTCGCTGTTGTGCCACGCGACTGTCGATTACTGGGGCTACTTCTTATCGCGGATGCCTGCAGGCGACTGGGTTGCTGCTGGCTTGGTGTTGTTGCTATCTGTGCTTTGGATTAAGCCAGATTGCAGGCCTTCGCGGTAGCTCTTTGCATGAGGGATCTTCTCCGCTTCACGCTTGTGATAAGGAATGCCGTTACGCATCCAGTTAGGCGCTGCAGATCCCTTTAGATGGTGATCAAAGTACTCCTGCATGCGGCGTGTCCAGTCACGTTGGTTCTGCTTTTTGCGCAGGCCATGACCTTCCCCATTATAATTGAATAGGTAGGCTTCCTTATTCAGGCGACGCATCGCAGTGAAGAACTCGATTCCTTGATACCACGGGACTGCGCCATCTTGATCGTTATGCAGGATCAGGACGGGTGTGCGCACCTTGTCGAAATAGAATAGCGGTGAGTTCTCCCAGTAGCGCATTGGTTGTTCCCAGATCGTGCCACCAATGCGTGATTGGGTTTGCTCGTATTGGAATTGGCGTGACATACCAGAGCCCCAGCGAATGCCCCCGTAAGCACTGAACATGTTGACGACCGGTGCTCCCGACTCGACGGCTGCAAAGATATCGGTCCGCGTGATGAGGTGGGCAGTTTGGTAGCCACCCCATGAGTGGCCCGCTGCGCCAATGCGATCCTTATCGACGAATCCTTTTGTGAGTAGGTGCTGCACGCCAGAGACGACGCACTTCTCGCAGGACTCTCCCGGATAGCCATCGCGGTAGACGATATCTGGGACGAACCACAGATAGCCGTTGGATACGTAGTAGGCTGCGTTTGGTGATGTGCCAATGCTTGGCGTGACGAAGCGGTGGATACCTTGCGAGCTACGTTCGTAGAAGTAGACCATCATCGGGTACTTCTTTGTTGGATCGAAGCCGTCTGGCTTGACCAAGTAGCCCTTTAGATCGATGCCGTCATCAGAGCGCCAATTGACCAGTTCGGCCGAACCCCAACTGAATTCGTTGTGGCTTGGGCAGCCATCGGTCAGTTTCTTGCCGCTGTCGAAAGCCAAGTCCGTGGTCCAGACATCTGGATATTGGTCATAGCGGCTGTAGGTGACGAATAGACGGTCAGCGTCTTGCGGCCTAGTCATGCTGCGCATGGAGCAATCGACCATTACTACCTTGCGCGGCTTTGCTATGCCGGTGATTGAGTCGGCATAAACCCCGGTCGCGTATGTGGCGGTGTCCGTTGCGCGCAGCGATAGTTCGTCGCGAAGCCAGCGTCGCTTCTCGTTGTCGTCGCGCTCCGCATCGGGGCGTAGGTCAGGTCCTCCAGTGCGAAGAGTGATGCCGCTGGCACGACCAAGGCCATCTGTAACGCAGCGGAACTTGCCTGTTTCGGGGCTGACTGCCCAGATGTCGAATTCATCGTTGAGTAAGACCTCAGCGTCATTTTCGGTCCACCCAGAACTGCCGTGCGCACGGTGTGGCTCTGGGCGGTCGTCAAGTTCGCGGTCGAACGCGACTGGAATGTCCTTGGTCAGATTACGCGTCGCACCGCTCTGTACGTCGTAGGTGTGCCAATGATAATCGCGGTGATCAAACCAGATCACATATCGACCACCAGTGGAACGGTTGGCGCGTCCACGTAGACCTTCAATGATCTTTTGACGGCTACCATCAACTGTGTTGACGATGTAGAAGTCGTTATAGCTACCATCCCAAGTGACTTGTTTTTGATACGGAGTTCCGTCTGTTAGCAGTGCGCGCGAACCGTCATCGGTAAGCAGTGACATGCTTGGGTTTTTCGGAGTGCCAAGCACCACAGCGCGATCGACATCAAGGTGGTAAGCCACGGTTAGCGAAGCCTTCGCAGGATTGCTGCGCTTTGCTTGCATGGGTTGGAGGAGGCCGTCCTCAAAGTGCCACATGTCCAGCTTGACCTCGTCTTCAGACAAGATCTTTGGCAAGTCTTCAATCTTTGGTTGGCTGATGCGCATCATCAAAACTGATGCGTCACGAGAGAAGCTCAGGCCGCTAGATTGAATCTTGTGATCTGCTGGAAAGCCGGCAGTCTTTGCGTCGACAGCGCGGCGTGCAGACTTTTCATTGAAGTCCCAGAGGTAAATCTCGGACCGTTTTTCCTTCGTGCCGAACGTTCGTAAGTCGCTTGTGAATGCTAAGACTTCGTTGCCGTAGTCGGTGGTCATGCCCGACACATTGCTGTAGCCCGGAAGCACCTTAACCGTGGTTCCCGAAGACAGCTCACGTGCGAACAAGCCGTGCTCTACGCCTTCTGACTTCTTCTTGGTGCCGATCGTGTACCACAGCCATGTGTCATCGGCGAGTGTGCCGAAAGATCGGCAGTGCTCAATGGTGACGGATTCGCCATTCGCTAAGTCGCGAATCACTAGTTTGGTGCCATCCGTACGCTTGGCTTCTTTTGGGTCGACTTTTTTCTTCGGCTTCTTTTCAGCTTCTTTCTTTTCTGGCTTTTCAGCACTGGCTGTCTTTTCCGTAGCTGCCGGAGCTTCGGTCTTCTTTTCTGCTGATGTCTCAGCAGGCTTTTTCTCGTCCTTCTTCGGCTCTGGTTTTTCGTAGTGGATAGCCAGCAATGAGCCGTCGCCAATTTTGCGATAACTCTTGACGCTCTCTAGCTTCTCGATTTCACCGGTGCTGAGGTTGAGAATGTATACGCGTTGGGAAAGTGCCTTTTCGGCCGCCTTGGCTTTCTTGTCGCCACTTTCTTTTTTGCCGGTAGCTGCGGGCTTCTTCGCTTTCTTAGCTGGTTCGGGCAAGCCTAGGAAGCTGCGCATTTGGGTCAGTGATTGCGTCTGTTCCATCATGCTCAGAGCTCTGGCTTCTGGAATGCCACGCTCGGCTAATGCTTCTTTGATATCTGGGGGCAGACCTTCCTGTTCTTCGGTCTCTTTGGGTTCTTCCTCTGCCTTCTTCTCGTAGAGCTTCTCGATCTTCTTTTTGCGCTCTTCGTCGTACGATTTACTGAGCTTGTAGAACGCGAGATTGTTGTCGTTTGAGAATGAGACTCGAGTGCCACGGGCAAACTCATAGACCTTGTCGCCGTCGACTTCCTGGATGTAGAGTCTGCCGTCGCCGACACGCGGACCTATCGTGTATGCCATCCATTTGCCGTCGCGGCTGTAGGTCGCGCCGCTCATGGACTCCCAGGTGTCGTAGTCGTCATGAGTGAGCGTGCGCTTTGCAGATCCCTGAGCGACCACTGAGTTTGTGATCGAGAGCGGCATAAGCAGCGCAGTCAGCGTGACCAAATAGCGGAGAGTGACTCGGGGGCTATGCAGGGGCGTCATTGGGTGTGGATTCTTTGATGTGGACAGTTTGAGCAAGATATCTCGAAGCTGGCTCGGACCGGGTTACCAGCACGCAACCAGAAGGTAACAGAGCCTTTTGGGCGCCCGTATTAATCGTCGTAAACGTAATTATATATTGTGCTTACAGGATTCTTGTGGCGGGCCTTTTGAGCTCTTTTATAGAACGGCACAGCAGGAACGGCTTGCTGCTGCGTTGTTGCTATTACGATTATCGGCCAAAGCGGCTCCGCTCACGCCCGGAATCTTTCCGGCGGATATCGAATCTTGCCGTGCGACCGGGGTCGGGGCAGGCCCTGAGGCTGAGTGGTACGCCCGACAGGATTCGAACCTGTGACCTCCGCTTTAGGAAAGCGATGCTCTATCCAGCTGAGCTACGGGCGCGCGGCGCGAAGAGGGTACCAATCATGAGCGAAGTCGGCCAGTGAGAACAACTCATGAATGCGTGGATGTTGTATGGAAGTTGTTCGGGGGCATGCAACTAGGGCCGATTTACCAGGCGCGAGCCAGAAGGTTGCACTCGCATCCAGTGGGCTAGGTGCTGGTCGACTCTACATTGTCATGTGGTGGGCAGCGTTGCAGTTCTCCCAGCTCATTGCGCTGATTCGATCCGGACCGACAATGGTTGAAGATGATAGCTAGGCATGTTTTTGCACGGGGCGTGATGGATCGGCTGGGTTCGATTGCATTTTTGCTGTGCTGTGCCGTGCTTTCTGCCAAATCGATTGGAGCACAGAGTCGTGTCAGTTTTGCGCGCGATGTGAGGCCAATACTCTCGGATCGTTGCTTTGCTTGTCACGGGCCTGATGGAGCCAAGCGCGAAGCAGGCTTGCGACTAGACGAGCGCCCTGGGGCGCTACAGCAATTGCCTAGTGGTCGCACGGCTATCGTTCCCGGCAAGCCTGATCAGAGTGAATTGTTGCGCCGCGTTACCGCGCATGATGCTGAGCAACGCATGCCTCCGGCGGACAGCAAGTTGGCTGTCAGTGCAGACGAGATCCGTGTTTTACGGCAGTGGATATCCGAGGGCGCTGCCTACACCACCCACTGGTCATTTATGCCGGTGCCAGAGCAGGTAGCGCTGCCGCAGATCCGGCAGAAGCAGTGGGCTAGCAACGAGCTTGACGTATTTGTTCTGGCCAAGATGGAAGCGCAAGGCATGGCGCCGTCGCCGCCTGCTCCAGCAGAAGTATATTTGCGTCGTGTGAGCTTGGTGCTCAATGGGCTTCCGCCTACGAAGGCTCAGATTGAACAGCTTGTTGTTGATGGTGATGTGACGAGCGCTGTTGATGACTTGCTGCAGTCGACGCGTTACGGGGAGCGCATGGCGAGCGATTGGTTAGATGTTGCGCGCTATGCCGATACCTTTGGCTACCAAAATGATGTCGAGCGTGCCGTCTGGCCTTGGCGCGATTGGGTTGTGCGCTCGTTCAACGAGAATTTGTCCTACGCCGACTTCGCTACCTGGCAGATTGCCGGCGATTTGTTACCCGGCGCGGCTCTCGATCAGCAGTTGGCGACGGCTTTCCAGCGCCTGCATCGACAAACCAACGAGGGCGGAAGTGTTGAGGAGGAAATGCGGCTTGAGTATGTCGCGGACCGTACCGAGACGTTTTCTACTGCATTCCTCGGTATGACGATCGGATGCGCTCGGTGTCACGATCACAAGTTCGATCCGGTTACGCAGCGCGAGTATTACGAACTATCGGCGTTCTTTGACAACATCGATGAATCGGGCCTCTATTCCCACTTCACGCGAGCAACGCCAACGCCTGCTTTATCTTTGGCGACCGATGCGCAGTCTAAGGCCGAGGCTGATGCGGCTAGTAAAGCACGTGAGTTAGAAGATCGTATCTCGTCGCTCCAGCTTAAAAATTCTAGCGCCTTTACTGACTGGTTTGAGCAGGCGAGCGACGACGATGCGTTGCTTCCAGTTGGCGTCGGCCGATTTCAGTTTGAGGCGATGGAAGGCGGTGTGCTGGTTAACGAAGCAGACAACGCCAAGCCTGGTAAAGTTGGGGATTCACCGCAGCTTGTTTCAGGCTTTGGATCGGGCAAAGCGATTCAGTTTGATGGTGAAGACTGGGCTAAGTTTCATGGGGTCGCAGACTTTGATCGCCATCAGCCATTTTCCATAGCGTTCTGGTTGCGCGTTCCCGAAGCATACGATCGCGCAGTTGTGTTGCATCGTTCGATGGCTTGGACCGATGCCGGAAGTCGAGGCTATGAACTGCTGATTGAAGATGGGGAATTGAGCTTTGCACTGGTGCATTTTTGGCCTGGCAATGCGATTCGTGTTCGAACCCAGGATCCGTTCCCGGTTGATCAGTGGGCGCATGTCGGCTTGACCTATGATGGCAGCAGTCGTGCGTCTGGCATGAAGGTTTATGTGAATGGCCGTGCCAGGCCTGTTGATGTCGTGCGGGATCAGTTGACGCGTACTATCCGAGGCGGCGGTGCGGATGCCTTAACCCTTGCCCAACGCTTTCGCGATCGTGGTCTCAAGGGTGGAGCGATTGATGACCTCAGAGTTTTTGATGTCGAGCTAACCAGCTATGAAGTTGAGTCGCTGGTTAAGAACGAAATGCCACCTCCGTCGATGGCCCAGGGCATCGCCATTTACCTGCGAGATATAGATGAGCCTTACCGAGCGCAAACTGCAGAATTAGTCGCGGCGCGCCGTGCTCTCGGCAAGCAGCGTGACTTGCAGTCTGAGATCATGGTGATGCGAGATATGGCGACGCAGCGGGCTACGTATGTCAGGCCGCGCGGTTCCTATTTGATGAAGGGCGACCGCGTCGAACCGGGTACGCCAGCGTGCTTGCCGCCTCTATCAAAGATGCCCAGTAATCGCTTGGCGTTAGCTCGATGGTTGCTGGATCCTGCCCACCCGCTGACGGCGAGGGTCGCAGTCAATCGCATTTGGCAAATGTACTTTGGCACAGGCTTGGTCGCATCCGCTGAAGACTTTGGTAGCCAAGGTTCATTGCCAACGCATCCGAAGTTATTGGACTGGTTGGCGCGGACGTTCATGAACTCTGGATGGGACATGAAGGCGCTGCATCGCTTAATTGCGACCTCCGCCACGTTCCGTCAGAGTTCGAGCGTTTCGCCGAAGGTTCGCGATGACGATCCTGAGAATCGTTTTTTGGCTCGCGGTCCTCGTTTCCAGCTGCCCGCTGAAGTTTTGCGCGATCAAGTCCTTTGGGCATCGGGGTTGCTGGTCGAAAAAGTTGGTGGACCACCTGTTCGTCCTTACCAGCCGCCTGGTTTGTGGCAAGAGAAGTCGGGGGCGGTTTATCATCCGACGAAAGGGGAAGGCTTGTATCGTCGGAGTCTATACACCTACTGGAAGCGCACGTCGCCGCCGCCTGCAATGATGTTGCTCGATGCGAGCAAGAGGGATGTGTGCGTCATGCGGCGTCAGAGCACGACCACGCCATTGCAGGCATTGCTGATGCTTAATGATCCTCAATATGTCGAGGCTGCTCGAGTTTGGGCAGAGCGTGTCACGGTCGCCGGTGGTGATGACCTAGAGCGTCTCGCGGCTATCTTTAGTCGTCTGACAAGTCGTGCGGCAGTCGCTCAGGAACTAGCGATTTTAGAGGCAGCGTTAGTAGAGCAGCGCGAGCTCTATGGTGCTGATGTTGAGCGAGCGAAACAAACCGCATCGATCGGTGATCGGAAGCCAGCTGCCGACCTTGACGTCGTTGAGGTTGCAGCCTGGACCATGGTGATAAGCATGCTGATGAACTTCGACGAAGTGGTGAGGCAGCGATGAGTGATCCGATTACCAGGCGGTTGTTGTGTTCGCGCGGTGCGATAGGCCTTGGCGCTGCTGCGCTTTCAAAGTTGGTCGCAGGCGAAGATGATCAGCCTAGGCCTCACTTTGCCCCGCGCGCAAAACGTGTCGTTTATCTGTTCCAGAGCGGCGGTCCTTCCCAGATCGATTTGTTCGATCATAAGCCTCTGCTTCAAGAAAAGAACGGCACTGAGTTGCCGGCTAGCGTGCGAGCTGGGCAGCGCCTGACGGGCATGTCGGGTAACCAAGCATCGTTTCCGCTAGCCGGAACGCAATTCAAGTTTGCGCAGCACGGCGAGAGTCGTCGTTGGGTTAGCGAGTTGTTGCCCTATACCGCGCGCATTGTTGACAAACTGACCTTTGTGCATTCGATGCACACCGAGGCCATCAATCACGATCCGGCAATTACGTTTTTGCAGACTGGTTCGCAGCTTGCGGGCCGTCCGTCGCTGGGAGCTTGGTTGAGTTACGGACTCGGTAGCGGTAACCGTGATTTACCGCCGTTCTGCGTTCTCGTTACCAAGAACAAGGGCGGGCAGCCGCTGTACGCGCGCTTATGGGGCAGCGGATTTTTAGCGTCTGCGCATCAAGGTGTGCAGTTTCGCCCGGGGCGAGATCGCGTTCTTTATCTGGCTGACCCCGATGGTGTGGATAAGGCAACTCGGCGTCAAATGCTGGACCGTTTGCGCGAACTGCATGAGGCGGCTTACGAGCGCGAGCTTGACCCGTCTGTCCGTGCCCGTGTCGAGCAATACGAAATGGCATATCGCATGCAGATGTCTGTGCCTGAAGTTAGCGACGTGTCCGACGAACCTGATTCGGTGTTTGAGCTCTATGGGGAGGATGCGCGTAATCCCGGAACGTATGCAGCCAACTGTTTGATGGCTCGCCGCTTACTTGAGCGAGGCGTGCGTTGCGTGCAGCTCTACCACAAGGGCTGGGACCAGCATGGCGGCCTCGTTGGTGCGATCAAGGGGCAGTGTCGAGAGACTGATCAGGCGAGTGCGGCGCTTGTTCTCGACTTACAGGCACGAGGTCTTCTTGATGATACGCTGGTCGTTTGGGGCGGTGAGTTTGGCCGCACGAATTACTCGCAAGGTAAGCTGACCAATTCAAACTATGGCCGTGACCATCACCCTCGTTGTTTCACAATGTGGATGGCAGGTGCTGGCATGAAAGCTGGATACGGTCACGGCGAGACCTGTGATTACGGCTACAACATCGTGCGCGATCCAGTCGATGTGCATGATTTGCAGGCAACCATCCTGCATCAGCTCGGTCTCGATCACGAGCGATTGACCTACCGCTATCAGGGTCGTCGTTTTCGTCTGACAGATGTTCACGGCAAAGTTGTTCGTCAGTTGCTCGCTTGATCGTCCCGATCTTGCAAGCTGCGACCTAATTTGCCTGGATCGAAATTGTCTGCGCAGTTGTTGCGCAAGCTTTGGCCGCTGTCAGTGCTGCTAGCTGCATGCTGTCAATTGCATGGCGAGTAGGTGATCCTTACGGTTAATAGACTGACCTGATCGTTCCTAACCAATGAAACCTGATCACAACAACGAGGCTCCACAGATCATGCAGAATGCAGCTGGGGTATCTCGTCGGCAAGTCTTGTCGGCATCGCTGGGCGCTTTAGCCCTCGGCTTGGTGCGGTTGCCAGCAAGCGGCCGGCAAAGCGCTACGCCTTGGCCTAAGGGACTGCTCGGCTTTGATCCGTTGCCGTCGTCGACCGAAGACATGGTTTCGATCGCCAGTGGATACGAAGCAAATATCCTGATGGCCTGGGGTGACCCACTCGCAAAGAATGGCCCCGCATGGCATCCAAACAACACTGCCGAACAGCAGCGCCAGCAAGCTGGTATGCACCACGATGGTATGTGCTTTTTTGCTGACAAGGATGCCGACGATCAGTTGCGATCCGATCGAGGTGTGTTGGCGGTCAATCACGAATACATAGACTTGGGATTACTTTACGAGCAGGGTATTGGGTCGCAGTCAGCTGAACTAGTCAAGAAAGCACAGGCAGCAGTGGGCGTATCGCTAGTGCGCGTGGAGTCTGATGATCAGCGGAATTGGTCCCGGGATGGAGGTTTCCGTGTCGATGCAAATACCCCTGTCGACATTGGTGGCCCGGCTCGTGGTCACAAGTTAATGCAGACTCCTGGCAAGTTGTTTACTACGCGTGAACATGATGGCACAGGCACGCATGGAACCTTCGCCAATTGCTCCAGTGGCTTCACCCCTTGGGGGACCTATCTGACATGCGAAGAGAACATCCAGGACTTCTTCAAGCGCGCAGGAACGGAACGCTCGGAAGGTGAGTTGGCCTACGGCCTCCCGAACCCTTATGGCATTCCGAAGGGATGGCACACGCGATATGGCTGGGATCAGCATGATCTGCGTTTCGATAGCGATCGTGAAGATGCGCGCAATCACTTCAACCGATTTGGTTGGGTGGTGGAGATTGATCCTCGGAACCCGGATCGAAAACCGGTGAAGCGCACGGCGCTTGGCCGTTGTCGTCATGAGAACGCAGCGGTTGTGGTGGCCCCGGATGGTCGCGTCGTCGTCTACATGGGCGACGATGAGCGCTTTCAATTCATCTACAAGTTCGTATCCAAAAACCGCTGGAATCCAGATGACCCCTCGTCCAACTGGGGGCTGCTTGATGAAGGCACGCTCTATGCTGCGCAGTTTGATGACCAAGTTCGCGATGACGGTTGTGGTGTTGGGCGTTGGTTGCCGCTGACTCCAGAGAACCCTGCTATTCGCAATCGCTTTGGCGATGACCAAGGAGCAATTGTTGTCTTTGCGCGTATTGCAGCTCAGTTGGCTGGAGCGACGAAGATGGATCGGCCCGAGTGGATCAGTGCGCCATTGCATCAAGGTATTGGGCAGTCCGTCGGATGGGTTTATTGCAGCTTGAGCAACAACACAAAGCGAACCACTGAGCAAGAGCACCCTGCGAACCCTCGCGCCAACAACACATTTGGTCACATCATTCGTTGGTGCGAAGACTCTGACGATGCGGCGGCTGAGAGCTTTACCTGGCAGGTCTTCTTAAAAGGCGGGAATCAGAAGCATCCAGAATCGGAGCACCGCGGTGACGTTGCCGTGGTTGAGCCGCGCCAAGACTTTGGTTCACCCGATGGCGTCTTTGTTGATCGTCGCGGTGTTCTATGGGTGCAGACGGATGTGTCATCTTCGACAATCAACTCTGGGCCCTATGCTGGTATGGGCAACAACCAAATGATGGCGGTCGATCCTGAAACCAAGGAAGTGCGCCGTTTCTTGACGGGACCTAATGGTTGCGAGGTGACTGGCGTTAGCCAGACGCCAGATGGCTCAACGATGTTCGTCAATATTCAGCATCCTGGTGAGCATCCCGAGGACACTCCTAGCGATCCGAAGAAGCCGTTGAGCACCTGGCCGAAAAATGAACACGGTCGACCGCGCTCTGCGACTCTCGTGGTGACTCGTGAGAACCGTTCGGATTCTCGACCGATCGGTGAATAGGTCATCCTTGGACGCTGTAGTTAGCGTCGCAATGGAGTTTGTGACGCTCGTTGGCTTGACGTTCGGCGTGGTGCGCATGGTCCATTACTCAAGTTGATGGGTATTGGTCGCGGCTGCGCTTGATCTGGTGAATTGTGAACAGGGCGACAGACATTCACGTCTTTCGGCTACGTTGTGCAACGACTAAGAAACGCCCAGAAAAAATCATGCGCATCCAATTGCTCTGCTCTCTCTCTGTACTAACACTTTCGGTCTTTACGCCGCTCGCCACGGCTCAGGAAACCTCCAACGCTCAAGAACCGGCAGTTGAAAAGCCAGCTGCTGACCCCGAGGTCATCGCGTTTATGCGGCCATCTGGCGTTTACGCAGATTTGCCCGAGGCTGGCTTTGATCCAATGAGTTTGCTGTCGGGAGGTGGGGGTGCGCCGAAGTCGTTCTTCCAGCTACTCGAGATGGTTGATGAGTTGTCGTATGTGGAGGGCACCGACGTTCTGCTCGACCTGTCCGCTGGTTTCAGCATGAACCTAGCGCAGCATCGCGAGCTTGAGCGCGCAATTGAGCGCGTGCGCAAGGGTGGCAAGAAGATCACTTGTTATCTAGAGCAGGCTGATATTGGTAGCTACCAGCTTGCAGCGCAATGTGACCATGTCTTGTTAGCAGACATGGGGGGGATCGATTTGCGTTCTCCTGCGATGAACGTGATGCACTTTAAGGATGCCCTTGACCTGCTGGGTGTGCAGGTCGAAGTGACGCGTGTCGGCGAGTTCAAGGGCGCAGTTGAGCCATACTTGCTGCCAACTATGTCGAGCCATTTGCGGGATCACTATCAGGCAATGCTTGCATCGATGAACCAAGACATCGTCCGCCGCATTGCGACTGGTCGGAGCCTGTTGTCGAGCAAGGTGCGTGAGTTGCAAGCGACGCGCTCATTTACTGCCAAGCAAGCCTTGAGTGAAGGTTTGGTCGATGGCCTTGTGCCATGGATGGGTGCTAAGCGAGCGCTGGCAATGGTGCGGGGCAATTCAGATTATGAATTGAAGGATGTCGCGCCCAAAGCGAAGAAGAAGCGTCGCGACTTGATGTCATTGATTGGCGACTTGATGAAGTCGAAGAAAGAGGAAGAGATTGAAGATCCGCAGATCGTCGTCATGCACCTTGCGGGGCAGATCGTAGATGGGAACTCCGCGGCGGCTGGAAGTATGGTCAGCGGTCCTTCTGTTAAGCGACTCGACAAGCTCGCCGACAACGAGTTGGTCAAGGGTGTTGTCATTCGTGTCAACTCTCCAGGGGGCTCGGCAACAGCCAGTGAGGCAATTCGTTTGGCCATTAAGCGTTTGGCAGACAAGAAGCCTGTTGTGTTCTCGATGGGAGAGTTAGCTGCCTCAGGTGGATATTGGATCACTGCGATTGGGAAGCCGATATTGGCCGAGGTTGGCACGATCACGGGATCTATTGGCGTCTTTGGAATGCGCTTTCAGCCAGGAGCCCTGATGCGTCGTCTCGGTGTG
>CBFIIO010000011.1:0-98339 GCA_965662465.1 Planctomycetota bacterium | reverse complement strand
CGTCGACTTCTTCTTCGTCTAGACCTTCGCCTTCAAGCTGCCCGGATGCTGCTTCAAGATCACCGTAGTCACCTAGCCCATCATCGCCTGCGGACTCAACCTCAGAGTCGTCCACTTCGATCTCGAGCACCTCATCAAAGCCCGAGTCGCTAGAGCCTACTTCAAACGAGCGGTCCTCAAGTTGCTGCGACGACTCCGCCATCGTGTCAGCTGGAGAATCATCGGCATGCGACTCAACGATTACGGGTTGTGAATCCGCCTCTAAATCGACTTGGCTTTCGCGCGGTTCCTCAAACAGAGAGGCCAACTCCTCCTCGGTAACCATCACTGCCCCAGCACCGCCCGATGATGGCGACGCCTGCTCGGAAACGCCCTCCTCGACAGCTGGCGACAGGCCTTCGGTGGCTTCCGCGAGATCAGCGGCTTCCGCGGTTTCCGCGGCCTCAGCGGTTTCAGCGGCCTCAACTTCTACTGCTTCCGCAGATTCGACCACCTGCTCGACAGCGAGTTCTTCCTCAACCATACGCCGCTGCGCCCGCAGACGACGACGCTCGGCATAACTCAGCGCACGGCCCTGGGAGACGACTGGCGCATTGTCTGCTTGCACATCAGAAGCCGAAACCGCAGGGACCTCTACTGCTTCCGGCTGGTCGAGTTCACCCTTTACCAGCGGGTCAGGTTGCGCGCGATACAGCTGGTCCACAACATCTTGGTCATCAAGCTCTTCGCTGCCGGCACCAGAGTGCTTGGCTTCGTCCGTGGTCACAGCAAATTCTTCGCCAGACCCAGCATTTGCGTTAGCAGCCAAACCACGCAGATGATCGGTCACCTCAACCTCGACACCTTGGTCAGTGCTGGTTGCGAATCGATCACGTTCAAACCACTCGCTAAAGAACCAGTCCGTAGCCAGCATCAAGGACGCAAACATCGCCGGACCGACCAAAACAATGCTGAACACGTAGCCAATGCCAATGATCAACCGTCCGGCGATCCACCCACCCAAAGATCCGGTGTGAGTAATCGAAGGATCACCGGCGCTACCAAGGTTGAGGAAAACTCCAACCATCAACGCCATGACCAGTAACCTGGCCAGTCGCTGTAGAGGCCTCTCTAAAATGCCGGTGACGAGCCAAATAGATGACCATGCCAGCACCATCAGAAAGAATACAATCGATGGCGCCAACCCTAGGGTGTTGTAGATGCCGGCAATCGCTTCCTGCAGGAAGCTCTCGACCAGGATCTCGTGCCGATTGAAGTGGAAATACAACAACGACGAGATACAGAAAAGCGCAACGCCACCACTAAAGAACGGCCAAAGCCATTCAGCGACGGTTCGCGAGTCACGCGCCTTGCTCTTGGCGAGCGAATTTCCTGCGTGCTTCGAATCAGAGCCCAGCGTATTCACAGTCATATGCCCCTCCCGGGCCGGTTCGCGGTCCATCCGTCATCACCGGACGACACCCAAGAGAATCTACGGTCCGAAGGTCTGAGCTACAAGCTATTGGGGCGCGAAGAATCAAAGGTCGTGAAAGAGAACCCACGGTCTTGCTGATCAGACGTTCTCCGACGGCTGGATATCGACCGCCACATTGGCGCCCTCACCCAAATCGACAGCCTCGACGTCTCCAGCTGAATCTGAGGCGTTGACAACCGGCACAGCCCCCTCAGCCGGGGCCTCGGCAATCAAATCACCAGAAGGATTACCTGCCTCGCCGTCGTCGCCGTCGCCGTCGCCGTCGCCGTCGCCTTCTTCGTATTCAACATCTTCGTACTCGTCATCATCAGCCGCCTCAGACTCGGCCTCAAGCTGAGCATGCCACTCTTCCAGCGTCAGCATGACTTCCCGAGATTTCGACCCAACGAATGGACCTACGACTCCGTTGTCCTCCATCAGCTCAAGAAGGCGTGTCGCGCGCGTGTAACCCACTGCCAGAGCACGCTGTAGGAGCGTTGCTGAGCCACGTTGCTGCCCCACAATGACCTCTACAGCCTCGTTGTAGCGATCATCAACGCTAGCCGATGACGGCCGCGAACTGGTCTGACGCTGGACTAGCTCCGGATCATATGAGGGCTTCTGCCCTTGATCATCGAGGAATTGCACAACCCCCTGGAGCTCTTCATCTGAGACGAACGTCCCCTGCGCGCGCGTAATCGCTTCACCACCAGGTGGCACGTAGAGCATATCCCCTAAACCAGTCAACTTCTCAGCGCCGTTGACGTCGAGAATGACGCGAGAATCGATCTTACGATTCACCTTGAAGGAGATCTGGCAGGGCAAGTTGGCCTTGATGATGCCAGTGATGACTTCACTACTTGGCCGCTGCGTTGCAAGGATGATATGCATGCCAACGGCTCGCGACTTCTGCGCCAGCCTCTGGATCAGCTCTTCGACTTCCTTCGCCGCAACGTTCATCAAGTCCGCGAACTCATCGATGACGATCACGATGTAGCTCAGGTAAACGCTCTCAGGATCCGGTTCACGCCCCATACGCTTCGCCAGCTCCTGCTGACCAAGACGATTGTAGTTGCCGATGTGATTGACGCCGGCCGCCAACAACATGGCATAGCGGCTTTCCATCTTGTCGACCGCCCATTGCAAGACGCCAGGCGCCTTCTTCATGTTGGTGACAACCTCGCAGCAAAGATGCGGCACCTTTTTGTAAGCCTGCAACTCGACCATCTTCGGGTCAACCAAGATCAGCTTGACCTGCTCCGGCGTGCGAGTCATCAAGATCGACAACAAAATCGTATTGATGCAGACGGACTTGCCGGAGCCTGTCGTGCCTGCGATCAGCAGGTGCGGCATCTTCGCCAAGTCTTCTACAATCGGCTTGCCAGACACGTCCTTGCCCAGGAACAGCGGGATCGCGTGTTCGTCCGATCGACCGAACATGTCGAGCAGGTCACGCATATAGACCTTCTCACGCTTCTTCTTGGGCACCTCAATGCCAATCAGGTCCGTTCCCGGAATCGGCGCTTGGACCCGCACCGACACGGCCTTGAGCGCAGAGGCAAGGTCTGATTCAAAGCCTACAATCTTGTTAACGCGGATGCTCTCAGCCAGACGTAGCTCGTATTGGGTTACTGCCGGCCCGACGTTGCAAGCCACAACCTCGGCCTCGATCTTAAAGTTAGCAAGCTTGCTAACGATTGCGGCTCCCCCCTTATTCAGCGCCTCAGAAGTCATCCCCACATCAGCTTCCTGTGATTCTTGGAACAACTCAACCGAAGGGAACGGGTAGTCGGCAAACGGCAACTTGTTTTGGCTCGGCGGCTTCCTCCGCCGCCTCTTCGCCCTAACCTTGGACCTGATGACCATCGGTTGTGGTGGTTCGATCACAACCTTGAGATCAGGCTCGGGCTCAGAGTCATCCTCGACGACAGAGGCCTGCTCAGACTCCGACTTGACCTCCACGCTGGCCTGACGGCCAGCGCGCGAGCGACGCCGTGAGCGAGGCGCAGGAGCCTCAATTTCCTCCTCTTCCTCTTCCTCGTCCTCTTCTTCTTCTTCCTCTTCTTCCTCTTCCTCGAGCTCCTCTTCTTCCTCTTCCTCTTCCTCGAGTTCTTCTTCGTCCTCCTCCTCTTCTTCTTCTTCCTCTTCTTCTTCTTCCTCTTCCTCTTCTTCCTCTTCCTCTTCTTCCTCGATCACTACCGCCTTCGGCTTACGGCGCCGGCGAGGCTTTGGAACAACATCCTCACCCAGATCATCAACACTGCCAACACCAGCCACTGCTGGACGGCGGAACCAGCGCCTTAATCCCTGATCTAAAGCCGAGAATGCGCGCAGCAACAGCTGCGAGAACATCCATTCCGTGGCGATCAGCAATGACAGCAAGGCACCAAACCAAACCAGCAGCAAACGTCCCGTGCCGCCAAATGCAGCATCTAGCTTCGGAGATACTGTTGCACCAAACACACCACCTGCACCGTAAGGCGTCGCAGGCAAAACTCCGGCCTGACCATCGCGACCAGCAAACAGGATCGACAACATTGCCGCGAAGCAGACCGCACCAAGCATCTTGATCGTGATTCGCTCACAGCGACGACCAAGGAACAGCAAGATTGCGAATGCCAAGAGCAGCAAAAATGGCACCCATCCAGCAAGCCCAAGCGTTCGGGTGAAACCCAACGACAGGTAGTAGCCGACGACACCACCTAGATTCTCCAAACTGCCACTGGGCGGCGGCCCATCGAGGTCCGCCAAGCGAAAGGTCGCCAGTGACAACATCGCGTAGAGCGCAAATCCACACAAAGCGAGCGCAACGACCTCTCTCGATCGCTGCGACATGCCGGGTTCCAACACGTCTTCAGCAGGCACGAATCGAGTGCCACGCTTTGGCTTACCCTCTAACTCTTTGCTTTGCTTCTTGGTCACATCGACTCCGTTGTCATCAGTTGCCTACCATCTCAGTTGTGGATCTCAGTTATGTTCTTGGGCGCTCAAAGATTGGGTCTAAGTCATGGTCTCTAGCCCATTGCGGTCCCGCCAAAATTCGACACCTGCGCTGACGAGAATATCTGCCGCCTGTCGCTTGCTACATTTAGGCAGCACCTGCTCGCAGCCATCTGCGCGGCACAAAACCAACTCAATCTGATCGCTACCTATTGTGTCGTGCAAATTGACTACTACCGCATCAAGTTGCTTACGGACAATCTTGGCCTTTCCACGCTCGATCGCGGCCGGCAAGCCGGCCGACACCGATTCGAGAGCAAAGCCAAATATCACCCTGCCGCCCTTCTTAGCAGCCAGCCCAGCGACAATGTCGGGGTTGGGGGTGAAGTCCACACGAATGTCACCCTTCTGCCGCGCAGGCTTGCCAGCTTGCCGACGGGTTGGTCGCCAGTCAGAAACTGCAGCGGCAGCGATCACCACATGAGATGTCTCGAATTCGTCTTCCGCAGCGGCCTGCATTTGCAATGCGGAGGTAACAGCCACGACCTTGACCCCTTCAGGAGGAGCAATGTCTACGGGGCCAAGCACCAGAACGGCACGATGCCCCGCAGCCACGGCAGCTTCAGCGAGCGCGCACCCCATCCTTCCCGAGCTTGCATTGCTCAGAAATCGCACATCGTCAAGATGTTCACGGGTTGGACCCGCGGTAATCAGGATGTTCAGCATGCCCCCGCAGCTTGTATGGCCCGCCCGGACCAAATTGATATAGCGTCCTATCGTAGTAACAGCAGCGCACAAGGGGAGAAAAAACACGCCGTGAGTCCTAGGACTTGTTGCCTAAATTAGTTTGTCCCTCGTTTTCCGCCTCACATTGACAATCAAACCTTTCGTTTCCCTCCTAATCATCGCCACGCTGACCGCGTGCTACTCAGCCCAGGGGAACCGTGCCTGGGCTGATCGGGCGGTCTACAGCGTGCTCGACAACGCTTCTGAGGAAGTTCTCGGTGAGAAACGTGACTTCGTAGTCGAACGGCCCGTTGACACCCTGCGAAAACGACTACTAACCAGCAGGGACCCAATACAACTGACCCTGGCCCAAGCGTTAGACATCGCCGCCGAAAACAGCCGCGATTTCCAACGCCAAAAAGAAAACCTGTATCTGGCTGCACTCAGCCTGACGACGACTCTGAATGACTTTCGGGTGCGCTTTGGAGGCAGCGGTGGCGCTTCCGCCGACGGCACCAGCGACATCACCAACGATGTCAGCCTGACCGACAACCTCAGCGCATCCGCTTCGTCCGTGGTTGGCACCCAAGTTGTGACCAACTTCGTGCAGACCTTCATGCGGTCTGTGATCAACGGCGGTCAGTTTGATGGCAGTTCGATCCTCAACATGTCGATCACGCAACCATTGTTGCGAGGGGCAGGTAGACACATCGCACGTGAGCCACTGACACAGTCAGAGCGCAACGTGATCTATGCGATCCGCGACTTCGAGCGCTTCCGCTCGCAATTCGCCATCGATTTGGTTGCCGACTACTGGAGTGTCGTGCAACAGATGTCTGACCTTAGCAATGTCAAAGCCAACTACGACAGCCTTAAGCAATCGCGACTCCAGGTGCAGGCATTGCAAGAAGCTGGTCGAGCAACCTTCGTCGACCTGGGCCGGTCCAAGCAGAGTGAGTTCAGCGCTGACACCCAACAGGTCAGCGCCCAAAATCGCCTTCAGTCGACCCTCGACAGCTTCAAACTAACCCTCGGGCTTCCGATAACATCTGTAATCGAACTAGATCCAGCGGAGCTCACCAAACTAGTAGAACAAGGGGTCGAACCAGTCGAGATCGAAGAGCAAGAAGCCATTCGGCTTGCGCTTAGCCGTCGCTACGACTACCGCACGACCATTGACGAGGTCGAAGACGCAGGAAGGCGCGTCATCATCGCAGAAAATGCGCTCAACTTCGGACTGGACTTCACCGCGGCTATCAGTGTGCCCGCCCAAGACGGCTCAAGCCTTGATCTTGATTGGTCACGCATTGATTGGTCAGCAGGCGTTGATCTCAATCTGTTCCTGGACCGGATCCCGCTGCGCAATGCCTATCGCAGCCAACTGATCACGTTCGACCAAACACTTCGTGCGCGCGAACAGGCCGAAGACCAACTCACGGCAAACGTGCGACGCTCGCTGCGTGATATCCAAGCGGCCCTGGACACGTTCCGCATCAGAATCTTGTCGGTTGAATTAGCTGCCCAGCGCGTCGAGTCGACCACAGAGCTGTATGCAGCTGGCCGCATCCAAGCATTCGACAAGCTCACCGCTCAGAGTGACTTTCTATCAGAGCAACTTAGCTACAACGCAGCCATCGTCGCGTATGCGATTGCTAGGCTACAATTATTGAACAACTTCGAAGCGATCAATCTGCAGCCACAAGGACTGCGGTTCGACATGACACTGCCGATCCCAGATTCAGCAGCAGAAGAAGAGTAGACCCGCCAACACACCCCAATCTCATGAACAGCCCTCCCCACAATTTACGCGTAGGTCTACTACTCGCCAGCGTCGCAGCCTTAACAGCCTGCAACTCTGAAAAAGTCAAAGCCACCGAAACGATCAACACCTACACGGTTAGCCGAGAGGACTTACCGATCAACGTCAAAGAAGGCGGTGAGCTTGTCGCCGTCAAAGAGACCGTGGTGCGCTCGCTGATCGAGGGCAATGCCACAATTCTCAGCCTGGTGCCCGAGGGCTCGCTAGTCAAGCCAGGCGACAAGCTGGTCGAGCTAGACGTCAGTAGCTTAGTAGAGAAGCGCTCTTCTCAGGAAATCGCCGTGGGCAAAGCGCTCAACGCGCTGGAGCAAGCCAAGACTGCTGGCACGATCCTTGAGAAGGAGTTGATCACGAAGCGCAACACAGCCGACTCTCAGCGCCAAATCGCGACCATGAACCTAGAGAAGCTTCTAGGGGCCAGGGATGGCAAAGGCTCCGAAGGCCGCAACAAGGACATGGTCACCCGCCTACAGGAATTGGTAACGGCCCCAGCCAATCCAGACACAGAAAGCAGCCCTCCCAGTGAGGTAAAGAGCAAAGAGATTATTGAACAGGTTCAGCCGCAAAACTACGCAGGCTTGATTCCAAAAGTCATCAAGCTACTCAAAGTCGCTGGCGAAGATGGCGACCCTCTCGAGCGCGACATGGGAGAGATGGCCAACAAGATCCTTCAGCAGGTTGACCAAATCCGCTTAGCAATGGCGCAATTGAAGCAAACCGCAGACACGCTGGATCACAGTCGCCGATTAGCTGCAAAAGACTTCATCACCCGCAATGAGCTAGACCGCGATGAGCTCGAATACCAAAGCCAAACATCCAAAGTAACCATCGCCTGGAACGATCTTGAACTCCTCATCAACTACACGCTGAGAAGTAGCAAAATCGAGATGAAGCAGAACCTTGCCAACGCCGAGCTCGAAGTGGAACGCGTCGTCGCATCCAACGATGCGGAGCGCAGCAATTCTCAATTCGATGTCGATGCGAAGCAAAAGGAATGGGAAGTTGCCACCGAGCGCCTTCGAAATCTCGAGAAGCAGATCGGCAACTCAATCATCTATTCACCGGGTTCTGGCCTAGTCGTCTACTCCAAGGTGTCACGCGGCCGCGGCGACAGCGAGCCAGTCGAAGAAGGGACCAGTGTCCGCGAGCGCCAAAGCATCATCATCCTGCCGGACAACTCTGAGTTGATGTGCGAGATCAAGGTTCAGGAAGCCATGATCGACAAAGTACGCGTCGGCTTAACAGCACACATTAGTGCCGAAGTGCGCCCCAATGAGACGCTCACGGGACGTGTCAGCTACGTCGCACCCGTTGCCGATTCAGCGAGCCGCTGGGGAGGCAACGACAAGAAGGTCTACACCACCAAAGTATTGCTCGATGGGATCAACAATGATGCAAGCTTGAAGGCTGGCATGAAAGCCTCAGCAACCATCACCGTCGCCACCGTCACAAACGTACTAACTGTTCCAATCCAAGCAGTGCGTCGTGATCGCTCTGTAAACTACGTTTGGAAGCAATTACCTGACGGGCCAGTCGCCGCCAGAGTTGAAGTTGGCGCAATCAACCAAGAGAAGGTTGAGATCACCTCAGGCCTTACCGAGGGGGACGTTGTCTATCGCACGCCACCTGGCGCAGCAGATCCGAAGTTTGATCAACCGACACCGCCGCCAGCGCCGCCGGCAAAGCAAGATGCTGGAGACTCCGGCGACAAAACAGCGAACGGCATGCCAGCGACTTCAAAAAGCAACGACGCAAACAGCCCTCGCCGCAACTCTGGCAGCGGTGCTGGCAACGAAGGGTCGCGTGGCGGCCGCCCTGCGCGCAAGAAATACGCCGAGATGAGCCCGGCAGAACTGGCCACGGCCAAGGAGCGGTTACTAGCCATGCCAGATCGCATGGGATCGATGCTCGACGAAGCCAAAGCGGCAACCTTCAGCAGCGCAGTCAATAAGATCGTCAAGGCAATCGAAGCCAATGACTTGGTCGGCGCCCAAAGTCTCTATGACGCAACGATGAAATCCATGATGAGTGGCTTCAGAGGTCGTAGCGGCGGCGGTCGTCCGGGTGGCGAGGAATAGCCACATGACGCAACCTGTAGATAGCAGCGATGACATCATCGCCGAATTCGTCGACGTCCATCGCCATTACCAAATGGGCGACAACCTCGTGCGCGCCCTCAATGGCGTGTCTATGCAGGTCATGCGCGGCGACTACATCACCATCATGGGCCGATCAGGCTCCGGCAAGAGCACGATGCTCAACTTGCTTGGCTGCCTAGACCGGCCGACCTCAGGCGAATACAGAGTCGGCAGACGAAATGTCAGCAATCTAAACGATGACGAGCTGTCCGACGTTCGCAGCACGGAGATCGGCTTTATCTTCCAATCGTTCAACCTAATCCCGCAACTGACGGTCCTCGAGAACCTCGAAGTGCCGCTGTTCTATCAAGGGCGGGTTGGGCCCGAATCGCGCAAGAAAGCCGAGTATCTAGCCGACCGCGTTGGACTCGGACAACGTCTTGAACATAAGCCACTCGAATTGTCTGGCGGCCAACAGCAACGCGTCGCAATTGCCAGAGCACTGATGAATGACCCGCTGTTTTTGCTCGCCGACGAAGCGACCGGAAACCTCGACAGCAGCACCGAGTCCGAAATCCTAAACTTGTTCGACGACTTACGTGCCAAGGACGGCATCACAATTGTCATGGTCACCCACAACCCTACCGTCGCTGCCCGCGCAGACCGCACCCTCTGGCTCAAGGACGGTGAAGTGGAACGCTACGTCGAGAATGAGGGCAAGGCGACACAACCTGGAGCCACAGTGGCCACTGGAGATCACGAATGATTTTCGACAGCTGGCGCATTGTGCGCCTTGGCCTGAAAAGCCTGATGCTGCACAAACTGCGCAGCACATTGACAACTGCGGGCATCTTATTCGGCGTCGCATCAGTCATCGCCATGCTAGCGGTTGGCGAAGGAGCCAAGCGCGAGGCGCTGGAGCGATTCAAGGACATGGGCGTGACAAATCTGATCGCGCGCAGCAAAAAGCCGGCTGAAACGTCGTCTAGCAGCACCCAAAGCACATGGTCGGCAATTGCCTATGGATTGCTATATAGTGAAGCTGACCTGATCCAAGCGTCGCTACCACTTGCACAAGTAGCCCGAATCCGAGAGATCAAGCGCCCAATGATGCGTGGAGAATACTTCCACACGTCCATCATCGTCGGCACCGAATCCAACTTTCTCGACATCACCAACATGAAGGTGAGAGAAGGTCGTTGGCTAACCGCCAGCGACAACCAACGCCTAACGAATGTCTGCATTCTTGGCGAGACACTGTCGCGGATGCTGTTCCCACTCGAGAACCCGATGGACCAAACCGTGCTAATCGCAGGCAATGACCGCTACCGTGTAGTTGGCATCCTCGCGGAGCAAGGTCGCACAGCCGGCGCTGGCAGCACTCCCTATGATGAGTGCATGTTCGTCCCGATCCAGACCTCAAGAAGACGTTTCGGCGACGTGATTACCACCAGCTCCGGTGGCTCATTCTCACGTGAACGGATCGAGTTGAACGAGGTGAAGGTCAAACTGCCAGAGTCTGGTCAGGTTCCAGATGGAGCGCGAATCCTTCGCGATCTACTTGATGAGAATCACAAGCAGAACAGCGACGTCGTAGTAACCGTTCCCCTTGAGTTGCTGAAGCAGGAAGAGGAAAGCAAGCGCATGTTCAACATCGTGCTCGCAGTCATCGCTTCGATCAGCTTGCTGGTTGGCGGTATTGGCATCATGAACGTGATGCTCGCAACTGTGACGGAACGGACAAGAGAGATCGGCATTCGACGAGCACTAGGCGCCAAGAAGAAGCACATCATCCAGCAGTTCTTGGTAGAAGCTGGCGTGCTGTCGGCCCTCGGTGGACTTGTAGGGGTCGTAATCGGAATCATCTTGCCGACATTGATCACGATCTGGTTCGAGCAGACGACCTACATCATGCCGCAACATGTCGCGCTAGCATTCGGCATTTCGGCGGCGGTCGGAGTTAGCTTTGGAATCTACCCAGCTTGGCGGGCAGCCAATATGGACCCAGTAGATGCTCTGCGGCATGAATAGCTCCACGCGATGAGATTGCCATCCTCTCGGATGGCAGTCTTTTCCCCCAAAGCGTCGGCCGGCCGCAGACTTAATGGCTAGCTGTGGTCAGACCCAACAGCACAAGATCTACACGGGCCCGCTCAGAATCACCGGGCTAGACCTTTTGGCCGATATGCTTCTCGACGAGCTCAATCAGCTCATCAGGCTCAAACGGCTTACGGAAGTAACCAGAGGCCCCCATGTCGGTGCTCTTCTGATGGCCCCGAGAATGCTCGCGTGCCGTGAAGATCACAACCGGAATCCCAGCTGTTGCCGGATCAGCCTTCAAGCGAGTCAACGTCTCCCAGCCATCGATGCCAGGCATCATAATGTCCAACAGGATCATGTCAGGCGCCTGAGCGACGGCCTGCTTGATTCCGTCTTCACCATTGGTGGCAGACTCAACGCAGAAGCCAGCAGCCTCTAGCACCATCTGGGTGGAGACGATAATCAACTTCTCGTCTTCGATGATTAGGACGGTTCTTTGCATCTGATGAGCCTCGGTCAATCTGTTAGGGATTCCGAAACCAACCCAGCATGCTCGGGTCGGTAAATCGGAAGCATGAAGGAGAAATCGGCTCCCTGACCTAGGTGACTGGAGACCTCAATTTGGCTGCCGTGCGCCTCAACTATGCCGCGCGAGACGAAAAGCCCCAAGCCAGCGCCGCCATGGTGACGGGTTAGCGGGTCTTCAACTTGGAAGAACTTCTCAAATATCCTTCCGTGGTATCTAGGATCGATGCCAATTCCATTATCGCCAACGCAGAAACGGAGACCGGATTCATCGACAATCACCGACACGTGGACCTGGCCATTATCTGGCGCGAACTTGATTGCATTCTCAATCAGAGCCTGACACGCCCGTCGTAGATCTGCCCGATCGATATAAAGCTGCGCATCCTCCACGCTGCATTCGAACGCGAGCGTGATGTGGCGATCACGGGCCGGCTGCTCGAAAGGCTGCAACATACCGGCGAGGAAATCTTCCATCGCGACAACCTCTCGGTCTTGCCCGTAATCGGCCGATTCAAGGTTGCCAAGATTGATCAACTTATCAATTTGGTGCTCAAGACGGACGGACTGTTCACGAATTGAGTCGCAGACATGCTCTTGCCGCTCGTTGAGTTCGCCAAGCGCACCCTTTGCCATCATCGTCGCAAACGTCTTGATGCCCGTGAGAGGCGTGCGCAGCTCGTGAGCGACGATTGACAAGTATTGGTTCTTGAGTTGATCCGTCTTGAACTCTGCAGTGACATCACGAAGAACCGTAAGCGTGCCAGCACCAATACCGCGATGATCATTCACGCAGCTGGTCATGCATTTGATGTAGAGCAGATCTTGCTCGCCGCCATGCACTTCGACGGTCTGAGTGACCTCTTTCTTGTCGCGAAGCTTTTCGTGATCTGCAACCAACGCGTCAAGAAGGTCTTGCTGCCCCTGCAACGAGCTGACCGGCTTACCAATAGCAACAAAAGACTTGATGCCTAAAAGGTCTTCGGCGGCCGGATTCATCAGCGCGACGTTGCCATCAGCGCCGACTAAGACAATGCCGTCCATGATGTTGGTGATGATGGTCATCATGCCTAACAAACCGAAACATTATGATTCCTGTGCCACAGGAAATGACCGGACTGGTCGCCTCTCGCCACTGCCGCCAAACAACTCACAGAGCGTTCGCGCGTTAGTCGCCACCGCTCTTAATTGCCTGCAATGCGTCATCTTCGTCCGTGTAGATCGCAAGGTGCTTAGAGATACGCATGATCTCGAAGCTCTTGACGATGAACGGCTTGATGTTGCTCAGGTACAGTTTGCACGAGCGGGACGAAGTCACGTTGTTGGCAACAATGATCAGACCAACACCGCATGAGTCGATGATCTTGACGTTGTCCAGGTTGAGCACAAAGTGCTCATAACCTTCCTCCATCTTCGCGTTAATCGTTTGCTTCAACGACTCCTTCAGGGAGTCGGTGACGTAGAAGTTGAGGCTTCTATCGTTGAACGAAATGAGGACTGACTTGTCATCTTTAAGGGCCGTAACCGACAGCCCCTGACTCTTCTTTCCAACGATTTCCATGGCGTAACTCCGAATCGCGCATGCATAGCTGCTAATAGCGCATCGCAATCATCGACCGGTAAGACCTTACAAGTTGAGCTACTGTTGGAAATCAGACAGCGCAAGGCGTGCCATACCGCCAAATGATACAGACCACGTCTAGCTGAGAGCTTTGACGAGACCCCGACAGCACCGGGATTTTACGCCGCAATCATCACACAGGTTACCCATCTTGTTCAGCAGCTGCTTCGCCATCGCGCCCGGAGACCTGTTCCCCCAACGACTTCTTCACCGGCCCCGATCGAAGATCCATGCGATCAGGATTTACGGTGACATGGCCAGCTGCACTGGCTGGAGAGCCGGTCTGCACCGGGGCAATGGTTGTCTCCTCTTCTGCTTCGCCTAAAGCTTCCTCGGTGTAGCGGTTGGAGATGTTCGATCGGCCGATCGCCGTCAGCAGCGACGCACTCTTCTTGAGGCGAAGCTGGAAAGCCTTATTGGCGACACTGGTCACTGACCGGCCGAGCTCTCGCGCCACTGCAAGATTGTCGTGGTTTGGATACAGCAACGTTAGGCGATCAATCTCTTCAGATGTCCAACGCGGCATTCGCATGCGCTTAGAATCCAGAGGCTTACGCTTAGACTTCTTCGACTTAACGCTCACCGAATCCACACTCTTGTCGAAGTCCGGCGCAGATTCGTCTAGGAGTAGCTTCTTGTCCTTGGCCAGACACATGCGCCGCGCGGCAGATACGATATCGCTTCGGCTTCGCATCAAAGAGACGACGAGATCTTCGTCAGCGCGGGTTCCGTAGAGCTTTTTAAGTAAACGGCGGTCTTCGCGCGTCCAGGGACCGGACTTCAAACGCTCCCGCAGTTCACCGGCTCGCTTGCAAACCTCGCTCTCTGGACGACCAAGCATCGCAGCCATCAAATCAAGCTCAAGAGCACCCCAAGCCTCGCGCAACTGCATATCATCTACTGCAGTCCATTGCTCCTTCTGCGGCACCACCCGCAGCAGAGCTTGCGCCTTTCGATGCACACTTTCAGGAGAACGGCGCAGCAATGCTGCCGTTTGCCTGACACCTCGGAAGGGCAGCAAAAGTCGCAGCCTCTCCATTTCTTGGACGGACCAATTACCACGGCGCAATCGATTGCTCATTCGAATCTGCCTCCGCGGTTGACATCTAAGGTCCTGCAGCTTGGCCAACTCATGAAAGAAGCTTCATGAGACATATGACTTCCCACCAAGCCCAACGACCTGGGCTCCCACCTGGAAATATCAAACTGCCCGTTACGCATCCTTAAAGCCCAACCTCGCTGCTACAGGGCAAGATCATCGATTCGGACAAGCGCAATATCAATACCCTGCGATTGATTTGTAGCCGCACTAGCTCGCCTAACCCAGCTTGGGACCAAGTAGCGCTGTTCGGTAGGGTCTGCGCTGAAGCGGAGGGACGACGCATCACGATGGAAGAAACGATCGCATTGGAAACTCCCAAACGTCCTGGCGAGCGACCGCCACTTTCGTGAAATCCAAATCCGCCGCTGATTTGAGATTCTGTATAAATAGGACGCACCGCCAATGGCAAGGAGCAGCTGCGAGCCAGATTTTTTAGTTCTATTGCCATTGTTTACAGTTGCTTGTGATCAGGGCTCCAGAAGGAGCAGCTTGATTCCTACGATGAATCAACGAGCCCAACCATGATGGTGCAACTACCGTACCAACTCATGCTTACGGAAGATGTGTAAACAATTGCTACAAGCTCTGACACGCAAAAAGCAACGAGGCACTAGCTAGTTTCGGGGCTCGGCGAACATCGCACGCCTGCGATTTCCCCGCGACGTCAAGCCAAATGCCATCAGCGTGACATGGGCCTGAGATCAGCACTTTTAGTGGCTCAACCCAGAAAAGGATCCAACACCGAGCGCCGTCATCCCAAATCAAAGGATTACCGGCAAGCCACTAGGCGACAGATTGCGCGCAATCCGCATGGCACAAATCCGCAGTCGGCTAGGCACAATGACTTCGTAGCAGCCTTACTGAAAACTGCCGGCGACCGAAAAACACCCGCCTTGGACCGACAGGCAAGCAGACAGCGCACGACCAAACTCTTCGCAGCAAGCTGCTCCCCACCGACTGGGCGGAACAACTTGTAAGCGTCAAGACGCGCGTGCTGACCTATGCCGAATTGCCACCAACGTCGGTCACATCGCTTGAGCTGCCGAGCTGCGCAGCCCACCTAGGCTGGATTTCGTCCATCACCAATTTGCGTACCGCACTGGTTGCATGTAAGGCCAACGCACGAGCAGCCAGGTCTTCACACTCTTCGAGAGAGAAGCTTCGCAGCATCAGCTTAACCCGAGGCAGGAACACTGGCGCCATCGACAACTCACGGAAACCAAGGCCCACCAGCAATGGCGTGAAGTAGTGATCCCCAGCTATTTCTCCGCAGATGGAAGCATCCTTACCAGCCGCGCGCGCGACCTCAGCGATTTGCGACAGAACCCGCAATACCCCGGGGTGAAACGGATCGTACATCTTGGCGACACGTTGGTTGTCGCGATCAACAGCCAGCAGATATTGAACCAAGTCATTGGTCCCAACCGACAAGAAGTCGACTACTGGCAAGATCTCGGGCAATACGTGCACCAAGACCGGCACCTCAACCATCACGCCGAGTTCGATACGCGCATCGTATGGAACATTGTTGGCACGCAAATCGGCAGTCAACTGATCAACCACCTCGCGACATCGAACGACTTCCGAACGAGTCGTGATCATTGGCAGCAAAATGCGTGCATGGCCCAGGGCACTTGCTCGCAAGATCGCGCGCAACTGCGTGTAAAGGATGTCGGGCCAATCCAGACACAGCCGAATGCCACGCCAACCCAGCACCGGATTGCGCTCTCCGGGCATCTGAAAGTACCCGAGCGGTTTATCACCCCCAACGTCTAAGGCGCGAAAGGTGACCGGCTTACCATCAGCACTTTCGACAGCACGCCGATACATACTTACCTGCTCCTCCTCAGTGGGGAACTGGCGGCGCTCCATGAACGCAAACTCCGTTCGAAAGAGACCGATGCCAGCCATCGTATCTAATTCGAGGTTATCCAGATCCTGAACGCCTTCGACATTCGCCATCAAGCGAACACTCGTGCCATCGGGAGTCACTGACGGCTGAAAGCGCAACTCTGAAATGCGCGATTCAACAGACCGTTCTTCTCGCAGGCGTCGTTCGTAATCAGCTAGCTCCTCGGCCGTAGGGTCGAGCAGCACGATCCCGGCATCACCGTCCAGAATCGCTAGCGCACCGCTGACCGTTTCCTGCATAAAGCCGTCAACGCCAACAATCGCGGGGATACCAAGGGAACGGGCAAGAATCGCACCGTGCGAATATTTTCCGCCGTGTGCCGTGACAATCCCCTGAATGTGGGCGCGATCTAGAATGCCTGCATCACTTGGCAAAAACTCATCAGCGGCAAACAAATAGTCTGCGCCGTCAGCAATGTACTTTTGACGATCATTCGCGACTAACGCACCAACCAGCTGCCGGCCAATATCACGCAGGTCGGCAGCGCGTTCGCGCATCGATGCGTTGTCCATCGCTTCAAACACCGATTCATAGCGCGCAATCACATGCTGCAATGCGACTTCAAGATTGACCTTCTCCTGAGCCACCGCGTCCTCGACATCTTTTCGAAATGTCTGGTCATGCAGAATCGCCAACTGCGCGTCGTAGATGCGCACATCGTGCTTACCGAGAGCACCACCAAGCTCCTTTTGCAGCTCTAGCAAGCTGGAAGTGACAGAAGATATGGCGCCCGAAAGCCGCCCAATCTCCGCCTCTACACCTTTGTCATCGACCTGCCATACAGGGATCTGGTCCAACGTTGTGTGGAAGTGCACAACTGGAGCAATAGCAATCCCAGGCGCCGCAGCGATCCCTTTGAGTTTACGAGCCATCCGTGGCAGGAGGTTTTCGGGCACCGCGGCACACTTTGCAACAGACCTACTTCATCCGAGTGGCCTACCGAGCCGATCAATGCATATAGATCGCGAAATATTGACCATGAACAGATCCACCGATAGCCGAGATTCCCGCGGGAAGCTACCCAGCTCCCTTGGCTCCAATGCCAGCGAATCCCCGATGACACCGGACCAAATCGGGGATATAGACCAGCCGGAATCGCACTACGAAGACTCCGAGCCAGAGGATCAGGGCTACCAAGAGCCTTACCAAGACGATTTCCAAGAGCCATACAACGAAGATTACGAAGCAAACTATCGGACGGATTACCAAGCTGACCAGCAACCCGAATACGGTGAAGCCGGATCACTGTTCGATACAGCTAGAGATCACGAACAACTCGACGTACGTCAGCCACGACAACCACGACGTCGAGCAGCCTCTCCTCGCGGATTTCTTAGTAGTGCCGCGATCGCGGTCGGTGCGATCGCAACAATCGCAGGCCTATTCACAGCAGTTGTTCCCGAGGCAGCCCAACTTCTGAACGGACTCATTGCACCCGAAACGGTCACCATAATCGGCCTGGCTATTTTTGTGTTTGCGACAAGCCACCGTCACACATCGAAGCTGCAGCACCGGCTGTTGGAGAACGAACTCCACAGCACCAATGCCGACAACGAAATGCGGGACACACTGGTCCAGATCACCCGGAGACAAAGTGGCCTCGAGTTTGACACTGGCGAAAGCCCCGACCTGCAGCAATTGATGCTGGCACTTCAACGTCAGGACCAAAAGGTCAACAACCTGACCAAAGCCATGAAGATGTATGGCAACCCACTAATGGAAATCGCGAGCCAAAGCACCGAACTCGCTGGTAGCTCGGCTCAGATCAAAGCACTGGTTGAAAACAGCGGCCAATCAACCAACGAGGCCATCAGCCGACTAGAAAAAATCATTGGCACCGGCACCAACACAACCGGCACCAACGCAACCGGCTCCGACAAACTGCCAGAACAATTCGGCAAGCTGCAAGCAGCTCTTGAGACCATGTCCCAGCGACCTCAAGATCCAGAATTAGGCAAAAGCTTGATTCGGGTCGAAGATGCCATCAACAACTTGAGCGTGCAAATACAACAACAGCGACGCGATGCACCTCACACTACGGAGTTACAGAAAAGCCTGCAAAAGGCGATCTCCGAGTTCAGCAAGGGCATCGCGGAGATGCGTGACAGCACCCATGGCAAACTTGAAAAGTTAATCCGTGAAATCCAACGCGACCTAACGGGACTCACTGCTGATATGTCACAAATCCAATCCACCCTGAAAGCCAGACCAAGAGAATCAGTCAATCCCTCACGAGCTACGCCTGAATCCAACTTTGATTCACAGCCAACCGATCGTTCAACCATCAAGAAGCCCGAAGACCAGCAAGGCAAGCTCACTCATGGCACATCGGGTTCTTTCCTAGCCAGCAAAACGGACGAAAACGGTTACTCAACTGGACCCCGGAAGAGTTCTGGCAAGAACGTCTTAGGATCTATTGCGAAGCTCAAGCAGATGAAGGGCTAGCAAATCACGAAACGGCTATGGTCTTGGCATGACGAAGGCCAACGCGAAATCCTTCCCAGCAGATCGCTGCCCGATCTGCGGCAAAGACAACCAATGCGCCGCGGCTGCCGTTGGCACTACAGCAAGCGAAACAGATTGCGCATCCTGCTGGTGCATGGATGCGAAAATCTCACAATCGGCAGTTGCCCGGATTCCAGAGGCTGCGCGAGGTCGTGCATGCATCTGTGCACAGTGCTTCAGTGAAGCCATGCCCAAATCAGCCAATGGTGTGAAGGAAGTCTGCGACCCCGGCAACCGCGCGGCCTATCGCCTCGAAGCCAACGAACAATCGGTAACGATTTCAAAGACAGGCGCTCAGATACTGTCATTTGAGAACAGCCGTGGCGATATCCTATGGACTGCTAGCGCACCTGAATACCAGGCGGGAAAACCAGTCCGCGGTGGTATCCCAGTGGTCTTTCCATGGTTTGGCGACCACAAGACAGATCCAGCAATGCCAGCGCATGGATTTGTCCGCAGCCTCGAGTGGGACTGCACCGCTATGGATACCGCCAGCGTAACCTTGACGTGCAGCGACTCAAAGTCGACGCGATCTCTATGGGACTTTGCCTTTCGGTGTGACTTACAGATCACATTGGATGAGGTCCTAAAGGTGACCATGACGGTCACCAACACAGGTGATCAAGAGATGTCGTTCGAGCAGGCGCTACACACATACTTTGCGTCTGGCAACATTCACGAGGCATCTGTCCATGGTCTCCAAAACGTGCCGTTCGTCGAGCACGCACGTGAACCTGAAGCTACATGGGACCCATCACAACCGATCCGCTTTCGCGCAGAAACGGACAGAGTCTTTCAGTATGTCCCTAATGAGTTATCGCTGCATGCTGCGACGATGGGTCACACAGTGAAACTGTGTACTGATAATTCTCGATCCACGGTTGTCTGGAATCCTTGGCCAAACAAGACAGCTCGCCTATCACAAATGCTGGCCGATGACTGGCGTTCGTTTGTCTGTATCGAATCGGCCAACGTCGGCGAGCATTGCGTAAAGCTCGCTCCAAACACGAGCCATACGATGACGCTGACTATCAGCGTCAGCCACGAATAGATGGGCCAAACGGACATGCCAACCTATTGAAGGTCCGGCAAAACACGCCCAACTCCAACTAGGAACTACTCAATCTCGGCGAGTAATGCGCCCGCAGCGACCGTCTCACCAGCGCTAACAAGCAAGCGTGTCACCGTTCCAGGTGAATCAGCCCCGAGTGGGTTTTGCATCTTCATGGCCTCGAGAACAATCATCGTCTGGCCTTCTTCGACCTGATCGCCGACGGCTACCTGCACCTCGACAACGATGCCCGGCATCGACGCCCGCAGCTCACGCTTGCCGCTAGGCTTGTTGCCAGCAACTCGCGCTGCGGCACGTTCACGCTCATCTTCCACAGTCATGGCATAGCGTTCGCCATCCACCTGTACCGCAACATCTCGACCGCGCACCTCAGCCACGATATCGAAACTCTGACCATCAACGATTAGTGACAGCGCTTCGCCTTCGCCAACCTGTGCAATGCAGATCTCGATGACGCGATCGCCACTACGAGCAACCAGGATGTCGTCATGACGTTCGAAGGTAAACTCGCGCTCTTCGTCGCCCATACGCGCCAGATATCTCATCGTTTCCTCCACAGACGGTCTTGCCGTCCAAGCGTCGCCCAAGCGGAAGCTTCGTCTTTCGAGCCAGCAACAGAAGCTGACGCAACCCCAACCTTTTCAGCTGCCAGGAACCGTGCCGCAGCACCCGCCAAGATTGCAACCTCACGATGCTCTTGGCTACTCGTATCGATGCGCTCCAAAATGCCAGTGTCGTAGTCCCCATCCTGGAACTCTTTGCTCTGCAATGTTCGCATCGCTACCGGCAACGACGTCAGCACTCCAACAATGCGCAACTCACGCAGAGCACGCTCGCAACAAGCAATGGCTTGAGCACGATCTGCAGCATGCACGATCAGCTTGCCAAGCATACTGTCATAATGGGGAGTGACATCGAGACCGCGATACATCGCAGCATCCAGGCGAACACCAGGACCGCCCGGCAAACCAAGCCGCTCAATGCGACCTAGCGAAGGGAAAAAGGTGTCCGGATCCTCAGCATTAATACGCACCTCGATTGCATGACCGCGCGGTGTCCGCGGCTGTGAAACCTTGTGGCCAGCACCAACACAAATCATCTCGCGCACCAAATCGACGCCATAGCACTCTTCTGTGATCGGGTGCTCGACCTGCAAGCGCGTATTCATCTCCAAGAAGTAGAACTCTCCCTGCGAGTAAAGGAACTCGACCGTGCCAGCACCGACGTAGCCCACTTCGCGCGCAAGGCTGCAGGCTGACTCACCCATCTTTTGACGCAGCTCCTCTGTGAGGACACTGCACGGAGTCTCTTCAATCAGCTTTTGATGACGCCGCTGGACGGAACATTCACGTTCGCCGTAGTGCACGACGTTGCCGTGCTTGTCAGCCATGATTTGGATCTCAACGTGACGCGGCTGCACCACGAACTTCTCGAGATACACACGATCATCACCAAACGCTCCCTTTGCTTCAGCGCGAGCCATCTTGAAGGCTTCCACCAAACCGCTTTCTTCGTGGACGATTCGGATGCCTTTGCCACCACCACCGCTCGCTGCCTTCAGCATGACGGGATAGCCGAGTTTCTTCGCACCTGCTACGAGACCTTCCTCATCGATGTCCTCTTGCAGCCCCGGCACCAGCGGAACGCCAGCCTTGAGGGCAATGTTGCGCGCAGCAACCTTGTCACCCATCGATCGGATCGCCTCCGGCCCCGGACCAAGAAACGTGATACCAGCAGCTTCGCACGCTTCAGAGAAAGCTGCGTTTTCGCTCAGAAACCCATAGCCAGGATGCAGAGCATCGCACCCAGTCCTCTTTGCTACTTCAAGCACTCGCTCTGCATCTAGGTAGCTCTCGGAAGGGGCGCTACTGCCAATATATTCAGCGTGCGATGCTTTTCTAACGTGGAGCGCCGTGCGGTCGGCATCGGAATAGACAGCAACCGTACCAATCCCCATCTCCTGGGCGGTACGAATCACACGGAGTGCGATCTCGCCTCGATTGGCGATCAGAATACGGCGGAACAGTGGCATTGGCAGTCAAATGGAATGACGGAACAGTCATACGGTAACCACCTATAGACCGGCTGGAAACAGACGTTCTGCGCAGAGCACGACAGATTCCTCCTGACGAGCTGTGAATCAGGCCAAAAAGATGACTGACAGCATCACCCAGCGAAGCTGGGTTGTGCGGTGCTTCCGCGGTATGAACGGTATATGGCAGCACTGAGCGTTCTCGTCGTCGGCTGCGGCAACATGGGTTCGTCCCATGCCCGCGCATACCACCAACTCAACGACTTCCAGGTCGTTGGACTCGTCGCACGTGGTCCAGCCTCACGTGAGAAGCTGTCACAAGAATTGGACGGAGTGCCCACATTTGCCGACTTCGAGACCGCATATCGGGAGACAAAGCCAGACGTTGTCTCCATTAACACCTATCCAGACACCCATGCAAAAATTGCACGCACTGCGATAGAAGGCGGCAGCCACATATTCATCGAGAAGCCGCTAGCGGAGACCGTCGCCGAAGCCCAGGAAATCGCAGACCTCGCGAAAGCCCACAACCGAAAAGTCGTCGTTGGCTACATCCTGCGAGTGCACCCGGCCTGGAAGAAGTTCATCGAAGTTGCCCAGACTCTTGGCAAGCCGCTCGTGATGCGCATGAACCTCAACCAGCAAAGTCGTGGCAAGGACTGGCTGACCCATAAAGCACTGATGAACTCTATGTCGCCAATTGTCGACTGTGGCGTCCACTATGTTGACGTCATGTGCCAAATGACCCGTAGTCGACCAACCAAAGTCAGCGCTGTTCAGGCCCGCTTATCTGATGAACTTAAACCAGGCATGTTCAATTACGGCCAGCTGCAGGTGACCTTCGAGGATGGCTCCGTTGGCTGGTACGAAGCAGGCTGGGGCCCAATGATGAGTGAGGTCGCTTACTTCATCAAAGACGTCATTGGTCCAAAAGGTTGCGTCTCCATCGTGGACCGCCAAGGAGAGCGCGCAAGCGATAGTTCCGATGTTGATTCGCACACCGCGACCAACTCTCTGCGCGTCCACTACCAAGATCGCGACGCAGATGACGAGTTCACCCGTAAAGACGAATGGATCGATACAACTGACGAGCCAGACCACGATGGACTATGCCTGCGTGAGCAGGAGTACCTTTTGAAAGCGATCAAGAATGATCTCGATCTGACGGACCATCTGACGGACGCAGTCTCAAGTCTTCGTATCGTGCTGGCTGCAGATCAATCTGCCCGAGAGGGGCGCACGATCGACCTGTAGGAAACCGCACCTTCGCTCCCTAGATCGGTCAAGGGGCCGACTGAGACGATCAGTAAATCAGCCAGCGACAAGCCTTGGTGCGACAGCTGCGTAGACACCGGACAGCTCATTACAAGAGGCTCCAGGCTTCGCGCTGACGCAGCACGATTTCCATCTGCCCAGTGCCGCCTAGGACGCCCCCGCCCACTGCGATTGGCTACAACGGAATATTACCGTGCTTCTTCGGTGGATTGCTGTCGCGCTTACTGCGCAGCATCTCCAACGCTTGGATCAACGCCGGCCGGGTTCGGCGAGGGTCAATGACGTCGTCAACAAAGCCTCTAGCAGCAGCCTGATAGGGGTTTGCAAACTTCTCTTTGTAGTCCTCAACCAAACGCTTCTCTTCCGCTGCTGGATCGTCAGCGTTCTTAATATCACCGCGGAAGACAATCTTTGCGGCTCCCTCGGCTCCCATCACGGCAATCTCAGCCTGCGGCCAAGCAACCATAAAGTCCGCACGGATGTGACGGTTGTTCATGACTGTGTAAGCACCGCCGTAGGCCTTACGCGTGATTACGGTCATACGCGGCACAGTCGCCTCACAGAAGGCATAGAGCAGCTTGGCGCCATGGGTGATGATTCCACCCCATTCTTGCTCTGTACCGGGCAAGAACCCGGGCACATCCTCAAAGCAAACCAGTGGGATGTTGAACGCATCGCAGAACCGGACGAACCGCGCTCCCTTGATGCTTGCCTTGATGTCTAACACGCCAGCAAGATGCGCCGGCTGGTTGCCGATGATGCCGACCACCCGTCCGCCGAGCCGCGAGAATCCGCAAAGGATGTTCTTCGCGTAGCGCGAGTGCACTTCAAAGAAATCTCCGTCATCGACCACCCGCTTCACGACGGCCTTCATGTCATAAGGCTTATCGCTGGAGTCAGGCACGATGGTCTCGAGCTCTTCATCCATACGATTGGGGTCGTCGTCAGTTGCCTTGTATGGCGCGTCTTCGCCGTTATTGAGTGGCAAGTAGGACAACAACTGACGCAGTTGCATCAAGCAAGCGGCATCATCTGCGGCAGTGAAGTGCGCTACGCCCGACACCTCGCTATGCACGCGTGCACCGCCCAGCTCTTCACTGGTAGTGTCCTCATGCGTCACCGTCTTGACTACGTCAGGTCCGGTAATGTGCATGAAGCTCGTTCCTTCGACCATCATGATGAAGTCGGTAATGGACGGTGAATATACTGCACCGCCGGCGCAGGGGCCCATGATCGCACTTATCTGCGGAATCACGCCGCTCGCCAGCGTATTGCGCAAGAAGATGTCGGCATAGCCACCGAGCGACACCACTCCTTCTTGGATACGCGCTCCGCCAGAATCGCACAAGCCGATCATGGGCACGCCCATCTTCATCGCCGCATCCATGACCTTGACGATCTTTTGCGCATGCGTTTCAGAAAGGCTGCCACCAAAGACGGTGAAGTCTTGGGCAAACAAGTAGACCGGCCGCCCGTCAATACGAGCGTTGCCAGTCACAACCCCATCGCCAAGGATCGTATTATTGTCCGAGTCCATGCCGAAGTCGCGACAGCGATGCGTCACGAACCGGTCCATTTCGACAAACGTACCTGGATCGACAAGCAGATCGATTCGCTCGCGTGCCGTCAGTTTGCCGCGCTCGTGCTGCGACGCGATCCGCTTCTCACCACCACCTTGCAATGAGCGTTCACGCAGATCTTCCAACTTCTTCTTATGATCAGTCATTCTTAGCGTCCTCCGCGTGAGGGTCTTGGACGAGTTCGGCAAGAACCCCACCGAGATGTTTGGGGTGAACGAATGCAACTTGGCAATCGTGTGCGCCCGGGTTCGGCTTGGTATTGAGCATCGGAGCACCAGCTGCCGCCATCGCCTCAATCTTCTTCAAACAATCACCGACCTGGAAGGCCAAGTGATGAACACCTGGCCCCCGCTTCGCCAAAAACTTGGCGATTGGCGAGTCTTCGCTGGTTGGCTCGAGCAGCTCGATCCGCGTGGTGCCCGCCATAAGCACGGCAACCTTGACCTTCTCGGTCGGCACCTCGTCGACAGATTGCAATGTTAAGCCAAAGCCATTCGTCCACTTAGGAAGGGCCTCTTCGAGGGATTGCACAGCCACCCCAATGTGGTGCAGTGCTTCAATGGGCGGATCAGATTCCATAACGGTGTTCACAGTTCGGCCGCAGTTGCAGCGCTCAAGCGGAAGGATGTTAGAGATTCTGAGCGCGGGGTGCGAGGATGAACGTCTGTGCCAGAGTTACCAGAAGTTGAGACTGTTCGCATCGGTGCCGAGCCCCACCTTGTTGGTCGACGCCTGAACTCGCTCGAATTGCAGCGAGACGATCTTCGCTGGCCAATGCCAAAAGCCCCCCTACAAGGGCTTGTGGGGCGCATCTGCACCAGCGTAGCCCGCCGTTCAAAGTATCTGCTGGTGCATTTCGATGGTCCAAAAGCTCCGATCGCGCTCATCCACCTCGGGATGACCGGCCAGCTGCTAATCGACCCAATCAAGCCTCGGGCCGCCCGACCCGACTACCGTAAGCACGAACATTGGCGGATGGACTTCGGAGATCGCCTGGTTCGCTTTATCGACCCCCGCCGCTTTGGCGCCCTCGATGTCGCGGAACTAGCGTCCCTGAAAGACCACATTCGCATCAAGAACCTCGGTCAAGAACCACTACTACCGGGCTTCGATGGGGCCTTTCTGCATCGAATCACTCGCAATCGTAAAGTTGCGATCAAACAGCTGATCATGAATGGCAATCTGCTAGTGGGAGTCGGCAACATTTACGCAAGTGAATCCTGCTGGCAGGCCCGGATCCGCCCGCGACGAGCCGCTAAATCTCTTTCCAAAGCCGAAGCAACCGCTCTCTGTGAAGCGATCCGCAACGTGCTGACGGCAGCGATCAAAGCTGGGGGCACCACCATTCGAGACTATGTTGGCGTATCCGAAGACGCTGGCTACTTTGCCCGCCAACTGAAAGTCTACGAACGCCACAACCAACCCTGCCTGCGCTGCAAAGCCCCGATCAAACACGCAACCCAACAGGGTCGTAGCACCTACTGGTGCCCTGGCTGCCAGCGCTAGATAGCAACGTCAGCCAGCGCCAAGCAGATATTACGCGCAGATTGGTGACGGATGACTCGCTACTTACCCAACAGTAGGCGCAAATAGCATCCTATGCGCTGATTTGGGGCCTACGGTCTGGACTGTGGAGCTGGCTCCTGCACCCCAAAACGAATCGCTAAGTAAGAGAGCAGCTGGCAACCTGCCGCCAACATCAAAACTCCTTCGAAGCCCAGCCTGTCGGTCAATTGCGCAGCAACCATGGCGAACAAGAACACGCCAATTTGCATACAGAAACCGCGCAATCCCATCAGTACACCAAGCTCTTCAGGTGGCACTAAGCCGGACACCAATGCTTGCAAAGGGCCAGTCCGTGCCGCAGCGGACAAAGCCAAGATGCAGCCGACAATCAGCAAGACAATCGGCTCAGGACCGCGCGACATCACGAAGAAGCAAATGACCAGAATTGCCGAGGTCGCCAAGACAAACGAACGCTTGCCGACCCGGTCAGAGACACGGCCAAACAGGGCACTGCCTACAACCGAAAGCGCCCCAAGACCTACCCAGACCCAAACTTGGTCCTCTTTCAGCACAAGTCGCGAATCATCCAGCCAGGTGGTCGCCATCTGGACGACCGTGAAAAACGAGCCAACGTGCAGCATGGTCGAAATCAGCACAGCAACGACCCCGCCGTTTTTTAGCAGCGGCCAGCGCCGGCCCGATGCTCTAGGAGGCATGTATGGCACACAGCGAAAGGACATCACGATCGCAATCAGACCGACGGCTGCCTGGGCCAAAAAGGTGACCGACCAATAGCCCATAGAGGCCAACCAGACCGCCAAAGGCAAGCCCAGCGGGATCGCCAAAAACATGCCAGCGTTGAACCGTCCCATGACCGCGCCACGGCGCTCATATGGCGCGATATCAGCGGCAACTGCCGATGCAGTGGCATACGCCATGCCTGTCGCAAAGCCAGACAGGGAGCGCATTAAGAGCAAGAACCAGAAGTCCGAGACAGCCGGGTGCAGCAGACTTGCGACTACAAACAATGACAGGCTAGCTATCAGCACGGCGCGACGACCAAAGAAGCGCGCAACATCCGCAACAAAGAAGGCCCCCGCGGCTGAGCCAATGCCAGCAGCGGCTAGCAACCACGCGGCGCCGTCGTCATGAAATGAGAAGTCGTCCTTAATGAACGGCAGCAAAGCCCCCATCACGTTCGAGTTCAAATTGAGGACAAATGCCGACATCGTGAGGGCCAGCACCGCCATGCTCTCGCGTGAGGTGACAGTTTGGATCGAATCGGGACTGTTGGATTCCGGCGTCGTCAAGGGGACATCACTATCAAGCAAGAACGGTTGGAAGTCTCGCTCGCTTTCGGCTCGTCGCAAAGTGCCGGCTGACGGTAGGATTGTGTCCCGAATGCCTTGCACGAGATTGGAGTCCCTGTCGTGAAGATCGCTATCCTAGGAGGCGGAATCTCTGGCTGTGCCCTGGCCCGCATGCTGGCCGGTGATGGCCACAGCGTCACCGTGCTCGAAAAGACGGAACGCCCAGGCGGCTTGTGCAAAAGTCGCAAGTATGGCGAGTTCACGTTCGACGAAGCAGGGGGACATATTCTGTTCTCAAAGAACAAGGAAGTTCTGCAGTGGCAGCTAGACCGCTGTGACGGCGAAGCTGGCACCCAGCGGGTCCAGCGCAACACCAAGATTCGATGGCACGATCGATGGGTCCCCTATCCGTTCGAAAACGGTGTTGGCCACCTGACCAAGGAGGCCAACGTCGAGTGCATGTCTGGGTATGTCGAGGCCTACGTCGATCGCCGCATGGGCAAACCCTGCCCAGAGAACTTTGGTGACTGGATCCAATGGCGCATGGGCGACGGCTTCGCCAAGCACTTCATGGTTCCCTACAATGAAAAGATCTGGGAACGCGAACTGAAGACAATGGCAAGCGACTGGGTTGCTGGCCGCGTCCCAGAAGCGCCGATTGAGGACATCCTGCGCTCATCTATCGGCGTCGATACCGATGGCTACACCCACCAATCGACCTTCTGGTTTCCGCTACATGGCGGCTTCGAAGCAATGGTCAAAGGCACGGTCGCTGGCGGCGGCTTTGACCTGCAGTGCAACGTCGAGATTCAGCGAGTAGAGCAGACGGACGGGGGCTTCAAGGTCAACGGCGAGGCCTACGACCTTGTCGTCAACACCGTGCCATTGCCGCAGATCGAAGGCGTAATTCAAGAGATCCCCGCCGACATTCGCGCCGACATCCAAGCGCTAAAGCCGATCTCTCTGATCAACGTAATGATCGGCGTCAAGATTGATGAGCCCCTGCCCGACCTAAGCTGGATCTACCTGCCCTTCAAAGAACAAGGCCCAACCAACCGCGTCACCTACTACAGCAACTACTCAAAGTTCAACGCGCCTAAAGGCCATGGCTGCTTCCTCGCCGAAGTCACCCACCGCGGCCAACACAGCCCAGATAACAAAGAGTGGCTCGATGGCGTTGCCGCAGGGCTCGCAAACGCCGGCATCCTGCGTAAAGAGCAAATCGTCCTACTCGAGGCCTGCAACAATGAGTTTGCCTACATCGACCAGGACCTTGCCTTCGCGGCCCGCGTCGCCCGGGTTCGCAAATGGTTTGACGAAAGTGGCTACCTAACATTTGGGCGATTTGGTCGCTACGAATACCACAACAGTGACCAGTGCGTGCATCGTGCCATGCAAGTACATCAGCACATCCAATCGCTAGCTAAGACAGGTGACCAAAGCCCGCTGGTATTGCCATAAACGCGATAACTGCGGACAATTCGATGCTGTTCGCAGCACATGATCTGATTGCTGCTCGAACGTATTAGGCCCGATAAAAGTCCGCGGGTTTGCGCAATTAGGATCCGGCGGACCATTTTTGACAAGCTCAACGGAACCCAAAGATACCCCCAAAGCGTCGAAACAGCGCCTAGTTGGGATCATGCCTCCCATCGAGGCTCTTTCCCGTCCTTTGGATCCTGCGTGAGCATCTCGGACGCCGAGACGGCATCGCGAATCAGAGGGGTCTGTTCCTGAGCGAAAGCTCTTGGTGCTGCTGGTCAGTCAGAGAACTATCTAGCACGTCTCGCGCTTATGCGGACTCCAAAGGGCGGAACTATTCGAGTCCCTTACCATAAACGCCTTCCCAGAAGGCATATGTGAACTTTGTCGGGGCTGGTCCAACCAGCCTCGACGCCTGTACCGACGCCGCCTACGAATGCGATAGGACGCGGGCCGGACCACCGAATACGGCCATAAAGGTGCGCGAAGCAGGTCACGATTCACACCTCAGATAGCCAGCGCAGCTCCTGCTTTTGGCTCGAATAAGCCGACCACTGCGGCAGCGCCGCACAGCACCACAATCAGGTTGCCTAATCCGCAATGCAGCCTAAGAACTGCTGCGCGAGACATCATGTCCAGCCCCTGAGGCAAGCTGTTTTGCCAATGCCATTGCGACAACAAAGCCGTGCCATCTCGCATATCACCCACCATTCGGGTAAGAGTATGCGCCTGTCGTTCCAACGGAAACGAGGAACGACAGTGATCACGGAACTTCAGATGTCTGGGAGGCGTCATGTTGCGGTCCACTAAAAATCACCACAAAGCAGTCCAAGCAGATTGGGCAAATCGCGGCTTCTCCTGCGAATTATCCGTCGACCCACCAAGTCAGGTATGGCGAGACTTCGAGCACGACGTTGATGAACTCATCTTCCTCTTGCAGGGCATCTGCCAAATTGAGTTCCAAGACCGCACCGTGCGGATGCAGCCTGGCGACGAACTTTTGATCGCCGCGGGAACCCGCCACACGGTGCGCAACTGTGCCGAGGGGCCCGCTCGATGGCTCCAAGGCTACGCCAACAACTAGGCGAACATCACCGGCTGCGAAGATCGCCCGCGGACGCTAATTAGTCTCGCACAGTCCAATTGCCTCGCTGACCCGGTGTTTCTTCAACTCCCACAGTCAGGCATTTGACGCTCAGCTGCGGCCAAGCACTCGACATCCGCGAGCGCAAGACACGGCCAAACCACGCAGCCAGGTTCTCAGCGCTTGTATTGCTAATTGGCAGCACAATGACCTCTTCCTTTGGGACTAGATATTGACGGTCTAGATAGCGAATGTCGTAGTGTGGCCCGTTCACCTGAGCGGTCAAAACGGGGTGCTCGCCCGGGATCAACAGGTGCTCATCAAGCTCATCACACAGTTTGCGAACCATTGGCTTGATCTCCTGAAAGTTCACCACAAGGCCGTGCTGATCTAGCTCTGTGTGCAGATCGACAAAGACCTTGTAGTTGTGACCATGCAATCTCTCGGCAGTCCCGTCGGGAAAGATCAAGAAATGGGCAGCGCTAAACTTCAGATAGTCCTTCTCGATTGAGATCGACCAGCTCTCTTGGCAGTTGGGCATCGGTGCCCATAAGGATAGCCTGTTACCTCCATGAAGTTCGACATGATCCCGTGGCAGTCGACACGCTATCCCGGTATCTCCGTGCACTTTTACACCAGTGATCAGAGAACCAAGCGGGTGCTTGCCTTGATCCAGATGGAACCCGGGTGTGGCTACCCGAGCCACAAGCACCGCAGCAAAGAAGAAGTGCTAGTGCTGACAGGCAGCTACGAAGATGAGCTAGGCAGCTACGCAACCGGCCAGCACGTGGAATATGAAGCCAACTCGGAGCACAGTCCGCGCGCTAAAGGCGGACCAGACGACGAACCTTGCGTGCTTTTGGCCCTCGCGCACGAAGGCATCAAACTGCTGCGATAGCGCCAAGAAGCGGCGCAAACGAAGCCGATAGGCCATACCTGTCGTTCGGATCAGCTAGACCGCAGCCAGCAAACGTGGCTGCAATGCGACCAAAGGCCAAAGCCTGGTGCGGCGATCTCGCCCAACCACGATCGGCCGCTGACCGCAGACCCCGAAGGGCCCGCTTTTCGATCTAGCGGCGAAACACCCGGATCTTTGCGACCCGGGTAAAGGGCCTAGTCGTTGTTAAGCTCCTCAAGGACCTTCTCAGCGATGTTTGGCGGCACCGGATCGTAGGTCGCAGGCTCCATGGCATACGTGCCACGACCCTGCGTCAGGGAACGCAACATCGTTGAGTATTGGAACATCTCGCTCAATGGCACCTTGCCAGTGACGGAGGAAATCCCACCAGGCTTAGTGATCATCTCTTCGACAAGGCCACGACGACTCGACAGGTCACCGATGACGTCGCCGGTCTTTTCTTCTGGAGCTTCGATCTCAATCTTCATGATCGGCTCAAGCAACTGAGAGTTGCCCTCGCACGCCATGCGGAATGCTTGCACACCAGCAGCCTCGAACGCCATGACGCTCGAGTCAACATCGTGCGACTGACCATCGTAAAGCTCGGCAACAACCTTGCAGAACGGGAAGCCCATACGGCCACCACTCTTCACGGCAGTCGTAATGCCGTTGCCAACGGCCGGGATGTATTCACGTGGAACAGAACCACCCTTAATCGCATCGACGAACTCGCAGTGCTCAACCTCAGGGTCGACACTGAACTTAACTCGGGCAACAGCGAACTGACCCGAACCACCGGACTGCTTGATGTGACGCGCTTCGACCTGCTTTGGCCCCTTCAGCGTCATCTTGTAAGCAACCTTAGGACGGCCAACCGTGACACCGATCTTGTGGTCATTCTGGATCTGGTTGCACTTCACTTCGAGGTGCAGCTCACCCATACCGGAAATGACCATTTGGCCAGTTTGCTCATCAGTGACCGCCTTGAAGGTCGGGTCTTCCCGCACCATCTTGCCGATGATGCTCGACAGCTTATCGCGGTCGCCAGCTGACTTAGGCTCAATCGCCATGCTGATCACAGTATCCGGGAAGTTCATCGCTTCGAAGACAACCGGATTATCGCGAGTCGAAAGCGTGTCGCCAGTGATGGCATCCTTGATACCAACCACAGCCACGATGTCGCCAGCCTTAGCAACATTAACCGGTTCGCGCTGCATAGCGTGCATACGCATCAAGCGGCCAACTCGCTCAAAGCGGCGGCTCCGGCCATTGTAGTATTTCTCGCCTTGCTTCATCTCGCCCGAGTAGATGCGGATGAACGTCAAGTCGCCGTTCGGATCGCTGATCGTCTTGAAGACAAGCGATGCAAAAGGCTGGTCCGAACGCAGAGCAAACGAAACCTTCTCGTCGTTTTCTGGATCAACGCCTTCGATGGCAGGGACATCCAGTGGACTTGGAAGGTAGTCGACAATTGCGTCGAGCACGTTCTGCACGCCCTTATCCTTGAAGGCAGAGCCACAGAAAGCGGGGGTAACCTTTAGATCGAGCGTTCCCTTACGAATCGCCATCTTGATCTCTTCCTTCGAGATCTCCTTGCCTTCGAGGAACTTCTCAAGCACGTCGTCATGACACTCGGCCATCGCCTCGACCATGATCTCACGCTGCTTTTGAGCTTCTTCCAACAAGTCTGCCGGAATGTCACTGACCGTCATTTCACGGGCATCGTTGTCAGCCCAGATATGCGCGCGCATCTCAACGAGGTCGACAACGCCAAGGAAATCCTTCTCTTTACCGATCGGCATGACAACCGGGACGGCGTTGGCATTCAGACGCGCGCGCATCGACTCGACGGCCTTGTAGAAGTCCGCGCCGGTACGGTCCATCTTGTTGACGAACGCAATGCGTGGGACCTTGTAGCGGTTGCCCTGGCGCCAAACCGTTTCCGACTGAGGCTGCACACCAGCAACTGCGCAGAACACGCCGACAGCTCCGTCAAGCACGCGCAAGGACCGCTCCACTTCAACCGTGAAGTCCACGTGTCCGGGCGTGTCGATGAGGCTCATCTTGTATTTGCCCCAATCGCAAGACGTCGCAGCGGAGGTAATCGTGATGCCACGATCTTTCTCTTCCTGCATGTAGTCCATCGTGGCGCCACCATCGTGGACTTCCCCGATCTTGTGGTTCTTACCGGTAATGAACAGGACGCGCTCGCTGAAGGTCGTCTTGCCAGCGTCAATGTGGGCGATGACACCAAAGTTGCGGGTGTGACGAATCCGCGTAACTTCGGGGGACTCCTTCGTGTCGGTCATGGCAGGCTTGGAGGTAGTGGAAATCTGAAGCAAACAATCAGGCAAACGCGGCGGGGCTTTGATTGACCCAACAACACCACAGAAGCCTAGGACATCTCAGCACCAGCGCCGAGAATCAGGGGAAGAAGGGTAGCGACAAGCGCAAATTGGTCAACGGGCCAGCAGGTCAGCAAGGCGTTAGTGAACGACTAATCACCCTGTGACAGCCGTATTCCGTGTCCTGAAGCAGCCTTCCCGCCAGCAAAAATTGATCTGCTAGCAGCTTTCCCGATGGCTGACAGATACCGGACAACGACTGCGGCCTCGGAAGTCGCAACCGCACAGGTTCAGCCTTCGCCCCACGGTCCGAGCAAGGATGGCAGGTATGTGATCGAGTCCTTGCGGCAACTCGCCGACCCAGAGCACGCACGCCCAAGCGCCTTATGCACTGACCTAGACAGCCATATCTAAGTCGCCGGCAAGCACCAAGCCCGCCCCCATAAACGGTCTAAACACTTGCTATCAAGACCCTAAGGACAATATCCAGCAGCCCGAAAGCCACTGCGAAGCCACTGCGAAGCCAACCCGACCCCCATCACGTAACCACATGCTAAAAATGATCTTACGACAAGCCCACGGAGCGTCATCAAAACGGCCAGCTTGTTTAGGTGCAGTTGCCGCCATGAACCAGACGCAAAGGCCCGCTGGCACGGCCTCCAAGCACACTAGCGAGATCCCATCCAATAAGCGCGAGACGCTGCCACAGCTTCCTAGCCCGGCAAGCACCCTGACCAACGGCCACCAATCGACACGGTCGGCAAGTAAGCATCCAAACCCAGCCAAAGGAATCGGGTAATGCGGCCAGCAAGTGCTCGCCAAGGCCGTCACTCAGAGCCCATGGCCAAGCGCCGCAAAGTAGCTCGGCAATCTGCGCACGATGGCGACTCACGACCATCCCGTCGGAAATCTCAAAAATCGCCACGGAGCGGTCAGAACTCGACTCTTTTCGGGCAGGGTGCGCCCCCATACCCACTTTGACGGCGACAGGCGCACCCGAACGCCCGCCGCCAGGCTAGCGAAGTCGACAACCGGATAGACGCTCCAACTGACAATCCAGCAAGGAACAGCCCCTCACTTCAAGAACGCTTCTAATGCCCCGAGGCGGTCAGCATCGTCATTGTGGTCGAAGTAATAACGACGGAACTTCGAAAGGTCTGCCTGCACCTCGGACTTCTTCTTGCCCGGTAGCGCAGCAATGTAGGTGTCGAGAAACACCTCGAAGTCGACGACCTGGATGCTGCCATCACGGCTTAGCAGTTCGCCCATCAACTCTCGATCCCAAGTAACTAGCTGGCATGGTAACGGCACGTATCCGCCAGGCTCGTCGCCGCAAATGAAGGTCAGTTTGCGCCACTGATCCTCTATTAGGTAGTTTGGCTCTAGGTGAATGTGCACCCCGCGCTTTTCGAGATACTCCGGATCGCGCGGCTTGCCATGCCCTGGCTTGCGACGATTCTTGGTCGGCAATCGCGCGATGTATGCATCAGTCAGGCCACCAGCAACCTCAACGGCAACTGGGACTCGGGACCGATACGCAAGGCTGGCATGGCTGCCCGCAATCGCAATCCGAACATCCAGGCCTTCACACAATCCGTAGAGATAGTTGCCGCAAATCTTGAAAGCCTGCTCCCAATTATTCTTCGCATCGAACGGCTTCACAGCCATATGCCGTGTGTCAGATACCGGGTTCAGGAAGTTCGCCAGGTCTTTTGGCTCAGCACGCAAGCAAAGACCGACTACTAGCGCGCCAGCAAGCGTTGGCTGCAACCAAACAGGTCGCCAGCGATGGCACGCAAGGTCCCACGCAAACAGCAACGCTGGCAACACCGGCAGCAAAAAGCGGCCGAACATGAAGTCACCGCCAACCCAAGTTACAAAGCCCAAATAGGGAACTGTAAATGCGAAGATTGCCAGCCAAGGGCGCCTACCGAGCATTGGATCGACCGGAGCCAGCAAATCAGGCTTACGCAACGCGAACCAAACAAGCGGAATGACGGCAGGGATCAGGGCGTAGTAACAGCTAAAGAAGCCACTCACATACGCCCAACCCTGGACTACAAATGGCTCACTTGCAGACTTGGCAAATGCCGTGTTCGGCACCCAGTAGCCGTAATAGCTGTAGCGCCATAGAAGATACGGCACAAAGACCAGCAAAAAGGGGCCGACGTAACTAACGAGGAGCCTGGGTGCCCGGCGCCGAGCAGCGTCATAGAGGACAAATAGCCCACCCATGCCGACGAACAGCGCCCCGTCAGGACGGGTCATTGCGCAGACAACGCCGATAAAGCCCATCAACCAAGCATCGCGAGCGCAACGCAAAGACATTGCCAAGCGCAGCATCGAAGTAGCGAGCAAGACAAATAACGCGGTCTCAAGACCAGCGGGAGCTAACGATGCAGCGTGGTGCAAAGCCGCATAGGCACACGCCGCAATCGGCACAACTGCGCGGCCATTGCTTGCGCGCCATGCCATCAAAGCCAGCAACAGCACAGTGCCAGCGTGGCAGGCAACACCCCAGAAAATCGACCAAGTCGTCAGCCCCTCGTGTCCGAAGCCGAACATGGCGCCAAGCGCAAGCCACATCGTCCAGCTGAAATTCGTGTAGCCCTCAACCGGTGCTTCGCCCGGGTCGAGATTGAACACTAGGCCATGCCCATCGACAAAGTGCTGGGCGTATCGGAATGAGATGAATGCATCATCACACGTCCACCTAAGCACCCATGCCTGAACAGTGGCGGCAACAACCGCCAGAGCGGCAACAATCCAGAACACGTAGCGGCGCGGCATCTTCTGCTAGCGAAGGGTAGCTCAAAGCGACACGAGCGAAAGGGTAACGCTGCCAATCAGCGCTGTCATTGCGTCAACATGCCAATTACTTCACTCGCGAAACTGCGCGGATTGACGCTCTCCCACGACTTAAGGACTCTTCCTTGCTCGCCGATAAGCACCGCGACACGGCTGGCGTAAGAAGCCTTTTCATCGGCAGCAGCCCCGTATGCGACGGCCATCTTTCGCCCGGTGTCACATAACAGAGGGAATGGCAAACGGTTCTTGTCACGGAACGCCGTGTTCGCGCGCGCATTGTCAAAGGACACTCCCAAGATCGCGACGCCCTGTTTCTGCAGCTGGGCATACTCATCACGTAAACCACACCCTTGCGCAGTACATCCTGGGGTCCCGGCCTTGGGATAGAACCAGACCAGCAATTTTTGACCTCGGTAATCACCTAGTTGGTGCTCAACATCGGCCTCGTCGAACAGCGCGAAGTCTGGAGCTTTCTTGCCCTCAGAAGGCAACCTGCCGTTCGCGGGGTCGGGCTCGACAGATTTCGAAGACAATTCTACAGCTTCGCTCACCTTGCTGGGTTCCATAGCGGCCTTCTCAGCAAGAGCTTTTTGCCGCTCTGCCGAACGGGACTTCGCCTTGGCCTCTTCTTCAGCCTCCATCGCTAACAGCTTCGCCGAGGGCTTCACGTGGGCCTCGATATAGCTCTTCGCGAACGGCAGTTTTTCGGAGTCCCTATCCTTGTAGGCAACACCCTTTGTCATCCAGTCGGGAGCCTCCGCACCACGCAGGTGATGATCGAAGTATTCTGCCATCCGCCGAGTCCAATCATTCTTGTTTTGACTCTTTCGCAAACCATGCGGCTCGCCGTTGTAATTGAAAAAGTAGGCCTCTTTTCCGAGGCGCTTCAACGCGACAAAGTACTCAATGCCTTGCGTCCACGGCACAGCGCCATCCTTGTCGTTGTGCAGAATCAGCACCGGTGTCTGCACCTTGTCGGCAAAGTGAATTGGCGAGTTCTCGGTATAGCGCAGCGGATATTGCCACGGCGTCCCGCCAATACGTGACTGCGTCTGCTCGTATTGGAACTGACGTGACATGCCGCTGTCGTAACGAATGCCGCCGTAGGCCGACAACATGTTGCTGACAGGCGCACCGCTCTCAACGGCCTTAAAGATGTTGGTGCGCGTCACCAAGAACGCCGTCTGGTATCCACCCCAACTGTGACCAGCAGCACCGATCGCATCTTTATCGACAAAGCCCTGCGAAATCAGATGCTGCACGCCTGAGACAACACATTTCACACAGGAGGGACCAGGGTAGCCAACCTCGTAAACAACGTCGGGCATAAACCACAGATAGCCATTGCTCACGTAATAGGACGCATTTGGCGAGGTCCCCGATGCAGGAGCCACATACCTGTGAAGGTTCTGCGTCATCTTCTCATAGAAGTAGACCATCATCGGATACTGCTTATTGGGATCGAACCCGTCGGGCTTAATCAGCACACCCGAGCGAGACTCACCATTGCCGTCAGTCCATTTCACAATTTCGGAGTCACCCCAGCGGAACTGCTCCTGCTGAGGATTCACATCCGTCAACTTTTTTGGCGCGGAGAAGTCTGCCTTTGCTGTCCACAGATCGCCGTATTCACGGAACGTCGACAGGTTAAAGAACAAGCGCGCACTCTTCTTCGGACTGGTCAAACCACGAATCGACTTATTGACCATCCACAACTTTGCCGGCATCTGCGAACGCTGCACGGCATCGGCATAGAAGCCCATCGCCATCGTCTCCATGTTGCGTGCCGACAACAGAAGCTCTTCTCCAATCCACGGCGAGTCGTCTTCGGACGGCATCTGCTGCAAGCGAAATTGCAGACGATGTTCGCGGCCAAACCCATCCGTAACACAAACGGCACGACCACTCTCTGGAGCGATACGCCACAGGTCAAACTCATCGTAAAGCAGCACTGCACCATCGTCTTCGGTCCATCCAGCAAGGCCATAGGCCGCAGCTGGCGCTGGATGATCATCATCATATTTATGGAATGGAACCTTGAGGCTGCCGGTCAGATTTCGGCGCTCACCGGTCGCAACATCCATACAGATCCAATGATACTTCTCGTCAAACCAAGTCAGGTAGCGTCCGCCCGGCGAACTGCTGACTCGACCGCGAAGCTTGGCAATGACGCGCGTACGCTCACCATTATGCGCATCCACTAGCCACTGATCTGAGTAACGGGTGTCCCACTGCACCTCTTTTTCATAAGGCACGCTGTCGCTGCCGAGCATCCGAGCACCATCCATACCAATAAAGCGCAGCGACGGGATTCGCTCATCGCCGACGACTAGCAGCTTGCCGGTATCCGCCCAGTAGACCGCAGTTTTCGCACTCCCTCCACGGCCACGACGAACTGCCTGCATCGTTTGCAAAAGGCCATCGCGATAGCTCCAGAGATCAAGCTCGACTTTGTCTTCGTCAAGAATTGGCAACTCCGGTGGCGGAGTCGGCGACGACACAGTGAACGACAAAGCGTTACCGTCGCGCGAGAATGACGGCTGCCCGTCAACGCGCATACTTGGTGGCATACCCACAGCACCGATATATGCAATGCGCTTAGCCATACCGTCTCCACCTGCTGACAAATCCCGCTGTCGGGACCACAGATAGAGATCCTTGTTTGGCTTGTCATCGCCAAACTCAACCTTGTCACTTAGAAACGCGAAGTGCTGACCATCGCGAGACACCGTAACGCTGGAGACATTGGCGAGGCCGTCCAGTAATTGCCGCGAATCTTCACCGTCGGGAGCCTGAACAAAGACGCCGTATTCCTGGTCGTTGTCAGACTTCTGCGCGGAACGGTGAAACCAGAGAGCCGTGGATTTTTGAACCAGACCATAGCTGACCACATCGGTAATCTCACGCTTCTTGCCGGTGGCAAGGTTGCGGATCAGTAACTCCGACCCACTCGGAATGCGGCGACTACGACCGCTATCAGCGGAACCGTCGGCGCCGGTCGGCGCACCGCGCCCGCCTGCTTGACGACCACGACGTCCGCCACCGCGACGCCCGCCGCGAGCCCCTGCATCAGCACCACCAGACCCTTCTTCACCACCATCGTCGCCATCGCTGCTCAACTGATAAAGCAGCATCGTGATGTCCGAAGACATCGTCCAACGTGACACCTTGCCAATCGACTCGACATTGCCGGACTGCAAGTCGAGCAAGAACAAGTCCCCACTGCCGCCGCTATCGCTACTGCCACCACCACGACCACCGCGCCCGAAGCGACCGCCACGACTAGCGCCTCGACGGCGGGCAGTAGCTGTGACAGGTGACGGTGCAGCGGCCCCAGTCGGGCGACGTCCGGCGAAGGCTCCGCCACGACCACCGCGACCGGTTGGAGCTGCAGCCCCACCGCTTTGCTGTGCTTTACCTTTCTTGCGAAGCTCAGCGATTTGTTTCTCGCGCGCTTCGATGCTGGACTTGCCAACCGTGAACCCAACATACCGACCGTCAGCTGAAAAACGTGCCGAACTAGCCAGGGCGTGTCGGTGCACAACGTCACCCTCCGTCTGCCTGATGACCAACTCGCCGTCACCAAATGCCGGATCCACTTGGTATGCAACCCACTTGCCATCGTTGCTATAGGCAACGTTTTTCAGCGAGTTCCATGAATCATAGTCTTCATGCGAGAGAGCACGGCCATAGAGGGACGTCGATGCTCCCTGCGCCATCAATGCAGGCGCAACGAGTAGCAGAGACAACAATACACAAGCACGGTAATTCATTGATTCGTAGTTGGGTTTGAGCGGCCCCATATACTACGTAATCGTCAATCCAGCGCTCTTTCATCAAGGCAAAGACATGTCGCGGCCTTGTCACACTTGCTGCTATCAGCACCCCACACGCGTCACATTCGGCCCACTAAACCAACGCCGGGACTGGAGGCGCCCAAACCGCCATCCTGACGCGTAGCTTTGCCGCCTAACGTCGATGGGTCTAGCGACCATGCTGCCGCAAGCGCAAACACAACCTGGCGGTCTGGCCACCACTTAACTTGGTCATCGGACTGATCACGTGGATCGTCCTGAAAACAGCCCAAAGCGGTCTCTTCTGGCATGATTTCGCCATGCCAGAACGTGTGGCCGTATTCCTCGATATACGCGTAGCCACGCACCAATTCACCCCGGTCTGCAATCGCCCAGCCGTGCACATCACGCTCTTCGTCTGTCGAGAACCAATGCACTCTGCCGTAGTGGTCACTCAAGCCGCAGAGCAGTGCTTCCATTGCTGTAGAATCCTGCGTCGACACTGCCAAATCGCGCCCGACTGCGAACACCCACCCGCACACTGGTGGTGTCACGAAGACCCCTTCTGTCGCGACCGCAGCCAAACCAGCCGACCAACTTGCCGGCAACAATGTGCGTAACCGCAGCGACCGTGCGACCTTCTCGGAATCATCAGCGCGGAACGCCAGCCACGTTGCAATTGACGGAAAAGCCAACGGCAAGTCAGGGTCACTTGACGGGCGGGCGGCACGCGCCTGCTCAGTCTTACCTCATGAGCTAGCAGGGTCCTGCCGGCGACGGATGCGAACCAATCGCTCCCATGCTGACAGTCCATACCAAAGCAGACCTCCGAGCGATGCCAGGGCAACAATCAAACCGAAGATCTCCATTGCCTCACCTTAAGACTAGACGGCGTATCAGCAAGACTTCGACTCCTGAGACAGCAAACAGTATGACGTCCAACTCAACCGCGAAAATCGATCGACTCCACTTCACTGATCAGCAAATCGAGCCTGCGATCATGGCACTCTGTCGGCACGACCGGTAATTGCTGACAGCTCGAAGCGACACCAACAACAAGGGGTGACGGCTTCCCAAGACTCGCTGACAATTTGCGGTCATAATAGCCCTTACCTTGGCCTAAACGCCCGCCTTGCCGATCGAATCCCAGCAACGGAGTCAGCACGATACTCGGCATGACTTCGGGTGCACTCTCGTCAGGACCAAAACTGCCGAAGCCAGCCGGCTGTAGCCTTGCGCCGATTTTCCACTCGCGGAACTTCATGTCCTTGCCAGCCACAACCGGCAAAGCAAGGCGAGCGCCATCACGCTCACTCAATAACTTTGCAAGCGGCCGCGGATCAGCCTCGCCGGGCAGTGGCCAATATGCAGCAACAACGTCTGACGATGTGCTCGATAGCACCGCGCAGCCATGGTCAAGAATACGACCGGAACAACTCGCCAGCGCATCCTCAGTCAGCTTATCTCGACGAGCCCGAAGGATATCTCGCAACGTCGCCTTACCTATCAACGGTGCATGGACGGCAGCTTTACGAAGATTAGCCAGTGACTCTAATCCCCACTTGGCTCGCTCACTGTCCGTGGCCCCGGAATCCACTGGCCACAAGACACGCTCGCCGGCGACCAGCACGGCCTGGGTGCCAAACTTCTGTGCCCGGCCTCCAAATGCACGCATGCGATCATAAGCCTTCGCGGCCAGAATCCGCGCCTTCGGCAACTGTCCCATCAACTGCAACGCTCGATCCTGCGCAAGACCGACTTCAATAGGGTTGTCGCTACAAACCAATCCAGTCAGTTTGGCGAAGTCATTATCCGAATCGCTCATGGCACTACTTCAAAAACGGCTTACAGACATCTGCAAGCTGGCGTGCAGTATCGATCGATGAACGACCTTCCAACGCGACCACTAGCGGTAATCCAGAGGCCTCCTGTTCACGCAACACAAGCATCAGATCGTTTGCCAGCCCCACAGCGGCAAACAGCACCAACTGCCGCCCCTGCTGCTCACATGACAGACGCGCAGCGCTAATGGTCTCACGCATTTCTGCAGCCGAAGAACGTGGTCCAGCACCATCCTCGGTAAGAGCGCACTCATCAACACCAACACCCAAGACCAACACGTCGGGATCGAAAGGCTGAAAGAAGCGCTCAAACAGCCGCCATTGCTGCGAAGAAAAGCCATCAATCGTAGGTAGACACGGCACTTCGACAGCCTTTCGCAGCTGACCACGCAACTGCAACCCAAGCTGCAGGGCAAGGTGATCCCGGGGCATACCTTGGTCGTACAACAATTGACCACCGAGCATGAATACGCACGGCTTATCTTTATCAACACCAATCAGCCCGGACGGGCTGCGCACCAACAAGCCGTGAGCCTCGCTTATCTGCGCTCCAGCCTTGGGACCAAACACGGCATCAATACGCGCGGAGTCGGTCACTTTCGCAACGTTCACAACGACCGACTGCACGATTGCAAAAGAACTATGCACAGCCTTAGAGAACGTGCCAAGCAGTCCAGGCCACCGAACCGCATCGCGGTTCGCAACCAGCGCAGCGATTAGCACCAAAGGTGCCAGCAACCATTTCAGCTTGGCCTTGGGCGCTACAACAATGGCTATTGCTAGCAGCATGGGCAACATGAGCGCCATGCTTAGGCCAGCAAACGCCGGAAAGGCGAGGTCAAGGTCTACCCCGCGAACGAGCAGCCAGGTGCAAATAACGAGTGATGGCCCCGCCCAAAACAAACGTCGTCGGCGGCCGGCAACCATTGCGGGCAAGGAGATCAAGGCAGCGCCAAGAATACCAAATGTGCCCCACAGCCATCTGGACCACTGCCACATTGATGGCCCCTCAATGGGAGTCAACTCAAAACGATGAACGACTGCTTTGCCGCCCTTCGCGACCATTGCCATCATCCCATATTCATCCTCGGCCAAGAATGACGGCTGAACCTTGCCGGCAACATTAGCCGTTAGCACGCGCCCGCGCGCTTGAATCCACACGGTCGCTAAATGACCAGCAGTGATGTTGACGCCGCTACCACTGGCACCGAGCAAGGCTTCGTCACGTGTTCGCCAACCAACGTCATCACCATCTGTTGACAGGCGAAGCACAGAGAATCGACCAGCAAACGGCAACAACTGATCTGCCACGATGCGCGGTTCGACTTGCCGCAAAAGAACATCGAGTTCCGCCCCCTCTGACACCTCGATGTCCATCTGCAAATCGAAGTCGCCATACAGAATAGGCACCAGAAACCACTTATCTTCAGATACCTCGACGAGGTTGTCGCTCGGCCTAGTAACGACATATGGCTTCTTTTCTAGCTGCCGGGCAGTCAGATCAACCAGACCAGCCGGAACCAAGCCCGTGGCCAGCACACCAGCAACCCCGCCACAGATCAAAAAGATGCCTAGTGCTAAGCAAGTAATGCGCTCCATTCTCCTGCGATCCTACGATCTAGGCGGCCCGACGCCACGGCCACTCTGACCAACGTCATGACAACGCTGGCTACATGACCCTCTGAGACCTACGGTGTGCATGTGATAGCACGCGAGTGGATTGTTGACCGCGCTGCCCTGCCACATGTTGTGCAGGACAGCACCCGTATTGCATCCGAAGATGGCCGCATCACGGCAATAGACCAAAACAAGGCGGCTCCACACGCAGAAAGGCTCCGTGGCACCCTTCTACCTGGATTTGTCGACCTTCAGGTCAATGGCGCAGGCGGTCGCAGCGTCGATGAGGCAACGCCCGAGGCGCTCAATGTGGTTGCAAAAGCGGTTTGGGATGGCGCTGCCACAGCGTTCCTACCGACCCTGATCACAGCACCATGGTCCAGTTTCCTCGAACAAGTCGATAAAGTCGCGAAGTGGATAGAAAACTGGGATGGTCAAGGCGCGGAACCACTTGGCCTACACCTAGAAGGGCCATTCCTATCAACTCCCGGGGCCCACGCAGCCGAGCATTTTGTTGAGCCGACCCATGAACGCTTGCAGGAATTGCTCAATGCCGCTCGCGGCAAACTGCGACTGATGACGCTCGGGAATGCTCGCGAGCAGGCTGTGACGGCTACTCGGCAGCTGACCAAAGCAGGTGTAACGGTTGCACTCGGCCACTGCGACCGAGGCGAAGGCTTCACGGACTGCGTTGATGCCGGCGCAACCGCCGTCACTCATCTATTCAATGTCATGGGGCCACTGCACCACCGCAAGCTCGGACCAGCTGCGCTCGCCCTCGATGATGAACGCGTGTCGTGCCCAATCATTGTTGACGGTGTGCATGTCGCCGCGGCTATGGTCCGCAACGCATTCAAGATTCTCGGACCCGACCGCATGATTCTGGTCACCGATGCCGTCGGCGCAGCCGGCATGCCAGATGGCACCTATTCACTTTCAGGAATCCAAGTCACCGCTAAGCAAGGCATCGTGCGCGACGACAACGGCAACCTCGCCGGGTCGGCGCTAACCATGGCCCTAGCCGCACGCAACTTCCTTACGCTCGTCAAATCAGCAGGGCCATGGACGCTTGCCAAAATCGCGAGCAGCAATCCGGCATCGCTAATCGAAGCGGCTGACTACGGCGCAATAACGCAAGGGAAGCGAGCAGCCTTTACGCTGCTCGATGACAATGGCAGCATTCGCTGCGTGCGCTAAGCACACTGCCCAGCTATTGACTACTCGATCCAGGGGCGAGCCTGCTTAATCAGCAATTTGCCCTGCGCGCCAATCTTGAACTCCACTTCCATCGCGAAGTCCTCATCGTCAGACCGGTCATATAGACGAACAAAACGGTCCCGCAAGATAAGCATGCTGGAGCGGAGTTGCTGACGATGCTCCTCCGAAAGCAACGACTCACCGTTGCTACCACGATTCGAATACTGCAGCACTCGATCGGTACGAGCGTTGCGCGGCGATAGCAGGAGTTCTTCTGGCACCGAAGCGGCTTCCGGGTTGGTAACAAGGTCCTCGCCTGCCTGAGCGTTGACGTAATAGAGCGTCATACCCTTATGCTGCGCCTGGTAGAGCACGTCCTTCGTGACAGCGACGCCGTTGACCTGCTCGCCCTTTGAGTTCGCGTGCAATACAACGCCCATTGCCGCTGCTATATGGTCAATACGGAAGAACTCACGCTCTTCGAACGCACGGAAGTTCCACATGCTGGCATAAACCTGACGCACTGATTTATGCAGCGCGCCTTCCTTCGGATAGTGCGTGAACGAGTCGTAAAGACCGGCACCACTGAATCCCGGCAGGTCTTCGTTATTGGTGCTTGAACGGCAACGAATCGGCTGATCCTTAGCAAACTTCTTCTGCACATCGCCGAGTGCACCCTTAGCCCAACTCGGGGTCTTGCCCTTCTTGATCGCCTTGCGGAACGCAGCGAGTGCCCGTTCACGGTAGTTAGCGTCCTTTTGAAACTCGGCGGTCGACATCATTGCACGCGCCATTTCGTAGAAGCCGTTATGCTTCATAAAGGCATCGTAGAAGGAGAACGGCACTGCAAATCCATCCGGCGTCCGATCATCAGGAAGCCCGAATGTACGCAGCGTCGCGAGGTTAGCAGCCTTAACGCCGACGTTACTGCCGTCTGCAAAGCCGACATCCGCAAAAGCGCGAATCGTCTTGACGGTCAAATCACGCAACGGCACCTGATCTTTACTAGGGCGCATCGCCGCGAAGTGCTTATCAACCTCTTCAGCTTTGGCTTCTCGCAACTCGTAGCCGCCATCGTGGACCTTGTAGTAGACATACTTACCGATCAATGCCACCACCTCCGGGATCGCCGCGGCACCGATAACAAACGCATTCGGCACGTTATCCTGCACCGCACGCAAGTTGACGTGCGACAGCGGAGTCTGGCGAAAGCCAGTCAACACTCCGGCAACACGTGGCATCTCATTCGGCAATGAGCGGTAGAGAACAATATCGCGAGGACTTGGACGCTCCCCAACCTCCATCAAACGCAGACGGCCATACGACTCGGCCTTGTTGAGGGGTAGAAAGCCAACTTCGCCGTAAACATCTTCTGCATGAAATACCGGGATCTTGCCCTTTATGTAGGCATCCTTTTCCTTTTCCCAAGCGACCTTTGAACGCGGCAGTAGGTTGTAGGAGAGGTTGCCCTGCAAAATTTTGGCGTGTTCGGTCAACTGGTCGTAAGCAACCCGAATAAAGCTGTAGGCATAGGAATCGTTGGGTTCGAACTCGAACGTAAACAGCCCTGGATTGCCCGACGGCGACATCAGCATCGGCCGATAGACGAGCACACCGCGCATTCGGTGCGTGCCCGGCTCCTCGTTACCACGACCGCGACCGCCGCCACCACCACCAAAGCCTCGACCACCAACACCGATGTGCTGCATGAACATCGGATGTGCACGAAACTTGTTCGTGTTCATGAAGTAGAGCTGCGGCTTTTCACCGTCAGATGACTCGATCTGGAACTTGACGAACTCCTGATCAGCGAGGTGCGTATCAATCATCACCTCTTCGCCTTGGTAAGACAGCTCGCGGAAGTGCGCCATGTCCTTAACAACACCGGTGCCATCTTCGGGACGAAGCTCGGACGGCGACGGCGTCGTCTCATAGCCATCGTTGCCGTCTCGCGAACCGCGACCAAAGCCGCCTCGGCCACTACGACGGGTCGATAGTTCTTCCACCGAGACAATATCGTCGCCATTCACGTCGAGGACATCGAGTGAACGAGCGGCTTGCGTGACCTCGTCTTCAAACAGCTCGCCGTCGCCATCTTTATCGAGCGCCTTCATGACAGGGTGATCACCCATCATGCCCCCCATGCCTGGAGGTCCACCGGGGCCGCCGGGGCCGCCGCGAGGGCTTCGACCGCCACCCACTGGCTCTTCGGGCACCAACTCGCCACTGGTCAGGTTGCCGTCGCCATTCTTGTCCAAGGTCAGCAAAGACCTTCTAGCATCGTCGAGCTCATCGGCCGACAACTCACCATCCCCATTGATATCAACCGCAAGTAGCACGGGCGGCGGCGGCGGCGCCCGACGACGTCCTCGACCCTGGGCGGGTAACACCGCCGTAATGCTTGCGGCCAACAAAAACGCAACGAATGACAGGTTCTTGATCATCATTAGGTCTGAGCGATTCTCTGTAAGGAGAGAATCAAACGGATTAGGCGGACTGAAAGTCTAATCGTCTAACGCCAGTAACTGGCAAACGACAAAAAGTCCAAATGACTCCTTGCCGCCGAGCAAACGAAGATGCAGCCGCCACAGCGATAACGTAAGCAAGATCAAGAACACACAAAGTAACTGATGATCAGCTACACCGGTGCTTAGGAAGGCATTCTGAGCACGGTCTCGAGATCTCCTCCCGCGCAGGCCGCCGTGGGTAGCACATAGTGCCGAACCTCGCTAGGCAACCGTAAGCGAATACGCAACACGCCTTCCCCTGCATCAGCTACAGGCAAGAGAATCTGGATGGCTCCATCAACCACTTTAGTGACCTGATGACGTGCGCAAGCCAATATCGGCAAGGCTTCATCTACGACATCGACAACAACTTCGGTCTCATCCTCATGGCCAGCGACCGCGACGCGTAGGATCACGTCGCTGTGCTCCCGAATCGAACAAGCGCAGGCCAGAATCGCTCCATGGGCGGAACCGGGTTCTGCATCAGGCAAACCTGTCAACGGCAGTCGCGACAACACAGGCTCCGCAACTGACAAATCACTGACGAATACACAGTCAGCGCCAATGTCTGCAACCAACATCCGATCACCATCAACCGCGATCGATACCGGCTCCACAAGTCCTTGCGCTCGACCAAATAGCTGGACGACTTGGCCATCACTAGCCACAACCACGAAGACCGCGCCCTGCCAGCTGTCAACGACTAGGACCCGCTCCCCATGAACAGCAACAGCAACGGGACGCCGGAACGAGTCGTCCACAACGCTGTGCTGCACATGCCCAAGATCGACGACCGAAAGTTTATGGCCGCGGCCCTCGACCACCCACAGGGCCTCGCCAGCAACAGCTAAACCAAGCGGCTCGCAAAAGGCATCTTCACCGGCCGGATAGTGCTCACCACTGTAGTCGGCGGCCTGACCTCCTAGCCAAGCCATTGCCGCGCCAGTCATCGGATCAATCTGCCAAATCTGATCTGTTCCTGCTTGGCAGATATAGAGCCCACCATCGCGACTAATGATGCCAGCGGGCGAACTCAGCGCCTGGTCGCGCCCATAGCTTCCGCCCATATCATCAAATCCGAGCTGGCCAGTGCCACACCAAGTAACCACTTCACCGCTACTGCGGTCAATCGCACGCAACGTGTGCGTCGAAGCGTCTGCTACGACTAGGTGTTGCTCGTGAATACACAATGCAAATGGCAATGAGAATGATGCCTGGTCAGAATCGCCGTCATCATCACCTGACTGACCCGATCCGATCACATTGCATACATTGCCTTCACCATCGAAAGCAAAGACACGGTGATGACCGGCACTCGCAACCCAGGTCCGCTCGCCAAATGCCACAGCGGCAGTCGGCAACAAGCGCGCTCCTCGGGACGCCTGCAACGACACATACGGAACCTCAGCAAGCTGACCAGATCGCTTAGCCTCGGAAGCCAACATCTCTATCGCAGCACGAAGGCGATTGCGACGCGGGATGCCAACTGTGCGGACGCGGACCACCATCATTGGATCAATCAGCAGCATTGCTGGCAGGCGCTCAAGATCACCGGGTTCTGACTGCTCTACGAAGGTGATGCAACTGGGCATTTGCAGCAATTCGCGACGGAGGCGATCGGGGTCCCGCTCTTCCTCACAAGTCGCAACATGAACAGCAATGACGGCGACTGGTCCCGCGTCGGTAGTTGCAGTTACAGCAGCTAATTCGCGCAGGGCAACGCGGCTATGCAAACAACCTAAACGCCAATACAAAACGATCACGACGTGCCCCGACAAACCGGTCTCAAGATGGACCGGCGGCCGATCTAACCAACGCCAGGTATTCGGAAATGCAAAGATCTCAGTCATGGTTCACCTGCTGATGTTCATCGCCGGAACCCGAAACGCCATTACGCCAACTATCAAGATCGCCGCTCAAACCTCTTATTTCCGCATGAACTGACTGGATTGCCAAAGCACATTCCTCGTCAACCGGCCACTGGCGCTCCCGAACAAACCAACTGTGCGCTCGCTGCAGGCACGCATCATCGACACATGGTCCAAGCACGTGAACCAAACGGCGCAACATCACATCCGCAAACGTAACAGCGGACAGGTTCCTCAGAGCGTGCACTAGTTCGCCGATTAAAAACGGTCGATGAGGACAAAGTGGCTGAGCAAACTCAGAGTTCTCTAAAATCAAATCACGCACCTCGCGGACACGACTTCCATGTCGCCACCACAAGGGATCATCGACTTCTCGCGGACCATCCCCGCCCGGAAGCACTGCCGTACGCGTTGGCGAGGGCCCCGTCACGCCAAATAGTTTGACGATGACACGCTCCGCAAACGATCGGTGCGTGGTCAATTTGCCACCAACTACGGTATGGAAGTTGCCACATCGAGAAGCTTCAGAAACAACGAACGCCTCGCGATTCAACGATCCGGGTGGGCCATCAACGCGAGGCAATGCCCGCCAGCCAGCAAACGCGAACTTCACATCTTGACGGTCTGGCACCGTCTCTAAAACGAACCCTAAAGCCTCTCTCAGGTAATCCAAATCTTCGACTGGCGGCGGGGCCTCATCTCCGTGCAACTCATCGTCGACATCAGTTGTGCCACAAAGGGTGCCGCCGTCATGCGGGATCACAAACTGAATCCGCTGATCGGGCAAGAACGCAGCCAACGCCAATTCACCTGCTCGTGCTGGTAGAACAATGTGACTACCGCGAGTGAGTCGCACTAGAGCCTGACCTCCAATAAGACAAAGATTGCGAACCGTGTCGGCTGCAGGTCCAGCGGCGTTCAAGATTGCCTTGCTTCGAACCGATACGGATTCACCCGACACGCGGTCCAATAGCTGCAACCCGTTATCATCGACTCCGCAGACCTCTGCATGGTTAGCGAATGCGCAGCCAGCATCGACGGCAGCCACAACATTCGCCAACGTCAGACGAGCATCCTGCGTGCGAGCGTCATAAAACTCGAGCGCCGACTTCAAGCCCGCCGTGCGCAAACCAGGAAACGCTGCCGCAGCGGCTTGGCTGGACAAGCGACGTGGACGCGGCAACGTACTGCGGCCAGCGAGCTTGCTATAGAGCATCGAGCCAAGTCGCATCTTCCAACTTGAGACTCCACTGTCAGGATAGAAAGGCATCAGCATTGGCTGGGGGCGCACCAAGTGCGGCGCCGACCGCAACAGCCGTTCGCGCTCTTGCAACGCCTCCTTAACCAGTCCGATATGACCGTGGCGTAAATACCTAAGTCCTCCGTGCACAAGGCGGCTGCTACGCGAACTAGTCCCAGCTGCAATGTCCCGCGCATCCACCAACAAGGTCGATAAACCACGCATCGTGGCTTCGCGGGCTAAGGCTGCCCCCTGGATTCCAGCACCGATGACGATCACGTCAAAGGCACGGCCATCAAGTTGTCTGGGATCGATGCGCAATGGTTGATCAGATTGTTACGTGCGAACGGACACAGCGAAAGGCCGAGGCTAAGCTTCGTGTATGCAAGTCGAACTCGCCCAGCCATGGTTTGACAGTGCACTCGAGCGCCTTGATGTGCGCAGAGGCAACCGATTGCTCGCGATCGATCCATCGATCAGCGAGGTGGTCGCGTTGCGTTCCGTCATCGGCAATTCCGGTCAATTGACCCTTGTGGTGCAGGATCGGCAGATCGCAGAGCAATTAGCCGGACATCAATGGCCCGAACTGACCGTGTTTTCGCACGAAACGACCGGCGGCGAGACCTTCGGAACCCATGACTCGATTCTGATCGCACCACGCACTGGACCACTCCTGGCGGTCGAAAACTATGCACAGCTGATTCGCAACAATTTGCGTCCTGGCGGTCGTTTCGTCATCGATCTACCAGCCCAGAGCATGCTGCCCGATCTAGTCACCGCGTGGCAAGAACTCGGCTGGGAAGAAGAACAGATGCAGCCCTTACAGGGTGTGACCGATATCGAACTGACTGAAGCAACTCGCATAGCCGGGCTACGCAGCGTGAAATCAGCACTCGGATCACACCTGATTCATGCCTCTTCACCAGCAGAACTGGCCGCCGCGTTTGCCGAGCCTCTGGCCATCGATGACGACCAAATCACCGAACTGGGGCACGCAATCGTACGAATACGAAAAGATAGCGGCCCCATCGATGCGCTGGTTCACCGGACGCAGGTCAGTGGACAGCGCTGATTCACTTCCACAGTGCCTCAGCCTAAGTAGCCTGCAAGGACAAGCGAGCCAAAGTCGCGCAACGTAGCCCAGCCATTCGTGGTGAACCCCACAAATGCGCCGTTGCTGTTAGATCGCTACAGGTTGGTGTAGTTCGGGCCACCGCCACCTTCCGGCGTCACCCAATTGATGACCTGGTAGGGATCCATGATGTCACACGTCTTACAGTGCACACAGTTGCTCGCATTAATCTTGAGATCGATTCCGTGCTTGGCATCGGGCTTCTCCTCCATCTCATAAACTGCGGCAGGGCAGAAGTGCTGACAGGGGTTGCCAAACTCCTCGACACACCTCGTAGCACACAGGTCTGGCTCGCTGACAACCAAGTGACACGGCTGGTCTTCCTCGTGCATGGTGCCCGAACTGTAGACCGATGTCAGCTTGTCAAAGGTTAGGACTCCATCCTCAGCGAGCTTTTCAGGCTCTGGCTTACCCTTACCACCAAAGTAGTCACCGATCTGCTTCATATAAGTGTGGCCAGCGTTGCTCTTGAGTTCGTCGGAGAACCAAGCGCCCTTGCCACCAAACATCTGCGCAAATCCGGCGTTGATTAAGCCACCGATCAGCCCCTTGTGAAAGCCCTGATGGAAATTGCGGCACTGCCACAGCTCGTCATGGGCCCAATCCGCCTTGATCTTGTCGGCGTAAGATTTGGTCGCGGCTTCTGAAAAGTCACCACTCTTCAAGCTGGCAAACGTGGTCTCAGCTGCAAGCATGCCACTGCGCATTGCCAGATGGATGCCCTTCAGGCGCATGCTGTTCATGAAGCCTGAGCTATCGCCGGCAATCAGGAAGCCGTCACCATAGTTCTTGGGCATCGAGTAGAGACCACCTTCTGGCAGTGACTTGGCGCCATAATGCAGCATCTTGCCGCCCCGCAGGAACGCGGCGACCTTCGGGTTGAGCTTCATGCGCTGCAGCTGGCGATGACCGTCCAAAGTTGGGTCGCTGGCATCTAGGCCTACAACAAGGCCAACCGAAACGAGGTTTTTGCCATCGTCGGTCTTGCCCATGCCGTAGATCCAGCCGCCACCAAACGTTTTGGAGTCGAGCGGGTAGCCCATCGTATGGACGACCAGGCCCGGCTCGCATTGGCCCGCCGGGACCTCCCAAACTTCCTTAACGCCTAGACCATATACCTGAGGGTTCTTGCCTTGCAGGTTGAGATCGTTGACCAACTGCTTCGTCAACGAACCGCGCGAGCCCTCAGTGAGCACAGTCATTTTCGCGGCAAGGATGCCGCCGGGCTCATAGTTGCCTTTCTTCTCGCCGTGCTTGTCGACGCCAGAATCAGCAAGCTGGACACCGCCAACCTTGCTCCCATCTAGCTGCAAACAGGCTGCAGGAAATCCGGGGAACACACTGATGCCTTTTTCTTCGGCAACACCACCGAGCCAGCCAACCATCTTGTTGAGCGAGATGACGTAGTTGCCGTGGTTCTTCAACGGCGGCGGCGTGATCGGCAATTTCTTGCCACCCTTCTCGGACAACCACAAGACGTAGTCCTTGTGAACTTCAGCTTCGACAGGAGCGGCTGGCTCCATCGTCTTCCAATCAGGCAACAACTGGTTGAGAGCCTTTGGATCCAAGACGGCACCAGAGAGCGAGTGCGCACCCAACTCCGCAGCCTTGTCGATCAGACAAATTTCTGGCTCCAATTTTTCCCCAACGCCAGAGGAATCGACCTCCAGATTGTGCTTCTCGATCAAATTGGCCAAGTGGATTGCCGTGCTGAGGCCAGCGGGGCCACCGCCAACGATCACGACATCAAACTCCATTATATCTCGTTCGCTCATTCTGATTCGTCCGTCAACGGGTTGGTAACCGCAGACATTTGTCACACTACATACTGTGTCGGAATTGACTGCAACGGCGTCCAATTAAGGAACGTTTATTCAGTTACTTCGTTTCACTCAATTAGAAGACTGCCGACCGAAAGGAAACCCACGATGAACATCCGATACAATCTGACGGAAGCCAACCAACTCTTGAAGCTGGTTCGCGTCATCGCCAACGAGATGCTTGAGCGGCGAACAGAGCGTCGCACCCTCGCCCGCGAGCGAGTCCAGCTTGAGCAAGCAATTACGCCTGAAGGCTTTCGCCGCGAGCTGGCGGAGCTGGACGCACGCATTTGGGAGCACGACGAGGCTCTTAATAATTGCAAGCATGAGCTGGAAGGCCTTGGCCTGACCGTACTCCGCACGAATCCGTTAACGGTCCACATCCCTGGCAAGAATACCCCTGCCAAGGCCGGTGCTAAGACCTCTTCGCACACGGCCAAGAAGCTTAGCACAGAAGTGGTGTTTTGCTGGCAGGACGGCGAGGAAGACCTCTGCTTCGGCCATCAGTTGGGCGAAGAAGAACACCAGCGGCGGCCGCTGAGAGTAGCAAAAAGAGCCTAAGGACATGGCACAGCTCGGGCCCGCAAGACGGGTTTGAGCTGGCTGCTCTTGCTTGATCGCGTCAACAAGGACACGATGCCATCGAGCCCATGTTCCATTGCACGATCTTGTTCAGCCTCAAGCCAGGAATCTCACTGGTAAAGATTCGCACCGCCCGCGAAGCGCTCCAGGCGCTGATCGAGACCATGCCTGGTGTCGACCATCTCACGGTGACCCACAACATTGCTGAGGACCGGATGGGCTATAACTTGGCGCTTTTTTCTGGGTTTGAATCGAAAGATGCGTGCGACATCTTCTTCCGGCACCCTGAGTATCTCCGGGTCATGCGTAAAGAATTGGACCCGGTTGTCGACCAAAAACTATTCGCACAGGGCCTAGACGAGAGCTGAGACCGCCCTGCGCCACGCATATTGGGCCAGGATTAGCGAACTGTTTGGCGAACAAGCGAACCCAGCCTTGAAAGCGGCTGCGCGGTCGTTGGAATGGATGTATGAGCAATGTGAAGCGCGTAGCGGTCACCGGAGCCGCTGGACAGATCGGTTATTCCCTACTTCCGATGATCGCCAGTGGCGGAATTTTTGGCCCCAACCAAAAAGTCGCCCTCCAACTATTAGAAGTAACCCCAGTGCTCGGTGCCCTTGAAGGGGTCAAGATGGAACTCGAAGACTGCGCGTTCCCGCTGCTCACCGAGGTCACCTGCTCGGACGACCCGCGTGTTGCCTTCAAAGACGCCGACGCATGCCTCTTGGTTGGCAGCAAACCTCGAGGCCCAGGCATGGAGCGAAAGGATCTACTACAAGACAACGGCAAGATCTTTATTGGCCAAGGGCAAGCAATCGCCGACGCCGCTGGCCCGGATGTTCGTGTCGTAGTTGTTGGCAACCCGTGCAACACCAACTGCCTGATCGCAATGCACAATGCGAAGGGAGTGCCGCAAGACAGGTTCACCGCAATGACTAGGCTCGACCAAAGCCGCGCCAAGGCGCAGTTAGCCAACAAATCAGGAAAGCACTGGTCGGACGTCAAAAACGTCACGATCTGGGGTAACCACAGCAACACGCAATATCCAGACTGGCACCACGCCACCATCGATGGGGTTGCCGCTGCAGAAGCCGTCAACGACGATGCTTGGCTGGCAGGAGATTTCATTGCAACGGTGCAGGAACGCGGCAAGGCGATCATCAATGCCCGCGGCAAATCATCGGCCATGTCAGCCGCGCAAGCCGCATGCGACCACGCCAAGAGCCTGTTCACAGTGACTACCGCGGACGATTGGGCATCTTTGTGCGTCGTCAGCGACGGCAGCTATGGCACACCTGAAGGCATCATCTCCAGCTTCCCGTGCACGACGGATGGCTTAGGCAACTACAAGATCATCACCGGCCTAGAGATGAATGACTTCAGTCGTCAAAAAGCAGGCATTACCTGGGACGAGCTGGTCAGCGAGCGCGAAATGGTCCAAGCCCTTCTAGGCTAATAAGGCTCTAGCCAAAGAAGCACGGCATTGGCATATCTCGCAGTAATCGCGCTAACGGTGATCGCCGGGATAGCGATGGGCGCGATCAATAGCATCGCAGGCGGGGCCGGCATTATCGGCCTGCTTGCGTTTGAATACGGCTTCGACCTACCGCTCGAAACCGCAAACCCATCGACGCGGCTGTCTGCCGTAGCCATCGGCGTATTCGCATGCATCGGCTTCGTTCGCGCCGGTCGCAAGATCCCCAAGCAGGCATTCATGCAAGCGCTCATCGCGCTACCCGGTGCGCTGCTGGGGGCAAAACTCGCCCTAAACCTGCCACCATTAGTGTTCCGCAGCTACTTAGCGCTGATCATGGTCCTGCTACTAGTGCAGCAACTGCGCGGCATCAAACCGGGCGAAAAAAGGAGTCCTGCATGGGTGGGGATTTTTGGTTGCTTCGTAATCGGTCTGCACATGGGCTATGCGCAGGTTGGAACAGGACTCGTCGCGACACTCGTGCTAGCTAATGCCTACGACCGAGACTTGCTGGCGGTCAACTCCGCAAAGTGCATCGTCGTCATGGTGACCGCAATCGTCAGCACGACCAGCCTCGCCATCGACGGCGCCATCACTTGGGTGCCCGCCATCGCCTTGGCGATCGGCTGCGCAATTGGCAGTTACCTAGCGAGCCACTGGAGCGTCAAGCAGGGCGCCGAGACAGTCCGACGCATCGTATTGGTGATCGCTGCGCTAGCGTTACTGGAGCAGTTACGACAGATCCTGCTGCTGATTAGCTGAGCCAGCAACTGCTGAGATCTCTTGAAGAGCAAGCGAGAGATTCGCTCTGGACCATCATCCGCAGCTTTCCTCGACCTCAAAAAGTCCGGGGGAACCCAGTAGATGAACCTGCAATTGCCATCCTTTGCAGTCTAGGGCTTGAAGAAACTCGCCTCTGAAGCGCACAACGCTACCGTCTGGATATGAGCCGTCATGTCGTCATTACTGGTGCAAGTTCTGGAATTGGAGCTGCCTGTGCGCAAGCCTTCGCAAATCAAGGAGATCGATTGTCGTTAGGCGCACGCCGCGTCGACAGATTAGCTGACGTTACAGAAAGCGGGTTCTGTCACGAACTCGACGTCACGAAGCCAGATAGCGTCGAAGCATTCGTCAATGCAGCGATCGCGAAGCATGGGCCAATCGATGTCCTCGTAAACAACGCTGGCCTAGCTCGAGGCACCGAAAAGATAGGTGACGGAACCGGCGAAGCTTGGCGAGAAATGATCGAAACCAACGTCCTGGGACTTCTCGAAGTCACCCGACGCGTCTTGCCCAATATGACCCAGAATGATGGCGGCCACATCGTTGTGATTGGCTCAATTGCTGGCCACAAGGCATACGTAGGCGGTGGCGTCTACTGCGGCAGTAAGCGGGCCCTGCAGCCAATCTGCGAAGCGATTCGCATGGAGACTTTGGGACAGAACGTTCGGGTCACGAGCGTCGACCCAGGCATGGTTGACACAGAGTTCTCGGTGGTGCGATTCCGGGGCGATACGGACAAAGCCAAACAGGTCTACAAAGGAACCCGTCCACTAGTTGCTAAAGACGTCGCCGACTGTGTCTTGTTCGCCGCCAACAGGCCAGCTCACGTCAATCTCGACACGATCCTGGTGATGCCGACAGACCAAGCAAGCCCGCAAATGGTGCACCGGGCGGAATAAGTCTTCCGGCACGGCACCGAGCCTTTGCTAGCCGTCGGCGCATGCACCGCGACCGAAAAGCCTAACGTTTGCCTTTCACCTGAACATCGCCGGAGCTCCAGCTGTGCGGCTTTGGCAAACGTTCCATGTTCATGGTCATCAAGGCCATCGCAGTGCCGTAACCAGCCGAACGGCCAAACTGCCGATCATTCCAGGTTCCCTTATCGTCAACCGAGCGCGCCAGGATCTGGCGCATCTGTGCACGAAAGCCATCACGCAACTTCGCGTCTTCGACTAACTCGATAGCCTGCGCGCAGTAGAGATGGCCAAACATGAAGTAGTAGGGAGCAATGCCATACGGCTTGATATGCGTTCCTAGCTGACTCTTTCGAATTGCGAGGTCATCCCAATGCTTAAAGAACAGCTCTAGCGCAACACGATGACGATTCTTATCGCCACGCCCAGCGAGCATCAGAGTCGTTTCGCAAACGGCAGCCCGCGCTGCAGAACTCGGACCTAGATCCATGAACCGCAGCTGCTCTTCCGTGTTCTCGTTGAGGTTCTTTCTGCCTGAACCATACGCGTAACCGCCGACCTTTGTCCGCGCACGATCTAGAGCAGTCAGAGCCTCCTCAACCACTTCGTCAGGCACAAGGTAACCACGAGCCTTCGCATGGAAGAGGGCCTGCAAAGCCGGCGCCGTCATGAACGTCGAGGCGCTGTTCCTTGGACTCAAATACCCGGCGCGCCTCGAATAGTTCCAGCCACCAGCCTTCGGAATAGCCGACGCAACCAGAGTTTTGACTAGCCACTCGGTCTTGGCCTTCAAATCACCTTCCCGGCCCTTCGGGACGAGTTGAAAATCCTGCAGATGCAGCAAACAAGTCAGCGCGTAGATATGCCCCCACCCACGCACATCGTAGCCCCCAATGAAATCTGCGCCCATGCGCTCGTGATCTAGCGTCTTGAGAATGAACGCAATGCCGTTCTCGACTGCCTCAACTCGCTCGGAGTCATCGCGATAACCTGGCGCCGAGACCAACCCCATCACAGTAATTGCCGTACCTCCAACGCGGTATCCAACCGGAAGGTTGCCCCGGTCCTCACGATAGACACCTTCGTAGGGCCATTGGCTGCCACGTTCCTGAAGAGCCAAGACACCGACGACCGCAGCCTTTGAAGCCTTTACGACATCGATTGGCGGCACTTCTGGCACTGGAAATTCAGTAATCAAGCGACTCGCGCTTGCGCCACGGGGAGACCTCTTGCCCTGGGCAGGCAACAGGGAAACGACCAGCACGGGCAGCAGCCAACGAATATTCATAGGTTCTCCGGTTCAAGGATCACAACAGAACCTAGAGCATCTCTCGACGGCACGCGGTTCGCCAGGATAGCTTGACAGTATGAACGTCCGCGCAGTCGCTCTACCGCTGATCGCAGCAGGAATTGCCACAGGGATCTGGCTGATGCTGCCCCAAGGAAACCCGATGGGTCCATCCCGGATACCGGCTACGACTTGGCGAGCAGGGCCAGAAATCAATTATCGCCCTGTCGGCAACTACGTCGACTATCTACCTGAAACGGAATTACGGCTATCGTATGCGTGCGCCGAACCTCGTTATGTCTACGTTTTCAGCCGTAGCACCGAAGACGGCACGCTACTGCTGTTCCCGAGCCCGGACATCATCGGCAGCCCGAGCAATCCGCTCACAGAAGGTTTCAGCCTCTTACCTGGCAGGCTTGATGACAAGCAACTTGCCTGGACAACACGCTCTGAGATCCTTGCTACTACCACCTACGTGGTCGTCGCATCAGAGCAGCCAATCGCTGCTCTCGAAGCCTTAATCCCAAATTTGCGTCGATGGTCAAACGCAACGTTACCCAACAAAACCATGCTGACGACCAACCCCGCTAGCGGCACTGAGGTAAAAGGCAAACCGCGCACACCCTGGCCTGCCGGACTACTCAAGCGTGCAGCAGATCGCGCGATTGCTGAGACCCTCGTAAACGGGCCAATGTCACCAGACGATCTACCAGGGGTCTGGACGTCGAGCTTGCGTATAAGAGAACGAAAGAAAGCTAAGTAAGCGATCTTGCCACCGCGAATTCTCTAACCGCTACGAATCGGACAAAGCATCCTCGACCGCTGCACAAACGATGTGCACGCAAACGAGATGACTTTCCTGGACGCGCGCGGTGCTCGTAGAGGGGACGTGCACAGCAACGTCAGAATATTCGGCGCAGGCGCCCCGCGCTTCGCCACAAAGTAACGCCGTGGCGATTCCCATTTGTTTGGCTTGCTGCATGGCCAACATCACGTTCTTGCTACCGCCAGAAGTGGTGATGCCAACCAAGAGATCGCCAGGCTTGCCAATCGCTTCGACCTCGCGGCGGGAGATGTGTTCGAAACCAATGTCGTTGCCGATCGCGGTCAAAGACGGCACTTGGTGACCAAGTGCGATAGCCGCATAACCAGGGCGATCTTTGTGTTCAAACCAACCCACCAATTCGCCGGTCGCGTGAGCAGCATCACACGAACTGCCGCCGTTGCCGCACAGCATGATCTTGCCACCGCCACGCAGTGTGCGTATCGCAAGGTCACAGAATTGCTGCAGCGACGGCAAGCACTGCTCCAATAGCCGCTGCTTGGTCGCGATACTGTCTTCAATCGTGCTACGGATCTTACTGTCGTCCATTATTTGCCTACCGACCTTACCGTCGCATCACTCGCTGTGCACGGCTGCAAGCGCCGCGGACACATCCGGTTTGTGACCTGCAGCGACTAAAGCATCGCCAAAAGCAGCTAAGGCGCGCAATACATTCTCTAAACGTGCGCCATGGCCCATCAGCCCAACGCGAAAGACTTTGCCAGCGAGCGGCCCCAAACCACCACCGACCTCAATGCTGTGGCGCTGCCGCAGATGAGCGCGGAACGCCACATCATCGACACCATCGGGATAACACACCGTCGTCAGCATCGGGGTGGCCTCCGCAACCGGCACGAGTGGCTTTAGCCCCAACGGCTCAAGCCCACGGCGCAAAGCAGCAGAAACAGTTCGATGACGGGCGAATCGAGGCTCCAAGCCCTCTGCCTCAATCTCCTCGAGGGACGCAACCAGGGCATAGATCATGCTGATCGGCGCCGTGTAGTGATAGCTACGTTCCGAGCCGAAGTAGCCATTCAGCAACTTGGTATCAAAATAGAAAGGCACTGGGTGCTTGCGAGCCCGCACACATTCCAGAGCCCGTTCCGAAAACGTGACCGGCGCGAGCCCAGGCGGCACCGACAGACACTTTTGCGTGCCACAAAAAGCAGCGTCGACACCCAAGTCATCAAACGCAAGCGGCACGCCTCCGATACTGGTCACACAATCGACCCCGAACAACACCCCCGCATCGCGTGCGGCCTCGGCAATCGGCCGCAAATCAGTGAGCACTCCAGTGCTAGTTTCCGCGTGCACGACAACGCACAACTTCGTTGGGCCAGCGGCGATGGCAGCCCGCACGGCTACCGGATCGAGTGATTGGCCAAACTCGGCGGTAACGGCCACGGCTTCTCCACCGGCGCGACGCACCGCATCGGCAAAACGTAACCCAAAAACGCCGTGCACGCCGACCACAACGCGATCACCTGGTTCAACCAGGTTGGCAACCATTGCTTCCATGCCCGCCGAACCAGTCCCAGCCAGCGGCAATGTCAGCGGGTTCTCGGTTCCGAACAAACGGCGCAGCCCAGCCTGCGCATAGTCAAGCAAAGGCACAAAGTCGGGATCTAAGTGCCCAAGTTGAGGCTTCGACTGTGCCCGTCGGACGTGGGGGCTACTTGGCGAAGGACCCGGACCTAACAACAGAACTTCAGGTGGCTCCAAAATGATGTAATCCTGGCTACTTTGTCCAATGGGCTGCTGGGTGAGATCAGCAGGGGTGATGTGCGACTAAAAAGGCTTCATCTGCGCCAACCACACAGCGGTAGCGCCTGCCGCAATGGCTAGCAGCAGACCGACAAAACGTGAGATGGTCCCCTTTCGCACCAGAACTGGCAAAACAGCGACGAACAACCAGCAACCAATCTTTGCGTAAAGCCATGGCTGCCAAGAAACGGTGTCGTCCTTGTGCACGACCCCAACACCAGCCACTACCATGATCAGAAGTGCAATGCCATGCAGCGGCATGACCAGCTTCGAGGCCTTTTGATCGCCAGGGACCAGCAAGACTCCACCCAGACTCAGGAACAACAAAAGCGCACCAACGACGTGCAAGACACGATAGATCTCTGGACTCATTTTGTGCGATTATGCGCTCCAGCGGCAATTGACACGCCTTTCTTTTCGGAGTCCGATCAAATTGACGTCCCATTCTACCCATCCAGCCATCACCCGACTGCGCTCCAACCCCGAAATGCGGCCCCTCGTGGCCTCACATCGCGGCAACAGTCGTCATTTTCCAGAGAATACTCTCGCTGCGTTTCGAAGCGCCTCAAGGCTTGGAGTCTCCATCCAAGAGTTCGATGTACGCGAACTTGCATGTGGCGAACTGGTTTGCATCCACGATGAAACCTTCGACCGAACGACGAACGCATCCGCATTGCTCGGACCCGGAACTTTGGTTGCCGAAACAGATCTCGCCACGGCACGCACCCTTGACGCTGGCACCTGGCATGGGACAGGAATCAGGGGAGAGCAGGTCGCGACCTTGGCGGAAGCCTTGGATGTGATGCTGCCAAGCTGCGTAGCGCTGATCGAGCACAAGGCCGGCTCAGCAAATCGCTACGTCGAGTTTTTGCGGGCCAACAACTTCACCGACCAAGTCATTCTGCAATCGTTCGATTGGCAATTCCTAATGCAGGTGCACCGACTGGCGCCAGAAATCGCAATCGGTGCCCTCGGCCCGAACAAGCTCTTCGCGACTCCGACAGCCAGCGCAATCGAGCAGATGAAGACATTCGATGCTGCAATCGTGCATTGGCGTGCGCGTGATCTAACCGAAGCCGACATCAATCGCAGCCAAGCAGCTGGTTTATTGGTCTGCAGCTACACGACTGATGATGCCCCTGGATGGCTCCGCGGCAAGGCAATGGGCATCGACGCAATGTGCACCAACGACCCAAAAGCGATGCGTGCTGCGTTAGAAGTAAGCCGCTAAATAATACCTAGCGCAGCGGGAGTAGCTGCAGCGCCGTCGTGCCTGCGACTAGTGGACTGTGATGTTGACCTTCCCGTCGAGAAGGATGCTCAACCGCAAAACGTAACCGCACTGTGCCGTGTCCATAATGATGACCGACGCGGCGCGGATCGAACTCTGATGCAAGGCCTGCAACAAGCTCTTCGGGATCGTCACCGTGCGTCCCGACGCGGCTAGCGCAACTGGCACACCGGAGACATCATCGACGAGCATTGCCGATGGCGCCCCCATCTCGGCGGCAACCACCAATTGCACATCGGATCCAGCCCCGGAAAACGTCCATGAACCGCGGGGCGTAGCCCGAGGGGTCGTGACATTCGCGCAGGCCGGCAGAATCCAAACGCCAGTGCCGCCATTGTTCTCGCCCCCCTCGTCACAGATGGTCGGAATCGCCAAGCAAACGGCGACCAGCAGAACCAACAAATTGCGAAGCAGTAAGATCATTAGGACGCAGAGTCAGATGGCAGTCGGAATACAGGGTATCCTTAGTGCGTAGTATAGCAGAGAAGCGACGATCAGTGGAAGGTAGAGTTGCCTTCACCTAGTCCAGCGGACTCGGAAGGAAACCATTCCGCGAGGCGCCCCGAGAGCTCGGAAGCACCGGGATGAGTGTGCACGAGGTGCAGGAAATGGCTACGACGAGAAAGCTCTTTCGCCACCCAGCGGGATCGGTGCGGCGCATCTGTATGCAACCGGTCAAACCAGTGTAAGCTTTTACCGAACATGCCATTAAGGCCATACGCGAGCGCCAAATTGAACAACGCAGCAGAGAGCCTGGGCTGGCGCTCTACGACCCCTGATGCAACCACCTGCAGAAGCAGGGCAATCGCCTCGTCAAAATCACCCTCGTCGAGCAGGATATTGCTGAGGTTCGAAAGCGCAAAGGCCCGCATCACATCACTTTTTGAGCGATCTAGAACAAGCTGAAACTGCTTTCTGGCCAGGGCACGCTGACCCCGCGCGTAGTGCACCAAACCGAGATAGATGCGGGCGTCATCGGCAACGGCATCGAGCGATAAGCACTCAGTCAGCAACCGTTGCCCTCGCGCCAGATTCTCATCGGGGCTCCGCAACTGCCCGTCGAACAGATCCTTTGCCGCGACCCATTCCGGGGCAACAATCTCAGAAGGTGTTCTTGCGACTTCATCAAGAAGGGAACGACCTTGCATCGCGATGTCGGGGACCGGCATCGGTTCCTTAGCCACCTCTCGTGAATACTCTGGCGATAAACCCATCAGAGTGAAGTTGCGGCCGAGCTCGTAAAGAATCCTCGATAGCTTCTCCTGATTGCTGGTCAGCTGAATGCGCAAGGTCTCCTCGTCACCGCCCGCTGCATTCTTGCGGCTCGCAGCAGCCGTGCCGGCCTGGCCTGCAGCGACAGGGAAGACGTTTGCTACGGCCAAACGACGGTGCAGCCCAACTTGCTGGCGAATTCCCTCGAAGAACGACCGACAAGACGCGCATCCATCGGAGTGCATGGTGACACGCCGAACTCCAGCAGGATCAAGCTCACCATCGAGCATCGCGGATAGATCCGCCTGAATCGGCAAGCAAGGATCTTGGCTGCCATGATGATGACCATTGCGCTCGCCGACACCCCCATCACCGGCTTCGCTGACAGCGCTCTCACAGTCACTGCTCTTAGAGTCACTGCTCTTAGAGTCACTGCTCTTCAAATCACTGCTCTTCGAGCCACTGCTTGGCTGCTGTGATTTTGCCAAGGGCTCGGACTTGGGCTGCTGTCGGCTGTGGTGAGGTTTCGCGAAATCCATGAGACTCAGAGCGTCACTAGACACCCTGAGCCGTATGGTCACACACGAGTTTGCTGCCGTTACAGATTCGAGTCAAATGATCGCAATCGGCGGCAGTAACCTGACTCGGCTGGATGGCACGCTGAGGCGCAACTGACTCGGATACTGCTACTTGCTGCGTGCCAGCACCCAGCGATAGCACCGCACTGCTGGCATCAGCGTGTTGGCCAGCGAGGCTGGTAAGCGAGCGCTCCATGCCGCGGAATATCTTGCGACGACCACGGAAAATAACCATCTTTAGATTTTCGAGACGAATCCCAAGTTCTTCCGCAGCATCACGATATGAACGGTCTTCGACCTCAACCATGGTCAAAGCACGGCGTTCTTTGGCCGACAGCCGGCCAAAGTGCAGCATGTAGAGTTGCAAATACATCAAGTAGGCGCGGTCGACGACTACGGCACTTTCTGCATCCGTAGCAGCCCGATCTGGCTGCTTGGAGCGCGTATCCTCAGGCTGAATCACCTCATCATCGATAGCCTGGAAACGCGATAGGCGCGTCTGCCCCTTGAGGAACTTCAGCAGCGTATTTCGGGCAATACGATGGCCCCATCCACGGAATGCATCCGACTTATCACCCAAAAAGCGATGCGGATAGCGGTAGATGTTTAGGAAGACTTCCTGCAGCACGTCATTCGGGTCAACGTGGTGGTAGGAACGCCTTAGATTGCACTGAATCGCGTGTAAGAACGAATCGCGATTCAATTCGAAGAGGAGCGCAAAAACGGCACTGTTGCCGCTGTCCTTGAAGCAATCCATCAAACTGGTGCTGACCCAGTCTACGAATGATTGCGCCGTATCGACGGAACCACCGGGAATTGGTGATTGTCCGTTGGCCAACGCTTGCAAGGCAGGGCTGCCGGTCTGCTCCCACAACTCGAGGAGGCGGCCGCAAAGGACGTCTCGATCGACCGAGGTGTGATTTACATGCAACATGACTGGAGCTTTCCTGGTCGCAGTCAAAAACTGCGGCCATTTCCCATCATGCCACACTCAGTTGTATCTGGGAAGTAACTGCTGATGTATCTGAGAAGTAACTTCCCTACAGAACGGCCCTAAATACGGCCTAACGCATTCAAAAGTTCGAGGAATCGAGCACCTCAGCGCCTGACTTGCTGACACTGCCCAACACAATCGACTGCTATGGATGCACTTAGGCTGGCAGGCGCAATACGAGGCCAGCACCACCTGGCCCCAACTCATCTGGCACGACCGTAGCACCAACCTTTTCGACCGCCCGCCGAAACAAGTCCACTACATCAGGATCGAGGTCCCCCTGAGGTTCTCCACGGCTAAAGATGCGCACCAGTGAGGCGCCTTGAATCGCAGCGACTTCAACACACCGCAATCCCAGCCCCCCCGTGCGCTCCGACACCAGCATCAGGCCATTCTGGATGAGGTTGGCGAGCTTTGCTTGGTCGCCCCAGTAGATCACGTGATTCTTTACGGAAACCGTGATGGGGTCATCGGGCCCCTGCAAGGATGTCGCCAGCTGCCGACACAGATCGACCAAGTCAATTGGCTCAAGTCCTTGGGCAGCTTTGTCGGTTTCGCCAGCTAAGTCGGCTTGCACTGCGTCACACCAATCCACCACGTTTACGACATCACGAACCGCGCCCTTTAGCTGCGCTCGCGAGCCTTCGGCCATCAAGGCATCAAGATTGGCTAACCGCTCGCGAACTTCGGTTAGCAGCAATTCCAAGCTCTGTGCCTGGGTCGAAAAACGCTGCCCCAATCGGCGAGCAGCCGCGCCTGCAGTGACTGACGATGGATCCGCAGTCAGTGGCTTGGTGACCAGCAAACTTTGACCGCTTGGCCGAGCTGGTAAGACGTAGCTGCCGTTGATGGGTGCGTGAACGAGATTTTGATAGGTAGTCATGAGGATAGGTCCTCGGGCCACAGCCCTCGTTGCCATCGACCATTCAGTAGTACCGGCTTAAGTAGCCTCGTGCGGTTTGGGTGCGCAGCTGCTGACAATCGACCGATACGCCGGCGCAGCTCCTTCACGCCGGCGGAACCGAGAACACATCTTCATTGAATACAAATGCTTATGAATGAATCGCGCGCGGACGGCAGCATCACACGGCGAACCAGTAGCAACTGCCAAGCAACGCGACAATTCACCACCAAGTGGTCATCCGCGCAGCGATAGAACGCGCACGACATGCTCACGGCGATACGTTAGGGATTACGTTTCGCCAAGCGTCGACCACAGCGTTCGATGGCAAACTTCGTCGCCCTTGATGCCCTACCACCCGAGCGAATCAGATCGCATGCATGCCGCTCCCAGCAAATCCACCATCGCGAACATGGTCCGATTCCATAGCGAAGGTAACGGAATCCATCTGGGGAGCAGGGTGATGGCATGAGCAAGTCCAAACTGCCGGCAGATTCGATCCGCTCGATCGCGCACGAAGTTGGGTTCGACTTGGTGCGATTCGGACCAGCGAGCCCTGGAGACCATGCCGATCGTTTCACGGAATGGCTAGACCAAGGTCGCCACGGCGACATGGACTACCTAGTCAAAAACAAGGAACGCATCACCGATCCACAACTCTGGCGCGAAGGAGTTCGTTCCTCAATTTCAGTCGCTGTCGACTACAGCGGGCCACCTGGCGAACTAACGGATGGCGGACGCATCGCACGCTACGCGGTTGGCCGTGACTACCATCGCTGGCTAGGCAAGCGCATCACCAAACTACGCAACCAACTGGAGGCAGCCGGGCTGCCCCGCGGCTCCATGAGTGGTGGCACCGATGCCGTCCCCGTGTTGGAACGCGCGCTCGCGGTTCGCTCAGGAATCGGCTTCTTGGCCAAAAGTTCGATGGTCATCTCTCCCACTCATGGCCCCTACCTCCAGCTAGCTGAACTTCTCGTAGCTGACGAACTGCCATTTGACTCGATCGCAAACGGCACCTGCGGATCTTGCACGGCATGCCTCGACGCTTGCCCAACGGATGCGATCGTTGCGCCGTACCAAGTCGACTCGCGCCGTTGCCTTTCGTATACCACCATTGAGAAACGCGGCTTCATCGATCACGACCTGCGTGAAGCTCAGGGCGAGTGGCTATTTGGCTGCGACATTTGCATCGAAGTGTGCCCATTCACGAGCAAGAGCAAACGTCGCGACGTGCTTGGCATCGACCGCCCTAAAGACCTGAGGCCTCACCAAGTCGTCGAACAATGGACGCTAGTCGATGTGCTCGAGATGGATGAGGATCGTTACAACTCAGAGTTCGTTGGCACAGCAATGCGCCGGGCAAAGCGATCGGGCATGCGCCGCAATGCCGCAACCGTCCTCGGCAACCGTCGACAGGAGAGCGCCTTACCGGCACTGATTACGGCGCTCTCAGACGCAGACCCAGTGGTCCGCGGCCATGCAGCTTGGGCTATCGGTCGCATCAACCCTAGCCACGCAATTCTGCCAACAGCACTCGCCAAGGAGGATGACGAGCGCGTATGCAACGAGCTAAAGATGGCGATGGACCAGTAGCCGCCAAGGGCACAGGACTCGAGAGAGCCGCCAATCTAAGCACCTACACCAGTGCAGTTGCGGCAGCGCGCAGCAATTGCCGCGAAGCCTGACTCCAGCGCGTGTCAACTGCTCCAATCAACAATGTAGGCGGGCGACCACAGACACTTCTGCACAGGCCATCTGCCAAATCGTGCAAGCCGCGCCCATTGGCTAGAAGGTCCAGATCATCTCGCAGTAGCCATAGCTCGTGTCCTGGCCACCGCGGGGAGATGCTTCCTTTAGGAAGTTTCCAGCAAACAGGTAAGCGCCGCCTGTTTCGACATACATGTTGCCTGGCAAAAAGTCATAGCGAAGGCGGAGCTCGATCTGCTGTCCGATCTGACGGCCTGCAGCGCCGGAGAGATCGCGCACGTCATTGGCAACCCACCCATCGCGAGCAGCCGCTAGCTGCAAGTTTCGGTAGGCAACCATGAGCCAGGAATTCGGGCTAGGCTTGATCGACAAACGCAGCTCGGGCGTGTTGATGTTGCTCCGTTGCACAACGCCATAGAGGCCGGTAGGGCAGTATTCAAATCGTGGCGCGCCATACAGGCGGTCGAACCGGTTGTTCTCGCCATCATTGGGATCGCTGTCGCCACTGGCGTAGTCCCACGCGAACCGAACGGTTGGTTTGGATTTGTGGTTGGCGGTGTAGCCGACAGAGGCATGCGCAAACATTGCGCTGTGATCCAGGGTTGCACTACCAGCCGAAGCTTGCGACCTACCTACCTGACCAGCCATTTCAAATTGGCCGAAGAACTGCCCTGCGGCGCTAGGCTTATGCAAGCGCAATCCAGGGGTGTAGATCTCGATCTTGGCAGCGCCGTCCTCATCGTTGTGCTTGCCGTAAACGAATGCCTCAAAGTTAGTCTTCGCCGTGATCTTGCGCGAAGTGAAGAGCCCGTAGAACTGCTTATCTGGGTCTTGGTCATCCCAAGCAAACTTATTGTCCCGCAGGCTTGCCTGATCCCCATTGCCTGGACGGCGCCTTACTGGCATGGTCCAGAACGCACGGAACTGAGCTCCATCCTCGTTCTTCCAAAGGTAATCAACACCGGTGAAGGTGTTGACGGTATTGCGGAAGCCATTACGAATCACAAACCGCCGGCTACCAACGCTCATGGTGTAACGACCAACCAAAAGCCGCTGGGAACCAGACCCCGCACGACCTAGGTCAAACCAGCTATGGGCCTGGATAAAATCCGTCGTATTGGTGAACGCAGTACTCGCAAAGGCATCTTCATCGCCACCGTAGACGCGAGAGTCCATCAGCTCGACAGTGGCACCCACTCCGTCCCAATTGGCGTCGGCACGCAAGCTCGTTCGCGCAAACCACTGGTCATCGCGCTCAGGCTTTGACGGCCGCGGCTGACCATTAATCGACTCAAACCGGGTACGATGAATGCCGCTGACTTTCAGCCAAGTGGGACCTTCGAATGCACGATTCAGCCGCCATGGCTCCGGCGGCTCCTGGGCACAAAGGTTGCTTGACCATAAGCCGAATCCGACCGATGCGCAGAAGAACAGACGAAGAGCGAGTAGGGCCGGTGAGGCGGCTAGATTAAGCACAACGATTCCGCCAGACGAAAACTTGGGATTGGACAGACACCAGCCTGGTTCGGTGCATCCATCAATCGAGCAGCACAATACCAAAGTGCAAACCCACGAGGATCATAGGTTGACGACTATGCAGGCGCGACAGTTTGGCGGCTGCGTTTGGATCGTTGCCAATATTTACCAGCTGGAGAAACGGTCCTACGAATGATCACAGCGCTCGAATCACAGCGCCCTGATCTCAGCGCCTGGGCGCCAGAGCATTAGACGTTGCCCGTTGCCGAGACTCATCAGCTAACTGATGCTTTGCCCACGCCCGCTGACGCACAGGGCCGTCCGCAGCCAATGCACGCAACCACACCCTTCGGTCGGGGTGCTTGGTGTGAGAAGTCGCAAGATGAGCGAGCATCACCTGGCGCTGATGCTTCCCATTTGGGAAGTCGATGGCCGCCTTAGGGTGCCAATCGCTAGTGCCGGTCGTGATGGCATTCAGGAAATGTTGATCGACCGCGACAGGTGCTTTGCCTGTGGAGGGCGACACCTTGCGCTCAGGAATCGCTTTTGCGAGCTTCTCCGGCTCGGCCCACTCGAGCTTCGCGTGGATCTTGCCATCCGGTAACACGACGACGGCCCAGTTTGGCAAATCGCCAAACATTGCCCTACTTGAGTCCCCGAGATCATCGATCCACACATCGACATCGAGATTCATTTCGTCAAGAGCCTTCTTTGCCAAGGCGACTCGCTCGGCATCAGCCTTCGGCTGCAGCGTGCCGTCGAAGGCCATTTGGCGTGCATGCGGTTCACGCTGGTAAACGATTACGAACCGGATGTTGTCGCGCTTGGCGTGCTTTTGGATGAGATCCCGCAGACCTGCGGCATTCCGTCGGAAGGGTGGTCAAGTATAGCTACCACCAATGAGCACGACGGTGCGGCCACGTTCAAGATGGAGGCTTCTTGGCCGGCCCTCGAGGTCCCAGAGTTGTAGATCGGGGGCTAGGGTGTTGACGCGTGGATCTGTCGACTCGTATTTCGTCGGGCCAAACAGGCCAGACCAACGCTTCTCCATTTGGGCTGGCGTGACCACCGCAATTGAGGTCGCAACCAGTGCACTGAGTAAAACAGGGTTCATCTTTTTAAGTAGCAGCAGGACGCAAAGGGTAACACAACGGATGCCAACCGGACCTCTTTACCGGATCGACTCCGAAAAAGGAGCTTCGCGCAGAACGCGGAAGCCAACATCGTCGGCCCGGACACTGGGCCTCAGGCGCATCCTCATCGAGTTGCGCAAGAAGATTCCATCGAGGACGAACGAGCCACCGCGCAGCGAGCGATACGACGTGTTATCGGCATTGGCACGGCCACTTCGGTAGACGTCCTTGGTCCACTCGAAGGCGTTGCCAGTCATATCGAACAGGCCAAATCCATTGGCTGCAAAGCTGCCGACCGGCAAGACTCGACCACTCTCCTGATTCGCCGCAAGAGTTCGACACGTGTCGCCGTAGGCATAGACGCGCGAGCCTGGCCCGCGTGCGGCCTTCTCCCACTCCGCTTCGGTTGGGAGTCGGTGTGAGCGGTTGGTGACCCTTGTCAGCCACTGGCAATATGCAGAGGCACCAGAATGGCTGACAGTGACAACTGGTAACGTCGGAGCATCCGTCGCGTAGCGACTCTCTGTATCATTCCACTGAATGCGGCATTTACGGCCCTGCAAATCGAGCCACCCTGGATCCACTTGTTGTTCGCCAAGCGCGTTCAAAAAATGCGTGAACTGGGCGTTCGTAGTCTCGTGTGCTGTAAGCCAGAAGCTTGCAAGATGGGGCGTGGTGACGGGCCGCTCATCCTCTTGACCAACTCCAAGATCATCGCCAAGCAGGCAAGGTCCGGCAGGGATCCAACACCAACCATCTTCGGGGACTGGTTGCTTACCGACCGTAACGGTCAAGGATTCAGGAGCAGAAAATCCGAGTTCTTCCGCTGGTAATGGCAAAGGCACGGCTGGAACACTCGGGACTATGCCCAGCGCGTAGCGCCCTGGCACAAGATCCAGGTGAAGGTGCTTGTCCCCTCCTAAAGGCCTGGATTCTGCCCAGTCGTCGCGGGTCGCAAGGAACAACCATAGGTCTTTGCCGCTGGTGTTGTGGACAACGACAACCCGAGAACCTGCAGGATGATGACTGACAGGCCCCACGCAACTTACAACAGTCAGAAGCACCGCGAGTCCAACGCTGCATGTTCGTGGCCGATTGGGCACTTTAGGCATTTGGCAATCAGACATGGTTGAGGCTGGACAACTTCCAAACTAAGAAAAAATCTTGTGAACGCCGCGCCTATCGCCGTACGCGCGATTACTGGATCAGCTTAGCGACCTCGGGATAGCCTCGTGCTGCCGCGAGCTGACTAGCAGTCTCGCCATCACCATTCTCGATAGCCTTGTCTGCACCGTGTTTGAGCAACACCTTCAAGCAATCGACGAGACGAGCGTTATTCGCTTCACTAGCGTTGCGCTGCAAGCGCAAGACAACATGGTGTAACGGGGTGTGGCCCGATGGCTTGGTGTTGTTTACATCGCTGCCGAGCGAGAGGAAGTAGTCAAGCGTTTTGGGTTGCCCCCAGTAGCACGCCTCAAACACGCAGTTGTGCCTCCCCCAGTTAACGTCCTCAGGTTTGGCACCAGCCTTCACCAAGGCCTTACAGGCATCGACGTAGCCGCTGCCTGCCGCATGCAAGAGCGGCGTCTTGCGCCACCGACCCCGAGTCGTCACCTTCGCGCCATGCTCAAGCAGAAAGTCGATCAAATCCAAGTGTCCAAAAGACGCAGCATACGCAAGCGCGGTATACGACCCTGGCACTAGGCCATCGACTTCGGCCCCTGACGCAAGCAGCTTCGCAACCGTTTTGATATCACCAGCCCGAGCAGCAACCAGAAGATGATCCTGAGGTTGCGACGCCCGACGGAGTTCATGAATCATCGGGTTCACGGTCTTGTCGTAGACCCCACGCATGAAGAAGAGGTGATCGCCGCGCAGGATGTAGTTGGCGACGAACTCTGACGGCACTTCACTGCCACCGACTGGGTGCGTCCGCTTAGCGTTTGTCGCCCGATAGGTCCGGTTGCCGTCATCTAGGCCCAGTTGCACGTCCGCGATGAAACCCTGCCACAGCTCTCCGTATTGGGAATGCATCTGCGAGACATCCCGATTGTTTACGATCCTGTGGGTAATGATCATGTCGTGCTCATAGCGGATCCATGTGCCGGACAAGTCTGCCCACAGAGATCGATCTTCCGCAACGTCCTGAGAAGGCGCTGCGTCCTGAGCAATCGCACAAGCGCCAAGTGCTGTAGCGACAAATGTGGTGATGCCAAACAAAGCAATGGACGTTCGTTTCATGGTTCTAATTTTGGTTTGAGGCCACTAAGGGCCGAACGAAGACCAGGGCATTTCACCTCATGAGCCCCTTAAACTCCACTAGGCATACGAGCAATTCCTATTGCCGCTCCGACCAACGTCGAACACACACAACCACGCCCGCGCAAAAATACATGCCACACCCGCTTCATGGCTACTTGCTAAGCGTAGGCCTCAGTTCATTCGTGGGAGTCGCTCGAAGCGATAATCTTTGCCTGGCCGGCCACGCTTCGTGAGAGACTCACGCAGGAGCCACTCGAGCGGACCATTGAGACTGCGCACATCGCGCGCGATCCAACTCCCCATCTGAACGAGCAGCGGAGTTCGGCAAGTGTTGCCGCAGGCATAGACGCGAGATCCCGGCCCGCGTACAGCCTTCCTCCAGTTGGCTTCCGTTGACAATCGGTGTGGAAGCTTGGTGACCGATGTCAGCCAGTGACAATAAGCAGATGCGCTTCTATCACGGCTTCTACTGGAAGATGACCTGCCCTTGGATCGGTGGTCCCCCCATCGGATTTGGCATCTCCACCCAGATTTTCGTTGGCACAAAGTAGAGCGTAGTCTGAACCTTGCCGCGGGTCCTGCCAGCACCATTTACTTGGCCTTCTAGCGATTGCTGGATCGTCCCCTGCGCAGGCAGCGTCACAATGCCGCCAGTTTTTGAATGCGTCCCCCAACGGTCGTCGGTGTTGCGTTGAAGACTGAGACCACCAGCGGCAGTTACGGCGACTGCCGTAGTTCCTGTGGCCGTTCCAAGGAGGTGCAACCGGCCACTGGTTTTCGCTCGAAAATAGCCCTCGACACCGAAACCTTGCTTCGGCTTAAACGTAAAGGTTGCAACACCAACCGCACTAGTAGTGCGATCCCATAGACCGAGGCCGCCAAGGTCCATGTAGTAATTCAAGACTCCTCGCTTGCGAGTGAAACCAACGCCATTCACCGCACTTGCTGGACCATAAGTTTCGGCCTTACCCCGCGCGGAGTTCGTTTGACCCGTCACTTTGGCGTCGAACCGGTCATTGCCTAAGACCGTGCCAGAAGGAATATCTCCGCCATTGTCGACGTTGTGCCCCACGATCTCTGCTCGTGCATCAACACCCGCTGTGCCAGTAACAACAATGACATCTTGAGGGACACTGACTTGCTGCTGGCTTCGAAATCCAAGTGGCCGGAGAGCGCATCTACGTCCCCGACCGCGCCGAGTTTTCGATCGAGCATGAGCGAGGGGAATCGAGTGAAGAAATCGAGTTCCAAATGCGCTGGTCGATCGACAACTGATCGCGCCATCCATAATACGACGCGTGATACGCCGATTTATCACCGGCAAGCTGCTCGGCTAGTTGCTCTTAAAGCAACAGCACAAAGCATGTGGTCCGATTCCACTCGCAGCAAAAAGAACCATTACTCAGAGACACAAGCTACCGACACAAACCGCTCGGAAAGAAGCTTGACCTCGCCATTCCAACGGTAGGCACACAGCCGCCCTTTATTGGCGACGCTGTAATCCAGGCACGCGACGTTTGGAGCTAGCGGAGCAGGTTTGCAATTGGCAGGCATCCAATAGTGGCCAAACAACACCGGCGGTTCCGCAGCACCATAAGGACACGCATCCTTCACGGTGGCCGGTGAAAGCGGCTCTGCCGGCACCTTGGCGAGATCTTCCTTACGGAAACTAAATGTGTGGTCACGGTATGTAGCCCCCGCGGCAGAAGGATCGCGATACCACTTGGTGCGCACGCTGCTTCGCGGGTTGCCATCCTTGTCGTTAAAGGTGACCCCATCCGGAAGCTTGGTTTCACGACCCTTAAGCAATACCTCAACTGCACCGAAGAGCGCTTCACTTGGATCGCTGGCCAGATGAAAGAACCGGCGATCAAATCCGCCGAACCTCTCGCGATACTGGTCGACCACCTTCATTGCGGCTGGATCCCAGCAGGCGTGCACGACACGCAAGCCGTCTAGATCGAGCCACATGGGTAGCGTCTGGAACCAGCTCGTATAGTCCGCGAGCTCTTGATCCGACAGCTGCATCACTGTCGCTTGATACTGCCGGATATTCTTGTAACTACGCTCGCGCAAGAACCCTCCCCCATTGCCGGATCGCTCCATATGAAAAGCGACTGCATTGAACTCATGATTCCCCATTACCGCGAGCGCAGCACCGTGCTCAACCATGGGGCGCGCAATCTCTAACACACCCCGGATTTCTGGCCCGCGATCAACGAAGTCACCGACGAAGACTGCTTTTCGTTCCGGATGCCAAGGGCAGCCGTCCCGCTGCTCGTAACCGAGTTTGATCAATAGCCGACGTAGGGCATCGGCATGGCCATGGATATCGCCGATCACATCATACATAGATCCACCTCATACAAGACCGAACTGCGATACGCTGATCGACCCCAAAGACAAGCTTCGCAATGCGCACGATCACGAAGCGCAAGGCAACAAGCTGCTCGTCGCCGCCGTATGCCCCTCCCACTGGCGGAACAATTCAAGCATCAAGGTAAGCCGATCAGACCCGCAAGAAGAGGCGCCGACGGTATAGCCAGCGCAACACCAGCCACTTCAGCGTCAAGACTCCTGCCGGCAAGAATACCGGATGCAGAAGACCTGGTGATGCATCGCCTATGACAAATTCTGTGGCAGCACGGAAGTCGACAAAGGCCGAGAGCATGTAGATCAAAATGGAGTTAGCGCCAAAGACCACAAAGGGACCACACCAGCGCTGCCAACCTCGAACATCGATCAACCAATAAAATAGCGCCAGCAGCAACAAGCTCCAACCTGCGCACCAGAGCACAAACGAACTGCTCCACAGGTTCTTATTGAACGGGAAGGCCAAGTCCCAGATCTTGCCTAGGCCAAGAGCCAGCAAGCCAAATGCGATCAGACCGAGTATCCGACGATGCTCCGTCTGATCTAGCCTGCTCAACCATCGTCCGGCAAAAACCCCAGCCAAAGCCGTGCATACCGCTGGCAAGGTCGAAAAGAGACCTTCAGGGTCTCGCACACCTTGATAGAGGCGTCCAGGCAGATAGTGCCGATCAAACCAGTCAGCAAACGTCTGCCCGGCTTCGAGTGAAGCGACGCCAGAATCGGGGACAGGTACCAGAGTCAGCACTGCCCAATATCCGAGCAGGATCGTTACGAAACATAGGATCTGGGCGCGGTGACTGAGCCAGATCACCAACAAAGCGGCCAGCATCCAAGCAAGTCCAATGCGGCCGAGCACACTGGCACAACGCAAGTTCTCCCAGTCGAAAGCAAGCAGACCGTTGTAGACCAAGCCCATCAGAACTAGAGCAACACCGCGACGAATTGCATGCCACGACAAGGCACTCTGACTTGCACCTGCTGCCAACCGCTTCGCAAAGGAAATCGGCATCGAGACTCCCGCGAGAAACAGGAACAGCGGGAAGATCAAATCGTAGAAACGGAACCCATGCCACTCTACGTGGTGACACTGTGATGCGACCCAGACAAAAGGGCCCCACTTGGTTGCTGTAGCCAAAGCGACAACCAGCGCTTTACCACCCATGATCCAAAACAGATCAGCGCCCCGCAAAGCATCAAGAGACAAGAGACGCTGTCTACCTTGGTCTTCCATATTTGGCTCATGCCTCGGGTCACTTAGGCTGGGCAGTGTAATCGAAGATGCGGCACCATGCAGGACACTGCAACGATTTCGCCCCTAGGGTTCCACATCGACCCCACCACAATGGCATCGATATGGTCCGCAGAATAACTCGGGCCGCCAGCGACGGCGCGCGTCGGCTAGAGGCCGCGATTCAAAGGTTGCTTTTGGCCTACGCCGCGCGACCTTCACACTAGATCGCGAGCGAGGCTTCAGCGGCTACTGACGCTTGGCCAACTGCCCCTTAGACTCCATGCCAGCCAACAACTTGTCGACGTCCGTGACCTCAGGGTTATAGGCAACGGTAATCTCAGCCTTGCCAGCTGAAACGTCGATCTTGCCAACACCGGGGAGTTTCGAAATAGCGCCACGCACGGTGGCGACACAACCGTTTCAATCGGGGATCTCGCTGAGCACCAATTGCGCACTCGAGGTGGCATTGGGGTCTCCATTTTTTGAGGCGCCACAGGCAGCCAACAACATCGTGAGAGCAGCAGCCCCCAACATCGAAGTAGGTTTCATAAGTTGTTCTATATCTGTTGTTATCAGGTAAGGGTGAGCGCGGCAGTATAGCGCAATTCCAGTAAGGATTTCGATTCACGACTACACTTCCGCCATGAAGAAATGATCAACCGTGGACCAGACGACCTGATCAAGACGTGCAGCGACGACCCCATGTAACGTCACAAGGCACTAGGGTTGCGATTCTGTGAAGGATCGCTTCGAGACCTTATATAGGATGTGTAGATGCGCTTATTCCCGACCTGCACCTGCGTATTGCTCGCAGCCTGCTCAGCCACCATCGAGGCCTTTCCAAGCCCAACCAGCACGGATCAAACCTTTGAGCCTTGGCGCGACGGTGTACCTGAAGATGCGGGCTTCAACCCGGCAGCCATCGCAACGCTTGTGGAAGAACTCCGCGGTGGCCAGCACGGTGCGGTGGACCACCTCCTTCTGATTCGCGATGGACGGAAAGTCGTCGACGAAAGGTTTCATCCTACGGCCTATGAAACCCTAATTGATCAGACTGGTTCCTCGCCGCGACCGATTCACGACTACTCGAATCCTGATTGGCATCCCTACATAAAGGGAACAGAGTTGCACACGATGCAATCGGTCACGAAGAGCGTCACCTCGATTGGTATCGGCATGGCCATCGCAGCCGGAGCCATTCCGGGAGTGAAAGTCCCAGCCCTCACCTACCTCGATGGCGTCAAGATCAACAAAGATCCGCGCTGGAACGGTTTGACCCTCTTCGATCTCCTAACGATGCAAAGCGGCATCGATTGGACACCACCTGCTGGCAGCGTCGGCTACACCCCGGAGCATCCGACTCTACTAATGGAGAACTCCGAACACTGGCTGTCGTTCATCACCGGACGGCCAATGCGCACTGCTCCGGGAACGGAGTTCGACTACGTAGACGGCGCATCCGTGCTGATCGGTCACATCCTCCATCAAGCCGTGGGCGAACGGGTCGACACCTATCTAAAGCGTCGACTCTTCGATCCAATTGGGATCAAAGAGTGGTTCTGGAAGACCTCTTTAGCGGGAGAAGCTGACACCGAAGGAGGGCTGTACCTGACGGCCCAGGGCCTCGCTCGCATCGGTGTACTCTTCCTTAACGACGGCCGCTGGAACGGAACCCAAATCCTCTCACCCGAGTGGATCAAGGAATCAACCTATCCCCACGTCCTGAATAGCGGCCCCAACTCTCCTATCGCTTACGGCTACCAGTGGTGGATTCGGGAACATGACAACGGCAAGGTGCGCACCTTCGGCGCTTTCGGGTTCGGTGGCCAGATCCTATTTATCGATCGTGAGACCCGCACCATCGCAGTCTTCCTTGGATGGGACACCTCAGTCAACACTGCGCCTCTATTCGCAGAGCGAATCCTATCAGCGCTAAAATGACGAAGCCGACTCTCTGATGCATGCAGGGCAATAATGCATACAGGACAATCGGAGTCTCGTATTAGCTAAGCCGCCGCAAACTCAAATCACGACCTTCAGCAGTCAACCCGCCATCAAAATAATCGCATCGTACTACGAACTCGATGTGGGGCGGCGGCCAAAGAAGCTTCCCGTCGCGAACCCGCAGACTACCGCGAAAGGCACCCAGAATCCTATTTGCGCAACCGAGGCGGTTGCTAGCGTAGTCACAAGATTGAACTCCTCACCGGCTGGTCCGAACTTGGTGTAGTGCGTATCGCACTCCATCTGCTTAGCGATCGCAGTAAGGATGATCACCGTCAAGCGGACTGGAACGGCATAGCAGATCAATGCCAGTGCTAAACGCCACCAAGCCGCGCAGAGCACAGCCGCGATGACCAACGTCGTGATGAAGATCACTTGAAAGGCAACATTGTTAGCCTCCTCGGTCACCTCAGCTGCGTAGCGATCTGGCGGTGCGTCGGCCAAGTGTCGAAATTGCCACAACGTCAAAGCAACAATCGAAAACACGCCAACGACGCCGAAGACTGCTGTGAGACGAGTCCGAGGGATCGAACCGCTACGGGCGAGTTTGGCGGCGAAGAGTGGCCCGAACACGAACGGGAGCCATGAAACCCCGAGCGGGTGTAGGCTGCCGCCCGAAGTAGCAGGGATCCAGCCCTGAACTTGACCAAGGAAGCGCGCAATCGCAATCGCAATCGACACCAGAACCGGTAGCAGGAAAGCTTTAGAAGTCAGTTTCATGGAATCAGAAAGGAAGCGACAGCGTAGCGAGCCCGCAACTCCACATGAACAAGACCAAAAGGAGTGAGTAATCGCGTCACGGGTAGATTCGCGATGTCGAGACAAGGAGCATTTAGACCAATCACGATCAATACTGCATCGACTTACCCGCCAGCCGTGAGCGCTCGCGACCAACAGCAAAGAGATTCTATCTACCTAGATCGATCCTGAAAACACAGATGCTACCAAGCGATCGCTAAATCCGAATTTGTCTATTGATCTCTGATTGTGACGCAGCGAAGCAGGCACTCCCAGAATCCTCGCAATGCCAAGCTGCCAAGATCTGAAACTAGTCACGTAGCGAGGGGAAACGACCAGCCGCACGCTCGGCCACATAATGCTCGGGCCGGTTGGTCGTAATCAGATCGCAACCTATCGCCACGGCATCGCAAAAGTCATCCGCAGCGTCGATGGTGTAGACACAAAGCAAATATCCAGAGGCGTGCACGGCAGCAGCTATCGCTTGCGTCACCCGAGCGTTATTCCAGTGCACAATCCGTGCCCTTGTCAGCTCAAGCTCACGAAGACGAGTCGGAGTCAACTCATCTCCTCCAAGAGCCGCCAATAGTAAACACGGTTCCGCATTGCCAACCTCGACCAACCAAGCCCAGTCGAACGACTGAACAATCACGTCTTCGAGTACGTTAAGACGTCGCAATTCAGCGACAAGCTGCTGAGCATCGCCAGCTTTGCGCTCGATCATCGGCATTGCTGGCGCAATTGCCTGCAACGCTTGCTGCAGCGTCGGCACGCACTCTCCGGCAAACTCTGGCGCGAACCACTTGCCTGCATCAAGACGCTGGACCTCAGACAGAGACAGTTGATCAATGCGCACCTTGCTTCGACCAAACACTTCGCGCGCATTCGTAGTGCGATCGCAGGTTACGTCATGCATGCATACCCATTGCTCATCACGGGTCTGATATACATCAATCTCAACAACATCCGCTCCCTGCTGCACGGCGTATCGCATCGCAGCAATTGTATTCTCCGGGCACGAACGACTAGCGCCGCGATGGGCAACCACCTGAACCTGATCACTGTAGAGTCGCGCAAGTGCCGCATTCTGCAGCAAATGGTTTGGCACGACACAAGCGCTGGCCAAAGCTACAAACGCCGTGAGTATCAGCAGGTTCCGGCAAAGCATCGCGAGAGTATATGACGGAACCTTCGCAAGCTCGACCCAACGATTTACACAAGCGATCAGCGGTAGCCGAATCAGACAAAAGTAGTCAGGCCTTCAAGGCGTAGAAGATACGGACCGACCACCACTAGACACGGTCGTGAATAGCCGAACGAGTTATTCAGCAGGCACGCTTGAATAAAGCCTTACGCATTTGCTGCCGAACTCGCCGTAACAATGGCCATTGAAACAGCTGATCGCCTTACTGCCGCATCCGTCCGTGCTATAGCGTACAATGGTAATATCGTGAACAAGCTTTGTTGGTTGCTCCCCGTTCTAACTCTCACTTCGTGCTCCGAAGACGACGGTCGCCCGCCGAGCGAAATCCTGATCTCGTCACGGCATCACCTCTTTGGTTTGCGCAGCAGCGCCGACTTCGAGATGTTTCCGGTTCAGGCTAACGATGTAGTGACATCTCGAGGATACCTGGAGATGACCAACGACAGCGTCTACACGATCACATTTGCTGCGGGCAACTCTGCCTCGGACAACTACGCAATCGGCAACGCTGGCAGTCTATCCATTTACAATTCGGGCAGCGGTAACGAACCCACGACCGTGTTCTCGGGTGCCTACAGCATGGTCGGCAACAACCAGGTTGATAACGAAGCCGACTACTTCTTCGCAGACCGTGCCACGACCCCAGGAAGCCCCCGAGTCGGGCTGTTTTTCGGCACGCGGGCGCTGAACGGCCAAGTGGAGCTTGAGGGCGACTGGCATATGATGTCGCTCCACATCATCTTTGACCAATTCACCGTATCGCCGGACAACCTTGGACGCGCTGCCTTCGGCGACTTAAGCATCACCGCCGGCGCCCCTGGAGAACAACGTGACATCACCGGCAGCGGCTTCCAAGGTGCGGTCAACCAACTAACCACGGCCATGACGTTCGGTGGGACAGTCCGCAACCTGCTGAACGGCCAAGCTACCGGCGACGGTGCACTGAACCTAACGCTCGAATACACGCCGGACCTACAACCCGTTGTCGATACACGCATCATCCAAGGTGCAGCGGGTACCGAAAACGTCATCTTCGGACTCGATGAAAACACCGGTGACGGTGAAGCTGGCTTGATCACCATGATCCGTAAGTTCGACCCTGTGACGGCCCCAGTCGACCCAGATTCGGTCGCAGGGACTTTCCTCGTCGGCGGTCACACTCTGCTCCTCAACCCCAACGACAGTGGTTCCGACGCATTCGTCGGCACGGTCACCTTGACGACACAAGGTGGATTTCGCCTAGACTCAGTCGGCAATGCAGCAGAGTCCTCCTACGTCGGTTCCTACACGCTGGCCAACGACGGCGGCATGACCATTGAAATCGAAGGCACCGAGGAAAGCTGGTTCGCGGCGATCGACAAGTCCTACAACACGTTCGCGTTCATCGACTACTTCCAAGAGACACGGCCGAACAACGTTCCAGAGCTGAGCTTTGGGTTCGGCGTCCGCCGAAACTAGCGCTCCCACAGCAACATGACGGCGCCTCACACTGCGGCAATCAACGGGATGTCGCCACTGAGTTGCCGCACCAACTTCCCACCCGGCGCCTCTGCGATGCTGGCCTATTGGCGCCCACCAAGTAGAAGATCCCTCTTGCGAAACGGCATGCTACAGTCGAAAAGGATGCGGTCGCATGACGCGGCTATACTGCCCTATTTCGCCGCTTTATCGGACTGATGCCAACGATCTCTACGCCACTCCACCGCACCTTAGCCGTTGCTGGCTGGAGTTCACTGTTAGCAGTATCCGGTGGCCTGCTCTGGTTGGCCATCACCAGATTGTGAGGCATCTACATGGTGGCCGCCGTGTATGCGGCCACAACAGGAGCTTGTGGTGCTTGGAAAGCTTTGCGCACCTCAACGGATCGCGGATAGATACACGCGAGCTCCATGCGCCGAGACGAATGCGACCTCAAAGGCCAGCCGCACCTCGTTGCAATCACCAACGCAGCTGTGCACCTCGTCAGCTATGAGTGCCCGCCGTGGCACGAACTTGGCAGGCACCGGTTATGCGATGATTTCGATGACCGGATCTAAAGAAGCCCACAGCCGCGATCTATATTGGTCGGCCTTTTCTGCAATGCATTGCTCACCTTAGACGACAGCTCTCGGTAGGGTGTGCAATGTGTAGGAGAAGCACATCATGACCACATTGATTCACACAGCCGATTGGCAGTTGGGGCTCAACCTCAACTACATCCCAGGCGACAGAGGGGCTAGAGCGCGCCTACAGCGCTTTGACACAGTCAAAGCGATTGCCAAACTGGCTCACCAAAAAAGTGTAGATGCCGTGGTTGTGGCAGGTGATGTCTTCGATGCCAACTTAGTTGGCCCCGAGACCTTGCAGATGGCCCGCGATGTCATGCGCGCCTTCCATCCGATCCCGCTCTTGCTCTTGCCCGGTAACCACGATGCAGGCACCGCCGACTGTGTGCTGCGTCGCCTCGCCGATGGCAGCGAAAAACTCGAGCACGTGAGAGTCCTGCTGGACACTGAGCCAGTCGAGATTGCCGGTGCAGTCTACTACCCGTGCCCTCTCATGCGCCGGCACGTGATTGATGATCCAACTCAGCATCTGCCCGACCGAGGAACGGAGCAAAAGCCGCGCATTGCCATTGCGCATGGCGGCGTCCTGAACTTCGACCAAGATGCCGAAACCCCAAACATCATTGATTGGCAGCGCGTGGTCGGCCGTGGCTTTGATTACCTCGCGCTAGGTGACTGGCATGGCACCATGAAAGTAAGTGATCGTGTGTATTATTCAGGAACACACGAAAACACCCGATTCAAAGAAAACAACGCGGGCAATGTGCTCATCGTCAAGATTGCAGAGGGTGGCAGCTTACCGGTCGTCCAAGAGCACCGCGTTGCGGAGACGTTATGGCATAAAGATGCCAACCCTCGTGCCATCAACAGCAGCGAGGACGTGACCGAACTCAAGGCTTGGTTCAACGCAATAGAAGAACGCAGCAAGACCATGGTGCGCATCAAGATGGAGGGCACTGTGTCACTCGACGACCGCGCCGAACTCGACCAGATCTTGCGCAAGCAGGCTAATGAACTCCTGTATTTGCGCATCAAGTCAGACGATGTCATCACCACGGCAACAGATGCAGACATTGCCCGCATGAAGGTGCACGGGTTCTTGGGACACGCCATGGAGCAGCTCGATAACGCCGATGATCCGGCGTCACGCGATGCCCTACAGCTACTGCACAGGTTCTTCTCTGAGGAGGCAGCCCAATGAAAATCAAATGGTGGCAGGTAGAGCACTGGCAAGGCATCGCGGAGCGGCGCATCGACATACAGCCCTCAGGTCTCAATGTGATTTACGGGCCGAACGAGTCAGGCAAAAGCCGCCTCTTCAACGCTCTCTACTGCGGCTTGCTTGAGGCGCATACCCGCAAGACTTCGCATCTCAAAGACACCCTGATGAGCTGGGACCGCGATGAGGCTCCCAAGGTGACTGTGTGCTTCGAAATCGATGGCAGCGAGTATGAAATCACCAAGACCTTCTTAAAAAAGCCATCAGCGTTGCTCAAGAACAGCCTCCAGACCTGGAAGGGTGATGAGGCAGAGGCCAAGCTGCAAGAGCTCCTTGGATGCAGCAAGTCTACAAGTCGAGGCGACCGTGATCACAAGCACGATGGCCTCTGGGCTTTGTTATGGGTCAAGCAAGGGTTCGCAGGCAATTCTCCAGGTGGATATCTCAATGATGATCCGCGCCATCAGCTAGAAAATCAGTTGTCATCACAGACCGGTCATGTGGGTGTCTCGGAACACGCTCAGGCAGTATTCGACAAGTCAAAGATCGAGTATGAGCGTTTCTACAACCTCAAGAGCGAGACCGAACGGGGTGACTTAAAAGAGAACCGAGCCAAGCTAAAGCAGGCGGAGTCCAACAAGGCAGAGGCCGAGCGTAAGCGCGCCACTGCGTATGCAGAGGCCGATGCCTACGAACGCGCCCGAAAGGAAAGCGCCAAGCTCAAACCCAAGCTTGATGATCTGAAGCAAGAACTCACCACTGCCAAAGGCAAAGCTGACAAGGCGCGCGAGCTGAAAGCAGCGGTAGAACTTAGGAGCCGCGACGTCAACTTGATGCGTCTTGAACTCGATCAAGCCGAGGCAGCCCATAAAAAACGCGCTGAGAACCAGCAGGACTTAGTGGCAAAGCGAGCCGACGCAAATCAATTGGCGGCCAAGCTAAAATCCGACAAGGATACGGTTGAGCATCTTAACGATAAAAAGCAAGCCGCCGATAACGCTCTCGTAAACGCCGAAGCAGAGCAGCAAAAAGCCAAGACAGCGCACGAAATTGCCAAACGCGCTCAGGAAAAACAGGGTCTCCTCAAAGAGCAGAGCGAAAAATCAGAAGCCCTAAAAAAGGCCCGTGTGTGTGATCAGACTCGGCTCGATATCGATAAAGAGCTGAGCAGTCTCGGCATCACTGAAGCAAAGCTCGAGGCCTTACGAAAACTGCAGAACGACTACCTTCAGGCCAAAGCGGTGCTCGATGGTGCTGCTGCACACTTGGTGATAGATGCAAAGGTAACCCTTCCTATCAATGGCGAATCACTCGAGGCTGGACAGTGTCGACGGATGACCATCGATGACACGACCCCGCTCTCTATTGGTGATGTGGCGACGTTGACCATCACACCGGGCGGCACCAACTTGCCGAAGCTTCGCGATGCTCTTCGTGATAACGACAAAGCCTATCAAGATGAGCTGGCATCTCTTGCTGTGGATTCACTCGATGACGCCATTCAAAAAGTCGAAGACCGCCGCGGCTGGGAACTGAAGCTCGCAAAGCAAGAAATCCTCTTGGCGAATATCGCGAAGGACGGCACCGATGCCCTACTACGCGAAGCCGAAGCATTACAGAACCGTATCGATGCTTTGGGCGAGGTCTCTGACGACACCCTGAATGCGGAAGCTGCCGAACAATGCCTCGGCAAAGCAGATGCCGCTGTGACGAAGTGTCGCACCCAACGCGATTCACTTCAGCCGGCAATGGAAACGGCTCAGAAAGAATTTACGGAAGCAACCACGCGCCAAGAAGGCCTTGCAAGTGCATGCGGCGTGATTGAAGGCAAGCTTGCGCAACTTGATCCCGAAGACGTGCTGATTCAGAAGCAAACTGGTGCCAAAAAAGCTTGGCAAGAAGCTGTAGCTCTGAGTGAGACCACAGCTGAAGAGTACCAAGCATGCGGCGGCGATGACTCGGCAATGGATGTAGAGCGCCTGAAAAAGGCATATGACAACCACGAGAAGAAGCTTGCAGAGAATGAAAGACAGATCATCGAGTTGCATACCAAGCTTGAGAGTGCGAAAGAACTGAACCTGCATGAAGACTGCCAAGAAGCCGACAACGAGTTGGAACAGGCTCAGCAACTACTAGAGTCCACCGAGCGACGTGCGTTAGCGGCCAAGCGCCTCTTCGAGGTTCTCAACAAAACTCGAGATGCAGCCCAGCAAGCTCTAACCGCTCCAGTCGTAGCCGCGATGCAGCCTTTACTAGACAAAGTGATGCCAGGCCGAAGCGTTGAGATTGGCGACAACTGGACCATAGCCGGCCTGCGAGGCAAGGATGGCGTAGAGCCATTCGAACAACTCTCGGGCGGCGCCAAAGAACAGTTGAGTTTGTGTGTGCGGGTTGGCTTAGCCAAGGTCTTGGCTAAGGGTGGCTCACTGCCGCTTATCTTTGATGACTCAATGGTCAACTGTGACGATGACCGGGCTGAGGCATTGTGCAAAGTCCTCTACCATGCAGCCGCAGATGGCCTGCAGGTGATTATGCTTTCATGCCATGAGAGGCACTTAGCAAGCCTAGGTGAAGACCATCGTGTGGATCTACCACCACGGGTGATGTGAGCTAGTAGGCAACACCATCTCCATGGTGCAACTACTTGGTGCAAGACCTCACACGACCCGCCGTTCGCCAAATCCGCAGTATCAAGCAGGCTCCGCGTATGCGCCCCGCTCATCCCAATTGCAGCTTGGAGATGGATGAGGAAAGGTGATGGTTGTGATTGTCAGCCGGACCCGGCTGATCTTAGCACTTCTTGCATCAACCAGAATCAGCAGGGGCGGCTTGCTTCGCACTAGCTTCGCGCACGTCCACAATCCGCACCTGAAACGTTAGGCGCTGACCAGCTAGCGGGTGGTTCGTGGAGATCGTGACGTTATCACCCTCCACCTTGGACACCCATACGGAGACGGGCCCCTGCGGCCCATTGGCCTGAAAAGAAATGCCGGGCTGGATGTCAGCCGTCGCAGGAAATTGGTTTCTGAGCACGACTTGCTCGGCGCTCGGATCGTATTCGCCATAAGCTTCGGCTGCTTCAACCTGAAGGGTACACTCGTCGCCAGCGGTCTTTCCAGCAAGTTGCCGCTCAAGGCCAGGAACAATGCGCCCAGAGCCGTGCTCGTAGACCATCGGATCCCCCTTGAACAAGTCCTCAACGATCGCTCCGTCGTCCAGGGTGAGGCGATAGTGGATAGATACGTTTTGCCCAGCAGCGATCACAGCAGTCATATTTGCCATGATATCGCTCGAAATCCCTGGGCACCGGCTTCTTGCGGTAAAAATTTAGGTTGTGGGCATCAATTTGTTGGAACCTTGCCGGCAGATCTGGCACCACAGAGTCGTGTCAGCATCACTTGTCAATTTAGATCGGACCGGAGTCATCGCGTCTGTTCTGTGTGCGATCCATTGCGCCGTCGCACCGCTGTTACTGATTGTGGCACCGACACTAGGAGGCATCTGGGTTCACCCACTCGCACACCTGAGCATTGCCGCTCTGGTCCTACCAATAGCGGGCTTCGCCCTTCGTAACGGATTCAGATCACACGGCTTACGATGGGTCGTAGCGCTCGGCGGCAGCGGCATTCTGCTGGTCTTGCTCGGAGCTGCCCTGCCATACTTCCTCGCCCCGGCGGACGGTTGTGCCGCTGGCTGTGATCAATGCTGCCCGTCTTACGTCGTAGACGAAGTCACCGGAGCAGAGACGCTGAACATCCCACCTGCAAGCATCATCACGCTGCTTGGCGGCATCTCACTGGTAGTGGCACACGCGGCCAACATCCGTTGCTGCGCGCGCTGCCGCGGCTAAGGCTGCACTCAGAGTGAACCAGAGTGCGCAAGAGCGCTTACTCAAGCTCTAGAAACGTCCTCAGCGAAAACGGACGAACTCGCGACGCCGCTGAAAGCATCCGCATCTAATAGCCTCATGCATCGAGGCCCTCAAAATGCGGCAAGCCTTCACATCGTTGACCGTGATGAGCACGAACTCAAAACGATGTAGGCCAATGAATGATTCGAGCGGCGGCTGAGAGCTCTAACACAACCGCTGGATCATCTCTTCTCCACGCGGCAAAACGACAAATCAATTGGTTGCCGACTTCAAACCCCGGAGGTGGAGCGAAGGGTCCGGATTACCTGGCGACGACCGGCGGCGAGAAAGCCCTCCGTCGTCACCAACGCAAACCTAATTGGCTTCGATGACAAGCGTCGAGCCCAGCACATTGCCGGTGCCGCCTGCCTGGTTGAAGGTTGCGCCAAGCAAGTTGTTGCCAAGTCGCGGCGTCTCAGTAGCAGCAGAGGCAACATCAACAATGATGCCGTCACCGTTAGCCGCGTCGCGCGTAGTCTCGATCAGCTTGCCACTGACGATCGCACCGTTGTCATCATCGTGTGCGCAAGGAAGGATTGCCGCGGTAGCGGCGATCAGGTCGTTGCTCTTGTGACCAAAGATCGAAACGGCAGCGGCGCACTTTGAAAGCGCAGCGTGCACTGACGCAAAGTCCACACAGCGTTCGCCCACCAAAGCCAAGCAAGAGCAACAAAGTCGGCATTTTCCAGCTAAGGAAACGCACTGCGCAATGGACACCAAGCTGCGCAGTTACTGCCCAGGCGTCAGGTAAAAACACCTAACAGCAAATCCCTTGTCGTAGCCATCGCTCTTGTGATCCAGGCGCAGAACGTTGCGGCCAGCAACCAACTCAACATCAACACTGCCGGTCTCGCCCCAGAGCCCGACCGTGTGCGGCAGCACTAGGTCGACGGCGACCCCGCCGTTAGATGAGATCAACAGGTGTTGCTGCCAACTTGGCGTCGCCACCCGCGCAATTAGCTGATAGGTGCCGGCTACCGGGGCGTCGAAGATGTATTCGAGCGTCTGCTCTTTGCCGTTACGGTTGTAGTTGAGCTGCTTACCACCAAGATTGCTGGGCAAAAACGCGACCTTGCGATTGCCCTTTACAGGCTTGCTGCAGGCGACTGCGGGAATCGTGATTACGCCTTGGCCATTGACCTCGACCCGGCGGTCTGCATCCGTCACCGTCGCCGAATCGACGCGAAAGCGATCGCGCTTGTCCTCGGCTTCGCCCAGGTCAGCACCAACCGCCGCGAGCGTCTGGACCTCCGACTGCTCGATAAGCTGACGCTGCCGATACAGCGACACACCATACCAAAATCCCGGTTGTCCCGAAACCAAGCCGTAAACTGGTTTCTCGCCAACCACATCACCGATCCACTGCGCGCGCTTGACCTCCATGTAGCGATCCAGGTTGCGACGTGCCTGGGTCGTCGCGAGGAAATCGAGATCCTTATTGTAACGAGTCTTGGTCCAGCCCGTCCCCCACTTCCCGCCTAGCAACGGCACCCACCCTTTCGGCGTCCAATGGACAAGGGCTGCATGGCCGCGCTGCGGCCGCGCCGTCGTCGGCACACCGAACGCACGCAGCAAGAAGCGCCCAAAAAAGGCTCGACGACCGCAGACGCCGCCGTTCATCAAGATGTTCTGAAAGAACTGAAGGTCCGAACGATCGTGCTGATTGTCCTGCGAACCGTAGCGAATCTCAGTTCCGACTGCGCCGACATAGCGCCAGTCATCACTCTTATTGAAGACGTGATCGGGACGATAACTGCGAAGCATCTCGCGCCCCCACGCCGACACCTCCTCGGGTTCCTCGCCATCAACCACCATGCGGTAGTCCCAGACTGCCAGCTGTCCAAAGCAGGCATCGAGCTCCTGGTTTTCGTATGCAGCTTCGTAATGGCAATAGCGCGCGAGTGGATCGACGACTGCCGGCGCGGCGGCCATCCCAGTCGCATTACGCTGCTTGACCGGCTCGGCGTGTTCCAGCGCGATCGCGAGCGCAAGCCGCTGCAGAGCACCCTCGCTCGACTTGGGTCGCTTGGCCTGGATCTGCGTGTAGATCTGCATCGCGCGATCGTAAGCACCGCCCTTGGCGCCATCAGCAACAACCATCTGCAGCATCAGCGGTCCATTGGCAAGCAGTCGATCGACCAACTGCTTCTGTGCTGCGCCCCTATCAGCAAATTCTGCCAATCGTTTGGGCGTAGCCTCCTTAAGAACTACGAACTTCGCCAGATCGTAATCGAGCGCCCCGCTTGCAAGCTTCCGGTCGATCTTGAGGCGAGCCAGCGCCGACTTCGTCTCAACTTGCGCACGCACAAGACGCAGTTGTGCATCCTTGAATGCCTTGTCTAGCTTCGGCTGGCTACGTAGCGCACGGTCAAGGTTGGCCTGGCGCTCCTTAAGCGCCTGCTCGCCGTCCTTGCGGTTCCGCTGCCACTTCGCAAGCTCATCCTTGGCTTCCTTGCGCGCCACTGCCGTGGTAGCAGCGGCCATCATCTCGTTGGCTTTTTTGATGCCGAGATCGGCGCCTCCAATCCACTTACCTTTGGCGTGACTGACCAAAGCCCTGCAGGTCTTCACCTCATCGAGAGCCTTGCCAGCCTCGCCGAGCCGTTGCTGGGCGGAATCTTCAGCATCGCACGCCGCCGTGAACGCCTGCTTTGCCGCGGCGCGCACCTTCGGCATCTTACGCTGCAGTTTTTCGCGGAGCGTTTCTAATTGCTTTTGATAGCGAGCATCAAGTCGCCCTTGGGCCGCGAGAGATACTTGGCCGAAGCCTGCGAAAAAAACCGCAAATGCAAATACCGAGGAGAGATGTAGAGGAACGTTGCGCATAACAAATCACGGCCTTTTGGCCGTTTGCCATTCAACCTGCAAGCACGACAGATGCAAGCAACCGGCCGCGCTAACAACCCGCTTCCAAGCTCATCAGGCACGCAACTCGGGAATTATCTCAAGCAACTTACTGGCCTGACCAGCGATCCGGCTCAGCTCAGAGCAGTACTACCCAGCACAGCCGTGGTAGAGCTTCACTCGCCCCACATAAGCATGATCGAGATAACGATGACCCCACCTTCAGGAGTCAGGGAGCTAAACGCTCGACCTGCGCGCTTCTTGTCGACCAGGGATACCAGGGCCATCAATCTGACGACCACGAACCCGCACGATCGGCAATCGCAGCAGGTCAAGCATAGGTATCTAGCGTCGCGGCCTAAACCACCGTCCCACCGACGAGACGTAACCACGCCGAACCTCCGCCACCGAAGATCCAATCAATGCAGGGCTGGCAGTGGCTCGGCTTGCGCGGGCACTGTTCTCGGCAGTCATGATGGTTATGCCCTTGCCTTACCTTGCGCGGCAAAGCACCATGCCACGCATATGTTTCATCACATTGCTTGGGCCCGCCTGCAGGCCGCTCTAATAACCTGCATCTGGTTGGTGACCGGATCATGCAACGTTCCGCCTACGGAATCTGCGGGAGCGCAGATCGGCATCACCGTGATCGAGACGATGGACTCAGGCGGCTATACCTACGTCAAACTCAACTCCGCGGAAGGAGGGGTCTGGTATGCAGTACCCGAATGCCATGTTTCCGTTGGCGACCGCGTAGAAGAAATAGACCGCTCAGATAGTGTCGAGATGCACGATTTCGAGAGCAAGACCCTGCAACGGACCTTTCCAAAGATCATCTTCGCGGGGAGTCTAAAGACGATCCAACTCGCTGACGGCTAATGAACAAATCGCTGGCGAAGGACGCCTTCATCTTACTCCTTTAGATCTGATGGTAGAACGTCCACGCTGCCGCCGCTAACTAGGCAGCTGCAATGATCAAAGTTCGAGCATCGGCCACGCACGCTCTATGCGAGTGAGGGCTTCGTCTAGCACTTCGAAGGTCGTGGCCAAGCTGAGACGTATATGACCAGCTGCTCCAGGCCCAAACCAGCGAGGGCTTCCTGGAACGACACGCACTCTTGCGTGTTCGAGCAGAGCATTTGCGACGGCGTCTTCGTCGAGCCCTGTTCCTCGAATGTCGACGAATAATACAAAGGTAGCTTGCGGCGTCGTCTCGATGTGGATGCCTGATAGCGCCTGCAGGCGGGCGACGGCATGATTGCGCTGCTCGGTACAGTGTTCCAAGAATGCAGCGCGCCAATCGCTGCATCGAGTTAGCGCAGCGATTGCGCCGATCTGTGACAAAGTCGCAGCACCTTCAATGGTGTGTTCGAAGCCTTGTTCCAGCGCCAGAGCCGAGGCCGCTGCAACAGAAGGTGCGATCACTGCACCAATCCTTAAGCCCGCAAGCCCAAACCCCTTCGAAAGACCGTAGATCACCCATGGCTGACAGGCTAGGTCAGCGTATTTTGCGAAACTGGTAATCGATGCACCGTCGAGCAGCACGTCAGACCAAACTTCATCTGATAGAATGGTAATGCCGCGCTGACTAGCAAACTCAGCAATCGCCAGCACTTCATCTGCAGTCCAAAGCGTACCGCGTGGATTGTGGGGATGACAAACTGAGATGACTCGAGTCTGGTCGCTGACAACCGCCTTCAAACCATCAAGCGTGAACTTGCCATCATTCGCTGGCCACAGGCGTAAAGAGGCACCTGCTCGTCGGGCGCTCTCTGCTACTAAGAAGTCAACCGGATCCTGGATGATGACTTCGTCGCCATCAGTCAGTAGATGCCTTGCGACCAGAGTAATGGCGCTGGCGGCTGAATTGGTTGCAATGACTTGATCAAGATTGACGGCTGCATCTTTTTCGGCCGCAAAGTGTGCCGCGACCGATTGACGAAACTCCTTAAGACCTGTCGGTGGACCATAGCAAAGGTGAGGAACCGCGATGTATTCCGACAGAGCATTCGTGATCTCTTCTGAAACCGGGAGATCCGGATCTGCAGCCGTTAAGGGGATGACACCTTCATCCACAGTGGCCCACCGCAGGTTGTGCGCTCGGCTCTTCAAAGCTTCAAAATCTGGTTTGCTCGATGAGTCTGTCTTTTGTGACATGGTCAATGATTCCGATTCAATCGACGAGTGGGATCCCTGGCGCTAGGTCGCCCAGCGGTTCCAAGAATGCATCACGCAGTCGGCGCCCCTCAGCAAAAATCAGATGATTCCTCGCACGCCGTTGCGTTGAATAGGCTTGGAACGCCACCGGAAGATCTTCTTTTCGGCTAGCGTTAGCGAGCAACTTAGCCAGCAAAGCTGCATCCACAAGTGCGCCATTCGCCCCCTGACTGGTAAATGGCAGACAGGCGTGCGCAGCATCTCCGATGAGAACAAGATTCTCTCTCATCAATTCATCAAGCGGCAACAAATCGCGCGTGGACCACAGATAAGATTGGTCAAAATCAGTCGCTTGAACGACCTCTTGAATCAAAGACGCGCCACCTCGAGTCACTTCCTTGGCGAAACCTGACAGGCTCGCCGTGGCCGGCGTTACGCCCGGGTATCTACTTGCTTCGTACTGCAGAAACCACACAACACGAGTATCACTTTCTGCGATGACACCAATTGCTAGGCCACCACTCATGTCATGAAATTTGTGGAATGTCGCGCCCAACTGCTCAGCTAGCGCAGGCGAGTAAATAGACGAAACGATTTCCTTAACTACTACGGCACCCAGTCTGGCATGCGGGAATGTCAACTCGCGCGCACGTGAGCCAACGCCGTCGCAGGCGAAAAACACGTCTCCCTTGATACTCGTGCCGTCTTCGAGGACTGCTCCCCCAACCCAACCTCGATTGTCCGTGATGAAATGGTCGAGTCCAGAATCAAAGCGCGGTGTGATATTGGCTGCACCAAGAAGGGCTTGGATGAAGGTTTGCCGACTTACGCAGACCGTTGGCTCCAGTCGCTTTTCATCAAGCAGAACGCCGTCGATTAAGCGCAATTGGATGCGATTAACTGTTTGCCCCGTTGCTCGCCAATCGACATCCGGCACCAGCTGCTGCAATGCCTCAATACCGTTTGGCATCAGCAAGAATCCAAGTCCTGCATGCGTCCCAGCCGGACGCCGCTCAATAAGAGTCGGCGCATTCAGAGGGGTTTGGCGAATAGCTGCTGCGCAGGCCAAGCCCGCCACACCACCGCCGATCACTATGGGCTGCATCGACGGCAGTCTATCGAGAAAATAGCAGTTGTCGCCCATCTTGACGAAATCTGTTCATGCGACGCGAAGCCGATTGGGATGTAGCCGATGAGCATCGCATCAAGGCAAAGCAAATAGCCCGAATCCGCCCCATAACACAGCTAGCGGTAGCCTTAATTACGCACAAAAACGTAGACGAAACCTTCCATGCGAGAGCTCGATGCTGATCAACGCATGAACAGACCGGCATGCTCGTCGCCAAACATTCGCCATTAAGCGGAGGCATTTTATGGCGCCTGTACCTTTCGCAAAACCACGGATCACTTTCGAACAGAGCAATTGGTCAGAATGATTTTCAAGCCTCCGACAGACAGTCAATGATGGGTTCTCAGAGTCTGACGCCAACCACCTAATGATGGCAATACTATCGCGACTGCCGCGCATGCCAAACTAGGCAAGCTATGACAAGCGTTAGCTCACAGGGCGCACCACTCGCTACAATCATGACAGCCCCATGCACCAACAACCTGATCTACTGCGCCCCCTCGCGATCGCCATCCTATTGCTGGCCAGCGCCTGCAACACCATGCCAAGCGAGCCGCCAGCCCCCCGCTTGCTGCGCTTCGCGGTGATGGGCGACACCCAAGGCCAGCACCTGCTTTCGACTCTCCTGGAAGACGTCAATCGCCACGGGGCCGAATACCTAGTCATCCCAGGAGACCTAGTTTCCACCGGGTCTGTCGATGCCAAACAGCACGGATCTTGGCAGTCTTGGATCCAGCAAGCCGCGGCATTCAAGCCGGGCTTCGACCACATCCTGATGACGCCTGGCAATCACGACTTGCCATCGGGCGGCGACCAACGCTGGCGCAACACCTTCGTGAGCACACCCGACGGAGATGCGTGGCTGCCAGACAGCCCCACAGTCAACGGCAAACGTGGCCTCGACCAGATGGACTACTTCGTCGATGTCGGCAACATACGCTTCATCAGCCTGACAACGGACACCCAGAGATACGGTGCGCAAACCCTCGCCGACAAGACCCTGAGTTGGCTTCTCGAAGTGCTACGCGTGACCGAAGAAGCCGAGGCGATTGAGCATGTCTTCATCTTCACGCACCACCCAGTGACCTTCGACAGCTTCGCGCCGACAATCGCCGGCACAGTGGGCAAACTCTGGCAAGGCATCACCGCCGAAAGCACCAAGACACACGCCCTGTTCACCGGACACTGGCATCTTTTCCAACCGAGCCGACCCGATGCGAACCGACCCGAGACATGGGAAGTCGTGACGGGCACTGGTGGCGGCGGCCTTGAAGGCCGAATGGAGCAGAGTCACCATGGGTTCTTGATCGTCGACGTCTTTGCCGACGGCAACGTGCAAGCCGAGTTCATTAGTGATCTCGATGGCGCAACGAACGGCTGGTCCTTCGTCGATCCACTAGACTCCTTCACGCTGCACAACCCAAACGCCCTAGCACAGTCGCCACTGGTTGCCAGCTACGACTTCGAGCATGGCTCCGTGCTACTTGACACCGCCCGTGGATTAGGCACCAAGCGCGTGCACGGCGAGCGCTACGGTGACGCCTCAAGCAGTGATGGCGTCTATGGTCGCGCGTTATCGCTACACGGCAACGGCCATGCAGCGACGGCGGCCATCGGCGACTACGAACTCGCGATCGTTGCGGACCTAACGCTTTCGATCAACATGCGCATGCGGACCCAACCGGCAAAACGCGGTGCCACGTTGGTCGAATATAGCGCACCCGGACCCCACCCAAAGGCCGACAGCGAAGCAATCAACACCTGCTACTCGCTGCAGATCGACCACGATCGCCACCTCGTACTCGCCTGGGAATCGGGCCTCGGTACAGATCATCACGTGCGCAGCACAACCGCCGCCAATGTGCAGCTTGGCTCTTGGCATCGAATCCGAGTAACCCGCGACCACAAGTCACACACGGTGCGCTTCTTCGTTGACGGCAAACAACTCGGGGCTGCCGTATCGTTCGCCAAATCACCAAGTGGCGGCGGCGCCGGCTTCCTGCACATCGGCCGCAGCGCCGACGGCACAAAGGGCTTTGATGGCGACCTCGATGAGCTGCGTATTTGCCGCATTGCACTCGAAGGACAGGAGTTTCCAGCGACACTAATCCGCGGGGACCTCAACGGTGATGGCGCCCTGACAGAGACCGATCTCGACCTCTATCGCGCCCGATTCTCGCCGACCAATCTAGACCTCGACCTCGACGGCGACAGCCGCGTCAGCGAGCAAGACCTCGCAATCCTAATGCGAGGCATCGAACGGCCTGAAGAACGGAATCCGCCAGGCATCACCCGACCGCTCATACTCGAGGACAGCGACAACGGCCTTCAGCTGACAGAACTGGGTGGCATACAAGGCGAACAGGTCTACGAGTTCCGCGGCAACCAAGGCCTGCGTATCCAAGGCCTCAGTTCAGAACGCCAAGAAGACTACCAACTGAGCATGCTGGTCGCGTTCTCGTCGTTCGGCAACGGCAAGTGGGGCAAGCTCGTCGACTACCAAAATCGCAAGATCGATACCGGTCTTTACCTGCGTGAACAAGACGGCCAAGCGGTTCTTGAGTTCTTTCCCGACCGAGGCAAGGGAACGACCAACATCGAACCAGGTCGCTTCCATCACCTCGAAGTTCGGCGCGACGGGAAAACCAAGATCGTCGAAGTCGTGCTCGATGGCGTGCGACAGTTCCAGTTCGTAGACAACAAGGGTGAAGCGGTCTTCGCCAGCGCCCACCTCTTGTGTGACGATCGCGGCGCCGAAGCAGCTGCCGGCATGGTGCATCGTCTACGCCTCACCAGCGCGGATCAAGCTGCCCCAGTGTGGCCAACCGACCTCGCGTTGCCGCGCGCAACCATCGATAAAAACCACACCCTCCGCATCGACAACAACATGCCATCGAAGCTGCGCCTCGACATGTTGCTGCTGCACACCGAAGGCCATCGCTTACACCAAAACAAGGCGCTAAACGAACTTGGCTGGTGCTGGGTTCCAATCCGCGACGGCGTTGTCGCGCTAATCGCAGACAATGGCGGCGCCATGTCCATGCAAGCAAAGTCCCAGGTTGCAGTTGGCGAACTGGGACAACCGTCCAGCAATGCCATGATGCCACGCATCAAACTCATTCGACAGGGGAGTGCGCTCGCTTCACGCCGGCAACTGCCAGTCGTGAACACACAATAGCCAAGAGCTACAGCGCACGATCTACAGCGCACGATCTACAGCCTTGCAGCGCCCGGCCGATGGCAGCGGACAGCTACGGCTGCACCTCCTGCTGGAGGCGTCGCCATAACCGACCATGGATCATGCCCTGACTGCGCGCTTCTACCGGGGACTAGCAAGCGCGACTCAAAAACATCTGTCGTCCGGCAATCAAGTATCGCCGCTTCACCACATCATGATTTCGTGATCACGGCTGGTGTCGTCTCGCCTGGTCGACGCAGCATCTTCTCAATCTCGCTGAGATGGTTCTCTTCGTCCATGATCATTGTGCGTGCATACTCTTCGAGCCGGACATCCGTGTCCTTCACTAGACCGAGCAGTTCGCGATACTTTTTGACACCTAAGATCTCGTGCTCGATCGACTCTTCGAGAATCGCATCAATACTGTGCTTCTGTGTCTCCAGCAGCGGCCCAATCTGTAGTGAAGGATGCCCCCCAAGACTCGTCACATATTCCCCAGCCTCAATTGCGTGATTATGAGACTCGGTCGCAACATCACGGAACCACTTGGTAATAGGAATCCGCGCGTGACCAAAGATCATGAGTGAGTAGTGCGTATAGCGAACGACACCCGCGAGTTCGAGTTCGAGGATCTCATTGAGGACAGCAACGACCGCGTCTTTATTCATTGTCATGATTAGGTTGAGAGTCTAGCAACAACAAGGCTCCAGAACAGCAACTACAGGCTGCGGCGACCTGCACAGTGACCGTGCTTGTCTAGATCCGATGTTCGCTTATCGATGCATGTAGGTTTCCGGGGTGCAGTAGAACCACTTATTCCAACGGGCACTGTGAGGTGCAGCATCCTTAATCATGCTGCCATAATTAAGCGCTTTGGCCCGAACCTTAGGTTCTGATGTGAGGTCAGCAAGTAAGTGTAAGCCGCCAACGAGAAGCTCGTGAGCGCCGCCGAGTGGAGCACTTCCCAAGCTGGCTCCGCTTGCGAGATGATCCCAATAATTGGCTGGAATCGGCATTCCGCCATGCGAAACCGGCACGTGGTAGCGAAGACCACTCTCGATCCAACCCATGCTCGGGTGGTTCATATTGCTCACCCATGCATACTCGACCGTCGTTGCAACATCCTCGGCGATCCTTAGCAGTAAGGCATCATCAAACGCTGAGTAGGCACCAAGGTAGCCGTAGAGCACGGCGCCATGCTGCCAAGGCATAAACACCTCGTGACTCATCGGGTACTGGGTCGCGGAGTCGTTCGTTTGGAACGTCAATGCGCGGCTTGGATGATCCTTACGGCGCTCGACTTCGACGATCTCGTTCACGCGACGTAGCGCGTAGTCCTTAATGCCAAGGTCATTCGTCGCCTGATACACCTGCGCGAAGCCCTGCATGCACCAGCCCTCGGCCTGAGTTGACTGAATAGACTGGGCTGGGAAATCCCGCAGCCTCATGAGGCTCTTCAGACTTTGTCCAAGCTGACGCAACTCTTCCCTTGCCCATGCGTCGCCACTGATCGTCCAATAGTCGAACAGAAGATCTGTAGACCAATGATCGGGGTCAAACGCATCCCATCCGTGAGCATCAGGATGACCACGGCTCAAAGAACGGTAGGCCGAGTAAGGATCCCGATCACGAAGGTCTTTCCGCCCCAAGTGCTCGCCTGGCACCGAGAGCAACGGCGTGCCACCCGGCAAGAAAATCTGCTGTTCATCGCCGATGTTCAAGCCATAGAGGTGATACGGCCGCATCGCTTGTGCCCAAGCCATTTGCTCCAGCTTCTCGATCAGACGCGGGTTGTTGCTTTGGATCGCATGTGCCAACGCAGGACTTAGAGGATGGTTCCGCGGTGCCCCCGTCGATGCAGTGGCAACCGTATCGCCACGTGATCCCCAGGTGCCGAACCAATCGGCTGCGCTCCAATCGCCAAACTCCGCGACGGCGCGGTCAACAGCATCGACAGGACCATTGATGGGGCCGCCCACAAGACCGGCGGCTG
>CBFIIO010000010.1:0-110547 GCA_965662465.1 Planctomycetota bacterium | reverse complement strand
TTCGCCAACACCCTCTGCCTCAGCGGCCCGCGCCAAATCATCTGCCACCAGCGAGATCTCGGCGCGCTCCTCTGCAGTGCCCATCTGACGGTTACTTAGCCGCAGAACGACCAACAAATCACGTTCTTCAGCAAAGTCAGGGCCCTCGTCGGGGTACAGGTCGTCAGAGCTTGCGTCCAGGTTCATTTCCAACAGGTTAATTCTACCCTAGGACAAGCGCTAGTAGGATGTTCCCGCACTGGTCATGCGGCCCCAACCCGCTATGCTGCAGAGTTGGATTCTTGGCTACGAACTCGAAAAAGACCCCCGCAAAGAAGGCGATCCCCAAATCACGCCAGAGCTTGCCTGTCGATGCAAAGGTCGGCCGCGTGACGAATGCACGGACATCGCCTAGAAAGCGAAAGGCTGCCAGCCCAGCTGCGCCCCAATCGCCACAAGTAATTGTAAAGGGGGCGTGCGAACACAATTTGAAGGGTGTCGATTTGTCGTTCCCACGCGACACCCTGACCACATTCACCGGAGTCTCAGGATCAGGTAAGTCTAGTCTGGCTTACCATACGATTTATCAAGAAGGCCAACGACGCTTCCTTGAGAGCTTGAGTTCGTATGCGCGCCAGTTCCTCGGGCGGATGGAGAAACCGAAGGTCGACCTCGTCGAAGGCCTATCACCAACCGTTTCCATCGACCAAAAGTCTACGAGCCACTCGGCAAGATCTACAGTTGGCACACTTACGGAAACACTAGACTTCCTGCGCTTACTCTGGTCGCGCCTCGGTCTGCCTAGTTGTCCAGAATGCGGCGCCCAGATTGAAGCGTGGTCACCGGACAGGATTGTCGATTCAATCATCAAGGATCACTCCGAGGTGGCCTGCATGATCCTTGCGCCAGTGGTGCGTGAACGCAAAGGCGAGTATCGCAAAGAATTACTCGAGTGGTCACAAAAAGGTTTCGTCCGCGCCCGTATTGACGGCGTCATCCGCCGGCTTGACGAAGACATCGAATTAGAGCGATACGTATATCACACGATCGAACTTGTCATTGATCGCTTGACCATTAAGTCGGATGTGAAATCGCGACTAGCAGAAGCAGTTGAACAAGCCGTCCAGATGGGGGAAGGCTTGTGCGTGCTCGTAGACGCAAAGGGTGAAAATGATCGACTCTTTTCAACCAAGCGCAGCTGCCCCAACGGTCATGGTGCGTTGCCCGAAATGGAACCTCGACTGTTCTCCTTCAACAGTCCCATTGGGGCATGCACAAGTTGCGACGGCCTTGGTGAAACATTTGGATTTTCGCCGGATCTGCTCGTTAAGGACGAAGACCTCTCCATCCGAGAAGGTGCCCTAAACGTATTCACAGATGAAGGCCGCTTAGTCTACGGACGACTAACGATTGACCATCTTGCCCTAGTAGCTAAAGCCTTCAAGTTCAGCGTCGATACGCCTTGGAAGAAGCTAACCAAGACCGCGCAGAAGATTGTTCTACACGGCTCGGGATCACAAAAATTCGAGTTTTCATGGCAGCGCAAGAGCGCGATGTTCACGTCGTCAGGCAGTGATAAAATTGCTTTCCCAGGTCTGCTTGGCCATCTCGAGAACGTTTACAGACCTTCTCGTGCGAGACATCTAGATCGCTATCGAGCTGCAACCGCCTGTCGTCAATGCGAAGGTTCGCGCCTTGGCCCTGCCGCACGCGTCGTAACATTTGACAAGCGCACACTGCCACAAATTCTCGAGCTGTCGGTCGACGATGCACTTGCGTGGGTTCAAAGCATCAAACTAGTTGGCAACGCCAAAAAGATCGGGGCGGACATCCTCCAAGAAATCCAGCGGCGCCTTGTCTTCCTGGCAGACGTCGGACTCGGCTACCTAACTTTAGCTCGACGAGCCCGCACACTATCAGGTGGTGAGTCACAGCGCATTCGCCTTGCAGCCCAAGTTGGCGCCGGCTTACGCGGCATTCTTTATGTGCTCGATGAGCCAAGCATCGGACTACATGCCCGTGATCAGCAGCGATTGCTCAAGACGCTCGAAGCACTGCGCGACCGCGGCAATACAGTAGTAGTCGTAGAGCACGATGAAGAAACGATGCTGCGTAGCGACTTCCTGGTAGATGTAGGCCCGCAAGCAGGAGCGCACGGTGGCGAAATTGTTGCCGCTGGCAATCCAGCAGAAGTCAAATCCAACAAAGCATCACTTACAGGCCAATACCTGCGCGGCGAATTATCCGTGCCGATGCCAACGACTCGACGCAGCAAGAATCTCGGCTGCCTACGAGTAAAGAAGGCGACTCATCACAACCTTAGTGGCCTAAACGTAGAGATTCCGCTGGGCCGCCTAACGGCAATCACGGGAGTCTCAGGATCGGGCAAGTCAACATTAGTACATCATGTACTAGTTCCAACGCTCAAAGATCACCTGCAAGGCAAAGGAGTCGCACCGGCGCACTGCAAGGGCATCGCAGGCTTAGACAAGATCGATAAAATTGTCGAGATCGACCAAGCTGCTATTGGACGTACTCCGCGAAGCAACCCAGCGACGTACACGGATCTGTGGACTCATGTGCGCGACCTTTTCGCGATGCTTCCTGAGTCTAGACTTCGTGAATACAAAAAAGGACGTTTCTCGTTCAATGTAACCGGTGGACGGTGCGAAGCATGCCTTGGCGCCGGCATCACAACTCTCGACATGAACTTCCTAGCTCCTGTCGAGGTAGTTTGTGAAGAGTGTGCTGGCGCGCGCTTTCATGCAGACACACTGGCGATTCGATTCAAGGACAAGAACGTTTACGACATCCTTGCGATGACCGTGGACGAGGCTGCCGCGTTTTTCTGTGACCTACCGAAAATATCGCGAGGCTTAGTCGCACTACAGGATGTTGGGCTCGGCTATCTCAAGCTTGGACAACCGTCGACAACATTAAGCGGTGGCGAAGCCCAACGCATCAAACTCGCAACCGAACTACAGCGGCCGGCAACTGGCAAAACATTCTATGTTTTGGACGAGCCCACCACAGGACTGCACTTTCAAGATGTCGCCAGACTGCTCGAGGCATTGCAGAGATTAGTAACGGCAGGAAACACAGTACTTGTCATCGAGCACAATCTCGACGTGATCCGTGCTGCAGACTGGCTGATAGACCTAGGGCCTGAAGGCGGAATTGGCGGCGGGCAAATTGTCGCAATAGGAACACCCGAGCAAGTCGCCGACACAGACGAGTCACATACCGGAAAAGCGCTACGGGCCACTGGCCTAGGCACCAAACATCGCAAGCAGAAAGGTCGCCCGGCTGCCCGCAAAGCCTCGACTCGCCAACCTGCTCCAACAAGTATCGCGGTACGTGGCGCAAGAACCCACAACCTGCAGTCGATCGACTGCGAAGTACCACTAGGCAAGTTTACAGTTGTCACAGGACCTTCTGGGTCGGGCAAATCAAGCCTAGCGTTCGACACCATCTTCCAAGAAGGCCAGCGACGTTTCTTGGAGAGCATGTCAACGTATGCGCGCCGCTTCCTCGGTCGTATGGATAAGGCGCCAGTCGACAGCCTTGATGGACTAGGCCCAGCGATTGCCATCGACCAAAAGCGAGCATCTCGTAGCCCACGATCTACAGTCGCTACGACTACGGAAATTCATGATTACCTACGCTTGCTCTACGCTCGCATTGGCAGGCCTCATTGCCCGACCCACGGCCAGCACCTAATTGCATGGTCACCGAGCAAAGCAGCTAGCCACCTAATCAAAGAACACAAAGGTGCACGAGCCTATGTGCTATCGCCAGTCGCGATACCGCCCGAAACTCGTTCTAAAAAAGCGGCCGGACTCAAGTGGCTAAACTCACAACTGGAGCAATGGCAGCAAGCAGGCTTTGTACGGGTCCTCTTCGATGGTGAAGAAAAACGACTAGACGCTAATTGGCCAAAGAAGCTGCCAAATGAACTTTTGCTGGTCATCGATCGCGTCAAAGTGCAAGACCGAACGCGCCTAGCCGACGCGCTAGAACAAGCCCAGACAATATCTAAGGAGCAAAGCGGACGCTCGGCAGCGATCGTTGAGATTGCAAATACAGGAAGCTGCAATGAACGCCACTGGTTCCCTGCCGAACCAAATTGCGAGCATTGTGACTACCGCGCACCGCGAGAACCGCATCCACGCTGGTTCTCGTTTAACCATCACAGCGGCGCTTGCAGCAGCTGCCTAGGACTAGGGCGCGTCGTCATCTGCCCCGAGGACCTACTTGTCAATCAGCCGCACAAACCAACCTTCGGCGGAGCTATTAAGCATCAAGGCGGGCACTTCCGATTCTTGACTGGCAAAGATGGCTACTACTACGAAGTAGCAAATGCCGTTGCACAGAGCTTTGGCTTTGACCTAACAAAGCCATGGTGTGATCTGCCAGAGCCAGCGAGGCAAATCTTGCTGCGTGGCGCAGGCGACCAACGCTTCGAAGTCATCTTCAAAAAATCTACTGCTGGCAAAAAGCGCGAATGGCGGATGTCTGTCCCCTGGAAAGGGTTTGCCCGACAGATTGAAGACTGGTTCCACGGCAGAGATCCGGAGCGCGGCAGTGACGATCGTTTCACGAGTGTCATGCGTGGAGAACGATGCCCCGATTGCGAAGGTGATCGATTGCAGCCCGGTCCAAGACACGTTCAGGTCGGCGGGGTAAGGCTCCCTGAGGTGTTGCTTCAAACTGTTGACAGCGCAAGCGCAACACTCGACGCGCTAAAGCTGGATAGAAAGGAGGCGCGCATCGCTGCCGATGTTCTCAAAGAGCTTCGACACAGACTGTCATTCTTGCGTGATACAGGCCTCGGATATTTGACCCTGGACCGGTCAGCCTCGACGTTGTCCGGAGGAGAGGCGCAGCGCATCCGCCTAGCAACACAGCTCGGCAACAAACTTGTTGGCGTTCTATACGTTCTAGATGAACCGACTGTTGGCCTGCACCCACGCGACACCGAACGGCTACTGCGCACGCTTCTTGAGCTTCGAGACCTGGGCAACACCGTGCTTGCCGTGGAGCATGATGAGGTAATGGTTCGGTCCGCCGATCATGTTATCGACATAGGTCCCGGCGCAGGAGTCCGTGGGGGGCAAGTAGTTGCTAGCGGTGTACCTGCCACGATCGCAGCCAGCGACACACTTACCGGACGCTGGCTGAACAACTCGCTTGGCATCAAGTTGCCAGAAGAAGGTGAACGCCGCAAACCAATCGGCCACATCGAAATGGTTGACGTTGACGTCCACAACCTGAAGCACGTCAATGTGTCACTGCCACTTGGCGTCTTGACAGCGGTTGCTGGTGTTTCCGGGTCAGGAAAATCATCGCTAATCATGGATGCCTTGGTGCCAGGCCTGAACAAGCACTTGGTCGACATGAGTTGGGCTGACGGCGAAGATCGCCACACTGACTTAGTGGTCGTCGACCAGAGCGCAATCGGAGTCTCTCCTTCGAGTAATCCTGCGACCTACACGAAAGCTTTCGGACCGATTCGCGAACTCTTCGCATCAACACCCCTTGCTAAGCAGAAAGGCTTCGGGCCTGGAAGGTTCTCATTCCACGTCGCTGCAGGCCGCTGCGCCGCTTGCGAAGGCAAAGGGCAGATTCAGGTAGAGATGCACTTCCTTGCCGACGTCTGGGTGAGCTGTGAAATCTGCCGAGGTCTACGCTACAACCAAGAAACCTTACTTGTTGAATACCGCGGCAAAAACATCGCTCAGGTGCTGGCGATGGATGTTGACGAGGCCGTTCAATTCTTCGGCAATCATCGCAAGATTCTTCGGCCGCTGAAGCTGCTACATGACGTTGGGCTTGGTTATCTGACGCTAGGCCAACCAGCGAATACATTTTCTGGGGGCGAAGCCCAGCGCATCAAGCTCGTCGCCGAACTTTCACGGCGACCCAGCAGCCACACGATCTACGTGCTCGATGAGCCAACTACTGGCCTGCACGCAGATGACGTACAAAAACTTCTGGCAGTCTTAGTTCGCTTACTCGAACGCGGTGACTCTGTTTTTGTGATTGAACATCATCTAGATGTAATCGCTGCTGCCGATCACGTTCTTGAAATGGGGCCGGAAGCTGGCTCAAGCGGTGGTTTGGTCGTAGCCGAAGGCACACCTGAACAAATTGCGCGAACCAACGGCAGCCACACTGGCCGCGTTCTAGCCAAACACCTGAAGGCCTTGCGTTCGCCGTCTCCTAAAGCGATCAAGGCCAAGACTGCCAAAGCAAATCCTGCCGGCAAAGCGCGCACAACAAAGGCCAAACCGCGCTCTACCAAAGAGGTCCAAGGATGATCGAACCACCACTGATCGTCCAGGCAGATGGCGCCGTGCTACTTGAAACACAGCACCCCCAATATGAGGCCGCCCGTGAGCGCCTAGCAAGCTTTGCGGAACTAGAGAAATCCCCTGAATACGTCCACTTCTACCGCATTACCCCAATCAGCATCTGGAACGCAGCGGCGCTTGGTGAAAAGGCCGACCAAGTCGTCCCATGGATCGAAGCCAATGCACGCTTTCCAGTCGCAAAAGAAGTAACCGATCGAATCTACGAGTGGTTTCGTCGCTACGGCTTGATGCGTTTGCAAAAAGCTTCAAATGATCGGCTGCAGCTAACGTGCGATGAGCCAGAGGTACTTTTGGAGTTAGTTGAATCAAAAACGCTGTCTGACTTAGTTACCTGTGACGAGGACGGCCAGGCGTTTGTCTCAGCCGACCTTCGCGGCGATGTCAAACAGGCGCTCGTACGCCTCGGTTATCCAGTTGACGATCAAGCTGGATACCAAGATGGATCAGAGATGTCGTTTGGCCTTGCCACTGACGATTCGTTCCAGCTGCGAGACTATCAGGGTAAGGCCGCAGCAGCCTTCCACATGGGGGGCTCTGATCTTGGTGGTTGTGGTGTAGTAGTATTGCCTTGTGGGGCGGGAAAAACCGTCGTTGGCATTGCTGCAATGGATTTGCTGCAAACCAATACTCTTATCTTAACGACCAATACGGTCGCTGTTCGTCAGTGGGTGCGCGAAATACTCCAGAAGACAACCTTGAGCGAAGAGCAGGTGGGAGAATACACCGGCGAGCACAAGAATATCCGACCTGTGACTGTTGCTACCTACCAGATACTGACACACCGACGCGGCAAGCTAGACAAGTTCACACACCTAGATCTCTTCGATCGCGGTGGCTTCGGTTTAATCATCTACGACGAAGTCCATCTTCTTCCAGCCCCTGTGTTCCGCGCAACAGCTGGTATCCAAGCACGTCGTCGCCTCGGGCTTACGGCAACCTTGATCCGCGAAGACGGTCGCCAGGATGAAGTGTTCTCATTAATCGGGCCAAAGCGGTACGAGCTGCCCTGGAAGCATCTCGAAAACATGGGATTTCTGGCGGCAGCACGCTGCATAGAGGTTCGGATACCGCTCGGAACAGAGCGGGCACAGCGTTACGCCAAGTCCGAGGCACGCAGTCAGATTCGCATCGCTGCTGACAATGAGCACAAAGCCGATGTCGTCGGCCTGCTGCTTCGGCAACACGCAAGCGACCGAGTCCTGGTTATTGGCCAGTATCTTGATCAGCTAAAGGTCTTGTCGACGCTGTTCAAATTGCCGCTTATCACCGGGCAAACGAACAACGTTGAACGAGATCGCTTGTATGCATCCTTCCGTAGCGGCGAGATTCCACATCTGATCGTCAGCAAAGTAGGCAACTTCGCAATCGACTTACCCGATGCAAACGTCGCAATCCAAATCTCTGGAACCTTCGGCAGCAGGCAAGAAGAAGCTCAGCGGCTAGGCCGTGTCCTGCGACCTAAAGCTGATGGCGGCACTGCGACGTTTTATTCACTCGTCTCGTCAGGGACCCGTGAGCAAGAGTTCGCAAAGAAACGTCAACTGTTCCTAACCGAACAGGGTTACGCCTATGAGATCGTGCCAGCTAGCGATTTGTCTGGAGTCATGACCTTCAAAAATGAGGCGTCAAAATGAGTCGGCTAAGTCTGCGCGTATTGCTGCGGGATTGCCCCGATGAGGTGCTCACAGAGTGCCTGCAGCGATGGAATCTGAACCCCGGATCAGTAGAGAGCCAACCGCATCTATCGCTTGCCAGCACGGCGATGGAAAATGAAGCCCTGGTGCTGCAGCGCATCGGTGTCTTGCCGCGAAAGCTGCAAGACTTGCTTGAGGTGTTCTTCCAAGATCAAGGCGCCGTTCGCATCGTGTCCGAATTGTTCACAGAGTTCGGCAGCAACTTTAAAAGTCGCTTCGACCTCGAAGCCTCCCTGGCAGCACTCCACCGAGACGCATTTTTGTGGCCAGTCAAGGACAAGCGATGGGCGAATTACGACAGCCCGGTATGGGCCGCGCCAGGCGAATTGGTCGAGTGCGTGAGACACTATCGTGAACGTCGAAAACGGCAGCTGCCAGACACCTTGACACTGCAGGGATTTCTAGAAGCTCGATTCTTTAATAAGGACAAAGACAGCTCAGGAACTAACGAAGCCAAAGAACAGCGCGCAGCTGATCATGCTCGCAAGATCTACAAGCTCTACACTCTGGAGAGCGCGATGCAGCAGCGATTAAGCAAGCTGCCAAAACACGTGCGAACGCTGGTCGACACGACACTGCACACGCACGGCGGAATCACTTCATGGGAAGATCTAACCCACGAAGTTGATATCAAGACGCCACCAGACCTTGACTTCTTAGGCAAATCGCTCGAAGAATCGATGCTTGGCACGACGGCAAACCTCGACCTCGCTCGCGTCGGAATCCAGCCATATGAACAGGGCGTCATTGTTTTCCACGAAGTGGCACTGTGGGCGATTCGAAAACGCGGTGAAGAGCATCGCCCGCTGGTTGACCAAGACCTCACCTCTTCGAGCGACCTTGCTAGCAACGTTTGCCGTTTTTTAAGAGAGCTGCAGCAAAGCAAAGTGCTGTTCACAGCAGAGGGTGAGCTGTTCAAGGCATCCGCAAAGCGTATTGCAGGCACTTTATTACCGATCCCCGGCGGTCACCTTGCGCCAGATGCGATGCTCGAACTGATTTATCGCTTCTGCCTGCAACGTCGCCTTATCGATCGTCGGGGCGAGCGGTCGTTAGGACCGAATGCGAGCGGAACACAGTTTGAGCGTGCGAGCCTATCTGATCAGATCAAGCTGCTGCTCAGTCATTTCGTCGAAGAGCGCGCTTTGCCTGGCGAACATTTTCATCATAGCCGTATGCGGCGTGTTCTGCTGCGCTTGCTGCGTCGTGCTGAGCCGATGTTATGGCAAGACGCCGCAGTCTTACCATTCTTGTCGCGCAATGCCTACCTATCGCAGCTGGACACCGGTGCCGCTGAAGCGTTTTTTGCGGCACGCTTTCAAGGCGGTGCCTACGTGCCAAGTGAGTCGTTACAGCAAATGAGCTGGAACCTGCTGGTATGGATCAAAAAGCGCCTGTTCCCACTTGGCCTAGTCGACATCGGCATGCACGGCGGTAGGGTCACGGCATTGCGGTTATCACGCCTTGGCGCAGAACTGCTCGACGCCGAGCCCGCTACCAAGGTTGGCGGAACCAGGAGTTCCCTGATCGTGCAACCAGACTTTGAGATCTTGGTATTCCCAGGCGATGATGTTCACGAAGTGCTCCACCTGTTCGACCGGTTTGCCACAAGAACAAAAAGTGACCACGTCTTTCAATTCACAATCGATCGTCAAAGTATCGAAGCGGGACTGACAGATGGGCTTAGCAGTGCTCAAATTGTCCAAGAACTGACCGATCGAGCCAGGGTTCCCATCCCGCAAAATGTCCTCTACAGTCTAGAAGACTGGTCCCACAATCCTGGTTCATGAGATTGACGGTGCATCGCTGAAGTGAAGACATCTGCTGAATGCCTTTCTTTTTAGGCTGCACGGCACGATGCCGATGGTATCTGTTCGCATTACAATCTCGCCTTCCCTCGATGCCAACTCCAAGTTTGAATCCAGCTCCAGAGACCCTTGTCATAGGTGCAGGCCCGGCGGGACTCGCCTGTGCCATGGAGCTTTCCCGGTCAGGCAAGAGCTGCTCAGTGGTCGAGCGTGACCATCAGGTGGGTGGCCTCGCCCAGACAATCAAGATCCAAGAGGGTGACGACACCTTCTTGACCGACATCGGACCGCACCGATTCTTCTCAAAAAATCAGTACCTCTACGATTTTATCGAAGACCTACTGAAAGAAGAATGGCGTCGGGTGCCACGCCTTACCCGCCAGTTCGTTGATGGAAAATACTACAACTATCCAGTCAACTTCGGTCAGGTCGTACGCAACCTAGGAATCCTCAAGAGCGCCAGAATCGGCATAGATTACTTCATCGCGCGACTGCGTTACGACGTCTTCAAAAAGCCACTCCGCACATTCGAAGACTACGTCGTTGCGAACTTTGGCAGAGCTCTCGCTGAGTTCTCGATGATCAACTACTCAGAGAAGATCTGGGGGATCCCTTGCGCCGACATTCATCCAGATTGGGCTAAGCAACGCATCAGCGGCCTCAACCTGTGGAGCGTGCTCAAGAATGCGATTGGCTTAGGCAGTAAAGCCGGGCCGAAGTCGCTTGTTGACGAGTTCTACTATCCGCAATACGGGACGGGCCGGATCTACGAGGAAATTGCTAAGCATCTCCAAAAGAACGGAACCGAAATCAGCGTCAAAAGCGAACCCGTCTCAGTCCGCCATAACGGCAAGCGGGTAACCGAAGTCGACATCCGAACTCCCGACGGCACGATCGAAACCATCAAGCCACAAAACGTCGTCGAGTCAGTACCTCTAACGGCCTTCCTCGATCTGCTTGATCCCAAGCCACCTGAGGAAGTGACGGCAGCAGCCAAGAATCTACGCTGGCGCAATCAAGTCTACCTTTTCCTGACACTCAATAAGGAACAGGTCACCGAAGACAACTGGATCTACTTCCCTCAAAAAGACATCCCATTCGGTCGCACGAGTGAGATGAAGAACTTCAGCAAAGACATGTGCCCAGAGGGCACGACTTCTTTCTTCATAGAGTTCTTCACCTTCGAGGAGGACGACATCTGGAAGATGCCCAAAGAACAACTGCTCGAAATGGTAATGCCGTACTTCGAGAAGTGGGGGTTCTTCACCAAGGACGACATTCGCCAAAGCTATCTGATGAAGCGAAGCCACGTGTATCCGGTCTACGACACGACCTACAAGGCAAACGTTGAGAAGATTCGGAACTACCTAGACAGCATCGAGAATCTCATCTACGTCGGTCGACCGGGTCGATTCCGCTACACGAACCAAGATCACAGCCTGGAGATGGGCATCATCGCGAGTCGCATGATCCTCGAGGGCCGTCACTACGACATGGACACAGTCGGAGCCGAGAACGAGTACTTCGAAAAGGGCCCGATCTACGAGAAGCGCATCTAGCACTTCCGGCTATGATCGGACCTGCTGGCACTACACGCAGGATGCACCATTGATCGATGCTTGCTTACGATTGATTCTTGTCACAGACGGAATCGGGGACGCAGCCCGCCTTCAACAAATAGTGACGGCTGCTATCGAGGGTGGTGTGCGCTGCGTGCAATTACGCGAACCAAGTTGGACGGCACGGCAACTCCTGCTCGCTTGCGAGACCCTCAGGCCAATCCTTGATAGCGTCCATGGCTTGCTGCTAGTCAACGATCGACTAGACGTAGCCGCGACCGGCGCAGCACACGGTGCACAGATTGGTCATCGCTCCCTGCCACCTGAGCAAGCCCGCAAAGTAGTCGGACCCAACTGCGTGCTCGGGTATTCAGCACATAACGCAGCAGAACTGGCCAACGCGGCACAGCATGGTTGCGACTTCGCATTGCTCTCGCCAGTCTGGCCCACCAGTAGCAAACCTAACGTGGCACCTCTTGGAGTCTCTCGTGCAGCACAACTGACGGAATGCGCTCCGCTTCCAGTTGTTTGGCTAGGCGGAGCCAATCCAACGACCATTGATCAAATCCAAAACGTAGCGGCTTCCCAGCGACCAGTGGGGGTCGCCGTACTCAGTGCAATCATGCAATCTGATGACCCCAAAGCGACTGTAGTTCAGCTACTAGCATCTTGCTCTGGATAGCTGCCACGTTGCCTAGCTGATTTGCATCCTGGACCCAGGCGCCGCCAGCGAGGATGCTTGCTACTATGGCCGTCTCTGGCACAGTCCCTAGTTCGAAACCAACCAGCCTGCAACCGACGACAGTCGCGATGTGGGTTCGTCGACTGACCTTGGTTTTTGGCGTCGTTGCAGGCAGTTGGTTCTTCTTGAAGTTTGGCACCCAATGGGTGCCCGCCGGCATGAATACAGTGCCTGAGATTCCGGCGGGATCGTGGGTCGTGATCGACCGATGGTCATCGGGCTTACGAGTCGGCAGTGATGTTTTTGTAGAGACACCCAACGGTGAGCTGCTTTCTCGCGTATCCGAGTTACGCCAGAATGAAGTGGTGATACGCAATCCGAACCAAAACTCTGTGCATGCTGACAGCGCCCAATTTGGCGCGCTGCCACGCAATAAAGTAACCGCAACCGTCGTCGTCGTTTTTACTCCAGATGACAACTGAACGGCAGCTAACGGAGAAGCTGGCGACGTTCTTTCCGTCGCATCGAGATGTGATCGTCGGCATAGGCGATGACGCCGCTATCGTTCGGCAACGCCAAGACCAAAGCGTCCTATGCTGCGATCCAGTAATCGCAGGCATCCACTTTGAGGCAAGCGCCCCTCTGCACTTGGTTGGTAAGAAAGCTGTCAATCGCAACTTGTCTGACCTAGCTGCGATGGGAGCCTGCCCCGACTGGTTACTGGTCTCCTTAGTTCTGCCAAAGAACATCGAGTCACAGCAATTGACGTCATTGCTACGAGGCATTCGAACAGCGGCTCAGGCAGCCAACTGCTTCGTCGTTGGTGGTGACATTGCGACGAGTCCCGGACCACTCGTCGTGACAGTTTCTGCGTTTGGCCACCTGCCGGGAAGAGCGCTAACTCGAACCGGAGCACGAGCGGGGGATACGCTGCACGTATCCGGCCCTTTAGGAGGCTCTCGACTCGGACACCACCTGCGTTTTCGCCCAGCATTGGCAGAGGGGGTCTGGCTCGCAAAGCAACCATCAGTAAGCGCCGCCATGGATGTCAGCGACGGCCTTTTACTCGACCTAGCAACAATGCTGCGCGCTAGCTCCAAGAGCAGCGCGCCGCTCGGCGCCGAAATCGACGCCAACCATGTACCGATCCGGCAAGCCGCACACCGAGTTGATGGCAATTGCCCACTAGAGCATGCGTTGCATGACGGGGAAGACCACGTATTGCTTTGGTCGCAGCATGCCCATGAGCAGCTGCCGAGCAATGGCCCGTTAACGACTCGATCAAGAAGAGCCATTGGCCGTATAGTCCGTGAACCCGGCCTTTGGTTACTACGCGATGGCTTACGGGTTCGCCTTTCAGAAACCGGCTTTCAACACGAGATCTTGTGAATACCTGCTCGATCGACATACCCAATGACCCCGACGAAACCGAACGACTGGGCGAGTTGGTGGGAGAACTCCTGCAAGCTGGCGACACGATCGCGCTGTCGGGAACGCTCGGCGCTGGCAAAACCACGTTCGTGCGTGGCCTAGCCCGAGGACTTGATGTCGATGACCCCGATGGTGTCAGCAGCCCAACCTACCTCTTGGTGATTGAGCACGACGGCGACATTCCGCTGCTTCATGCGGACGCCTATTTGCCAGCTAAGTTGGAAGGTTTCTTAGATGACGGGGGACTGGAATACCTGTTTGACCCGACCAAAGTCGTAGTTGTGGAGTGGGCCGAACGCGTACAGAAACACCTTCCAGATAATGTTTTATGGATCAATCTCTCGGTGCCACCGGAACTTGGTCGAAAGGTGGAAATGCGCTGTGATACACCGGGCAGCTATTCGTGGCTGGCAGATTTCTCAAGGATTTGGGACCGCAGGTGAACCAAATCGACTGATTACACGTTCACACATATGCCAGATGCGGCCCACCAAAACGGCTACAATCAAGCACCAGAGCAATCAAGCACCAGAGCAATCAAACACCAAAGCAATCAAGCACCAGAGCAATCTAGTCACTGGGCCTCTCATCGTGAGAAATCGAATCACCAAAGCAAAGGCGGCAAGCAACCAAGCTGACTCGCCTAACCAGGACGTCGACCTGCTGGCGATGTACCAGAACGGTGACCGAACTGCCTTCCGGCAGCTAGTGGAACTCTATCGCGGACGCATGCTGCAGTTCTTCTACAGGCTGTGCTGGGATCGTGACCGTGCCGAAGACTTGACGCAAGATCTCTTCCTCAAGCTAATACTCGGAAGCAAGCGCTACCGTCCCGAGGGCCGCATGACGACCTTCGTCTATCGCGTAGCGACAAATCTTTGGATTGATAACTACCGCAAGCAGCGGCCGCGCCCACGCTTTTATTCGTTTGACCAGGTCGTGCACGCCAACGACGAAACTGCCGCACGTCAATATGCTGGCGATGACCCAACTCCAGACCAGCAATTAGCCGATGGCGAAGAACGCGCGGCAATGCGTCAGGCTCTCGAACGCTTAACTGAGCCCCATCGCTTGGTGTTTGAACTGGCAGTTTACCAGGAGCGTCCATATGCAGAAATCAGCGACCTGCTAGATATCCCAGTAGGCACAGTCAAGTCGCGGATGCACAACGCTGTCAATGCAATCAAGGAGATGCTGGGTTCTGCCGAGCAAGATCGCGAGAGCAGCAAATCCAAACGAATCGGTGGTGCCTAATGAACGGCAAACAGACGTTTGGTAGTGATGGCTCAAACAGCGAAGAGGCTGCGAATGACCTTGATGCAATTACATGGCAAGCAATAGACCTACTGCTGAATCAAGGCTCGCCAGAACAATTAGTCGAGATGCGCAACGAGGTATCCAATGACCCACTGCGCGCTCTGGAATTGGCAGAAACCGTTTCTGTAATCGAACAATTCCGAGAACTGGACACCGAACCAAGTCCAGAGTTCGCTGGCAAGATGCAGGCCATCGCACTGCAATCAGACCGCTTCTACCGGAGCCACTACCAAAACAGTTCACCGATTTGGCTCATGCCTGTCGTAAGCGGTATCGCTGCCGCGGCTACCTTCTGCCTATTGTGGGGCCTCGACGCCCAACAGCTTTGGCGCACAACACCTGAATCCATCGTTAGCGCCAACGCAAAGTTCACTGGCCTCACGACCGATAAAGTTGGCGCTCGGGGCATCCCATCGACAGCGACCAAGCAATCCACCAGCACAGCCCAACAGCTTCTCAATGAACCAGTGGTGCAAGTCGAGCCACTGCTTTCGCCAGAGCAAGCATCATGGGAACTCGCAGTCGAAGAAATCCTCGTGCGCCTCAATAGCGAGGCGACCGGAAACCTACGCAACGCCTTCCAAGCCGGCATCGAAGATGGTAGCGACCCCCTAAAGCAGTGGCTTGATCCGAGCAACACCATCGTGCTGCTTCGCTTTGAGCACGAGCTGCGCGCAAGTGCTGCCGTTCGCATTGACGCGCTGCGCAGTCGCGGCACGCTCCCAGAAGTTGATGACCGCGTCCAAGAACTCGCCAATGAGATTGCCGACGAGATGCTGCGATGGACCTCCGCACCATTGGCGCGACTGACTACGGATCCAACTGTCGACAGAGCGCCTACGGCCAACGTAAATCCGAACCAGAATGCAATCGCTGAGATTGCATGGAGTGTGCGAGCGCTGATTGCTGCTGGCTCGTCGACTTACCGAGCGAAGGCTTTGCAAGATGGTGGGGAGTGGCTGTCAGATCAGCTACCTGAGCTTCACGGCGAACAATTGGTATGGGCTTTAACTGGACTGGTCGAGCTTGCTGCGATCAGCGGCAAACACTTCGAAGCAGTCGCCATTCATGGTCAACGACTGGTCGATACCACGCTGGAGCCTAACAATGAAAATTGGCGGCGCCGCTTACCTGAACTACTGGCTGGCCGCATTGCAGTTGGCTCTCTCGGTGAAGCTTGCCGCATCCTGACAAGGCTGCCTGCCTTTGGCGTATCACCAAGTCGCTGCAAGCTGGTTCGCCAACTGATGCTCGGCCACCTACGCGACCGGCGCCTCGCCGGGCAAGATCGCCCAGAGACCCTGGCGGCCATGCTTTATGGCTGCAGCGACCTACTTGATGCCAAAGCCAACGAAAGCGATCGACTCGGCTGGCAGCTACTACGATGGAAGCCAACACACCTTGCGCCTGACTTTGCTACAGTGCAGCAAATTGCATGGAGTCGGGCGCCCGGCAGCCGGGGGTACACAGGCTTGCAGCGGGAACTTCGCCAACTCGCAGTTCTGCCAACCCCAGAAGGGCTTGGCGATCGCGCGGCCTTCTTGATGTGCCTCGCGACAAACTACGCAGGCTACATCGGAGACTTGCTGCTAGAGGACCACTAGCGGCCTGCGACGACCTCCCAGAGACCCAAATGGGTCAGAAGTCGTCGAATAGCTGCAACAGGACTGCCAGCGATTTGTTTTCTGCTGGGCAACAGGTTGCTACTCGGTTAGCACACTCTATAGGCCACCACCTTAAGTGTATGCTACTACGCTCATACCAGTTACGTCTCGCCGCTGCAGTTTGTGCGGCCACCGGTTGCAGCGATGCTGTGCACTGCCAACAGGTAGCGACACCGGTCGTCGTTGAAGCGGAATCATCCGCGCCCAGCGCTGCCGCACAGCAGTCTCCTGCACAGGGTCAGGACAAGCAAAAGCCGCTACCAATCGACCAAGAAGCGGAACAGCTTGGCCATCGCATTCGTGACCTAACGCTCGATGATGCCCTGCATCTTGGTCGCCGTTACAACGTCAGCTTGCAAGCAGCAAAGATGCTGCCTGATCAAGCCCAGTTAGACCTGCTGTTCGCCGAAGCAAATTTCCAACCGGAACTCTACGGCAGCACTGGCTTCGCCAAGAGCGAAACACCGGAACGAAACCTTTTCCAACCCTCGATTGGTTCTGAAACCATCGATGCAACGTTGGGCTGGCGGCAACGCGCAATTACCGGGGGGTTGTTTGACCTAGCTTTCCAACCAGTCCGATTCGAGAGCGATAGTGGCGGCGGCGCATTCCCCAGCCGACAGTTTTCCGCTCAGTGGGCCGCGTCATTCCGCCAGCCGCTGCTTCGAGGCGGATGGACTGACTATAACCTCGCGCCGATTACGACCGCCCGCTACCAGTTCCTGCGCGCAAATCACGATTTCGAGCGCACCGTGCAAAACACGATGCTCACCATCGTGCAGGCATACTGGGACCTCGTATTTGCCCGCGAGAACTGGCGCGTGGTCGACTCTGCTTTGGAAGTTGCACTTGAGCAGTTACGAATCACTGATGAGCGCATCCGACTGCAAGACGTAGCGCCGCGCGACCGCGTTGCCGATGAAGCCGAAGTAGCTCGTCGCCGTGAAGAGCTGATCGTTGCCGGCAACTCCATTCGCGATCGTGAAGACGCTCTACGACAACTGCTTTACGACGGTAGCGACGCCAGTATTTGGAACCTCAACCTGCGCCCCATTTCACCGATCTCGGTCGAGACGGCCAAATCATGGCCACCCTACGAGTCCTTAGTAGAAGTCGCTTTGCGCAATCGCCCTGACCTAAACAGCCTGCAAAACTCCGTTGCATCTGCAGAAATCACGCTGCTCCAAGCCGATCGCGATGTGCTGCCACAACTCGACTTAATTGGTCGCTACTCCAGCGATGGCGTTTCATCGGACGACATAGTCAACGGCACGAAGGGCGGCTTCAACAACGCATTCTCCGATGCAAGTGACCAGAACTTTCCAGACTGGTCGGTCAGGCTTGAGTTCTCAATCCCAATCGGCAACCAGCAGGCCCGCGCCCGCTCCAGCAGGGCCTCACTGGAGGTCGAACGCCAACGTCGCCTACTGCACGCTGCCACGTTAGATGCAACTCGCGAAGTGCGCGAAGCGATTCGACGGCTGACGACCCTAGGGCAAAGCATCCTAGCCACAACCGAATCTGTTCGCCTGGCGGTCACGAACCTAGAAACCGAGCAATTCAAACTGCGTGTCGGTGCATCGACAGTTTTTGAGGTCCAACGACGCAACCAGGAATTGCGGGAGGCTCGCGGCCGTCTGCTGCGTAACCAACTTGACTACCGCACTGCCGAAAGCCGATTGCTGTTTGTTCAGGGACTGCTGAAGGTCGAACCAAATTAACTCGGGCTGGCTACCAACTGCGCGCCGTTGCCCAGGAGCTATCGCGCTTGCCTCCAATTGGCCGCGCCGATACTGCAAAAAGTGACGCTGACAAATCCCGCTACTAGTAAGTCATGATGTCGAAGATCACACTCAGCCGACTAGCGATCTCACTTGTTGCCTCAGCCACCTTGATGACGGCAGCGATCGCTCAAAAAACCGCCTCCAAGGGAGACGCTGGTGCGAAAGCAGACGCTACCCAGGCACCAAACCCCTATCGCCTAGCCCCATTCCAGTCGGGTTTCCCGAGCAAGCTGGAATACCCACCGATGATTTCGCGTGAGTATGACCGCACCAGAAGACAAGTTCTGAAGCAACTCGCGAGCAACTTGCAGGGCAACGTGCGCCGGGAAGCGTGGCAAATTGCGACTGAGTTTTTTTGGCGCGCTCCTGAGGATGCCGTTGAGCCCCTGATTGAGGCCATGGATCGAGCAATCGGGAACCCAGCCCTCGGCGATGTCGTTCGCAACTGCGTCGAGGCAATGGGCAAGATGGGCAATGTCGAGTTCGACGGCGCCCTGAGACGAGCCTTGCAGCACAAGAACCCAGCAGTGCGACAGCAAGCCTATGCCGCACTTGCCACGTCGGGCAGCGAGGAAACCCTCAAGCAACTTTACGCAGACTTCATCCACATGGATGGACGATCACGCCAAGCTTGGCTGGGCGCAGTGGCACGTCGACTGCCAGAAGAGCGTGCGCCCCTGCTACGCGCCGTGATGATGGCAGACTACTCCGCGCCAGTGCGCGACCAGATACTGCAAGAGACTCTCAAGCTACCAGTCACAGAAGCGGCCGTCATCTTGAAGGGCCGCTGGTTTGAAGCAGCCGAAGAGTTCAAAGCAATCATTGCTGGTGTTTTGCATGGATCCGGGGACAGCGCTGGCACTGCATGGTTGCAGCAGGCCCTAACTGGCGAAGACATGTCCGTCATGATGATGGCCCTCAAGCATTGCATCTACGGGCAAGATGCTGACAAAGCCATCGGCTTGCTGCGCGAGCAACTGCTGCGAGCAACCACGCATCTTCGCCCCGAGATTCGCGCACTGGCATCACAGCAGCTGGCGAAGCTGACAGGCGATGACGTCGCAGACGTATTTGAAACCTTAACGGCCCCTGACGAGATCTGGGAGATTCGTAGCTTGGCAGTTCGTGAGCTGACCAAACGAGGGCGAGCTGAAATCGTCTCCGTGTTACTAGATGAACTGAAGACTGCGACCGGCACGAACCTACGAAACATCATCAACCAGCTGTCAGTCAGCGGTGATCCACGGGCAGTTCCAGTGCTCGTCGAACGATTCAACTCAGCACCAAGCGGCGAAGGCCGACAATTCTTGCGAGCCATTGCACAAAACGCTAGCGATGCAGCAGCAGAGGCACTGATTGCATTATTTACCGGCCCGATCAAGCTGGTATCTCGCTCGGAAGGTAATCCGCGCACGACCCGAAACTACATCCCACTGCTTCTCTTGAACCTCAGAGGTAGCGAGAACATCGTCGTTGAGCGCTACCTTTCGCTACCAAAGAACGCATGGGAGCTGCGCTCATTATTGATGCCGACCATTGCCGGCTTCGCGATGGACCGGCGCAACCAGGATGAGCTGAAGAAGGCCTGCATCGAACCTTTGCGAGCCTTGCTGATGGATCGCTCAGAGCTTCCGCAACTGCGCGTTCAAGCGCTCAATCTTTTGGCGCGAAATTGGCTCACCATCGAGGACATCATGAAGCTCCAGCGTGTGCGTCGAAAAGAGTCCCCGGGCATGCGCGCATTACTAGGCGACTTCTTAATTGATGCCTACTAGATCTGCAGTTCGACGGTAGCGAAAGAGTTGCCGCAGTCACAAATTCGGTCGCCGCGAGAAAGTGGCTCGCTCGGGATCTAGTAGATGACCCAGCGCTCATTGTCGTTGCCGGCGTATTGTGATCGTCGCAAGCTACCTAGACCTGGCCGACGATGGGCGGCCCCTGGCGTTGGCTGGTTGCTACCATCTAGACCGGCATAGCTCTTGCGCAGATTGCGCGAATACGCGCGGCTTGCATCCTGCGCGTAAAAAAACACGCAATGCCCCGGTCCAACCGTGCTCAGCGGCCACGCAAGGATCTCGACAGATCCAGTGCAGTCCTGCCCGGCACGCGCATTCGCATCGATTGGCGATTCGCTGACCTGAAACGCATAGTGCTTGTTGCGCAGACATAGCAAAGCACCATCCGGCGCATCGGCTTCACGCTCGATGTCACTAGTCCAAAGACCACGAGAGGACGCAACCATGTAAAACCGCGCAAGTAGGCACTGAAGGTCAACTTCCGAGAAGGGCGTCTGGAGTCCTTCGCTCGCTGACAACAGTGCTTCCGCGATTCCGTCAGCCCTTTCTTCGACCCGTGTAGTCCTTGAAGCACTCAGCCAAGGAATCGCTAGGCTAAGGGCAAGCATGCTCGAACCGATTGCCGTGTACCATGCGGCCGGATTTCCAAAGCGTGATCGACGCCATTGATTCATCTCGTGCAGTATCCTCCTTAATGATGCAGGTGACCAGGATTGAGCTACCTCCACGACCAGAACCGGTCGAAGAGTGCCTGCGCATTCTACGCGCAGCCGGTGGCAAAGGCTGGATAGTCGGTGGGGCGGTCCGCGACATGTTGCAGGGACGGACCCCAACAGATTTTGACCTCTGCAGTAATTTGCCGCCGCATCGCATCGCCGCATTGCTGCCCGACACAGAACTACGTGAGGCGGCACTAGGCACGTGCCGGGTGTCCATTGCCGGTTGCGACCTTACGATTACGACCCTTCGCTCTGAGGGGTCCTATGGTGATGCACGACATCCCGATGAAGTAGAGTTCGTGTCCGATATTGCCGTAGACGCAATGCGCCGCGATTTCACCGTTAACGCCCTCTACTATGACCCCGAATCAGCAGAGTTGACCGATCCAGTTGGCGGGCAAAAAGATCTCGATAATGGGCTGCTTCGCACCATTGGCGACCCGTCGCGTCGCTTCACCGAAGACCCGCTGCGCCTGCTACGGCTGGTGCGGTTTGCCGCTTCTGCCAACCTTGAAATCGAGCCAGCAACATCTTTAGCCGCCAAGCACACGGCGACAAGCGTTGCGTCGCTATCGGCAGAACGTGTATTTGGCGAACTAACCAACGCCTTCACCGGCAGGGGACGCGGCCGGGCATTGGGCCTTTTCGTGGAACTCGGTTTGGCAGATGTCCTGCTTCCCGAAGTATCGGCAATGGACGGCGTCGAACAACCTCCTCAATATCATCCAGAGGGTGATGTATTGGTGCACGTCAAGCTTGTCCTAGATCACTGCCCAGCTGCTAGCCCGGTGCTTGCCTGGAGCGCTGTGCTACACGATGTTGGCAAACCGCCAACGTTCCGTAGAGCAGAGGACCGCATCCGCTTTGACGGCCATGACAATCTGTCGGCAAAGATGGCCGTTGAGATCCTGACCCGGCTAAGGGCTCCCAAGTTACTACGACAGCAGGTTGCCTCTATCTGCCGGCAACACATTCGCTTCGCAGCGTTACCGCAAATGCGACCCGTACGAGCAGAGCGCTGGATGCGTGAAGCTGATTTCCCGCTGCATCTCGCGTTTCATCAGGCGGACTGCCTTGGCAGCCATGGCAAGCTCGAAATCTATGAGTTTGCGAAGCGAACCTTAGAGGCTTTGCCACCGATACAGTCACCGCTGCTGCAAGGCAAAGACGCAATAGCAATGGGAGTTACACCTGGGCCGCAAATCGGACGGTTGCTGCGAAGCGTGCAGGAAACCATCGACGACCTGCCGGCAGCAGCGACGCGAGCACAAGCGTTAGTCCTTTTACGAGACGCCGTCGATCGTCTCGTTCAAGGACTCCCTCAGGACGAACGATAGGTTGACAGTGACACTGCCTCAGGCAGCCTGTGTCGCCAAGGAGACCTATGAAGCCGCGCAACAACACGGACCAATTCGACGCCTTTCGTCGAGAACACACGCGCAAACGTGCGCAGACGAAGTCGAACAACTTCGCTGCAGGATACGAGAACAGCGCTCTGCAGCAACTTGAACAAGCCGAACTGCTTGAGGTGCGAGACCAACAGCTTACGCGTGAAGTGCAGGACTTTTTTGCTGTAGCAACGCAACAAGCAGCAGCAATTGTCGAGCGAGTTGCTCACGATGCAGAAGCGCAGGCCGGCGAACGCATGCAGGGAGAAGTTGAAGGCTTCCTCAACGACACACTTTCGCGCATGAACAGCTTCATCATGACCGTGATGCAACAACGCCAAAACGCTGATCAGTCAGAGACTCATGTCGAACCTGACGTAAAGCATCTGATTGGCTCCGAGCTAGACGAATTCCGATACAACGGCACCCCTGAGGCACGCGACGCACACATCGGCAAAAATCCATTCGCAACGCCGCTTGACCAAGTCCAGAGTGAGTTCCGCGCAGTCGTTGCAGACATGGACGAAGCAGATTCGGAGGCTGCGCCTCTCAATGGCAAGCTTCCGACAGAAACGACCGAGATTGGCAATCCAGGCATCGGCGATCTTGCCGCAACCCTGGATGCAAACGACGACGAAACGCCCCCTAATGACTGCACCCTAACCGACCAGGAAATGGCTGCGGCATCGCCAACCGAAATGCAGTCGTGTCACGAAACCCACAGTGAAGTAGCCGACGACTCACCGCCGCCAACCCTCGAGGAAGAGCTGGAACAGTTCAAAAGTGCCCTCAAAGCCCTTGTCCGCCAAGGCGTCATGCAGCGAGAAGAAGCTCGGGCAGCTTGGAACACGCGCCTAACTGCGCTGGGGTCGGGCCTGTAACAGGCGGCCTCAACCAACTAGGTCAAGGCAATCTGCCGGGCGATCCGGCGGGCAACCGGAATCGCAGCAGCGATCCCAACAGACTCCCAGACACGCCCTGCAGCCAACGTCAGCAACGACGTGTAGAGCATGGTGCCAAGCAGTAGATACATCATGGACTGACGAATGGTTGCTTGTGTCCATTCTCGGGTCCGAGCATTACGCCGTAGAAACCAAAGCACCGGCACGGCAGCGATCATCGAAACAGGGAAGAAGGCGCCCTCAACCGAGACGATCCCTGCAAATGCAACCAATGGCGGAGCACTCTGTACCGCGGATACCGCACGCGCACTCACCGAGGGCGTATCTTCAAAAATACCGATTATCGTTACGGCAACAATGTAGATGCCGTAGCAGGTCGCTGCGACAAGAAGGCTTTGGGCAACCCCGACCGGCAGAGGCTGTTCCGCTAGGCAAAATGCAGTTGCTAGATTTAGCCCGCGCAGCACTCCCATATTTAAGGCGCCCAACCACGGAGCATGCTTGCTGACGAAATCATAGACGAGAATCAGCAGCGCGATCAAACCGTGGTGAGCAGGACAAGGCGACAGCCACATGCCGCCACCGAGCAGCGCCAGGCCGAGGACGATCGCAAATGTCATCGGCAAGTGACCAGCCGGCAGTGGTCGCTCAGGCCGCTGAACACGATCAATTTTAAGGTCGGCTACGTCGTTCCAAACCATCCCGGCGCCATACAGGAGAACGCTGGCAAGCATCGCCCGAACCACATCCGTACCCAGTGGAATCTGGGCGATTGCCGTTGAAGCCAGCACATCAGCAGCTGGCGAGAACCATGTTCCAATCCGACACAGTCGCAGCACCGACAGCCAAGAGGGAGGCCTGCTGACACTAGGTGACTGCCCGCTGGCCTGGTCGCCATCTGCCTGCTGCACATTACGAGTTCCTTGATCGCTCACAATGGCACCATCCCACAACTGAGCGCGGATGTCACAACAGGCGCAAGATATCGTTGTAGGTAACGAACAAGACGAGCAGCAGCACAAACACCAACCCGATGACTTGGCTATAGCCAAACACCTTGGTGCTGACTGGCGAGCCCTTGACCTTCTCGATAAGCAAGAACATCAAGTGGCCACCGTCGAGCACTGGAATCGGCAGAATGTTGACGAACGCCAGGTTGACGCTGAGCAATGCCAAGAAATACCAAAACCATGTCGGGCCACGCTGCGCAGCTTGGTAACTGACTTGGCTAATCCGGATGATACCGCCCAGATTCTTGGCTCCTACCTCGCCGGTCACAAGACGCTTGAGCGTCACATACATCTGCTTGATTAAGTCCAGTGAGCAAACAGTGCCGAGCTTCACAGCATCACCAAATGATTCGGCCCGGATCTCGATCATTTGCGGAGCCACCGCGTATTGGAAGCCAAGGTCTGCGACCGGCGCCACTCGTGGCTTGATCGTCAACTCGACCGACAGACCACTAGGCTTATCAAGACCAGCCACGACGTTAGTCGCGTCTGGCCGCAGCACGCTTACTTGCAAAGGTTGTTCACCGGCTGCCTTAACAACTGCGCGCAAACCTTCCCAGTCCTGCAGCACTGAGCCGTTGATCGACTGGATCCAGTCGCCTGCAAGCATACCTGCAACCCTGGCAGCCCCACCTTCGGTAGGCTGAACCTGCAACCGCATATCTCGAGACAGCGCTAGACAGTCAACCAACTTTGAGCGCTCGGCTGCTGTTGCCGATGCCGTTAATTCTCGTTCTTGGCCATCACGCAAGACCAGCCAGCGAGTATCGCCATCACCGCTACGCAATCGCTCTAAATCACCATCGAGCAATGGCAATCCGTCGACAGCAAGCACCCGATCACCGTGCTGCAGCCCCAAGCTTTCGATCAGCTTACTTCCCGAGCGAATCCCAGCGACGAGATTGGCCAACGGCGCGACACCAATCATCGGCCTCTGATTCTCGATGGTGGAGTTTGGGGTCACCGTAAAATCCAGTATCTTGCCATCTCGCTGGACTGCTACGGCAACGGGACCGAGGCCGTCGATCGCGCCCTCTGCCATTGGAGATTTGCCGTTAAGTGACACCAACAGGTCACCAGTCTTGACTCCTGCAGCAGCTGCGGGCCCATCGACATCGACCGCTAAAACGTGGCTATCAGCATCCACGGCAGGCCCGAAGCCTAAACTGAACAGACCAGACTCTTTATCGAAGTGGGGGAGGACAGTCACAACTCGCCGAGCCATGTCTTTGTCCTCAATAAGAAGCTCGACGGGGCGATTGCCGTTGAGCGCCACCTCCATCATTTGATTTTGGAATGAGTAGACCGGTTTGCCGCCGACTTCGACAATACGCTCACCGGGTTCCATGCCGGCTTCCCAGGCAGCTGAACCCAGCGGCACACTGCCAGCAACCGGCGCTTCAAAGTTGACGCCCGCTCCAAACACGAGCGGAAATACGATCAGTGCAAAGAGCACGTTCATCACTACTCCGCCTGACCAAAACAGAGCTCGCTGGCCGACGGACTTGCTGTAGAGCGACTCCGATGCCGGGTAGCGCCGATCGCTGGAATCTTGACCGGCAACCATGACGTAGCCGCCGAACGGAACGGCAGACAAACGAAAGTCTGTGCCTCGCCAGAAGAAACCACCAAGACGTGGGCCAAACCCCAACGAGAACACGTCAACGCGCACTCCAGCAAGCCGCGCTGCCAAAAAGTGCCCGCCCTCATGCAGAAATATCAGAAGGCCGATTCCAAGAATCGCCAGGAGGATACTGCCAAATGCCATTTAGTAATCTTGCCTACTCTTCTGCCTAGGTCGTTCGCATAGATGCGTGGATTGCAGCCGCACGCGCTCGCCCGTCCTTATCTGCAGCGACTGCATCGGCCAATGACCGAACTGGAGAAACTTGCCGCTCGCGCATGACTTGTTGGGAAGTGCGAGCAATTTCAGGGAATGATATTTCGCCAGCTAAAAAAGCCGCCGTCGCGACTTCGTCGGCAGCATTCAAAGCGGCTCCGGCATCACCGCCAAGCCGCATTGCATCGTAGGCAAGCTCCACTGCCGGATAGCGCTCTGGCTCAAACGGTAAAAACTCTAACGAGCGCCACTTCATGGGATCAAACGGCTGGAAATCAAAGGGCAAACGATCCGGGTAGCCTAAGCAAAACAAGATCGGCACCCGCATGTCGGGAACACCGCACTGGGCCAACATCGACCCGTCAACAAACTCGACCATCGAATGCACGATGCTCTGAGGATGTAGAACCACTGTGATTTGCTCAGGGGGAATATCAAAAAGCCAATGCGCCTCGAGAACCTCGAACGCCTTATTCATCATCGTGGCACTGCCAATCGTGATGCGGGGGCCCATATCCCAGGTTGGATGACGCAAGGCTTCTTGCTTGGCAATCGAATCAAACGTATCGAGTGGCCGATTGCGGAACGGGCCACCAGACCCAGTCAGCCAAATACGGCGGATAGATTTCTGCTGCTCGCCGTCCAGACACTGAAAAATAGCGCAGTGTTCGCTGTCGACTGGCAATATTTTTGCGCCCGTCTTTTTTGCCAATTGCATCAGATAGTCACCGGCAACGACCAATGACTCTTTGTTAGCAAGTGCCAAGGTTAGACCCTGGCGCAGAGTCCACTCGGAAGCAGATAGGCCGGCAGCACCAGTAATGGCGTTCAAAACGGTGTCCGGCTTACTGGCTTCAAGGGCTTCCAGTAGGCCATCAGCGCCCTGAAACCACTGGGTGCCAGCTGGCAGTTCTGGCGATTGCTCGCAGCCAGTAAGGCATGCTGCAGACGGTTTGTGGACAGCGGCGCTTTCGGCTAACCCCTGGGATGACGTATGCGCGGCTAGCATACAGACATCAAAACGATCTCGATGCTCGGCAACGATGCTCAATGCCTGGGTCCCAACGGATCCAGTGCAGCCCAGGATGGCAATACGGCGCTTCGACGTGGGGTTCGACACGCATGAGATCATGCGCCCATAATGGTAGACAATGCAACCGCAGCGTGAAGCAGTAGCAGACAAGGTTTGCCGCGAGGGCCATTCGCGCCCATGATACCTATTCCTGCGGGATGCCCCGCACACATCAAACAGTCCAATCAGCAGGGCGGAACTACCGCCTGGAGTGCACAACGTGAGCGAAGCTCCCTCCGCGTATCGACGCGCCGGCGTCGACATCGACAAAAAGTATGCGGCCGTCACTGGGGCGACCGAAGCCATCCGTAAAACCTTCACAGCAGGCGTCATGGGTGACGTCGGCGCATTTGGTGGTTTGTTCGACTTGGAGAAGGCCGGAGCATCCGGAAACCTCCTAGTCGCATCCACCGACGGTGTCGGCACCAAAGTCATGGTCGCGGCGCAGAGCTGCGCGGAAGGCGGCTCTATGGCTAGTGTCGGTGAAGACCTGGTCAACCACAGCATCAACGACATTCTGGTTCAGGGAGCGCGGCCTCTGTTCTTTCTCGACTACATTGCGATGTCGAAGATGGAACCAGAGCGAGTTCACCAAATTCTGGCCGGACTTTCGAAAGCCTGCCTCGAAAACGGCTGCGCTTTGATTGGTGGCGAAACAGCTGAGATGCCGGGGGTATACCGAGACGGAGAGGTCGACGTCGCCGGCACAATCATTGGTGCCGTGGCTCGCGACAAGCTGGTCGATGGCAGCCGCATCCAGAAAGGCGACAAGCTGATTGGGCTTCCGAGTTCTGGACTGCACACCAACGGCTTCTCGCTAGCACGCCAGGTGTTGTTTGCTGACAGCGGCTTCAAGCTGGCTGACCGGCCAGAAGAGCTCGACGGCAAGAGCATCGGGGAAGCGCTGCTGGCCGTGCATAAGAGCTACATCAAACAATGCCTACCACTGGTCGACAACGATCTGCTTACCGGCATGGCCCACATCACGGGCGGCGGCTTACCTGACAACGTGCCGCGCGTCTTGCCGGCGGGTCTCGGTGTCACCATTGACACCGCGGCGATTCCAAAGCTCCCGATCTGTGAGTTGATTGTCGCGCGCGGCAAGGTCGCCCGCGAGGAAGCCTACCGGGTGCTAAACATGGGCATCGGGATGGTGCTCATGGTTCGAGCCGAACACGCCGACTTGGTCATGGAAGAATGCCGTAAATCAGGCGAACAACCATTTGCCGTTGGAGAGGTCGTCGCAGCGGAAACATTGCCACCGGACCAGAGGGTGCTGCTCCGGTGACCAACACCGCCAGACAGATTGTGGGGGGGCTGCTAGCAATCCTTGCTGCTGCAAGCAACCTGCAAGGTCAGCAAAACGCGCAAGATACCGCCCAGCTGCTAGCGGACTTTGACCGGCTGCAATCAGCGGCATCAAATGCAGCGCCCGCAGCAAAAGCAGCACTGCTGCTGCAAGCCAGCGACGCATTCTTGCGCTTACCTCTCGGCATTGAGCGAAATAAGCGCCTTGCCCAAGGAGCGTTAGCTGCACTGCATTCAGGGCGCACCCAAATCGCACTGGAGATCGCATCGAAGTCTGGCCAATCCAGAGAGCGATCGCAACCTGAACTGCTACTCGTTCACCTGCAAGCACTGGCTCGACTTGGTCGACTGCTCGATTTTGAACGCCTCGCACAACAACAGGCAAACCAGCATCCTCAAGTTGTCGAATCTGCGCTGCGTCAGGAAGAGAGATACTTACTGCCGCTCGCAGCTAAGGCTTTGCGAACTGCAGACCAGCCATCAGGCCGGACGCTATTCGAAGCCCTCGCAAAACTTAAGCCCGTTCAGTCCTACCGCGTCGCCAATCTTGGCCTGTGCCTACGCCAAATCGGCGAGATCGACGCCGCCTTCGAGATCTATGAATATGGTTTAAAACTGGCTCCCCAAGATCTCGAACTCTGGAATGACTACGGCCTACTGCTGCGAGCAACTGGCCGACGCGAAAAAGCCCTAGATGCATTTCGTCGAAGCGTCGCCATAGACCTGCAGCGGGACGAACCTATGCGTGGCCAAGGCCCTGCAATCACCAATCTTGTTCACGCTGAATCCATGCACCCGAAAAAGAACGGTACAGACCCTATGGCAACCGCGAGGATCGCACTGAAAAAGCGCCCAGGCGCAACGCTGCTGCGCCGCCTGACGCTAGACGTTACGCTAGATCGCCTTTGCAAAGGGTCCACTACTAGGAACAGGGCAGTAGTCGATCGCCCCATTGGCCGTTAGACTTATACCAACCCTCCGCAAATCTGCCGTGCTCCGCGCCACATGCTGAGCACCCGACTACAGACCCCTCTGACAGGACCCCGCTGATGTTCATAGCTGCTACGTTGAGTTTGCTGAGTCTCTTTGCCCCCCAAAATGGCTCCGCAGCTACTCAAGACGCAAAAGGTGTATTGGCTGCTCGTGAGCAAAAGACTCTCGGTGACAAGCTACGCAAATACCTAGCCGACGAGATTCGCTACGACACAAGTGAAGGCAAGTCTCGAGAAAAGGCATCCAAGTCTCGCCGAAGCTCCAAAGCTGCATTCGACAAGGAATGGGCAAAGGCCGAAAAGAAAGGTGTCATTGGCTCGATGCCTGACCTGCGCGCAGTTTTCTACAACTGCTTCGTGCCCGGCAAGCCAGAGGTAGGCAAAGGCAACTTCTATAATCGTAAGATCAAAGGTACGGATCTGGAGTATGGCCTGCAAATTCCGAAGACCTACAAGGAGAAAACTCCTTGGCCGACGATGCTTGTCTTACCCGGTGGCAGCAACGGATCCTGGGAGAAACCAACTGACTATTTCAAGCAGGTGTGGGCGGGTTCGAGCCTAGCTTCGAAGAGCATTGTGCACATTCCAATGCTACCTCAAGGCCTGGAGATGGACACGATTCCGGACTACAGCCGCGAAGGCGCTGAGAAGGATGAAGACAAGCGCATCGGCACGGTATTCGGCTCGTTCGGCTACGTAATGAACAATTACAACGTCGACCGCGAACGCGTCTTTCTTGACTGCGGCCACGAAAACTGCGGCTACGGCATCCGGCTAGCGTCACTGTTTCCAGATCGCTTCGCTGGCATCATCCTGCGCGATCCGATCAAGGTCTCAGACATTCGTATTGGCAACCTACGAAACGTGCCAGTTCTCGTTCTTCAGACGACAGAGAACGCAGATCAGATCAAAGCAATGGAGGAGCGCTGGGCTGACAAGTGCCCAGGAATGCTCACCATCTTGCCAGCCAAGGGAGCCCTTCCTCACCTGGAATCAGCACCGGAAATCGAGACATGGATCGCTGACAAACAACGCTCCATGACACCGATGAAGATCACCCTGGAACCGAATCACGACCGCTTTAACAAGACCTACTGGGTTGGCATCCTGCTAGCGGATTCACTACAAACCGCAGACCCGGACAAGCTACCGCGCGTCCAAGCCGTCGCAGATCGCGCCAACAACCGCATCACCATCGACGCCCAAGCAGTTGAGCGCTTGGAGATCTTGCTGAACAACGATCTAGTGGACCTAAGCAAGGAGTTCACCATCGTCATTAATGGCAAGGCAATGAAGGAAACACGACGCCCCTCCTTCCGCCAAATGAAGCAACGCATGATGAATCGAAACGACTGGGGCTACTTGTTCCCGGTCAGCTTTGCAGCGTCGGTACCGAAGGAGTGAGCATGAACCCTGCCCAGCCAGACGTCTCGCTACCAGCTAGCAAAGCAGTCGTAGCAGCGGGGGCAACTGGCTTTGGGGTGATGGCTGCCGAGCTCACGGCAGTGCGTCTGCTAGCGCCACACTTTGGTGATAGTGCCTATGTGTGGACAAACGTCATTGGGGTCATTCTGGCCGCCATGGCGATCGGCGCGATGTTTGGCGGCCGCCTCAGCGGCAGGGCTGGCGCAGAGCAATGGCCACTCCGCTTGCTGCTGATTGCAGGAGGACTGCTATTACTAGCTCCATTTACAACGAGTTGGTTGGGCACCGCCCTGCTTCCTAGCGACCTCCAGCTGGATGCCGCGATGCCTGCGCTAATACGCGGTTCTCTGGTCGCAACTGCCGTTGTGTTTGCGCCGCCAATGATGCTCCTAGCAGCCGTCTCACCACTGCTCATTGTGCTACTAGCAAACAGTGGGAAGAAACTCGGCCGCGCTGCCGGAGACGTGGCTGCAGCTGGAACGATAGGAAGCCTGCTTGGAACATTCGCAGCGACACACTTCTTAATACCAAGCTATGGCTGCAGGATCGCAATGACCGTATCTGCGGCAATCCTACTAATCGCGGCGATTGTCGTTGCGCCGCGCCGTCGCCGGAATGCCGCAGGCGTCGCACTACTGATCGCACTAGCAATGACGCTGGCACATGACGGTCCACTAAGGCCGGCCGCCAATGACATTGAGCTACTCGCAGAACGTGAAACTGCGTACCAATTCCTGCAAGTCCACAAAAGCCAAGTCGAAGGCCAGCCGTCCCGCACCACACTTGTCATCAACGAAGCACTAGATTCCTTTCACTCGCTGGCAATAGAAGGATCTGCGTTCACTCAAAATGCCTACTACGACTGGCATGCAATCGCGCCATTCCTCGCCGGCGATGGCGGCAAAAGGCCCAAAGAGATGCGGGCGCTGTCAATTGGTGACGCAGCCGGGACCCTACGGCGCGTATATGCAGCGGTCCATCCGAATGTGAATGTAGACGCCGTAGACATTGATGCCGAAACCATGGCTCTAGGAGACGAGTTTTTCGGTGAAGACAAAGCCAAAGGCTCACGCTACGCCATTGATGGCCGCCTGTTCTTGTCACAGGCAAAGCAACAATGGCACGTAATCCACGTCGACGCATACGCCCACCAGGTCTATATACCAGCGCACCTAGCCAGCATTGAGTTCTTTAAAGCAGCCTACAATAGGCTCTACGAAGGCGGCATCTTAGCGTGCAACGTTGGCGCTCTGAGCACTGACGATCCAGTTCTTCAAGCGGTATCAACAACAGTCAGCGCGGTATTTGGAAATGTCCGAACGTTCTTAATCCCAGGCTCGCGCAATGCACTTTTGGTCGCTCGCCGCGATAGGCCACTTGAACCAAAACTACTAGCAGCTGCAGACCAAACTTCTGCCATCCTCAACCCCGGTGATAGGCAGCACTGGAGCGACATCATCACAGCATGTGCTGACTCCAACAGCTGGCACAAGCTACCTGACGACGGCCATCTACTGGTAGATGACCGACCGCTGCTCGACGAACTCCTCCTCGACAGCTATGTCGACAACGCCGACCAAAAAGCAGTCACCTCCTGCAACGGTAGCCGGGGCGCGATCGAGGCCGAAAAGACTGCAACTACGGCTCTGCAAGCAGGCGATTGGCAAGGCGTCCTAGCAGCTGTGAAGAGCAGCAAAGAAGAGACTGCCTTGCTACGCAGACTGGCTGGCGACGCAAGATGGTATCGCCGAGAACTTCATAGCGCCGAAATCGAATACCTCGCTGGACTGCAACTACAGCCCGGCCCAAAACTGAAGCGAACTCTTGAGAGCCGCTTGCGAGGAGCGAGCGCTGAGCTGCAGCCAATCCTTCGCGCTGAAGCGGCAGCAACACGCAATGGTTGGCTTGCGCTCCTAGCTACAATAGTGGGAGTCGCTTTATTCGCTGCTATGCGACGCAGCTAAAGAAGGTCGAGAATGCCAGTGGCTCCATCCGTCAATGTCTCGGTCGCTGCGCGATAGTTGACCTGAGTTGCATAAACAGAGTTCCAAGACATGGGGGACTTATCGCAGATGCCACCAAGCGCGACCGCCGCAAATGCGCGCGTTAACGGCGAGACATCTTGGTTGGCCATCAGGTCCTGCAAAGCGGGGAGACAGCTACGATCACCAATCTGCGCCAACGCCGATACTAGCGCCGACAAACGAATGAGAGTGACCGATGGCGCAGCTAGCTCAGAAATCAACTCACCAACGAGATCCTTGTCACCTAGCAAGCCGAGGGCACGCACGCATTGCATCATTACAAAGGGACGGCGCAGAGAGCCTTGGCGAAGCACACGTAAATCGGTGATCGCACGCCTGTCCTGCAATAGTCCCAAACCTAGAGCAACGTAGCCAACGACATCTGGGCGCTTGCTTTGGGCAACCAATGTTTCTCGCAAAACGTCACGCGCGTCAAGAGAACCCGCTAAACCCAACGCAACCGCGATCGCACCAATGGTTCCCGGATTCCGGGCTTTGCCAAACTGATCAAGAAGCGATGCGTTGATGCGACGAAAGTCCTCCGCGGACGCCCCTTCCTGTGATCCATCTACGCGCTGACTGGCCGCAATGACGCCAAGCGCCATAGCGAGCCACGGTTGCTCAATGGCCTTATTCGCGTCATCGACCGCAGATAGAATGTATGCCAAAGACTTTTGACCGCCGATGCGCGCCAAAGACAGCACTGCGAAAGAGCGAGTTTGCTGATCTCGATGGTCGCGATGAACGTCTACCAGCAACTCACCGATTTGCCGACCAGCACTGTTGTCATCTGCCCAGGGCGAGCACATCAAACCCAACGCCATAGCACACGACTGCGCAATGTGATGATTCACCTTGCCGTCACCACGCACTGACGAACGCAGCCCAGCACGCAGATCATCGCTGAAACGCTCACGCCACTTGGCTGCGATCATGGAACCCGGATCAAGCAAGCGCGCAATAGCAGTTGGAACGTGCGCCTGAATAAGCTGGTCTCCTGGGCCAAGGTCACGATCGTAATACTGGCCAAGATCTGCCACTATCGAGTCCCGTAGCGCGCCCGCTGCCCTGCTGCGCCAAGCCCGGGGAAATAGAGCCAGCGCCTCGATGCTGGCGACCATCAAATTTCGCTCATGCTTGAACGGATCATTTAGCACATGTCGAAGCGCGGCAGTCAGCCGCATACTCGCGCCCGCTTGTCGAGACTGCTTGATCAACAGCCCAGCCCCATACGCGGCAAAAGAGCGCGTCCGTTCATTCACTGCAGAATCACCGGAGAGATGCTGCCCCTCCGTAGTGTCTCCAATTAGGTCAACGAGGACCTGCTGCGTTTGCAAATCGAGACTCCCAGAAACCCCCAACGCTAGCGCTGCAGACTCACGTAGTTCTTGGTCACCACGCGCGAGGAATCGCTTGAACTCCTCTACCAAATCCATGCCAGATCGAGCCGCACCTATCTTAGCCAATGCCAACAAGCATGCTGACGAGGTGTCGCGATCGTCACTGCTCTTCAACATTGCAGCCAACTGCATCGCAACAGAGCGAACATCATCTGCCGTTGGCGGTGAAACCATGCCAACGTCTGCAGCCATACGTGGATTCCATAACCTCAAATAAGGATCCACCCAGCGATCCTTATAGATCGCGTCACGTAATTGGAGGTAGGGGTCCTTACCAAACTCCCACCAAAATTCCCAGCGACCAAGATCATCACCGACGGCGTAGCCACGCGGCACGCTTCCGGCACTTCGACGCGCACCTACGGCAGCATTACCACCTGCGCCAATCCCGGCTGGATTCACTGGCACCCGTGGATTGCTGACGCCCGGCACCGTGCTGCCGTTGGTCTTGTTCTGGCTGACTCCAGACGAGGTTGGGTTACCAGGAGGAATGACACTGCCAGGCCCACGATATTGACCGCCATGAGCAGCTAATGGCAAAGCCGCCACACAGAGCAACCAAACAATGAAGAGTCCACGCATACCTGGGGTATGCAATATTAGTGCCGCAAGCAAGCAACGACAAACATAAGCCAGCTAAAAACCAAACAAGGCCCGCACGGAAGATCCGCACGGGCCTCGCTTAAATCAGACCAGTGACGCTCGGCACAATGATGCGCCAACCGCCAGTCTAGTAAGCATCAACTACAGGATGTCGAGGATGCCGGTCTGGCTGTTCGTCAACGTTTCCACCGACGCGCGGTAGTTCATGTTGACGCCAATCTTACTGTTCCATGGCAGCGGCTCCTTGTCGGCGATGCCACCAAGAGCAACGGCGGCAAAGGCACGCGACAAATCACCTAGCTTGTCATTGAACAACAGAGTCGTCAGCGGCTTGATCGAACGCTTATCGCCAATGAATCCGATAGCCGACGAGATAGCACTGAGCTTGGCAAGGTTAGGCTCACCATCAGTCAGCAAATTCTGAAGCTGCACAGCAACCGACTTATCTCCCAGCTTGCCCAGCGCAATCGCTGACTGCTGAAGCAGGTTGAAGCGGCGGGACGCTTCACTGACGACATTCTTGATGTCTTCAATGGCACGCTTGTCATCCATCAATGCAAGTCCAACAGCCAGGTAACCAGCCATCTCTTCCTTCGCCTGATTCTTCAGCATGCGCTCACGCATTTCATCCGAAGCTTCGAGGTAACGGTTGAGGCCCAGACCAATGGCCAAGGCACCAGCGAGGTCGGGTGACTTGCAAACGCGCAACTCGTCATAGAGCGTCTCGCCAATCATCACTTCCAAGTCCGGGGTCTCGTTCCGCGACTTCGCACCTTCGTAAGCGAAGTGGGAGTAGACGCCGAGCGCTAGCGAGCACCACGGCTTCTCAAGGTTCTTGCCGCCCTTGTCGAACGCCTTGATCAACGCCTTACGGTTTTCTACACCACCGATCCAACCCAGGCTCAGAACCGAGAAGTTGCGGGTTTGCACATCCTTGTGACTAGTCCACTGCTTCAGCAATAGCTTGCTGTAGCTGGCATCCACGTCCTTCTTGTCGTTGTAGGGCTGACAAAGCTGACCAAGAGCCAAAGCACACGACTGAGAAATCTCATTACCACTGCGCTTGATCTTGCCGTTTCCCTTGAGATCGGCTGCAAACAGCTCCTTGTAGTAATCAGCATCGGGGTGGTCGCGACCAAGCAGCTTAGCGATCGCTGGAGGGCAGTGCGCCAAGATCAGGTTTTGCCCAGCGCGAGAGTTCTTCTGCATGTAGAACTTCTCGAGCGTTTTGACGACATCGGTAAGCAACATCTTCTCATCGTCAGTCGAGCTACCGATGTTCAAGATGCCGATGCCGTTAATGGCAGCAACCTTAATGTTGCGATCACGCTGGTCCTTGTTCTCAAGGACTTCCTTCAGCGCCGCAAAGGCCTTTTTCTTGATCTCAACGTTACTGGTCTTGTTTGCCGTCAGACCTAGGCCGTAGAGCGAGAAGGCGCGGGTGCGGTTATCAACACTGCCGCCACTTGCGTCGCGACCGACACCCTTATCGAGCGCCAGGTCAGACAGCAACGTCATCTCGTCTTCACCGGCAATCGCGGCGATGCCGAGCGACAAAGCTGCGGTCTCACGCACTTCCTGCGTGGTGGTCTTAAGACGGGGGACAAAGACATCCTTGAGCTTAAACTCAGGGTGGTCCTTACCAATCTTGGCCATCGCGACCATGCACGATGAGTTGATGTCCTTTTGATCGGTCGAATCGATGGCTTTCTTCAGCGCCGGCAAGATCCGCCCCAGGATGTCTTCCGTAGTTGGACGCATCGAGTCGCGAGCAGCACTCTTACGCGTCGCACCGAGATAGAAGTCATCGCTACCAGTCTTGGGACCGCCTTGCATAACGGCGTCACGAAGCCTGATGAAGGGATCCTTATTGAACTCCCACCAGAAACTCCAACGCGTCAGGTCGTCACCGATTGGGGTGCCACGACCGCCAGTGGTAGGACCACGACGACCAGCTGGGCCAGCCGGACCGCCCGTGCTAGGTCCTGCAGGACCACCAGTTGTCGGACCTGAAGGGCCGGGAGCACTCGGGCCAGCTGGGCCGCCAGTAGTGGGGCCAGAAGGCCGACCCGTATTGCTGCCGCCACCGGGACCCGGTGGCACGACGTCGCCTGGACCACGGTACTGACCACCGTGGGCATAAGCGGTTTCGGGTAACATGGCCGCGAAGGCCGCGACCGTCAGTCCTGTAATCAGGATGTTCTTCATCAATCTGCTCCTGGTGGGTTCTCTTTGCGTGCAGTTGCGTCGACTCTTTGTTGAGTCAACTCGATGTTAAAACCCGCTGCACACCAGCGGGAACTCTAGTCGAGATTGGTCTTATGCAAAAGCGGGACCACAGGATGGTTAAAGCCAATTTATTAGAAAATGCCCAGGCGGCAATTGGCGACCGGGGGAGCAGTGGGCTCCGGATGTTACGAAGCAGAAACAACACGGGGCAAATTAGGTCGCAAACGGCCTCAGTAGCGCCAATATTTTGCGATGGACCGTCGGTAGCGCGGCGATCGTGGCGGTGTGCTCAACGCGCAGATCCCGGACCGGAAAAACTGGCTTTCCGTGCCAATCCGTAAATTTTAGCCCCGATTCCACGGCCACTAATCCGGCAGCAGCGTAGTCCCAAAGACGGCCCTGCTGCTGCACGTTGCCGTCTAGCCGACCCATCGCCGCATCCGCCAGCTGCACGACCGTGCTACCCAGAGTCCGAATCCGCGCCCCAGATGACTGCAAACGGGGAAGGAATCCCATATCTCCCTGACCCCGAAACCACTGACAACCAATGATCGCACCGTCATCGAACCGGCCAGCCTTCGCGGTAATTTTGCGGTTATTCCGCCTACATCCCTTGGTGTGTACTGCCGTAAACAGAGCATCCTCTGGAGCACAATGAATCGCAGCAAGCACCGGCTGGCCCCGGAACAGCAGCGCTACAGAAACCGCGTATTGCGGCAATCCCCGGGAAAAATTTGAGGTGCCGTCGATTGGATCGACGACCCAAAGCCAATCGCAACCGAGATCTAACGAGCCACTTTCCTCACCGAGAAACCCTGCTTCCGGCATCAATTTCGCCAGGTCTAACCGCAGCCGTTTCTCACTTCGTAAATCGACCGCAGTCACAAAGTCGCCAATGGCTTTGCGCTGCACATCCGCTGGCCGCAAACGGGATTGCGCAGCACCGACCTTGGCCGCGACGGAAGCCACGATCTCGGCCAAATCGTGCCGCATGCGATTTGCCTTGGTAATGATGAGGATTTTGTCTGCGCGGGCCATCACAGGATCTTCCGCGATTCGCAGCCCGAACGGAAGGACCAGAATCATGCGTGCAGCCAACCGCTCTGTCGCATAAACCAGAGGCAATGAGCGTTCGCAACGGTGCGAAACGGTCGGCTTGGTGTCTCGCATTCCTGCTTGCGAGCTGCGTCCAACCCGCCGTCCAGCAATCGAGCGGCACCTTTGGCCGTTCTGGGATCGATCTCTTTCGAGAACCTGCTGCATCGACAAAGGCTCCGCCTACATCAGAAATCAACACGGCAGAAGCAAAGGCCGCCGAGATCCAAGTTGGAAGCGAGCGTGGTCATCGCACACCCCCGAACAAATCGCGGTCCGCATCGACGCCAGCGACAACTTCACCAGCAGGCAGCCAGCCAGCAGGCAACGAGCCAGCTGTTGATGCGATCAAAGCGTCCGCAACAGCCTCCCAGCCACCGCAATTCGTCGAGGCAACCGCGGCCCGAAACCATCCACCTACAAACCGCCAAAAAGAGCGCGAGCTTCGCAATGTATTCGCGAACGCGACAGCGTCGGGACAAGCGCAGGCAGCACTCAATCTAGCGGGCTACCTCGTCCAACAGGAGCGGCACGACGCCGCGTTGTTTGTGATTGACGCCGCAATCGAACGGCGGCGCACCACGGCACTACGCATTGCTCGCGTCAACTTACTTCGCGACATTGCACGCTGTGACCTTGCGATGAGCGAACTACGCGACGTCGTCCGCGAAGTTGGTATGGACAAGGTGTCTCCTAGCACGCTACTTGACCTCGCGCAAATAGAATGGGTTAACGGCGATGCCGGTGCTGCAGCATCAACCCTAAGCCGCATGCAACATCAGTATGCTGGTGACTCTTGGCTGCAGGACCACGCCGGTGAAATCCAAGAATGGCATCGCCGCATCACGACAATGCATGCAAGCCGCGACTCCTTGGCAAATGGCGAGATGCGCGACTTGCTTGCACTGCTACGTGCAGCACCGGATGTCAGCGGTCGACTGAAATTACTCGACAGCTTGGCTAGACCATCCGCAGTGGCAGGTGATACATCGGACGGACGACATCCGATTCGAATCAGGGCTATTGCAATTGCCTGCGCCGATGAAGCGACAGCAGTCCGAACCCGGGCAGTCCAACTTGCAGCATCAAACGGCGTAACAGACCTTTCTTTCTGGCAAGTTGCACTGAAAGATACAGCTCCAACAGTGCGCCGCTTTGCAGCATCTGGCGCTGTAAGCCAGCACCATAAATTAGCTGCACCTATTTTGCTGACTGCAATCGAACAAGAGCAAGACCCCGAAGCTTTTGCAGCAATGCATAGCTCGCTAGCGAAAGCTCTCAGCGTAACGATGCCAGTGATTGACAGGAACTCACCAAATGACCGGAGTGCAGCGGTCCGTCACTGGAAAACACAACTCGATCAAAATGGGCTTTGACAGAATGAGACAATGGTTTGTTGGCAGCCTCGGGCTCATAGCTCTTCACAGCTGCACCGTCGCCGTCGGCCTAACCAGTAACGATCTCATCGAAGAAATCGATGAGATCGTTCAGGTCACAGCCGATGCCGGAGATCCAGCCATCGATTATGCTGAGCAAGCCCGCGTCTCGAGTTGGTATATGCACAACGCGTTGCTCACCCCTGTGCGCAGACCAATCGGCTGGCTATTCGGCCGCCGCGAAGAACTACTTCTTAAGAATCCGGGGCAGCATGTTCGCGAGTTGCTCAAGGAACTTCCCGATGAAGTTAACAATGACCTGATTGCATGCAGTCTTGCAGCGAGCCGCTTTGCTTGGTTCGCAGAGCTCGACAGAAACCCGCAAACGCGGATTCTCGCAATTGATGGCTTAGCCCGCATCTGCGAATCTTTGCAGCTGACGCCGTTCGCAGGATCATTCGTAACTGCTAGCACACCGCTAGCTCCATCCGCATTGGCCGACGCACGCGAAGGCATACGCACCCTTCGACCAACTGCGCGCAGTCAAGAAGGCGAAGTTGCGCTCGATCAGTACCGAGATGCACTCGCGCTGATTTCCGGCTCCATTCTGGTGGACTGGGACCAACGAATCTTACTGGTTGAGCAACTTAGCGAGCTACTGGTATCCGAACCACAAGAGCAGGCAAAGCCGTGGCTAGCAAACGCTGTGCGCCGATCGATTGAGCACTGCGTCCGCGGCATCTTGCTAGGCACGATATCCGATCGCAGCAGTCGCTGGTCCGAGGTCCGCCTCTGCGCAATGGAGCAAGTCCGCCGACTGGGCGGACCACGGTCCGTCCCCTTCATGCTTGCCACCATGGTAGCCACACCTCAGCAACGCGCGGCGACCCTATCTTGGTTCGACCCTGACCCACTAATTCAGCTGCGCTTGATCCATTACTGCGGGCAGCTAGGCGGTGAGCTGGCAAACACATCGGTCCACTTACCAGGAAGGCAAGATTGGGAAGCACCAACACCCAACGAGTTTCTTGCGACGACCGCTCTCTCAGAACGGGACTACTATTCGAAACTACGAACGCCAGCCATTATCGCATTAAGCTGGAGTCTTCAGCGCAAGACAATTGATCCCGATCCGGAATGGGTCCGCGCCTGGAACGAGCAACGCCGGTAACGCATGAGAACCCTCGAAAGTCACTGGTGCGAAGAATCTATTGCCTACGACGGCAGCCAGTTGCGAGCGCACTGGTTGCTCGACCGGTTTTCACTGGTCGGCGATGCCATGGTGGCTTTTCGCGGCCCCTGCAATGTCGTCGCAGATGAAGTAGCCGACCTAGAAGACCTCGACGGCCCGGGCATTGCCGCCGATGACATGGTCCATTTCGTCTGGGAATCGTTCGAAACAACCGACCTACTGCTAGCTGTGCATCGACAGCGCTTGTTTGCAGCGCAAGTGAGAGAAGTCGTGCAGCAGCTTGCACCCAGTTCTGAAGTGAGCCGAATTGGAGACGATCTTTATCTTCCAGGTGGGAAACTGTCGATCTCCATAGCTACCGTCAGTCCTGTCAGCGCTTTGATCCACTTTGCAGTAAACGTCCAACCGAGCGGCGCGCCCGTCGCGATCGCCTGCCTCGAAGAACTGGATATCAATCCAAGCGTCTTCGCACAGGCTGTGCTGACAAAGGTCTCAGGCGAACAACACTCGATTGAGACAGCCCGCGCAAAGGTTCGCGCTAAGGGAGAGTGGCGATGAATAAGCATGCCGTAACTCTGATCAAGATTACGCTGCTGACGTTGATGGTCTGGTGGGTGCTTACCAGCATCAATTTTCGCGATCGGCTGATCTTCAAAGAAAGCAGTACTAGCGACAAAGTCGTTGCTGAGTCGATTGTTGCGATTCAGGGCCACTGGTCCGCACAACCAGTCGAATACGTTTTCGTTGATCCGCAGGACGCATCGCAACAAGGGATCAAAGTTGCAAGCCGTGGTCTTCAAGACGATGGACGCCAACTTGAAGTTCAGCCAGGAATCCTGAGCTACTGGGCCAACCTCGACCCTACACTGCTCGCCCTTGGAGCACTGTGCTACTTCTTGACGGTGGTCGTTGCTGGCCTGCGATGGTGGTGGCTGCTGCGTGTCATCGGCACTGATGTCTCCTTAATTGAAACGCTGCGATTCACTTGGATCGGCGTCTTCTTTAACGCGGTCATGCTCGGCTCAACTGGCGGCGACGTCATCAAGGCGCTCTACATCATGAAGCGCTGCCCGGGACATCGCGTACCAGTGCTGGTCTCAGTTGGAGTCGATCGGATTTTAGGCCTTGGGTCGCTCGCGCTGCTCGGCGCGTTCGCAGTCTTATTCGCACTTGACGACTTCCGTAATATCGCCCTCGGCATTTGGGGAGTCATCCTGCTAGTGGCATTGCTAGGGGTCATCGCATTCAGCAAAAGACTGCGCGAGTTCGTGCGACTGAAGTGGTTGCTGAACCGCCTGCCCGCCCAAATACGCAGCAAGTTGCAGATGATCGACCAGGCGATCTTCTTCTACAGAGATCAACGCAAAATGCTTGTCGCGAGCATTCTGTTAGGTATCGCCAACCATGTGCTGTCGGTCTGCTGCGTAATTCTGATCGGAATCTCCATCGGCGTAGGGATGCCAGTCTTCGAGTACTTTGTGCTGGTGCCAGTGATCAATATCGCATCCGCGGTTCCCATCGCGCCGAACGGCTGGGGGATTGGTGAGACGATGTATGGTCACCTATTCGGAACCCACGGCGCCCACTACCTGACGGATGTTGCGGCATTCCAGGCCATGTACACGCGTGGAGTAGCCGTCTCCGTGCTTTATCGAACCGTCCTGACCTGCTTCAGCCTGCTCGCTGGATTGCTGCTGCTGTTCGAAAAAGACCGGGTAACGCAAGCCGACATCGATGACGAGGCGGCTTACGACAACGAGGGCCGCTAACAAGCCTCAGGCGATGCCCCTATGGCGTAATCCCCCGGCGGCTCAAGCCCAGCGGCTCCAGCGACGCGCGCCTGGTCGACGGCTCAAATATCGCCTATTCCGTCAAGTCTATCGCTCGTCATCGATAGTCCCGGTGGATCCAAGCAAGGAGTACGGTTAGATTCTCCCGCCAAATGACGCTGCTTGTAGTTGGATCCACTGCTTTCGACACCATTGAGACCCCGTTCGGCAAAGCCGAAAAGTGCCTTGGAGGTTCGTCGACTTACTTTGGTCTCGCCGCCCGCCTGTTCACTCCAGTACGCCTAGTAAGCGTTGTCGGCGAAGACTTCCCGGCGGAGCACAAGCAGCTGCTAGCTGACCGAGACATTGATCTTGAGGGGCTAGAAATCAAGTCCGGCAAAACATTCGCTTGGCATGGCCGCTACTCCGCGGACATGAATAGCCGCGACACCATTGACGTCCAACTCAATACGTTTGGTGACTTCGATCCAAAGGTTCCAGAAGGCTGGCGTGACTCGCCTTTTGTATTCCTAGCCAACGGTTCACCGGCGACGCAATCCTCGGTGGTCGAGCAGATGAAGAACCCGCAGTTCGTGGTCGCCGATACGATGGATCTGTGGATTGACAACGAGCGCGCTGGCCTACTCGACCTTCTGAAGCGTATCGACGGAGTGATTGTCAACGACAGCGAAGTGAAATCACTGACCGGTGAGAGCAACTTGATTGCTGCGGGCAAAGCAGCACTGAAGCTCGGGCCAAAGCTAGTCATCGTTAAAAAGGGGGAACATGGCTGCTTTGTGTTTTCCAACTACTTCCACTACGCGATACCGGCCTACCCAACCGAGAAAGTCGTGGATCCAACAGGTGCTGGGGACAGCTTCGCTGGTGGCTTCATGGGCTATCTCGCCAATTGCGACACGATTAGCCTGGCGAACATGCAACGAGCGGTCGCATATGGCACTGTGACAGCCAGTCTCAACGTCGAAGGGTTTGGAGTTGACTGCCTGGCAAATGCAGACCGCGCGACGATTGAGCGACGTCACAACGAATTGATGCAATTCGTCGCCGGCGTTTAAGCGTCTACCCACAATTCGATTGCCAGACTTCGCAGCCGACAGAATCTCTGCCTGCGCTACGAATATGCCTGCACCTGATGCAGGCATATTGGGTGAAGGCCTAGACGCCCACACCCGGGATTGGGCGCATCCACAGTAGATGTCGCCAAATCTCTTAGCATCCAGCTAATGCAGCGAGCCTTGCGACGCCAGCCGTATGCTGAGTTCGCGGCATCAGCACGGGACGGCAGCACCACGAAAATCGTTACGGCTCGACCACAGTCTTTTCGATACGTCCGCGTCCAAACCGGCAGCAATGCCCCGCTCTGAAGGCCACAAAAGCACAACGACGCGACTTTCGAAACCAGCAGTCGGCTTGCGTTGATGAATCAGGAGGGCTTGGTCGCTATCGTCTTTCCCCCAATGACCTCCCTGCAGAGCTATGTTTGTGGTGAATGGACTGCCGGCAGCGGCGATCCCGTAACCCTTCACAACCCTTCGACGGCAGAAGCGATTGGCGATGTACGCCCAGGCGGCATTGACTTCGCCGGAGCCCTCGAACACGGACGCAAGATTGGTGGCGCAGCGCTAAGAGCCCAAAGCTACCAACAGCGCGGAGAAATCCTGAAGGGCTTGTCGAAGGTGATTCACGAGCACCGCGACGAGCTGATCGAAATAGCCGGACGCAACGGTGGCAACACCCGTGGCGATGCTAAGTTTGACCTCGATGGCGCGACCGGAACGCTGGCCTATTACGCACACTTGGCGAAGTCGATGCCCGAGACTTCCTGGATTACAGATGGGGCCGGCACACAACTCGGTCGCACCGCCAGATTCTGGGCCGAACACGTATTGGTTCCGCGGCCAGGAGTAGCCCTCCACATCAACGCGTTCAATTTCCCCGCATGGGGGATGGGCGAAAAGCTTGCCTGCTCGATCCTTGCCGGCATGCCAGTCATCAGCAAAGCAGGCACCGCTAGCGCAATGCTTGCATGGCGCATCTCGCAACTGATTGTTGAGAGTGGCCTATTGCCTGATGGAGCCTTCCAGTTCGTAGCTGGATCTGTCTCTAAGATGGTGGATCACATGCAGGCGATGGATGTCGTTGCGTTTACTGGCAGCGCCAAAACGGGTGCCCTGATTCGCGGCAACACGGCTTGCATCAACAACAGCGTCCGCGTCAACATTGAAGCCGACTCGATCAACTCCGCAGTAATCGGGCCTGACTGCGAAATTGATGATGACACATTCACTCAGTTCATCACCAACCTGCACCAAGACATGACCCAGAAGGCAGGGCAAAAATGCACTGCAGTGCGTCGAATTTTGGTGCCGGAGAGCATGCTAGAAGATTTCAAGGAAGCGATGGTGGACCGACTGAAGTCGACCCGCATCGGCAACGCACTCGATCCAGATATGCGGATGGGTCCTGTTGCTAGCACCGCGCAGCTCGATGACGTGCGCTCTGGAATCACAAAGCTTCAGGCCGAATGCGACACCATCCTTGGCGGACCAGAAGCGATGGATGGCCCTGGCTACTTCGTCGCTCCGACACTTCTGCAAGCGCGCAACAACGATGCGGCAATCCTGCACGAGCTGGAAGTTTTCGGACCATGTGCAACGATTTTGCCATACGACGGCAAGGCCGACACGGCGGCAGACCTAATGAACCGCGGCGGCGGCTGCCTAGTCACAAGCGTCTATAGTGATGACAAAGCTTTCATCGGTGATGTAGTCACAGCAACCGCACCGTGGCACGGACGAGTTTGGGTAGGTAGCGAAAAGACCATGGGACACGCCTTGGGGCCGGGGGCTGTGCTGCCCGGAGCAATCCATGGGGGACCCGGTCGCGCCGGAGGTGGCGAAGAGCTAGGTGGGCTTCGCGGGCTAAGTCCCTATATGCAAAGGACCGCCATTCAAGGTGACCGCTCGATCATCGGTCGCAAATTCGGCTCCGAGACCTAGCCAGACGCTCCGGCATTGGAATCAGAGGGATTTCCGAGATTTCAGCCAATAATTGTGTCACCAACAGGGGGCTTTGCTGCTACTGGATACATACCTGTCCGCAGTAAATGCCCATGACTGGAGCCGTAATCATCTGGTGCTTTGCCAGCATCCTAATCGCGCCAATCGTTGGCACCGTAATTCGCAAAGGTATGCGAAGTAGCGCGCGGTCGGTAAAAAGTCGTCGATTCAGGTAGACCTGAACACTCCGCGGGCCAAAGCACACAGCTTCGTATGACTTGGCACAAACACCGGCCTGCTTGCCCTGCGAAAGCAGCCTAGTGCGCCATAACTAGCCGTGAGATCGGCTTACAGCTGGCTGGTGGTGCCAGACAGGGCCCCAGCGCCTTCCAGGATGGCACACCTGGGGCTCGAAGAGTTCCGGGGTGCAGTAATCGTCGCGAGCGACATCACCTGCGTTGCGGCCGGGGACACTATGAAAGTGGTGGGCGTTACAGGACTCGAACCTGTGACCCATAGCTTGTCGAGCTATTGCTCTACCAACTGAGCTAAACGCCCCGATCGCAACGGCGAGGATCATGCCTTAGACAGAATAAGAAGCAAGTTCTTTCTTGCTCGGTTCACACCTGTTGCCGGAGAGACAAAGCGCCAGAAACGCTGAGCTGCGGTAGGCTGTTTGACAGAAACTGCATCAAAGCGCGGTTTATTGTCCACCACTCTGAAATGCACCCAGGCTCTGAGGAACATCCGACCGCTCTAGCACGATCTGTGCTACTGCCTCGCCCAACACGTGGGAGAATGTCGCGTGTTCAGATTGGACGTGCTGAGCTAGTCCTCGAACACAACCGTGGCAGCTACTCTCTGCTTTGGTCCGATGGTCGCGACTCACGCCGCTATGTGCTGGGCTTGTCTACAGACGGTCAATTGAGCATCGATCTAATGGCACCATCGTTGCCCATACACGTGGTGCCACGTGAGTTGATCGCAATCGTTCCTAAAGCACGAATACGCGGGTTCATCACGATTCCGCTGGTTCCGACCGTCGTATGGCGCGACAGCAGCGGGCGATCGGAAACCCTTATCCAACTACACTCGCCGCAACTGCAGGGTCAATGGCACGAAGAGACTGGCCACTCACTACGCAGTTCCGCGACCTGGATCATGCGCTTCCCATTTCAAACTGGTGAACCTCAAGTTGTTGTCCCGCTGCGCCTCTACAACGACAGCAGCGATGCGCTATGCCCGAGCCACCTCGAATTAGAGATCTGTAATGATGACCTATTCGAGTTGCGGGGATCCATCCTGGTAAGCCCACGCCGCATGCGCAAATCAAACGGCTGCATGAGGGAGTACAAGCGGTGACCAACAGCCCATCACGCCACTGCCATTCAACAGGCAGATGTTACAGGGTGCGCAAGTGGTGGCCCATCTGGCTCTGTGGCATGTTCCTAGCAGCCTGTGAGCCGCGCACGATCGAGATCAAGGGCCTCGACGAACTGACTCGCGAGATCCGCAGCCAGCGCTTACAAACCAGCCTCCGACAGCCTACAGACGCCAATTCACAAACAATCAGTGGGGAGCAAATCCAGGCCGCGATGCTGCCTTTACGCGATGTGCTCACACAGATTGGCGCTAGGCAACGAGACCTGTCCGAACGACATGCAGCTCTGACCCTAGAAATGCGCCGCTGGACGCAACTGCTCGTGCAAAGCATGCAGTCGGGACGTAGCGAGGAAGCCAAAAAACTCGACCAAAGACTCGCGGAACTGGAGACCACCATCATCGAGCAAGACGGCCGGCATCGAAAAGTCGAAGCGCTGATTGGCTCCGCACTGGACAAGACGGCAGACCAACTCGAGGCATTTCTCAATCACTTCACCGGCGCCAGCAGCCCTAGCAATCTCCCAGCAGAAACGCCGCCTACTGGTGACCCCCAAACCGAACAGAGTGGGGGAAACGCTGGCCAAGCAGGCGGCCCGAGCAAAGCTGGCGGCAGCAAAACTGGCGGCATCAAAGCTGGCGGCATCAAAGCTGGCAACAAGGAGAAAGCAGGCAACAAGGAGCGATCCAACGATCGCAACTCCGCCCCTTTGCATCGGCCTGGCATGGATACGTCGACACGTCCGGTAAGGAACCCGGTCGTGCCCACCGGCAACGTCAAAGCACCAGCACGAGACGATGGCCGCTCGCCCAATGGCCCAGCCGACAATTCGCTGAATCAACAAGCTTCCATGGACTGGCTCTGGGCGCTCTCGGTGACAGCACTCTTGTCTGGCTGCATACTGCTATTTAGCCGGCGGCGCATGCAGCCGATGTCGCCCCGACCAGAAATGCAATTTGCCCCTGAGGCAGCATCTAGCATCGATCAGCTAGGCATTCCTAAAGACAGCCAAACGACGGCGAAGATTAGCCCTGCGACTGCCGAAACCGACGAAGCGGAAATCGAAGAGCTATGGGCTGCAGCGGCCCTACTCGGCGAAGCCATTGATCGATTGAAGCAGGCTGACGATGACGACCCACCAGAACTTGGTGGCGCGCAAGCCTTGCCAGATATCCCAGTCAATGATTTCGAGACTGAGACTCCGATTGAGCCCAGCTTAACGATCGTTGACGACGGCAGCCGCGATGCAGCGATGGCCAGCAACCCTGATCGGCATTCGGAGGCTTTGCCTGTCGATACTGCGACGCCGCTTGCAGAGGGCGCCAGCAGCACGAAGCCACCATCAAGCAATAAGTTCTCACTGCCCGAAACGAACCCGGATCCAGCAAATCTCTCCGACAGCCCGATGCCATTGACTTGTCAAATGCATCTGCCTGCCGAAAAGCATGCCGCAAGCCGAGTCCAAAAGATGCTCGCAGCCGACCCCCGGGTTCTGGCGCATCCTGAGCCAACGATTCGCGCCGAGATGGGCGAGCTAGAGATCAACTTTGCACTGCTTCCAGGGCTACCAGCAGGCGAACGCAGCATCCTGGAGCAACAAGTTCGCGACACCGGGGCCTGATCCTAAAAAGAGAACCCGTTGCCCCTCGCAGTGGCGGCCCTAGATCGCTATCTTGCTAGCCCGTTTTTAGAGCTATTCAGGAGCCTCACTCGATGATTATTGGTGTCCCAAAAGAGATCAAACCGCAAGAAAACCGCATCGGTGCGGTTCCCGCGATGGTGCTGGAGTTAGTTGAAGCTGGCCACACCGTGCTCGTTGAGCAAAATGGCGGCATCGGCGCCGGCGTAACAGACGAGGAATATGTTGCAGTCGGAGCCAAAATGGTGGCCACGGCGCAGGATGTCTACAGCCAGGCCGACATGATCGTAAAGGTGAAGGAGCCACTTCCTGCCGAATACGATCTGATCAAGAAAGGCCAAATCCTCTTCACGTATTTTCACTTTGCAGCTGACCGCGGGCTTACCGAAGCCATGGTCAATTCCGGCGCACACTGCTTTGCGTACGAGACGCTGATCCATCGCGGCACGCTGCCACTGCTGACGCCAATGAGCGAAGTAGCAGGCAGAATGGCGGTACAAGTTGGCGCAGTCTGCCTTGAGAAGCACATGGGCGGACGCGGCATCCTTGTCGGCGGAATCCCAGGCGTTGAACCAGCAAAGGTCGTGGTCCTGGGTGGCGGCGTCGTTGGCACCAATGCAGCAAAGATGGCTGCCGGGCTAGGTGCAGATGTCAGCCTAATGGACATCGACCTTGATCGTCTTCGCTACTTGGCAGATGTCATGCCTGCAAACGTCACCATGCTTCACAGCTCGCCGATTGCAATCCGCGAACAGATCGCAGTTGCCGACATGGTCATTGGTGCCGTGCTTGTCCAAGGTGCTCGAGCCCCACGACTCATCCGTCGTGAAGATCTCAAAAACATGAAGTCCGGAGCTGTCGTCGTGGATGTGGCCGTCGACCAAGGCGGCTGTATCGAGACCTGCAAGCCGACAACCCACGCTGACCCGACCTACACGGTCGATGGTGTCCTGCACTACTGCGTAGCCAACATGCCTGGAGCGGTCCCACGCACATCGACGTTCGGGCTAACCAATGCAACAGGACCATGGACCAAAAAACTGGCGAACATCGGAGCTGCGGCATCGGCTGCAGACCCAGTGCTTGGCACAGCCGCTAATGTTCTAGCTGGTAAGGTTACGCACAAAGCCGTCGCGGAAGCGTTTGGCATGCCTTACACCGAGCCGAGCAAGGCGCTCTAGACTGCCATAGTTCCAACTTGCCCGAGTCGCAGAGGTTTGCGACTCGAGCAGATCTGGCATCGAGCAGAGGATGGTGCAGCTCAACAGCCGGTTACGATAACACCTGCGAACGATGCAATGATTTCTAGTATTCAGAACGAAATTGCAGCAGCTGGGCAGCAAGCCGCAAGCACCACCTCGGGAGATGAAGTGCCGAGTTGGTTTGAGGCGATGATTCTCGGCATCGTCGAAGGAGTCACTGAGTTTCTGCCAGTGTCTAGCACCGGCCACCTGATCGTCACGCAGCGAATCCTTGATCTTCCCGAGGGCGCCGCCAGCAATACATTTGCCATTGGCATCCAGGTTGGCGCTATTACAGCAATCCTTGTGCTCTATTGGCGGCAGCTGCTGACGGCTCTGAAGACTGTCGCAAAGCCTGAACCAGATCGACCGAACCTTCTCTGGCAAATCGTCATCGCAGCGATACCGGCAGTAGGGGTTGGCCTGATGTTTGAAGACTGGATCGATGCAAACCTGTTTTCAGCGACGGTAGTCGCCTACATGCTCGTCATCGGCGGCGCACTGCTACTTGTATTGGAGCGGCTCATAAAGAACCGACCAGAAGCTACCGACGACCTCGCATCGATGTCCTACCGCACTGCGTTTCTCATCGGCATATGGCAATGCCTGGCGCTAATCCCGGGAACAAGTCGCTCAGGGGCAACGATCGGCGGAGCCTTACTGCTCGGCCTTTCGCGTGCTGCCGCCGCTGAGTTCTCGTTTTTGGTTGGGCTACCGATTCTCTACGGCGCGTCGTTCTACAAGCTGTTCTCGATGCGCGATCACTTGACAAGCGATATGGCGATGCCGCTGGCCATTGGCACAGTGGTCTCTTTTGTCGCCGCTATAGCAGTAGTCAAACCGTTCATTCGATTCCTGCGCCAACACAACTTCGTGCCATTTGCATGGTATCGAATCATCGGAGGCGCGGTGCTGATCACCTTGATTGCGCGCGGCTACCTAGGCGCAATCGACTGAACGTTACTTACGCTTGTAGCCCAGATCGCGAACTACGCTAAGCACTTCGCTCCAGCTCGGAAACGGTCGCGAATGGGTCAGCTTGAACTCCTCGATTGCTGCGATGAACTCAAGCACATCCTCGTCTACTTCAGCCATCCGCGGCGATGCTCGACCGAGATCTTTTTGATTCGCCGAATCGGCTGATGGGTTTGCCGCAGCACCCTTTCCTAGGCCGCTTATCTTCGCTGACTTTCTCTTGGCCTTAGCAACAGGAGCATGACCAGAAGTATTTGTTGGCGCAGTCGTCATCTGTGAAGATTCATCGACTATTGACCAGCGCCGCCTTGATGCCTGCAACAAAAGGTGGTCTCAAGAGGCCAGCGTCGGTAACGATTCCTGTTACCAGGCTACCTGGTGTGACATCAAATGCTGGGTTACGCGCCCCAACGCCCGGTGGCGCGATCGCTTGACCTTGGCACATTGTCACCTCGATAGCATCGCGCTCTTCAATTGGAATAGCGCTGCCGTCAGCCAGCCGTTCATCAAAGGTAGAGAGCGGTGCAGCGACGTAAAACGGCACTTGATGAGCAGCGCATGCGAGTGCGAGTGGGTAGGTACCAACTTTGTTGGCAAAGTCGCCGTTGCTAGCAATTCGGTCGGCACCAACAATCACCATCTGAACTTCACCCTTGGCAATCAAACCGGCCGCTGCACCGTCGGCAACAATTTCAACCGGAATGCCTGCGACCTGCAACTCAAGCGCCGTCAGCCGCGCCCCCTGCAACAAGGGTCGAGTCTCATCCGCCAAGACCTGAAACTTCACACCGTCACGAAACGCAGCAAAGATCACTGCTAATGCAGTTCCGTCGCCAGCCGTCGCAAGTCGGCCTGTATTGCAGTGCGTCAAGATCGTCATGCCGGGCTCAATCAGTGACTTGCCGCATTCACCGATAGCGCGCGACATCGCCTCCTCATCTGCATGAATTGCACAGGCCTCCGCGAACAAACGCTCCAAGCTAGGCTCAGTTTCGATAACGAGCAGACACCGATCAATTGCCCAGCGCAAGTTGACCGCGGTAGGGCGCGCAGCCATCAGCCGTGCCGCGACATCATGAACGACTCCAACAAAGTCGCTTGGATCGGGCGACTTCTCGCGAACACCTAGCACAAGTCCATAGCCAGCCGCGACACCGATAGCTGGCGCACCTCGAACAGCAAGCCGAAGGATCGCGTCAATCACCGTATCTACTGCCGAAAGCCTTAGGACAGACCGTAGATGGGGGAGAAGTGTTTGATCAAGCAGCTCTAGGTGCCCCTCGATTCCCCCAGACCAATGAATTGTTGGTGGCAGTGGCTCGAACCTGGACTCTGGCTGCTGGTGCTTCATGAACGTAATGACTTTGGCCTTGGCGCGGTGAGACCCCTGCTCACTGAGTCAATCGCCGCTGAATTTCTGTGTATGTTAAAGCTGTTGCGCTGACAACATCGGCCGGCAACTGGGGTGGCGGGGGAGTCTGATTCCAGTCCTGCTCTAGCAGCCAGTTGCGCAAGAATTGTTTATCGAATGACGTGGGTTTGCTGCCTGGTGCAACTTCTTCCGCAGGCCAAAAGCGACTGGAGTCAGGCGTCAAGCATTCGTCAATCAGCACCAATTCGCCGCCGAGCATGCCAAACTCAAACTTCGTGTCGGCAATCACGATGCCACGAGTAAGAGCATATTCAGCACCTTGCCGATAGAGCTCCAAAGCGGCCGCGCGCGCCGCCAACGCAATCGGCTCACCGATCATCTCGACAACCTTCTCAAACGATATCGGCATATCATGTCCGGTATCTGCTTTTGTCGAAGGCGTCAAAATTGGCTCATCAAACTGGCTCGCATGCTGCAACCCTGCAGGCAATTCGATACCGCTTACAGCTCCCTCCCGCTGGTAGTCGAGAAAGCCGCCGCCAGTCAGATATCCGCGCACAACCCACTCAACAGGCAATGGTTCACAGCGACGACAGCGCATGGTGCGGCCTCGCAATACTTCGCGATAGGCCGCTGGCACTTCAGGCCATGAATCCACATCAAGCGAAACCATGTGGTTGCTACACACACCACTTAGCTTGTCTAGCCAAAATGCCGTGGTCTCAGTAAGAACGCGGCCCTTGCCAGGAATGGCTTCCGCCATGACCACGTCAAACGCCGAAATGCGGTCAGTAGCCACCAACAGCAAGTCGTCACCAAGACTATAGATCTCTCGAACCTTGCCTCGGCCGAGACACTCGGCAAACGGAAGATCGATGCTTAATACCGGCTCGTTCACAGTCGAATCATGAAGCTTTAATCGGCGGCAGCAAAGCCGAGAATCGAAGCGACTCGATCGGCACATGCATTACATGCTGATAACTAAACGTCTTTCTTGCGGACACCGAAACCGAAGTTCAATTCAGGTGTGTTGTTGGCGCGAACTTCCTCAAAGTCGTCGATGAAGGAAAAGGTGTCATAGGTCCGGTCGATCGCCGCAAACCAGATCTCGTTTGTACCTTGGATATCGATGGTCATGCCGCCGTCAGGAGCCAATTCGTAGGTCCCGATATACTGGAAATCGGCACCCGTATTGCCAACGGCATCCAGGCGAAATCCGCCTTCTGTGCCTGTAACCGCGCTTAGCGTCACCGTGCCTACAAACGTGTCCGAACCTGGATTGCTGGGGTTGATGAACAGAGTGTGACCACCGACCAAAAAAGTCCCCGGAACGAGAACCGAATCAACGGGGGCCGCCGGTGCATCGAACTTACGGATCATTGTGACAAAGCCTGCCTCTCCGTCGCCATTGTTCTTGTCGACACCAAACACCACGTTTTCCGACGCTGCTGATTCGATAATCCGTTCATCCGCAGTTTGACCGGGCAAAGCGTAGGACAACGAGAAGTTCAACAGGCCATCGCCAACACCCTGTGCGTCGAGAAGATTTTGGATCGAGCCACCAAACGTCAACGCACCGGTCCCCTGAAATCCAGTTCCACTAACACCGCGTGATGTGCCCGGATCGCCGGCAGCAATCGAAACGCCACCATATGCACCGCGGCCAACATTATCGGGTGATAAGATTGCCTGATCGAAGATCACGTGCAGCGACAGCACGTGCCAGCCACCTTCGAGTTCTACTTGGCCACTCACTACGCGTGTTCCATAGAACATGCCAATACGCTGACTAGCGGGCGTCGAGACACGATCCGTAAAGAAATAGTCGGGTTGATCTCCAACCAAGCTGTAGCCGCCGAGGAATGCCGTCGAAGGCTCGGTTGCACTGCCTGAGACAAAGATCGTCATGACTCCATCTTCTTCAATCGCATAGCGATCGGAACCAGATGTGGAACCTGAGCGAGTCACCGTATAGCTGCTATCATCGAACAGATTAAAAAGACCACTCTCGGTAATCACAGCCGAAGTAGGCGGCGGGAACGTGCCGAACCCTGCCAAGCTACGCAGCGCAAACATGTGATGCGAGGCATTGACCGTCACTTCACTTTGCGGACGGTCTTCTTCACCACCATCTGCACATGCGGTGAACGCGAGAACGGGAACGATCCAAGTATGCTTCATCGTCAAGGTCCTCAGAGTCTATGCCGAATGCTCGAAGACCACACGTGATCAGATGCCTAACCTTGTCGAGATTCGCCCGGCGGGGGGACTTGGGAGGGAGCCAGCCCAACTACCGCATCTCGACAGAACTGACAGACAATGTCCAGCCGCTCCCATGAACACCTGTGTTGATGGCACATCCCGCACATTTGCAACCACCTAGGTCGCTGGGGAACGGCATCTGATCTCACGCCAGAGCCTGACGGGCCCAGCAGCGACCAACCAGCGCGAAGCCCAGCCTCGCTAGATACCGGGAATGACACCTTGCCCCAGGCATAGGCCGATCTACCGATGGCAATCGCAGCCCGCAATCGACGGTTAGCCTCGACCAAACATTCACGACAGAACGCACCGTCGATGGCTGCAGCAAAGATCCCATCAGCAGAAACGGTCTAGATCTAAGGATGTCGCCGCCACGCAGCTGGAAACCAAGTCTTGACAGACCTAAAACAACACAAACAGCTCTCAGACAATGACTAAAGGCATTCTCGGCAGCCCAGCCGTGATCCCTAGGTCCCACCTACTGCTTAACATAACATATCTTATCAGAACCTTTAGATGTCGGTTGCCAGCAGTGGTCGGGACGATCATCTACGGCCCAAGACACCTCTGGCGCCCGGCGCAGCCGATCCGGAGCACGCTTCGCATCGCGCTGGCGCCATGCACATCCCAAGCCTGCTTCGCGCAGGCCTACTGCGAACCGCGATCGAACCACCTATTCAATCAGCGAACGGGCATCAATCGGCAGAACAACAATCATTCCCGCTAACCGTCGATGCAGAGATGTCGGTTCGTCTCCAACGATCGGTGCAAAGCCACCAAGCGCGATGTCACCAACAGCCAACAAGGATACGGCTTCGGGACCGGCTAACAGCCAGTGACTGCCGCCATCATCATCGCGCGCCCCAAACCCGTCCGCGCCCAATTCTTCAATCTGCATCAAGCCAGGTGAATCCACTGGCGCTTGGTCATTAGATAACGCCAAGCCAGCCGCCTGAAGCCGCTCGAGTTGATCGAGCAAGGCGCCCTGACAGCTCTCCAGGATCCTCCGCAGATCCATCTCCTGAGTCTCTGCAATCCAGTCGTAGAAGCGACGCAATTCCTCGAAAGCACTGCGGACCTGCTCGACGCGCTCATTTGGGGATGAGCGCAAGTAAACATGCAGCAGCAACCGCATCAAATCACTGGCGGGAATCGATTCTATGTCAGTGTTCGGCACAGCTGCATTGCGCTGGACTTCGACCCATAAGTTCAACGCAGAGACATCAGCTGCAGTCTCTTTACGCCCTGATTCCCAGTGGAATTCGGTGACCAATGGCGAAAGGTCACCAGGTTCGGCATCCATGTCCCCAGTTTGAAAAACTTCAGAGACGATGGCGGTATTCCGCTCGTCATCGGCGCCCTCGTCCTCTTCAGGTTCGATGCCCGCAAGCTTCTCTAAATCAGTGAAAAGCTCCTCAACGTTTTCGTGCTCGCCAATGCCTTGATCAAGCTTACGAACCAATTTTTCGCCAAGGGATTCGCCGGGAGGACCTGAAGAGCTTACGCCAGCCTCTTCCGTGCTTTTCACCTCCCCAGCGTGGTGCGCATTCCAGATTTCAAGCAGGATGCGGCGCGCTCGATCAAGGTCGATATTGGTGTCAAAAGCCCATTCGTCAAGCAGCGGACCGATCAGCTGGCCAGGACGCTTATGCATCGCAAGCTGCTCGCTCAAATCTGTTGCGCTATGATCTAAGCCAGAGGCCAACAGCAACTGCTCCAAATCCGCTTCCAAGTGCTCGAGCGGAACCGAGGAGTCAGGCACCAAAGCGTCAACCTCAGGCTGTTGGGCAACTCCACCACCTATAGATGCTGGCTGTCCGCCATGCTCACGCAGCAGCAAATGCTCCAGTTCGATCTGCTGAAGGCGACGATCAAGGTCAATCTTGGCAAGGTCGGCCATGAATGCTTTGGCCAGATCACGACCTGGACGCAAAGCTGGCGCCGAAGCAGAGGGCGCCCAGCGCTCACCTCTGACCGGATACAGCCGCCCGACTAACAAGTCCCCTACCTGCAACGAGCCAGGTTCTTGCAGCTCTAAGATGTCGCCACTTTGCGCATCGGAAACTGTCGTCGTAGACCCCAACGACTCGACCAAAAACAGACCAGCAATGGAGCCATCTAGGACTTCTGCATCACTGCTGTAAGGCGGAATCGTCACTGGCACCGCACCAAAGGACTCGCTGAAGCGCTCCAATAAGAACCACTCGGCGAAACGATGCTCGGCGGGAACATTGTCTGCGCCACGCAAGTCATCACCAAAAAACTGTCGGCGCGCTCGCGCCAACTCCGCCGTTAGGCGTGGTTGATTTGAAAACTGCTCCGCCAATCTGGCGATGCATTCAGTCTGCCGCTGAACTTCGTCACTATTCATGCTTACGGAATTGCTGGGGATCCAACCGCGCAGGTTGGCCCACAGTGGCCATAATTGCAAAGGCAAGACTCCCCCGCCAGCTAGGGTAGGCGACAAACCTCTACTTTTAAGGCACAATGTGCCCCCCGTGTTTGCCATCCAGGACCCATCCTCCGCCTATACCGACGGCAATCTTGTCACCATGCTGCAGTCGCTGGGCTGGGTGGACAAGACGGCACTCGGTGTCTTGCTGGTCTTCTTCATGCTCGGCTTGTTCAAAGGCCTGATCTGGCAAGTAAGTAGAATCGGTATCCTGGTGGCAGCCTACTTGGTGGCCGGCCGGTTCGGCCACGACGTGGCGAGAGCGCTGGGCGCAAACACGACGCCAGCCCTCGAATCCGAGGTCCCCCAGGACGAAACGACCCTCTACATCGCTTACTGCCTACTGTTTGTGGGTGTGCTAATTGCGCTCAGCCTGCTTGCGATTCTGCTCAAGAAATTGGCTGATCGAGCGGGCCTTGGCTTCTTTGATCGCCTCGGTGGAGGTGTTTTGGGAGTGGCTACCGGTTGCTGCGTCGTCCTGGCGGGTGTCTTCGGAATCCACATGTTCTTCCCGTCCAGCACACTGGCGCAAGCGTCTGCGAGCTCGCATTCCTTACGGTGGTCCCAAAAAGCAATCGAGTGGCTTGATCGATCTGTAGAAATCGACCCGGAATTGCTGACTGTGCTCCAGCAGCAACCGCCCGAGCAAAACAGCGAAGAAAATAATCCGGGATTTAGCACTGGGCCGCACCCAGATGGCCTAGCGCCGAGAACAGATCAGATTCGACCAGCCGGCACGGCCGGACTGCCTAGCCCCTCCCCTCAGCCAGCAGTCAAAGAAGGCCGCTCGGAAGCCGGTGGCGGATTCCGCTAGGCAAATGGGCGGTCATAAGGGCTACTGAGATCGCAACTCATTACGAAGCTGCTTGCACCTGATTGACCCTAGATACATTCTATGAATGTGCTACTCAACGAGCACACCCTGCTTGGGGGCGTTCGCCGATGCGAACTGAGAAGAACCCCTCGAACCTGATCCGGTTCACACCGGCGTAGGAAACAGCAGCCATGACTGACACACAGCCAACAACCAACGTGGGCCTACGCCCTCTCAACGAGTCCTTCCCCAACTCCGACAAAGTTGTCATCAGTGACCTCGATGTCCCTGCCCGTGACATTCGCTTAACCAACGGCGACATGGTGCAAGTCTACGACACAACTGGACCGCAGGGCATCGATCCGAAAGATGGCCTACCGAAACGACGCCAGCCTTGGGTTGATGCACGCCGCAAGCGCGGCGACCAAAACTACTCGCAGATGCACTACGCCCGCCAGGGCATCATCACGGAAGAAATGCGCTTCTGTGCCATTCGCGAAAACGTAGAAGCTGAGTTTGTTCGTAAGGAGATCGCCGAAGGTCGAGCAATCATTCCAGCCAACATCAACCACCCAGAAATCGAGCCGATGATCATCGGCCGCAACTTCTTGGTGAAGATCAATGCCAACATCGGCAACTCGGCACTCGGTTCCTCGATCAACGAAGAAGTCGAGAAACTGCAATGGTCGATTCGATGGGGTGCCGACACGGTGATGGACCTCAGCACCGGAAAAAACATTCACGAAACCCGGGAATGGATTGTCCGCAATAGCCCGGTCCCCATCGGCACTGTGCCCATCTACCAGGCTCTCGAGCGAGTCGAAGGTAAGGTGGAAGACCTCAACCTAGACATGTTCCTTCAGGTGCTAGAGGAACAAGCCCAGCAGGGTGTCGACTACTTCACCATTCACGCTGGCGTTCTATTGCGCTACGTGCCGCTAACCGCCGAACGCGTGACTGGCATCGTCTCCAGAGGCGGTGCAATCATGGCAAAGTGGTGCCTGCACCACCACGAAGAGAACTTCCTCTACACCGGTTTCGAGAAGATCTGCGAACTGATGAAGCGCTACGACGTGTCCTTCTCACTCGGCGATGGACTTCGGCCTGGATGCATTAAGGATGCAAATGATGCTGCCCAGTTTGGCGAACTTGAAGCCCTTGGTGAACTCACCAAGATCGCCTGGAAGCATGACGTCCAGGTGATGATCGAAGGCCCAGGCCACGTGCCTATGCACAAGATCAAAGAGAACATGGACAAGCAACTGGAGGTTTGTCACGAAGCGCCATTTTACACCCTCGGCCCGCTCACGACCGACATTGCACCTGGATACGACCACATCACTTCGGCAATTGGCGCCGCGATGATCGGTAGCTTTGGCACCGCGATGCTGTGCTACGTCACGCCGAAGGAGCACCTCGGCTTGCCTAACAAAGACGATGTCAAGCAGGGCGTGATCACCTACAAGATTGCGGCGCACGCAGCAGACTTGGCTAAGGGTCACCCGGGCGCCCAGGATCGTGACGACGCTTTAAGCAAGGCCCGCTTTGAGTTCCGCTGGGATGATCAGTTCAACCTAGCACTCGACCCAGAAACGGCGCGTGCCTACCACGACGAAACGCTGCCACAAGACGGTGCCAAGATCGCCCACTTCTGCTCCATGTGCGGCCCCCGCTTCTGCTCGATGAAGATCACCGAAGAAGTGCGTGAATACGCCAAAAATGGCATGGCTGAAAAGAGTGTCGAATTTGCGGAACGCGGCAGTGTGATCCAGTAGGGACCCAACAGGTCTACGCCAGGATCACTGCCATCAAGAGCTGCCGATAGCAAAGACCGCCTAGTCAATGGCAGCGCTTCGGCACACTCGCAGCGACCGTCACTACGCTAGCGGCAGCTCTACCCAAAACATGCTGCCTGCTAGCAGCTTGCTTTCGACGCCAATTTTGCCGCCAAGCCCTAGCACGCTGTTCTTTACGATCGAGAGTCCAAGACCAGTGCCGCCAAGCTCACGCGAACGTGCCCGATCGACTCGGTAGAACCGCTCGAAAATGCGCTCCTGGTCGGCAGAACTGAGTCCGATGCCTGTGTCAGAAATCTCCAAGCGCAGCCTGCTTGGCCGCATGATGACCGTCACCGTGACGCAACCACCTGAGGGTGTATATTTGAGGGCGTTGTCGACTAAGTTCCCCAAGATCTGCCGCAGAGTCTCTGCATCAGCCAGCACCCAAGCAGACTCGCCCGGCCCATCAGCCGTCAGGCTGACGGAGCGCTGCTCCGCGAGCGGCATCAACTCCTCAAGCGTGACCCGTAAGACGCTCATCAAATCGCAAGGGTCACCCGTCACCATGGTGGGATCGTCATCGATTCTTGACAGCGTTAGCAAATCAGTCACTAGCGTAGCCAATCGCTCAGACTGCTGGCTTACTCGCCCCAAGAAGCGAACCCGCGTCTCGCTAGGCATCTGAGGATCATCTTGCATGGTTTCAACAAAGCCCTTGATGGCCGCAAGCGGCGTCTTGAGTTCGTGTGAGACATTCGCAACAAAGTCGCGACGCAGAGACTCAAGCCGCTTCACGCGGCTGACATCCTCAATCACTACGATCGCCCCCATACCAGGCAAGGCAAGAAGGCCAAAGCGCAGCCTTCGATCTGCCCCCACCGCTTCCTCAACGTCATAATCAAACGACTGCCCTTCGCCCTTGCGCAAACACAACTCCAAGGCATCTTTTAGGCGCGGCCAAACCACCAACTGCTCTACGTTGACGCCAAGATCAGCACTCGCAGCTAACTTGATAATTTGATCTACTGCTGAGTTGCAGGCAATTTGACGTCCATGCTGATCAAAAATGATCAGCCCATCTCTCGCACCGTCAAGACCGGCATCCAAGAGCTTATTTGCAGATCTAGCAGCCTGGAACGCACTTTCGACATGCATCATCTGGGTCACTGCAATCTTCCGAGCAGCAACCGCACGCCGCCACAAAAACACAGCACCGATCGCTAGGGACAGTGCCGTGATCAGAAGAGCCAACATAGAACAAATCGTCGTAGAAGATCAGGCATGCTAGAGCTCAGTTTTCGGTCGCACTTTCCGAAAATCGATAACCAACGCCGCGCACCGTTTGGATCACCGCGGCGTGATCTCCTAGCTTCTGCCGCAGCGCACGCACATGCACATCGATGTTGCGATCCGTCACAATGGCGTCTTCACCAATGACACGACTCAACAGATGAGAGCGCGGAAAAACGCGACCTGGATGCGTAGCCAAAAAGTGCAACAAGCGCATCTCCGTAGGAGTCAGCTCCAATAGCTGATCAGCCACGCGAGCTTCATAGCGATCCAAATCAACGGTCAAGAACCCTCGCCGCAGAGTCCTAGCGCCATCAGCGACCTCAGATCGCCCCTGATTGCGCCGGAGCGTGACACTGATTCGCGCCATTAATTCACGAGGACTAAATGGCTTCGTAATGTAGTCATCTGCGCCCAGGCCAAGACCTAGCACGACATCACTCTCTTCGCTCTTGGCCGTAAGCATGATGATTGGGATCGCCCGCGTCACGGAGTCTGCTTTGACTTGCTGACAAACCTCATTGCCGTCCATACCAGGCAACATCAGGTCCAGAATCACTAAATCGGGATTCTCAGTACGTATTCGGCTGAGACCTTGCTCTCCATCACGGCAAGCGATGACCTTGTGGCCCTCGCGTTCGATATTGTATTGGATCACCTCAAGGATGTCTGGCTCATCCTCAATAACCAGGATCTTACACTTAGCCATAAATGCCACTCATTCTACAGAACGCAAGTTTTGTCACTGCGTGCAACATTGGCCATCAAGATGAAGAAACCATGAAGGGATTCTGAAGCTTCATTTAGGAAGATAGGCTTTGCGCCTATTACGCACAAATCTAGGTGACCGCATTCAATCGTGCCGGAACCCGTATCTCTAAGGACTCCGAGCAACTTTCTGCTGCAGATAACACGTGAGCAGATGCGTTGGCAGCCAGCAACGAACTTTCTATGGCATGCGCGACCTCTGGAGTTGGCAGGGGAAACGGCAAACTGCCAGCGCAGGCAACAAAGCCAAACCGAACGCGAGCACCGCCCTTCCCATCGCTGGTTAGACTCAGATGCGCAGAGCCACTGACGCCACTGGGCACACCTTGAATCCAACGACGCAGTGTATCCGCGCACAAGAACACAAAGGGTTCAGCGTCGACCCAAATGACATCGGCCTTTTGCGGTTCGCTCAACTGCAAGGTGATGCCACACTCACGAGCAGGCACTCGCCCTAACTCGACAATTTGGGTCAACAAATCAGATGCCGAGCCAGCAGCACCAGTTTGCTCGCCCAAGATCGCACGCACGACCTGCAGGTTTTGGCTGCCTCGATGCACGACATCAAGCACTAGGTCTTGCATGCTCTTGATACCGCCCTCTTCGACATGCAGCACATGTCCCTGCACAGCCAGCAGCATGTTGCCGAACTGATGAACTAGTCCGGGCAGAAAGAACGATGCTGTTGTAGATGACGAGGGCAAGGTAGGCATTCCATCCAGATAAAATTGGATAGCGTGACGCAACTTATGATCGCCAGGATAGTTGAACACAAGAAGCAATGGCGCCGGCCCAGCCTGATTTCACCATCCAGCCCAGCAACACATTCGATGATCTCAAGATTTACGAACGCAGCACTCGCTTGCCAGGCATCACCAGCCCCTAATAAACCTCTACTAGTAATCAACTTGCAATCACCACTACTGATCCCCCCCCACCTCCCGTCTACCCACTGCCAGACACAGGAAAGTAGTTGAGAATCGAGCCATAAGCCCCTCATTACCCTGGCCAGGAAATGGCTAAAAAACAACCACAGTGCGCACCATGCCAGCCATCGCTAAGCGACGAATAATTGCCACAGAAGACAACCGCCGTGACTTCAGGTGCGCCCGCAGCTTCTCAAGTTACATTGACGCCATGAAGGCGCTGCACCTGTCATTGCTCATCCTGGCCTCATTGGCCTCTAACGCTACTTGCCAACGCCCTAAGTCTGCACAAGCAGCAGTCAGTGCATTCAAGAAAGTTAGCGGGGAACAAGAACGCAACCGCCACAACGCAATCCGTGATCTCGGTCGCTTCGAAGAGCCTGCCGCAACAGACATATTGTTGGCAGAGCTATCGCGAGCCAAATCGATTAGCTACATCCGAACTGTCATCCGAGCAATCGGCTACAAACAGCGACCAGGCACCGTAGCACCACTCGCAACTGCACTTCGAAAAGCAACCAACCCACGACTGATTGAAGCAGCAGCGGAAGCAATTCGCAAACAAGGCGACGCAGGCATAAAAACGCTGATCGAATTGCTAGAGGCAGATGACGCGACGTGGAGCAGGCGTAATTCTATCTGCTATTCACTTGGACGAATCGCCGATGGAGACCTTGCTCGCGATGCTTTACTCGCCATTTTAAAACGTGCGAATTCATCCGAGCAACTGCCAGCCTTGCGCGGTTTGGCGGCACGCAGTGATGACGCGGCGGTTGACGCCATGCGTATCTCGCTGACCAGTCATAAAAATTTGATCGTGGCCTCTACTGCCTTGCAGCAGCTTGCAACACACAAACACCCGGAAGCACCGGGCCTCGCCCTTGCCCTTGCACAGCGGTTGCCAGCGAAGGCTGATGCAGACCTTCATACGGCCGTAATGCAGGGCCTGCTCTCCAAACCTGCGCCTGACAACTACGACACTTTGTTGGCGGCTGCAGCTCGAGCCGAAGACCCATTCGGCAAGAACAACCAAACTGCTTGGCAAGCAGCATTCGACGACGGAACCCTGATGAGTTGGCTTGCCCAAAATGCATCAAGCCGCAAGCAACCTACAGAACGCATCGCTGCAGCCCGTGCTGTTCGGTGGGCACCAAAGTCGCTACGGGAACCTGCTGCAACGTTCTTGAGAAGCTTGCTTGGCCAACGTGACGCAATGCTAGTGCAGGCAGCAGCGTCTTCCTTAGTTGCCGTAGACCAGAGCAAAGAGACGGCAGCGTCGCTGCAAGCTCTCCTAAAGAAGGCTCAGAAGGAAACCGCTCCTATCGCCCTTGGAGCGCTCAATCAATTGCTGGCTGAGGACCCGGAATGGCTGCAGCAACTGCTAGCGCTCACAGAAAGCAAACGAGCCTCGATCCGAAGCGCTGCTCTGCGTGCACTCACGACCTCCAAAGCCAGTACAGAGGGCACATTCGAAGCAGCCAAGAAAAATCTGACCGTTCGAGAATGGTCGGTCCGCGCCGCTGCAATCGAACTGCTTATGGCCATCCGGGCAAAAGATGCCCCACCACTCCTAATAGCAATATTAGATAAGGAAACTGCCAGGATGCAGGAAGACGTGCGCACAGCGCTACGCAATTTGACGGGGCTACAGTTTGCGACTAAACGAGAATGGCAGCAGTGGTGGTCTAAAGAAGGCGCAACTTTTGAGCCTCGAAAATTCCCGGCAGCGACGCCAAAACGCGGCGACGATAATCGGACCGCTAGCTACTGGAACATCCCCGTTCACAGTGAGCGATGCACCTTCGTGATCGATGCTTCAGGCAGCATGGCGCAACCGTTTGGCACTGGCAGCGGCACGAGGCTGGATGAAGCGAAACGCCAACTTGGACGCGTCTTCGAAACCCTGCCAAAGAAGTCGAAGATCAACGTCATCACATTTGCCGGCGGCACTGCGCCACTATTCAGCAAGCTTTCATCACTCGGAAAAAAACAACGCAAGGCCGCAGCTGGGTTTGTCTCAGACATGCAGTCCAAAGGTCCAACCAACGTTCACGAGGCACTGGCCGCGGCATTTGCAGACCAAGAAACCGACACAATCTTCTTGCTGACCGACGGCCGACCAAGCGTTGGGCCAATTGTTGACCCAAACCAACTGGCAGACGAGGTCGCACGATGGAACTTCAGCCGCAGTATCCGAATCCACACCATTGCGATTGGTGCAAAGAGTGATTTTCTTGCTCGCTTGGCGAAGGATTCTGGCGGACAGCATAGCGTCGCACGCTAGGCCTTATATGCAGGGCATCTGGGCTACCTAGCAATAGCTATTCAGCTGCTAGATGCACGGCCGCGCTCTCAGCGCTCGATAATAGATCTGACACATAACAATCAGGATGTCACGCTTACCGAACACGATTCAAATATGTAGTCTTAGCCACAATGCCTGAACCTCGGCCATACCAGCAACTGCTTGAACAATTGCGACAAGCATCCCTCATTAGCGCGACCTCTTCGCTACTTGCCTGGGATCAAGAAACCTACATGCCTAGCGGCTGTGGTGAGCGTCGCGCGGACCAACTCGAACTGATGGCGAAGCTCGCTCATGAGCAAGCAACGGCCCCATTAGTTGGTGACTTACTGTCTCAGTGCCAAGAGTCCACAACCACTGATGATGCTCATGCATCATCCATACGCGAGATCCAGCGTGACTATGATCGCGCCACAAAGCTACCAACGACTCTAGTTGCCGAACTAGCTGCAACAGAAAGCCGCGCCCAACAGGCTTGGGTGGCAGCACGGAGCAAATCAAGTTTTGCGGACTTCCAACCATGGTTAGAAAAGGTGGTTTCTCTACAGCAGCAAAAGGCAGACTGCCTAAAGCAATCGGGCCAATCTCGCTGGGATGCTTTAGCCGACATTTACGAGCCAGGCATGCAAGCCAAAACGCTGCAAGGCCTTTTCGCTCCGCTTCGCCAGCGCCTAGTAGAGCTCAGACAGAAACTAAAAACAGGCAAGCAACCAGACGACACCTTCAAGCACCGCGAAATTGCAGAGCCACGACAAGAGTCGCTCGTACGCGCCATTGTCGCTGGGATGGGCTTTGACTTCAATCGAGGACGCATCGATCGCAGCGCGCACCCGTTCTGTACAAGCATCGCAGGTGACGTGCGACTGACTACGCGCTTCCACAAAGACAACGTGCTCGACGCAATAGGTTCGACCATGCACGAAGGTGGTCATGGGTTATATGAGCAAGGCTTGCCACAAGAGCATTTTGGCAGCCCACTCGGAGAGGCTGTCTCGCTCGGAATCCACGAAAGCCAGTCGAGACTCTGGGAAAATCACGTCGGACGTTCGCAGTCATTCTGGAACTGGTGCTGGCCGCACGCACAAAGCCACCTTGGCAAAGCTTGCGATGGACAAAGCGCCAAGTCTATCTATGCGCTGGCCAACTTAGTGACACCGAGCCTAATACGCGTCGAAGCTGACGAGGCCACCTACGACTTGCATGTAATGGTGCGCTTTGAGATCGAGCAAGAACTCATCAGCGGGGAGATTGCCGTTGCAGACTTACCAACGCGCTGGAACGAGCTCTACTTGGAATACCTTGGCGTGACCGTTCCTGATGACAGCCGCGGCTGCCTGCAAGATGTACACTGGTCTTGCGGGCTGTTTGGGTACTTTCCGACCTACACTCTCGGGAACCTCTATGCGGCACAATTTGCCCACAAAGCCGATCAGGACTTAGGCGGACTTGATGCCCTTATCCAGATTGGTGACTTTACGCCACTACGCGAGTGGTTACGCGAAAACGTGCATCAGCATGGACGCTGCTATTCACCGGCCGAACTATGCGAGCGTGCAACCGGAGCACCGCTATCTAGCGAGCACTTCACTAACTACCTCGAGCGAAAGCTGCAGCACGTCTACGAAATTTCATGATGCAGCTCACATTCCGACACCGTGGTTGTGCGGCCAACGCCGACCAGCATCTTCCGCCACTGTGCCTTTAAGCTGCTCCCCGCCACCGACTCGGCCCCAAAATAGCCGCTTCAACTGCCGACCTGAAAGGCCATACCAACCAAGACCAGCCCAGATCGGACGCATTCTTCACGAACTTGACCAACAGACCGCCGAACCAGGAAGGCGTTCTCACTTGAATCCTGTTACCCTGTTGCCGCAATGAAGGTATCGAGCATCCAGCCCACTCCGAATCCCAACGCTTTCAAGTTCCTGATGGACCAGCCAATGGCCAAGCCAGGAAAGACACTTGCCTACGCCAAGCCCGAGCAAGCGCAAGGTGACGTATTGGCGCAAGGCATGTTCGCAATCCCAGGCGTCGAGACCCTGTTTTTCTGCGACAACTTCGTCACTGTCAGCATGACACCCGAAGCTGATTGGCGCGCGGTAGCCGAGCAATGCACCAAACTGCTCGAAAGCCACATCCCAGAGGATCTCGGCAAGAACGAAGCGGACCAGGAGGAAAGCAAAGATCCATTGACGGCCATTCCGGTCGGCGGCGATCCAGAAGTTCTAGCCAAGATTAATTCTCTGCTAGATGATCGGGTTCGCCCTGCCTTGGCGGGTGACGGCGGTGGCCTACAAGTCATGGGACTTGAGGGGAAGACCTTGATGATCCGCTACGAGGGCGCTTGCGGCAGCTGCCCAAGCTCAACCGCTGGCACCCTGATGGCTATCCAAAATTTACTGCAGAGTGAAGTCGACGAAGACCTCGTTGTAACGATGTCTTAGAACGCAGGCCTTAGAACGCAGGTCCTAGCACACAGGGCCTAGCAAGCAGGGCCTAGCACGGAGGTCGCCAGAACGCATCTTTGGCCGCAACGGCGTGGCAACAATGCCCTTGGCAACCTGCCTTCGCCTGGAGCAGCACTCGCCGGCACAACTGATGAAATCCGCCGCCCAAAATCCTTGTCCGTGGTGCGGCTCCACACGAGGCACAGTGCGGGTGCACGGACACGGCCAATGCGCCACGTGCAAAACAAATATTGAGCCCTGCTGCTCTGGCGACAATACCGACGACGCAGCCTGCAAAAACAGGGGCCAAGAGATCAACAACTCTGGCCTACACCTGTTTCCAAGGGTCTTCGATGCCATAGGAGGACGCAAAGCAACCGTTACAACGGAGGCTTTGATCTTTGGTCTGAACACCCGCCTAGGCACGACCTATGACGAGGCCCGGGCACTGATTGAGGCGGCAGAACGCATCGGCATCATCGTGACAAAGGCCCCTGGTCTTCAGCGACTGCAAGATGTTGCTACGTCTCCTGTTGATCCGCCGGGCCAGAGCCTCTAGTCTGCCCGCCCACACTCTGTGCCGGAGTGGCGGAATCGGCAGACGCACTTGATTCAAAATCAAGCGCCGCAAGGCGTGCGGGTTCAAGTCCCGCCTCCGGCACCATTTACTTCTTCCGCGCAGGCTCTGCTCCAAAGCCGCGGGAAGACCCGGAGCCGCTCAGGTTTGGCTGCCCAAATCAGGCAACGAATTGGGCATGCCAAGCCTGTGCGCAACGTGCGCCGGACATCAAGTCTTTTCAAGCTCAGCCAGGCCACGAGCAAAATGGCGGCTCGAAGAAACTCACGCTAGCTGACTGGGGCTGACGGCGGAGCCAGAAGTCGAGCAACAGTCTCCTCACGCAACAGCTGCGCCTTCTGCTCTTGACCGAGCAGATCAAGCACTTCGGCGAGCACAGCACAAACGGTTGGCGTTGGCCCCAGAGATTCTGCGGCAACTCGGGCAGCCCGCTCGGCTCGATCGTATTCCCCCGCCCGAGCCAACTCGCGTGCGACCAACAGCAACACACCTTTTGTTGGGCAACTCGCCAAGAGCTCCCGCGGCTCGACAACTGCAGGATTCTCAGTCAATAGCTCGGCAATGCGGTCGAGGCCCGCGGGGGAACGCGTGCTCCCATAATCGCGAACTGCTTGACGAAAGTCGCCAGCGCTGCGGTGCATGTCTCCCAGCAGGAGCTTCGCAGACACACCATCAGGATCTGCCTTCTGGAGTCGCTTCGATAGCTTCTTGCAGGCATCGAGTTCCTCTGCTTCGAGGGCACGCCTACCGGCCGCGACCAGTCCATCCACAAAGCGTTGCCGCTCACCAACACTGGTTGCGGGAGGCGCATGCTTGGCAATTTTCTCCTGCCATTGCAGCGCTTCCCCGTCGCGGCCGTCGCTCTCGGCAAGGTCGCGTAATACTGCAAGCATGCTCACGTCATCAGGGAAGCGCTCGACCGCTTCTTCTGCCTCTCGTCGAAGTGTCGCAGGCAATACCTGCCCCTGAGTCCGCAACGCTTCTAGACGCAACTGCAGCAACGAACGAACCAACTCCTTGGGTAACCCAGGCTCCACAACACGAGCCAACCACCCCAATGCCTCATCTGGCTGATTGCTAGCCAGACTCTGCCGCGCCAATTTCAAATTAGCATCGTGCAAGAGGTGCGGATAACGCTCTGGCAAAGGGCCTCGATACTTGGCGACGCGACGGAATAGATCACTGCTCTTTTTACGATCAGAACCAACCAATGCTGCAGTCGCCTGTAAGTGCCGGCCAAGCACTGCTTCGGCGCGCATATCACGCACACGCCGCCGCAACAACCACACCAACAAAAGACCGGTGATCGTCAACACTGTAAGCAATAGCAGCACGCGACCGATCGTCGTTTGCAGCATCGGCTCGATAACACGAATCACCAGATCGACAAACCGCAACACGACCTCAAGTGCCGGGCCGAAAAGAGCCAACAGCAACAAGATTGGCAGTGCATAGACCAGCACGCGCAACCAGGGATTCTTAGGCAAGATTGCCCTAATCGGTGCCCAAAGGCCCTTCAGCAACAGCTTGCCCGCCTTACTCATCAGCGTCTCCCAGGCCGTGCAACGCACGCTGCAAGTGAAGCCTAAGGTTGTCGTCTTTTTCACGCTTGTGCAGCAACTTCAAGCCCTTCCGAGCTGACTTGGTCCCTAGAACACCAAGAGCGGTAGCGATCTGCACGCGACGATTGTTAAGCCTCGACATCAAGCCGACAGCGACTTTCTCTAGCCACCCTGAGCGCTCATAGGCCGCGACCATGGGGTCGACAGCTAGATCTCCAATGATAATCAACAACTGCCGCAATCGATCGTCGAGCAGCGTAGGTTCTGGGCCAAAGCTATCCGCAAGATGTGCAGCAGCCGGAACGCCACCGCGGACCAAAACGCGCGCCAACCGCTCACGAACCTGATCGCTTGAATCAGGGTCCGCATATGCAGCTAAGACGTGCTCAAGCACATGCTCACCCAACGCCTCTAATACTCGCTGAGAAGTTGGCGCAAGACGGTCATCGGCAACGCCAGTGATCAACGCCTTGGTCAATGCCCGAGTCGGCCCACGCGCAAGCATCACCGCAACCAATACCTCAGAGTCTTCCGCTCCAGGGACAGCTGCGAGTAAGGCATCGTCACGATAGAACGTGTGCTCTAGCAACAGCGAGTCTGCAACAAAGTGACCACGCGGAATAGACTGCAAGAAAACCCGCAAGACTTCTGGCTCGGCGTTGTTGAGCCGATGCAGAATCTCCATTGGTGGGAACCTAGTCAGCACCGACTGGAACGCCTCAAGGTCCCCCAACCCCAAAAAGTAGTCTATTAAGATGCGACGATGATCTGGCCGCGACGATGCAAAGAGTTGCTGCATATGCGGCAAGGCATCGCGATCAAAGCTTTGCACGATCCGACCAACCACTACTTCAGGCCCCGATCCAATCGCAACCAAACGCTGCTGTCCGATGACGTCACTAGCACGGAATAGCGCCGGAGCAATTTCAGACCCCATATCACGCAAGACAGCAATCGCTTTGTCACAAATCGCCCCGCTGCCCTTCCAAGCAACCCGCAGCAATTCCTCGACAGCCCGGTCTCCTAAATGAATCAGCTCCGCGCGCGCCGACTCATTGCCGTTAGCAAAAGCACGAACCAATCGCTGCACGTGAGCGTCATTGATATCAATGCAATCCATCGCCTCAGTTGGCGACTCAATGGTCGCGACCAACTTTGGCTCGACCAGGATCGCAGGGTCAGCAGCACTACACCGCGGACACTCTGCAACCTTGCGCGACAACGGCACCCCACAAGCCTTGCAAACCCAACGGGCATCCTCGAGCAATCCGGCAAACGTAGCCATCGGCAGCTGATGCCCACCCGACAATTTCGCAGCAGCAGAGACAGCCATAGCGCCGCCATCCTTGCCACCTGTGGCATCTGGACCAGCGACCACTAGGGCCCCTTCCGGATCGGGACTAGACAATTGTCGAGCGGTAACATCAACCCCATGCTCCAGAGCCTCAAGCCGCGCAGCCAAGAGCGGCAAGCGTCGTATTGTGGCATCCAAACCCTGGACTTCCTTAGCCGACTGCGAAGCCAATCTTCGATCTCCTTGCAGCCAACGTAAGGTGCCAACCTCGGCGAGAGTACGGGCAAGATCAGCCCGGAATTGATCGCGCACCGAGCCCTCCGGCAGAAGTGGCAGCATCTTTTTACCGGCACGAGCAGCAGCCTCGTGATCGCCACTCTGCAGTCTGGCTCGATAAATAAACTCCCAGCCGGCGACACTATGCGGCATGCGGCTAATTGCTTTTTCAGCGAGTTCGGCAGCCTCAACGGGCAACCCTGCCGCAAACAGGCTTCGCGCCATCATCAAGTCATTTTCGCCGCTATCGACCGCAAAGGCGCGCTGCAAATACAGGTGTTGCTGATGGGACTGCTCAGCATGACCTAGGTCCCCCAGAACCTTACCCAGCATCAAACGGGCGTAGTGATTCTCAGGATCTTGCTGCAAGACTCGCGACAATCGCTTTTCCGCGCCACCGAGGTTGCCTTGAAGTGCCTGCTCAACACCGAGCAAATAGTCTGACAGCGCCTCACGTGCGCGAGCATTTTGCACCAAAGCAGAAAGACGCCACCAGACAAATAAGACCACTCCAATGATGGCCACCGAAAGAAGTAGCTCAACCACTCCTGGCTCACTGCAAAAGGCATAAAGCCACTGCCAAAACGATCTCGTTTCGGTGGGCATTTGCTGCGCTTGGTGAGTAAGGAAGTTGGACGCAGAGATCATCAGGACCGACAGATACGTGCTAGATGGGTTTGGTAGACGGCTACTGCTAGAGACTCGCGCCAAAGTCAGAAGACTTTCCACCACTTGCTGCCTTGTTGGCCGCAGAATCATGATGATCAGCCGCATCACCAATAAGTGGATCCGAAACACTGCCCCCGATTAATGAAGGGCGCTCAAGCGCCAACTCCAGCAATCGATCCATCAACCTCGGGAATTTGATTCCTGCGGCAGCGGAAGCACGGGGGAATAGGCTGCTTTCGGTCATTCCTGGGATGGTGTTGGTTTCAATTACGACCGGTCCACTGGCAGTCACGATCATGTCAGTTCGTGAGTAGCCATCGCAGACTAGTAATTCGTGGCATCGTACCGCCAACTGTTGAACCTCTTGAATCATTGCATCGGACAGACCCCGGGGAGGAATGATCTCTTCGGTTGCACCTGGCCGATATTTCGCATCGTGCGTGAACCAATCATCATCAACCGGATAGATACCGATTGGCGGCAGCGCTTGCGGATTACGACCAGTATTACCCAGAACAGCGACCGTTATCTCCTCGCCAACGACAGCTTGCTCTGCATACCAACGTCGAAATTGGCCCCGAAAGCTCAGCAAGAAATCAGCAAGCTCAGATTCTTTGGTGATTCGTGCGACACCAACCGTGCTGCCAGACGCATCGACCTTAACGAATGCCGGCATACCAATCGCACGGTTCATCTCGGCAAACTCGACACTGGCATTCACTTTATCAAAAGGCATCGTCGGCTCGTAGCCAGCCGGTATCGCAATCTCGGCAGAGCGATACACCTGACGAGTTCGCAGTTTATCCATCGCAACTGCTGAGGCTCCGCAACCGCTTCCAACAAATGGTAGGCCACTTAGCTCAAGGAGTCCCTGCACGGTTCCATCTTCACCGAACGGCCCGTGCAACATCGGGAAGGCCACATCAATCGATGCACAATCGAGTAACCAATCCATTGCCGCACCGGGCCGCAGTGGACCGTGCATTTGCTTGCAATCGTCAGTTGTCCACACCTCACCAGCAACCAGTGGCTTACGACTCACATGCCAGTAGCCGTCGCGCCCAATCAGCACAGGCCATACCTGCCAACGCTCGCGATCCAAGTGCTCAAGCACCTTCGCTCCCGAGGCCAACGAAACATCATGCTCTGGCGAAGCACCACCAATCAGAACAGCTACATCCATGCAGGTCACCCCTCCCGGCAGCGGTTCGACCGAAACCAACCACACGGCAGATCAGTAGCATAGTATGGTACTGTCCTTCGACGCGACCATACACACAGGGATGTTGCAGCTGCTGCCAATTCCCAGTGAGCAATAGGCCTGCGACGCGCTGCAAGCGCTCATGCCGCAAGCCCGGCACACGGCCATAAACCTTTAGAAAAGATCGCGGTGTGGCGCCGCCCCGCCTCTGCGGCGAAGATCTAACTACCCGGTGTCCAGAGTGAGCCCGTAGCAGCTGCTGCGCCCCACAAAATGGCGTCAGAACCGCCCATGCTAGAAACGAACTCAAGATCCGACCGGATCGGCTCGTTTGTCACCTCGTTAACGTGCGCGATGATGCGATTGCGCAAATCAGGCCAGCCAGATAACACGCCACCGCCCAAGACGACGGCCCGAGGGTTCAACAATACGCAGCAGTTAGAAACAAGCGCGCAAACAGCCTCTGCAGCATCTTCCAGTATCTGGTGAGCTTTCGCGGCCGGCGAATCTGGCTGGCAAACCTGACCATCTGCGATCTGTACACCACGCGACAACTCGACGATCTTGCCAACCGTCCATGGACCAGATGCTGCTGGACCAATTTCTTCGGCAGCGCGCTCAGTAATGGCACGTCCACCGCAATAGGCCTCAAAGTGACCAAGCTGGCCACACGGACAGCGGCGGCCACCGGGCCGATAGATCGTATGACCAATCTCGCCAGCCGCGTTTGCGCCACCAGAGTAGGGCTTACCATCAACAATCAACCCAATGCCGATGCCAGTACCGAAGAAGAGGCACAGCAACGGATCCTTACCAGCCGCATGGCCACGCAAATACTCGCCCCACGCGCTTGCGCGACCATCATTGATCAACGTCACAGGTAGGTCGAACTCGTCGCGCAGATACTGCGCCATCGGAAAGCCTTCGAGTGGCAGATTGGGAGCAAAGTTGACGCGACTACCGTCAACTGGGATCACCCCGGCGGTGCCTAGGCCCAGCGCAATCGGTGGCTCAAGGAGTCCATCCTTTGCTGCAAGCTCTTGATATCGCGACATCACAGAACGCAACGCGGTTGTCATACCCGACACAAACGCGCTGTGCTCACGCACGGTGTCAATGCGCTCAACGAAGTGCACCCCGAAGTCGGCACTCACCAGCGCAAACCGACACTTTGTGCCGCCGATGTCACCAGCCAGAACCGTTCGCAATCTTACCTCCGAGACAGTTGCTATGAGTCGAGCACCGTAGTCATGCTCGCGTTGGTGTGTCTAAGCAACCAACACGAAGGTCACTCTCGCACACAACTAGCGTAACCAACGGGGCCGAGAGGCCCCCATCGATTAGATCTTACTGATCACTAAGCTGGTGTTATGACCACCGAATCCCAATGAATTGCTGATCGCACAGTCGACGTTCATGTCACGGGCCACGTTTGGAACGTAATCGAGATCACATTCCGGATCGGGCGTTTCATAATTGATCGTCGGATGCACGACACTGTGCTTAATGGACATGGCGCAAGCCGCCAACTCCATAGCACCAGATGCCCCAAGCAAGTGACCGACCATCGACTTCGTCGACGAAACCGCCAGCTTGTCGGCATGCGCACCAAAGACGCGCCGGACAGCTGCAGTCTCAATCTTGTCGTTCAGGTAGGTGCTGGTACCGTGCGCATTGACATACTGCACGTCTTCAGGATTTAAGCCGCCATCCTTAAGCGCTATCTGCATAGCGCGCGTCGGACCATCGGCATCCTCATTAGGGGCTGTGATGTGGAATGCATCGTCAGTCGAACCGTAGCCACGGACCTCGCACAGGATATTGGCTCCACGCGCTTTGGCGTGCTCATACTCCTCAAGGACAATCGACGCCGCTCCTTCCCCCATAACGAAGCCATCACGATCCTTATCAAACGGACGAGAAGCCCGCTTGGGATCATCATTGCGAGTAGAGGTGGCCTTCAGCGAGCAGAACCCAGCTAGGCCCAACTCCGAAGTGGCCGCTTCCGAGCCACCGGTCAACATGATGTCGGCCTCACCATATTGAATGGTGCGCATAGCGATGCCTATCGCATGGCTCGCGCTCGCACACGCTGATGACGTCACGTAGCAAGTACCCATCAGCCCGAACCGGATTGCCGCCTGACCAGCCATGGCATTCGCCATGATCTTTGGAATGAAGAACGGGCTGACCCGATTGGCGCCGCGCTGTCGCTGGATGTCCTTGCTGGCCTCGATCTCTTGGATGCCTCCAATGCCAGTGCCAAGGATGCAACCTGCACGGGTGCGGTCTTCACCATCCATGTCTAAGCCAGACGACTTCATCGCTTCAGATGCAGCCACCAGATAGTACATGGTGAATAGCTCAAGTCGCTTCGACTCGGTCTTGGGAAAGTGATCAGCCGAGTTCCAATCCCAAACCTCACAGGCGAATTTGGTGGTGTGCTTCTCGGTGTCAAACTTGGTGATCAATCCAGCACCAGACTGACCCTCGAGCAATTTGCCCCAGGTAGTCGGCAGATCGAGGCCTAGGGACGAAACGGCCCCAACCCCGGTGATCACGACGCGGCGTCTACTCATCGTTTTACCTCACGGCTAACCGTCGAAACGCGACCGAAGTCGCGATGACAGCGAAATGACCAAGCCGACTCCCGCACCGGCATTCGCAGTGACGTGAGATCGGCTAAGCGATCAAAATTACTCGACGAGAAAGAAACTAGCTGAGCTTGCCAGAGATGTAGGTGACCGCGTGGCCAACCGTCTGGATCTTCTCTGCGTCTTCGTCTGGGATGTTGATCTCGAACTCGTCCTCGAACTCCATGACAAGCTCGACGGTGTCGAGCGAGTCAGCACCGAGGTCGTTGATGAACGACGTCTCGGCAGAGATCTTGTCGCGGGTGGTTCCGAGCTGCTCGCAAACGATGTTATGGACGCGCTCTTCGATGTTTTCGGTCTTCGACACTTTCTTGCCTCTTACTTAGATATACGTAGGCCGCAGGCTGGGAAGCCTTCCACGACCAGGAACATGAAAACGATTGGGCTCCGGAATCATCGTCCGAAACCGCGAGAGGCGGAAAAGAGAGCCGCCGAAGTGAATCGAGTCGTCAGCGTAGCGAATGAATCTTCTGAGACCAGATAGTTTGCTACTGCAAATAGGAATGAGTTTGCCAGCCGGCTCGGTTGATCAATCAGCTGGAAGCGTTCCAAGAAAACGACTTACGTTAATCTGTGCGAAATCGACGCCGCCAAAGGCGGCGGAAATCGCTACATCGCCATGCCGCCATCGACCACCAAGGTCTGCCCTGTGATGTAAGAAGCCCCGTCGCTGCACAGGAAGGCGGCCATCTGAGCAATGTCAGACGCGTCGCCAAAGCGAGAGAGGGGAATATTCTTCATCATCTCGGCTTTTACGTCATCAGGCAGGCTAGCCGTCATGTCTGTCGCAATGAAACCGGGGGCAATCAAGTTGGCGGTGACGCCACGACCACCAAGTTCCTGAGCAAGCGACTTAGTCAACCCAAGCAGCCCAGCCTTACTAGCTGCGTAGTTTGCCTGACCTGCGTTACCTGACAGGCCAACGACCGAACCGATGTTGATGATCCGACCAGCACGGGCTTTCGCCATGGCGCGCGCGAATGCTTTGCAGACCAGGAACGAACCGCGCAAGTTGGTTTGGATCACGTCGTCAAAGTCATCCGTCGACATGCGCAGGAACAAGCCATCTCGAGTGATGCCTGCGTTATTGATCAGGAAGTCGAGCTTGCCCTTTTCTTCGAGCACACCTTTCGCCAAAGCGTCGACCGATTCGGCATCGCTGACATTGCAGACCAATGCATGTGCAGAGGCATCGTTCTCCAGTTCCGCAATGGCCTCAAGCGTCTGATCACAGCCGCCAGCCTTGGTCGATGTGCAGAAGACTTCAGCGCCATGCTTTGCGAGCTCGACGGCGATCGCCCGACCAATACCACGCGATGCACCGGTAACGAGAGCAACTTTAGAAGACAGGTTCATGAGCTAACGGATGATGTCGTGAGAGCACGACAAAGGAGTAATAATCGGCTACGAAATGCTGGAAATCTGCGCTGCGCGCAGCAACAAATCGCTACCAGCGAAGCAGTGTATGGCCCCAGGCCATCCCAGCGCCAAAGGCTGGCATCACTACCAACTTGCCCTTGATCAGTCGACCGGCGTCGTATGCTTCACGCAACGCAATCGGCACCGAAGCCGCCGAGGTATTGCCGTAGCGGTCAATATTGCAATAGACCATGTCCATTGGCAGGCCAGCCTGATCCATTGCAGACTCAATGATGCGTTGGTTGACCTGGTGCGGAATGATCACACCAATCTCGTCCTTGCCATACTTTTCGATGACGTCACGCACTAGTCCCGCGAAAACTCGCACCGCAAAGCGGAAGACCTTGGTGCCCCCCATCTTCATGAAGTGCAAGCGATTCTCAATGCTCTCAGGCGATGCAGGATGACGACTACCGCCACCGGGCTGCGCCAGCACATCCTCGGCCCCACCCTCCATACTGATAGAGCCACCCAGGTATTCACCGCGCTTTGCCACGTCAAGTGGCGTCAACACAGCGGCACCAGCACCGTCGCCAAACAGCACACAGGTGTTGCGATCTTCGTAGTCCAGAATGCGACTAAGGATCTCAGCGCCAATCACGAGCACCTTCGAATATTGACCCGTGGCAATCATGTTGGCCGCGATCTGGGTGGCAAACACGAAGCCGCTACACGCTGCGGCAACGTCAAAGCCACCTGCAGTCTTGGCTCCAATCTCAAGCCCGACGCGACAAGCTGTTGAGGGAAACGGTTGGTCGCCAGTCACTGTGGCGCAAATGATCAACTCGATCTCTTCACCGCTGATGCCAGCATCTTCAAGCGCTTGTTTGGCAGCCTCAATCGCCAACGAACTAGTGACCTGATCTTTGGCGGCGATGCGACGTTCCTTGATCCCGGTTCGCTGCACGATCCACTCGTCAGATGTATCTACGATCTTTTCTAAGTCAGTGTTCGAGAGCACCTTCTCAGGGACGTAGCGCCCCAGACCCGCAACGCCGACTCGGCGCATAGACCCCAGATCTGACATTACCGATCTCCCTCGTTAGAAGCATTCTTAGGCTCTGGGGTGCTGGCCCGACTAGTCGAATCAACCTCAGCGGATGCTGCCCCACCACCAGTGAGGTCCAGTTGCTTCGCAGCAGCAACAATGTGCTCGTTGACCTTGCCTGCCGACGCGCGATGCGCGAAGCGCAGAGCGTTGGCAAAGGCCGGCGCCTGCGAGCGACCGTGACAAATGGTGACATAACCTTCGACTCCCAAGAGCAAGGCTCCGCCGTATTCACTGAAATCGACACGCGGCATGATGGCCTTCTGGACCGCCTTCATTTGCTCGGGAGCAACACCGGCATGCTTCATCAAGCCGAACATGGTGCGGACCAAATACTCTGCGACTCCCTCACCAACCTTGAGCAATACATTGCCACTAAAGCCATCTGAAACGACGACGTGGCATCCACCCGCGAACAGGCGATCACCCTCGATGTTGCCATGAAAGTTAATCGGCATACCCTGCATCATCGCAAAGGCGTCACGAACAACCGGGTTACCTTTCAGTTCCTCACTGCCAATGTTGAGCAAGCCAACACAGGGTGATTCTTTCTGGAACTGGCAGCTGTAATAGGCTGAACCCATCAACGCGTAATGCGCCAAATGGTGTGCCTTTGGCATTGGGTTCGCGCCGACATCTAGGACCAAGAATGGATGCTTCTCACCCTCGATGATCGCCCCGATGGCTGCGCGACGAATGCCTTCCAGATAACGTAGCCCGAGAGTTGCGGCGGCAACTACGGTGCCTGTCGAACCAGCACTCACGAAGCCCGCCGCCCTGCCTTCCTTCACCAGTTTGATGCCAACCGCTATGCTATTGCGCGGCTTCTTACGCATCGCGTCGGTTGGCGTGTCATCGCCCGACAACACATCCGGAGCGTCAACGATTTCCACCTCACTCGGCAAACCAGCGGCAACGCATGCATCGCGCACCAATTGCTCAGGCCCAGTCAGAATGACTTCGTTGGCAGACAAGTAACCATTGCTCAAGGCCAAGGCCACGCCAGCAACGGCTTCCGTAGGGGCGTGGTCACCGCCAACTGCATCGAGAACGATTTTGCTCATAGCTGATTGCGTGGCCGCCGTGTGCAGCCCGGAAACAGGTTAGCCAATTGTGGGTTCCGTCTCGGTTAAATACCTCACCGATACCGACAAACCACCACGGCTGTGGAAATGCTGAATCACTTGTCTATCTGCGACTCAGCCTTCTCGGGCCAAAAGCTAGGGCATCGCAACAGGTCAGACAACAACCCACAACAGTGCAGCCGCGAATAGTACACGGTTGGGCCCTGTGCGAGCTGATGATCCGACTGCGGCATCGACGTGTCGACTAGCTAGTTCGCTAGACCGGTCGCCCCAGCGGTTTGACCCAGTGCTTTACTGGATCAATTAGCCGCTAGTTTGCAGGGCTATTGGCGACGAGAATCTGACGGCCGCGGTAGTGACCACAAGCCTTACAGATCGTGTGCGGACGAATCATCGCGCCACAATGTGTGCAGCTAACGAGCTGGAGCCTCGTAAGGGCCAAGTGGATGCGACGGCTACCGCGGCGGGCTCGGCTGATTTTTCTTTTGGGGACTGCCATTTAAGTATGCCTTCCGATCTCAGGAGCACGTCGCGAACCGCCGCGATGTGCCCAGCACCGGATTGTTGGGGTAGACAGGTTACGGAGGACGGGCTCGAAGTCAACGCCCGGTCTGGACTGTCCGTCACTCTTAGCAAAGAGTGCATAGGCCAGTGCCCACAGGCAATTAAGGCCGCAGCCCAGCTGCCTGAAGGGCCGCAAGAGCCGCCGCCGAGGCCTCACCGGCCTTTTTGACGTCTTTTCCCTTACCCTGCGCAGCATCTGGCCGTCCGCCGCCGCCACCTCCCAAGAGGCCGGCAAGGGACTTAACCAAATCGCCAGCCTTCACCTTGCTGGTCAATTCCTTACTGATAGCCACCACAACCAAGACCGAGTCAGCGCCTACACTTAAGACGACACCAGCAAATGGGGCAAACTTTTGCTGGGCACGATGGAGCAGCTCCTGGGCATCCTTCGTCTGCAGCCCGGGCCGCTCATAAACGATGGTATGGACGCCCTCATGGGCGACGATTCCTTTCGCAAGGATGTCCATTTCCGCATCAAGATCTGGCGCGAGAGCCTTCTCCAGCTGCTTCCTGGTCTTCTTCAATTCATCGGCCAATTCTCGAACCCGGGCCGGAACCTGATCGCCTGCAACCTTGAGCTGCCCCGAAACGGTAGCCAATTGATCACGCTCTGCGCGAGCCATGCGCAGGGCCACGCGGCCAGTCACCGCCTCTATTCTGCGGGTGCCTGCTGCGACGGCGGTCTCGCTGACCACTCGAAAAACGCCAATGTTGCCAGAGTTTCGAACGTGGGTTCCACCGCACAGTTCCTTAGAAAAATCACCGACCTGCAGCGTTCGCACTTCTGCGCCGTATTTTTCACCGAACAACGCAACGAAGCCATTCTTGCGTGCGTCGTCAATGTTTTGGACACAGGCCGCAACGTCGATTGCCTGCAAGATCTGCTCGTTAACAAGCTCTTCTGCCTCTCGCAGTTTATCAGCACTCGGCTTTTCAGGCTGGGTGTAGTCGAAACGCAAGCGCTCGGAGTTCACTTCTGAGCCAGCCTGGCTGACATGATCACCCAGCACGCGCTTGAGCGCAGCGTGCAACAGATGGGTCGCGGTATGATTGCGCTCGGTAGCGCGACGTGCGTCATCAGCAACTTCCAATCGCGCCTGCTGACCGCACTCCAAATGTCCAGACTGCACTTCAGCCTGGTGCAGATGAAAGCCATCGAGAGCCGTAGTGTTCTTGACCAGAGCGGCACCAGTTGCGGTCTCTATACGACCATGATCGCCAACCTGCCCCCCACCTTGCGCATAGAACGGCGTCTGCTTTGTGATCACCAAAACGCTCTGACCTGACTCGGCACGGCCGAGCAACGCTTCCCCGTCGCCGACCAACGCGCACAATTCGCTTTCGCAGAACAATTCCGAATGGCCAACAAACTGGCTCGGCTCATGACCTGCATCGCGCAATGTAACCGCAACACTCGCAGTAAAGACCGCCTCTGAGGTCGAAGCATGTGCGCGAGCGCGATCACGCTGCTGCTCCATCGCAGCCTGGAAACCACCTTCATCAAGGCCATAGCCACGCTCTTCGATGACCTTCTGGGTGATATCAACCGGGAAGCCGTATGTATCGTGCAACTGGAACGCGAACTCGCCGCTACCGCCGAGAACCGCTCCACGCGACTGGCCTGTAAGAGCCGTCGCCAAAAACTCGTCAAGGCGCGCCATCCCTTGTTTGTAGACGACGAGAAAGTTTTCTTCTTCCGCGCGAATCACGGCGCGACACTGCGCAGCGTTCCCCCGGACTTCGGGATACTGATCTCCCATCACCTCGCCGACGACGTCTACCATGTCGCAGAGAAACGGCTTGGTTAGCCCAAGCTCATAGCCATCACGAGCTGCTCTGCGCAGGATTTTGCGAACGACGTAGCCGCGCCCCTCGTTGCTAGGCAAGGCGCCATCTGCAATGCAGAATGTGATCGCGCGCACGTGATCTGCGATCCGGCGCATACGTATGTCCTTGTCTTTATCGACGCCATATTCGACTCCCGAGAGCTTGGCGACGTGCGACAGATATGGACGGAACAAATCGGTTTCGAAGTTGTTCTCAGCACCCTGCAGAACGGCAACGATGCGCTCAAGACCAAGACCAACATCAATGTTCTTCTGCGGCAGCGGCTTCAACGATGCGTCACTTTGACGATCAAACTGCGTGAACACGCAGTTGCCGATTTCAAGAAAACGAGGCGCAGGCAAATCTTCAAGCCCCTCGCTACTCGGAAATGCAGTCCCAGATTCGTGGTCAAAATAGATTTCTGAACACGGACCACAAACGCCGTTAGGCCCTTTGCTCGGAGCTTCCGCCGGCCAGAAGTTTTCCTTCTCACCAAAGCGGAATACTCGATCAGGTGACAACCCGATCTTCTTTGTCCAGATCTCAAAAGCTTCGTCATCATCCTTATAGACGGTGACCACCAACTGATCTTTTGAGATGCCACAGACCTCCGTAAAGAACGACCAAACCCACTGGATGCAGTCCTCCTTGAAGTAGTCGCCAAACGAAAAGTTGCCCAGCATCTCAAAGAACGTGTGGTGACGTGGTGTCACTCCGACGTTGTCGAGGTCGGGCACTCGCAGACATTTTTGCGCGGTCGTGACACGCTTAGTCGGCAAGGTGCCTTTGCCAAGGAACATATCCTTGAACTGATTCATGCCGGCCCCCGTAAAAAGTAGGGTCGGATCATTGGCGGGCACCAAGAGGTCTGAGTTCATCACAGAGTGGCCATGGCCAGTGAAGAACTCGAGGTACTTGGAACGGATCTCTGCGGCAGTCAGCGACTTCATGGTTCGTTTGGCCCGATTCGGGCGCACGTTTTGTAGCCAATCTTGCCCCTCGTAGCCAAACGCATCACAACTAGCAGGCGGACTTCGAGACCTGCTTCCGAAAATGGGGCCGCCTATGACCGGTTTAGATGGCCCCAATAATGGCCGAAAATCCTCGGAGCAGAGCCTCTACAGCCTCACGAATCCGCCAAAGGAGCACCAGCAATGCAGGAATGACTGCTGACGAGCCCCGAATCTCGAGAGTCAACTGCCTTCAGGGTGAACTGCAACTGCGCCAGTGGTCCATGCTCCCGACAGAATACCAGGGATGGCGCCCCGGTCAGGAATCCGAACCAACCAGCAACCCAAAGGACTCTGGCGGGACGGTTTCGTCAGCAAACACGCCCCGCGCTCAGGACAGCGCTAGCCGCAGCATGGCTGCTGGCAAGTGGCTGCCGGTAAATAGCTGCCAGCAAGTAGCTGCCGGCAAGTAGCTGCCAGCAGTCTGCTGCAACCATTCCTGCAGCCACTCCGGCTGCCTAATCTCCTGATCGCAAACTAGCGACCAGCGGATCAGCGCCCGAACTTGCGGCTTGGGATCTTATTGTTCCCGACAGGACCCTTCGTCGCGCTACTGGCTGCCTCAGCCTCGGCCATCTTAGCCGTTCGAGGCGCTGGCTTGACGGGAGCCTCCCTACCGGGAGCAGCTGCGTCAGCCGCAGCTTCCGCCATTGCCTCTGGCTGACGACTTGGCAAAAGCTTGTCGAGGACCTTTTCCTCGATCTCCTTCGCCATGTCTGGGTTCTCTTTCAAGAACTCGCGGGAACGCTCACGACCTTGGCCAAGACGCGTCTCGCCGTAGCTCATCCAGGTGCCAGAACGTCGAATGATGCCGTTCTCGACCCCGAGGTCGAGCAACTCACCCAGTCGGTTGATGCCTTCATTGAAAAGGATATCAAACTCCGTCTTGCGGAAAGGGGGTGCGACCTTGTTCTTGACGACCGTCGCCTTCGTGCGCGCACCGATCGGCACATCGCCGTCCTTGATCTGGCCAATGCGTCGGATGTCGATCCGAACCGATGAGTAAAACTTCAGCGCACGGCCACCCGTCGTGGTCTCTGGGCTGCCGAACATCACGCCGATCTTTTCTCGGATCTGGTTGATGAAGATCAACGTCGTGTTGCTCTTAGCGGTGACTGCGGTCAGCTTGCGCAGCGCCTGGCTCATCAAACGAGCCTGCAGACCAACGAAGCTATCTCCCATATCGCCTTGGATTTCGGCCTTTGGAACCAGCGCCGCAACGGAGTCAATAATGATCAAGTCGATCGCACCAGACTTCGCCAATGTCTCACAGATGTCGAGAGCTTGCTCACCATGATCCGGCTGCGAAATCAGCAGTGAATCGATGTCCACGCCTAGGCGACGAGCATACTGAGGGTCAAGCGCGTGCTCGGCGTCGATAAACGCACAAGTGCCGCCTGCCCGCTGGGCATTGGCAACGACATGAAGGGTGAGAGTCGTCTTACCTGACGATTCTGGGCCATAAACCTCGACAACGCGACCGCGCGGGAATCCAGCGCCGCCCGTAGCCAGGTCTAGACCGAGCGATCCTGTTGAAATGCCTTCAATTGGGACGACCTGCTTGTCGCCCATCCGCATGATGGAACCATCACCGTGGTTCTTATGGATTGCTGCTAAAGCATCGCTCAGAGCTTCTGCCCGTAGAGACTCTCGCTTACTCGCCTTGGCTGCCAAGGCCTTCTGAACTGCCTTCGATGTCATCGTATCGCCCCTCCCACGGGATCTCTGTCGTTGCAAAGGCACCCTCGGGTGCATACCGGAACCCTAACAGGAACCCGAACAAAGTCCAAACATATCTTCTGTCCCCACCCGAGAACCACACTGACTAGGGGCCAGCAAACGTAGTAGGTGACAGACTTTCTGGGCCTAACAGTCGGCCAGTGGATTTCTCAACCCTGGGGCGGATCTCGCTAGCCCTGGGATAGCAGTATCCACCACCAAAACACCGTTAGGCGTCGCGCTGCGCCTGCTGCAACGCCCTTAGTTCCTTCAATTTTTTGGTATAGGCACGATTGATCGCTCGGCGACGTAATTGACCGAGAACAAGGTTCGGATCCTCACTCGAAACCACTGGCAACTCATCGATCCAAATGGAATCAAAGGTCTCAAGCGCCTTATGCAAATCATCCTCAGGCCGCACGACGACCGGCGGATTCGACATGATGTCGGCGGCGATGGCGATGGTGTAGATACTCTCGTCAAACGTGTATTCGCGCACATCGTGCGCCGAAACAATGCCCACAAAGACACCGTCATCAACGACTGGAAAGTAATCCTGACGGCCACTCGCGATCTTCTGGACGATTCGCCGCAGAGAGGTCGCAGAAGTAACAGTATCTACTTCGCTTGGCTCAAACACGTCGGCAACCGTCATGTCTTCAAGCAACGCCTCGACATACTCGCCGCGATGCGCAGGCGACATGCCGCGGTTGAGAACCTGCTTTTGATAGAGCACGAAACGTCGCGACAATAGGAAGGTCAGGCCACAAACCCAGACCGCTGGCAACAGCAGCTGATACGAACCCGTCATCTCCGTCACCATGACGATCGTCGAAATCGGAGTTTTCGCGGCTCCGGCAAAGAAACCGCACATACCTACGATGCACAAGCTCGCTGGGTTATCGACCCAACCCACTTGGTGGCAGAGCAAGCCAACCGCACCGCCGACGCCCCCGCCGATAACCATACTCGGTCCAAACACCCCGGCGCTGCCACCCGAGCCAATCGTAAACGAGGTTGCCAACACCTTGCCGACGGCGACCAACAGCAACAGGCCAACGCCACTCCAACCAAGCACGCTGCCATCTAACGTGTCTTGTAAGACGCCATACCCGCTGCTCAGGACCGCAAGCGCTCGCTCGTCGCCCATGATCAGCCAGGCCACCAGCGCCACTGCTCCAGTCAACAGCCCGCCGACTGCCGCGATGACCGGACGCGGCCAGGTCAAGCGCGTAAAGAATCGTTCGCAGGCATAGAAAAAGCGTGTGTAGAACCCAATTGCCGGCAGCAACGCAAAGGCAAGCAGCGTGTATGGGAGCATCTCGACGACATTGTCGAAGTTGAAGTTCGGGCCTAACTCGAACAACACACCAAACTCCCCAAGCCAACCGCAAAACACGCAGTAGGCGACGGCGGATGACAAAAATGCAGGGATGACGACCTCGCTTTCGAGTTCGGCATCTCGATACAAAATCTCAGCGGCAAACAAAGCTCCAGCAAATGGCGCGCGGAAGATCGCCCCGACGCCACCAGCCATACCAGCAGCTAACAGGGTTCGGCAGGCCCGATCACCCAGACCAAGACGCTGGCCTAAAAACGAACCGAATCCGGCGCCAATTTGCGCGATCGGCCCTTCGCGACCGCCACTGCCGCCGAATCCAAGGGTCACTGCGCTACAGATACCCTTCAGAATCGGCACGCGGCCTCGCATACGACCGCCACCGCGATGGTAGGTATCGATGGCCGCATCGGTGCCGTGCCCCTTAGCCTCGGGAGCAAATCGCTCAGAAATCAACGAGCTCAAGCAGCACCCGATTGCAGGCAGTAGCAACAGCCACCACCAGGAGATCGCATGGCCGCCGCCTTCGGCATCAAACAGATGCACCTCACCCTTGGGGCCGTTGGGGGCGTATCCACCAACTCCGACGAGAACGAAATGGACAATGAATGCGGCGCTATACTCGAATAGCAGCGCACCGATCCCTGCAACCGCGCCGACGCACATTGCCAGCAGGTAAATAGTCGGTCGGCTTCGTACGTTCCACATCGCGGACATACCACCTTTCCGAACCGACCACGGCAACGCAAGCAGTGATCTTCAGACGACAACGAATCATTCGTAACGGCCCCAGAAAGGCGCCCCAGTTGGGCACATCCCGCGACTAGCTCCCCCGCCCTCACAGCGGCCTAACAACGCCACAAACGAGGTAATCATGGCCACTACTCGCCTGCGCAGGCAATTATAGGTGTCGCCTAACAGCACATAATTTGAGCCATCGAGGGCCGCTCGGACCAATTACTCAGGCAAAGCAAAAAGAACGTCAATCCATTGAGAGCAGAATACTTCCTTACGAAGCAGCCCCAGACGGGCAGCGGGCCGACTAGCAAGTCGTGACGGTTGTGGGCGAATAGGCCCAGACATGCGATAATGAAGCCATGAACCCGAGGGTCCCACCCGCAAACCAAGCACCCGATCCGCTCGCCCTCATCCAGCGCTCGGACATCGGCCCTCGAACTTGGGCGATGACGGTCTGCGTGGCGCTCTCCTGCGCAATCGCCTGCAGCAAACCACAAACGCCGGCTGCTCCAGGTAGCATCCAATCGGAACAACTCCGGCCAACCGAAGGCAACGCTCCTGGAGCGCCCCTGTTTCGTCGGGTGCCCGCTGCAGAATCCGGTCTAGCATTCACCAATCGGCTCAAGCGTGAAAATCGCTACACCTACCTCACGAATGGTGCTGGCCTCGCAGTTGGCGACTACGACGGCGACGGCTTGCTCGACGCCTACATGGTGTCACAAGACGGCGCGAACAAGCTGTTCCGCCAAATCGCCCCACTGCGCTTCGAAGACGTAACCACCAAGGTTGGCAACGTAGACGGCGGCGAAGCATGGGGATCCGGGGCGACCTTCGCAGATATCGACGGCGATGGCGACCTCGACCTCTATGTCTGCAACATCGAGTCCAAGAACCTGCTCTACGAGAATCAGGGCGACGGCACCTTCCTAGAGAACGGCGAGAAGTTCGGGCTCGACCTAGTCGCAGCATCGACGATGGCAGCATTTGCCGACTACGATCGCGACGGCACACTCGACCTCTACCTATTGACGAATCGCGCGCTTCACGCTGGCTGGACCGACACCCCAGAAGTGCTGCACGGTTTCCGACCACCAAACGACATCGCAAAGAAGCCGCCAGAATTGGTGCCGACGCAGCAGCAATGGCAACAGCTGCGCGAGCTCGCGGCGCAAGGCAAGCTCACCAACGACGCACTGTCCAAGGATCTGCTCGAGCACGTCTTCGCCTTCCGTGGCCACATCTACACCGCTGGCCAACCCGACCGCCTACTTCGCAACGTCGGCGGCAGATTCATCGACGTCACGACCAGCGCCGGCATCGCCGACCGCGGCATGGGACTATCGGCAACCTGGTGCGACTACGACGGCGATGGCTACCCAGATCTCTACGTCGCCAACGACCTTGAGACACCCGACACGCTCTACCACAACGAGCGCAACGGCACGTTCCGCAACGTGACCAAGGAAGCCGTTCCGCACACTGCCTATTACGGAATGGGATCGGATGCTGCCGACGTCGATGGCGATGGCTACTTTGACTTCTTGATCGCCGACATGAGCATGACAACCCACAAAAAGGCCAAGGTCTTGATGGGCGACATGCAAGAAGAGCGGCCCGTGCTGATGCACTCCGAGCCACCACAGGTCATGCGCAATGCGTTGCTGCTCAACAATGGTCTGGGCAAGTTCCAAGAAGCAGCGAAACTTGCTGGCGTCGCAAGCACAGACTGGACGTGGTCGGTGTTGTTCGGCGATCTCGACCAAGACACCCGTGTCGACCTGTTCGCCACCAACGGCATCGCGCGCTTCGACACCGACCCAGACCTAAAAATGCGGGTCGCCGAGTTGTGGCGCAAGGGTCGCCAACAGGCCGCCATTGCGTTGATCCAGAACGTCGCAGCGGTGCCTGAGAAGAACGTCGCGCTGCGCAACTCGTCGGATCTGGTGTTCGAAAACGTCGGTAAGGATTGGGGCCTCGATCTCGAGGCGGTGTCCCACGGCGCCGCGCTTGCCGACTTCGATGGCGATGGCGACCTCGACGTGCTGGTGCACAATTTCGAAGCGCCGGCAGCTCTCTACGAGAACCAGACAACTACGGGCAAGTCGATCATCGTGCGACTCAAGGGCCAGCGCAGCGAACGCTTCGGCGTCGGCGCGCGAGTTGTCGCGCAACTGCCAAGCGGCCAGCGTATCGTGCGCGAGATGGTGCTTTCACGCGGTTACCTGTCAGGCCAAGCGCCGGAGCTGCACTTCGGTTTAGGCGACGCGGCGACGGTCAACATCTCGGTCTATTGGCCTTCGGGTCACGTGCAGCAATTCGAAAACCTCGAGACGCACGCTCGCTACGTCATTACCGAGAGCAACCAGGAACCACCGCGCATCGATGGCGACGCCAAGGCAAACGTGCAGCCACCGCTATTCGTGCCTGCCGACACCGGTGAATCCCTGCCCCGTTACAGGCATCGCGAGAATGACTTCGATGAGTATGTCGCCCAACCCTTGCTGCCAGCACTCGTCAGCCGCCTCGGACCGGCGTTAGCTGCAGCCGAGGAGTTCGTCTTCGTCGGCGGCGCCAAAGACCAACCAGGCGAGCTGCATGTCATCGATGGCGAGCTCGACTTGCTAACTGTGGAGGATCTATTCCGCAAAGATGCCTCGAGCGAAGATATCGGTGCGTGCTTGTTTGACGCAGACGCGGATGGCGACACAGACTTGCTAGTAACCAGCGGCGGCAGCGAAGTCGCATCGGGCCACACAAACCTTCGCGACCGCTTCTACCGCAATCACAGGGGGACGTTGACCCGAGACGACTCCGCATTCCCCGACATCCGAGAATCATCGGGACGCGCGGTGGTCGGCGACTACGACGGCGACGGCGACCTTGATGTTTTCGTTGCTGGCCGACTGATCCCCGGCGCCTACCCAGACGCCCCCGCCAGCCGCCTCTACCGCAACGACGGCGGCACCTTTTCGGATGTCACGAAAGACATTGCTAGCCCACTGTTAACCGCAGGCATGGTGACCGACGCGCTGTTCACCGACGCCGATGGCGACGGTAAGATCGACCTACTGATCGCGGCGCACTGGCAACCAATCCGCTTACTTCGCAATGATGGCGAACGCTTCACCGATACAACCGATATCGCCGGCCTCAGCGAAGCCACGGGCTGGTGGAACTGCCTAGCAGAATGGGATGTCGACGGCGATGGCGACCTCGACTACATCGCCGGCAACCAGGGCTGGAACACCAAATACAAAGCTACGCCAGATAAGCCAGCGCGACTCTACTTCGGCGACTTCGACGAAGATGGCCGCCGCGACTTAATCGAAGCAAAATACGAAGGCGATCGCTTGCTGCCAGTACGCGGCCGCAGCTGCAGCAGCGGCGCCATGCCAAGCATCGGTACGCGCTTCCCAACCTACGAGAAGTTCGCCAGCAGCCTGCTCAAGGACATCTACACCGAAGAGAAGCTGAACACCTGCGGCGAAGTAGCGGCTACGCAGTTGGCCAGCTGCATTCTTCGCAATGATGGCAAAGGCCACTTCACGATCGAGCCGCTGCCGCACCGAGCCCAGATTGCACCAATCAACGCGATGATCGTGCAAAAAGACCTGCTCATCTGCGCCCAGAACAATTTCTCACCGGAACCGGAAACGGGCCGTCACGACGGCGGCACTGGGCTTGTATTGCAAATAGCTGGCGGCAAGTTGGCCGTGCTGCCCCCGCAAGCTCACGGTATCAACCTGTTCGGCGACATTCGCTCGCTGGTCGCCACACCAGATGGCACCCTGCTATTTGCACCCAACAACGGAGCGATTCGCGCTTACCGCCATCGGTAACAAGCGTTAGTAACATCTGCGGCGCTGTGCTGCTAAACTCGGTGCGCCCACATCTTGCATATGCAGCCAGTATTTCAACGTCGCGGACTGATCGCCTCCATCGTAATGGCCGTTGTTTTCACGACGGGTCGCGCCATCGAACATGCTCCCCAGGGCCCGCAAGACCCTGCGCCAATTAACTACCAGACACAGGTAGAGCCGCTGTTTGCGAAGTATTGCTTCCGCTGTCATGGCGACAAGAAGCAGAAAGGTGACGTCCAACTCAATATCCTCGACCCGAAGATGACCGCGCGCGCGGATGCCGAAGGATGGCACTCGGCGCTCGACATGATCAACAGCGGTGAGATGCCGCCCGAAGACAAAGATCAAATGAGCGACCAAGAGCGTCGCCTGATGGTGCGCTGGATGCAGGAGTCACTCAAGAATGCCGCTGAGCGACAAAAGGGGGAACGCCAAGTAGTCATGCGGCGACTTACGCGTGACCAATACACCAACAGCCTGCAAGACCTGCTTGGCGTCAAAATCAACTTCGCGCAGACCCTACCAGATGATGGCAAAGCCAAGAATGGCTTCAGCAACAACGGGGAAGTGCTCCAAGCATCATCACTGCACCTCGACAACTACCAAATCATCGCCCGCCAAGGACTCGAGCAAGCGATCGCTCAAGCCAAGCCAAACGTGACGCACTACCGCGTCACGTTCGGCAAGGACCTAGGCAAAGGCAAAGTCGCTGGCAAAACCGGTGGCTACCAATCGGTAGCGCTCAACCCCAACGACTTCACGGTCGAGATTCTCGAGAATGGTCGCGTCATCACTGGCGGCACCGACGAGCAGATCAAGGAACGTCACCGCATCCAGCGCAAGATCAGTGTCGGCCTTCGCGGCTCGGGTCAAGACCGCTTCCGCAGCGTCGATAAAGGCATGATGCTGCTATCGGCCCTACCGAGAAAAGAGGTCGTGCCCGCATCGTGGCAAGGTCCATCGCCCAACCTCAAGCTAGAGATGCAACGCGTCTGGCCAGAGCAAGGCGACTTCATCATGCGCGTCAAGGCTTCGCGCGGTTACGTGCCGCCTCTGCGCAAGCAAATCCTAGTGCGTCTCGATGAGCCGATCGCCATGGCGACCTTGTCCGATGACGACCAACTAGGCGCCAAACCATCCACTGCCGGCGAGTCGATCTTCATCCAGTCGAAACAAGGCGACCAGCAGAAGAACCTGCGTGAGGACGGCAACTCACTGCTGCCGGTCGACGTGCCAAAGGACAGCAAAGTCCGACTTCGCTTCCAACTACCGCACAACGGTTTCTACCAAATCGATCTAGTTCACCGCCCTGTCAAAAAAGAGGCAATGCCGTCAGTGCGCTTGAAGTGCGCTGGCCACAAAATTGACGAGCGCCCGGAGATGAGCGCCGAACAAATGCAGCGGGCGCGCGTCGTCACGCCACTTGGCGTGATGGGGATGCGCAAAGGCAATCAATCGCTCGAACTCGGCGGCCCGTTCTTCATGGGTTTCACCGACGTGGTGATCACGCCGCTGCCTAAAGATCACCCACTGGTCCAACGCCTGTCGCGTCACGATAAGGAACAAAACCAAGCCGTAGAACAATTAGCCCCATCGATTCGTGCGCTGATCGGCACGCGCACGGATGACGGCATGGACTACACGACCTTCGGCGACTCACAGGAAGTCCGCGCCGAACTCGGCAAGGCACAGACATACAACTTCTTCGGTCGGCTTGAGAACCTGCCAATTCCGGCGCCGGAATCCGGCGACAACGAAATTCTTTCTGGGTTCCTGCTGCTCGGAGTCTGGAATGACCACCTAGTCAAGTCAGCCAAAGAAACAGGGCCACCGCTACTCGTTGAGTCCATTGAGTTCGAGGCGCCCTACCTGCCGCAATGGCCGCCGCAGTCGCACACCAACATCTTCATCGACTCTGACACCCGCTCCAATGACTCGGCCTACACGCGCACCGTGCTCGACCGATTTGTCACGCGAGCCTTCCGCCGGCCATCGCAGACCGACGAAATCGACCGCTACCTCGAGTTCTGGCAGTCAATCCGCAAGGACTACGAGACCTACGAAGACTCCATCAAAGAAGTTCTCGTCGCGATCCTGTGTTCGCCAGAGTTTTTATTCCTGTGCGAACCCGTTAACGAAATTGGCGACGACCAAGCACTGCCAGCATGGATGCTCGCTAATCGGCTGAGCTACTTCCTATGGAACTCTCCGCCTGACGCGCAACTGCGGGAACTAGCCGAACGCGGCAACCTGCAAGGGGAATTGCTGACGCAAGTCGATCGCATGCTCGACGACAAGCGCAGCTCTCGGTTCCTGCGCCGCTTCAGCTACGAATGGCTACGCATGGATCGTCACGACAGCATAACGATCAACGTCAACAAACACCCGGACTACACGCGCTACGTCAAGCGCGACATGGCCGAAGAGACCTACACGTTCGTCGAGCACGTCTTCCACGAAGACATGCCACTGTCGACGCTGCTACAAGCAGACTTCGCGATGCTGAATCAAAACCTTGCCGAGTTCTACGGAATCGAAGGCGTCAAGGGTCAGCAGTTTCGGCCAGTGCCGATTGCGGCAGACAAACCCGAACGACGCGGCGGACTGTTGTCACACGGCGCGTTTCATGCCGGTCATTCGGATGGCACCGAGCCTCACCCGATCAAGCGGGCCGTTTGGCTGAAAGCTCGCTTGCTTGGCGACGAACCACCGCCGCCGCCGCCAAACGTCCCCGATCTAGACCCGGAGACCCCTGGCTTCGACAAGATGACGCTGAAACAGCAGATCGAATCCCATCGCGACAAGGCTTCGTGTCGCGACTGCCACGCGGGTATCGATCCATACGGTTTCGTATTCGAGCGCATGAATGCAGTCGGCCGCCTCCAATCAAAACGTAAAGGGATGGTCATCGACGCCACCTCAACGCTGCCCGACGGCACCGAAGTGGATGGCTTACGCGGCATCCAAAAATGGCTGATCGACGAGCAACAGAGCACGTTCGCACGCTCGGTCATCGAACACCTATTTGCCTATTCCCTCGGCCGAGAAACCTACTTTGCCGACGAAGAAGAGATCGACCAGATACTTAAGATGGTCGAGAAAGACGGGTTCCGAGCACGTTCGGTCCTGCGCAGCATCGTGACCTCGCCGTCGTTCCTATCGAAGTAGTCATGCCGACCGGGGCCGCGCATTTGCCACGCTCAGCAATCGCGGGTTTGCCAGCACCCAATAATTGCATACCATTGCAGCCTCGCCCGACTCTCCAATCAAGAGCATAGCGCTGAGCATGCAGAAGACCTGGCAACTTAACCGTCGATCCTTCCTACGCGGCACAGGTGTAGCAGTCACGCTGCCGATGCTCGACGCGATGCAACCGCTGTTGTCGGCATCTTCGGTGGCGAGCGGCCCGACAGAAGCCATCAAACGGATGTGCTACGTCTACTTCCCAAACGGCGCCTCAATGCCGAAGGAACATGACAAGAAATGGGGCAAGTGGCGCTGGCTGCCACACGACCCGGGCAAGGACTACGAATCCACTGAGGTATTGAAGTGCCTGCAACCGTTCCGCGACAAGATGACGTTGCTGGGTGGACTAAGCCACCCACTGTCTCGCAACTTGCTCGGCCACCTCGCTGGCGACACATGGCTTACCGCTGGCGACATGCGAGGCGACGTCTACAAGAATCGCATCTCCGTCGACCAAGTCGCTGCGCTGCAACTCAAAAAGCACACGCGCTACCCATCGCTCGTGCTGTCGACCGACGGCGGAGTTGGCTACAAATCGCGCACGTCAACACTGTCATTTGACCACGCTGCCCGACCGATTCCGTCAGAGCATCGCCAACGCCTGATCTTCGAGCGTTACTTCACTCCCGGTGGCGGCGTCACGACTGCCGAACGTAAAAAGAGCCTCGCAGCCGGCAAAAAGATCGTCGACCTCATTCTCGAAGACTCCAAGCGCCTACAAGGTCGCCTCGGCAAGTCTGACCAAGAGAAACTAGAGCAGTACATGCAGTCGCTCGACTCGGTCGAAGAGCAACTGCGCCGCAACGAAGAATGGCTCGACCGCCCGCTGCCTACGTTCGACGCAAGCAAGCTAGACCTCGACATCGCAGCGAACGTCGACCCAGCCGCCTACCTACGCTCGATGTACGACTTGATCGTGCTCGCACTGCAGCTCGACCTGACGCGCGTGGTCACCTACATGACCGGTCGCGAAGACGGCATGGGCTTCGCCGACTCGTTCCCCAACCGCGCACTCGGCATCAAACGCGGCCACCACACCATTAGCCACGACGCACATGATGGCCACTGGGAACAATGGGGACGCTACGACCGCTGGCACGCGGAGCAGTTCGCATACTTCGTCAAACGACTCAACGAGATCAAGGATCCGGACGGCACGTCGCTGCTCGACACGACCGAGATCCTCTACGGCGGTTGCTGCAGCACTACGCACAACGCACGCAACTTGCCACTCGCGCTCATCGGCGGCGGCAAACTCGGCATCCAACACGGCCACTACCGCAAATACGACGAAGCCACTCCGTTCAGCAACGTATTCGTCGGCATGCTCAACGCCGTTGGCGTCCAAACGGACACGTTCGTCGACAGCACGGGTGGCATGCCCGAGATCTTCGGCTAAGCGACGAGGCCGGCGCTAGACCACCACCATCGGTGGTGGCTACAGGAGATGACTCTGCCGTTAGCAATCTCACTGCCAGCAAAGAGTCAACTGACGGTCAAGAGCAGCGCTATTCGCCGCCTTGCTCTTCGTCGCCTTCCTGCTGCAAGAACTCCAGCAGGGCAGCTTCTTCTTCGTTCTGCATCCAACTCGGATCCGTGTGCTCTGGATCGATGTCGACCTTGATGCTCTGCAGCATCTCGTCGCCATCAACCGTAAGGCGCGCGGTATAAACGCCGAGACCAACGCGACTGCCGCCACGGCGGCGATAGAACTGGATCGCACGCTCGCTCGCACCAGCCGGAATCGCCACCTTGCCACGAAGGTTCCAACTGACCCGATGGAAGCCCTCAGTATCAGGCGAGTCGAGAGTCACGATACTCCTACCGCCACCATCAAGGATCTCTAGCTTGATCGACTTGGCCTTCTTCTTGAGGTGGTAGGCGAGCTGCGCACCATCCGCCGGATTCTCACCAGCGAAGCGTCGCGTGGTATCACCAGTCCCCATACCACTGCGCCAGATTACGGCTGACACTGGCTTATAAAAGTGGGCATCCTTCGCCATCACGTCCTTCGTCATCTGACGAAGTTCGTTGACGCTGGTGATCCACAAACTGCGACCATGCGTGCCGGCGACAACCTCTCCCGAAGGAACGTTGAGCGCAAATGCGTGCACAGCGACCGTCGGCAGGTTGCCATTAAAACGCGTCCAGTGCTCGCCACGATCGATCGAAACGAACGTCTGGAACTCCGTGCCAAGATAGAGAACGTTTTCGTTGACCGGATCTTCCTGAACCGTGCGGGTGGAACCAGCATCACTCGGCAAGGTCTTGCCAAGCGTTCGCCACGTCGCGCCCATATCCTCAGTCATCAGGATATACGCCGCATCGTCATCACTGCGATGGCCATCGAGGGTCACGTAGGCCCGCTTGGCATCAAACTTTGAGGCGACCAATTCGCTAACCCAACGCGGACCAGGAACGAGCTCATGAATCGGATGCGCTTCATCCGGGTCAGCGACGCCAACAGCATCAGGCTTAAGAACGGCGTCGGACGGGCCGCGAATGACGCTGTCATCCGCTGACGGATCTGCCTCGACCTCCTCCTCTACAACTTCTTCCACCTTGGCAAAGCAATCGGTCCAGTTGGCGCCACCATCTCGAGTAACCCACAAAGCACCATCATCGGTGCCAACATAGACAACGTTGGCGTCGCTCGGCGATTCCGCCAATGCCGTCGCCGCACCGCGATCCGTGTTGGTAATCACTGGCGAAATCGACTTCATGCCGACGCCTCGATTCAGCGACTTGAACACGCGACTACCAGCGGTGTAGACGATCTTGCTGTTGTGACCCGACAAGACATACGGCGTCTCCCAGTTGTAGCGAATGCGCTCCCCCTTCTCACCGCTGTCACCTCGCAGGCTGCCGCGCTTGCTGCTGCTCAGATCACGCCATCCCGGTGGACCGTTTTGACTCTGGCTGTAGACAACGTTCTTATCATCTGGATCCACCAGACAACGGAAGCCATCACCACCGCCGACGCGAACCCAATCCTGGTTGCGGGCACCGATGCCGGCGGTCCGACTTGGACCACCCCAACTACCAGTGTCCTGCAGGCCACCGTAGATGCGGTAGTTGCGATCGGAGCTAACACCGACGTGGTAGAACTGGCCAATCGCGACGTGATTGAGCTGGTCCCAGTTCTTGCCCGCGTCATAGGTGACGTGAATGCCGCCGTCGCAACCATGAATGATGTGATTGCCATCGTTCGGATCGATCCACTGCGCGTGGTGATCTACATGCATGCCACGACCAGCATTGCCATCAAAGGTCTTACCACCATCCGTAGAACGGTAGAGCGACGTGCCGCAAATCATGATGTTATCGCTATTGCTCGGATCGATACGAATCTGGCTGTAGTACATCGGCCGCGGGTTCAGCGAGTTGATGCGCTGCCACGATTCACCGCCATCGATTGACTTATAGACGCCGCCATATTCATGGCCGTCCTTGCCTTGCAGATCCTGCATGTTGCCAGCCTGACCACCTAGCGTGCCCGTAAACGGCGAACGAGCGCCCTTCGGATAGGTGCCGAACTTGATCGCGACCTTCTGGTCCTTGCTGTCGCGCACGACTGCCAACACAGCTTCGTCACCAGACTTGTATTGGCGGCACTCACGCTCGAACTCCTTTGGCGTGTTGACGCGCTTGCCAGCAATCGACAAGACGACATCGCCTTTCTTTAGTCCAGCGACCTTCGCCGGCGTTGCGACAGGCTTTTTAGGCTTTTCCTCCTGCTCGGACGCATCGTTCCTGCCACGTCCGCCACGGCCACGACCCCGGCCACCATTACGGGCCTCAACCGAGGTAATCTTGACCCCAGCATCCGCATCAGCAACCGTCGCGCCATGATACGGCGCGTCAGCTGGTTGTTTCGCGATTTTGTCACTCTCGACAACCGCCATCAAAACGTTCGGGTCCGCACGGTAGTAATCCATGCCAATGCGACCGAGGCTGCACGACGGCAAGCCGTTCTTGATACGCATCCAATTGGTTCCGCCATCGGTAGTCTTCCAGATACCGCCGCCAGGGCCCCAGCGCTTCGCCGGATCGTTGGTGTCAAAGCCATCACGCTTACGCTCGTAAGTCGCAACCATCAACGTGTCAGGCTCGGTCGGATGCATGTCGATATCGACCACACCGGTCACATCGTCGACGTAGAGCACTTTCTTCCACGTCTCACCGCCATCCGTTGTCTTGTAGAGGCCGCGCTCTTCGTTCGGGCCATAAAGACGACCAAGTGCACCGACGTAAACGATGTCAGGATTCGTCGGATGGATCGCGATACGCCCCGTTTGGAACGTGCCCTCGAGCCCCATTAGCTTCCAAGTCTTTCCGCCATCGATCGACTTGTAGGCGCCGTTGCCGTAACTGACCGAGTTGCGAGGATTGTTTTCGCCAGTGCCGACCCAAACAATGTTTTGATCGGACTGCGCCACTGCGACGGCACCGATAGAAACCACCTTCTCACGGTCGAACTGATGCTCGAACGTCATGCCGTTATTGGTGGTCTTCAGCAAGCCTCCGGAAGCAGTAGCTGCCCACCAAACACTTGGCTGCTGCTCATAGACGGCGAGACCGATGATCCGGCCTCCCATGGTTGCCGGTCCAATACTGCGCCACTGCAGCTGGTCGGCCCAAGCCCTGGGTAATTCCTGACTGACTACGGACGAGGCGACGACGAGCGCGGCGCCAACAGCAAATAATGAGCGATACATACGGTTGGTTTTTACGAGGGGGTGCGAACAGATCATTGCAGTGTAGCGTTCATCGGCAAGATCCCCCTGCAACGCCAAGCACCAAACTCAATAGGCACATACGTGTCACAAACCTGCGCCGAACCGCAACGGATTGCGCCGACTCGCTATCGGGCCCTCTACTTATGTAACTTCAGCATGGCTTGCCCCATCGCATCACCGATCAGGAAATAACTCTCAGCGTTACCAAACCAGTGGTGACCGTGGCCGGTATTGGGCGAATCTTTTGGTTTACGAAGGAACGCACGAGTCGGCACAAACACGGCCGGACCAGACACATCCTTGTGCTCAACACCAAGGCGCTGCGCCGCACGGAACACCTCGTGATCCGCATTACCGGTCTCGGCGACGACGATTGGCAATTTAGGAGCCATAAGGTCGCGGCGAACGTCATGAATCAAATGCACAAGGTTCGCTTCATAAGCTGCGGTTGCTTCCTTATCGCACATGTCATTCCACCCCTGGAACCAGACGAAACCCGACAACTGCGGCTGGTGCTGCGCAAACTTTGGAAAAGTCTTTGCGACTGTGGCGATTGCTTCCTGATACTCCGCAATCATGCGCTTGTAGTAAGGCCCCGTGTCGCCCTCAGCGCTCGGCGGTCGAAAGTCTTTCGCCAAGCTCTTTCCACCCCAAGCCGTCTTAATCAGCAAGACCGGGTCCGAGAAATGTTCGCCAACAACATGCCCAAACTGCAACTCCGGCCCGAAGTGATGCCCGCCATCATAGACCGCATATCCAATAGACAGCTCCCCTACCTTCATCTGCTCACCACGCGCACGGTACCAAACAACCACATCTGATCGCTTCGTCCACTCACCGTCCGCATCCCGCAAGTGCTCGTAGCGCTGCTTATTAGACGCATTCGCCATGACGTGCTGCAGCGTGCCACGACCGCCGTTGTAATGCTGCTCATGATCGAGATCGACGACGGCCTGACCCTCCATGTTGGATTGACCAGCGAGCAAGAACACGCGAAGTGTTGGCGAGATTTGCTTGGTTTCGGAAGGCTTCTGACCTGAAGCGCAGACTGCAAGAATCGGCAACGCGACAATCCAAGCAAACGACAACATACGGTAGCTTACCATTTGGATTCTTAGCATAACCGGCCCTATCTACATGTCGGCACTCGACATCGACAATCACCGAATCAAACAAGTTAACTGCGTAAATCCACCACGGTTATTGGCCGAAAGCCCCCCCGTCCCAAGCCGAATGCAGAGCTGATCGGCGGCCCTGATCTGTGCCACGACAGCGCTTGCGAAACTTGCCAGAGCGGCGCAAGCCCCCAACGTGAATTGCGTCTCAATTGCGATACATGCCGCACCGCTCTGGCAACCAACACGCAGTGCCGCATACACTCTACGAGCGGCGCGATCTTCTGCGCGGCATCAAGGATCTCACATTGCTATACATCCGCCTCATCGCCACGACCGCGCTGCTAGCGTTCGCAGCTTCTACACAACTTTTCGCGCAGCAAACAACAAAGCCCGACGCGTCGGGCAGCGTCCGCATCACGCCACCCGCGTTAACGCTCCCCGTTGGCGCCAGCAAGCAACTCAGCGGCGAGATCCTCGATGTGGGCGGCCGCCCGGCAGACGGACGCCTGATGTATATATCGCGCGACCGAAGAGCGCTGCGCGTCAGTCGCAGCGGCAAAGTCACCGCCGTCAAGCCAGGTACCTATGAGGTGGTCGCACGGGCAGTGCTCGAATCTGGCCGCGGCCCAGAAGCGATCGTGGTCGTCACCGTGCCCCACCCCAAGCCGGCAAAAATCCAATTCGAAGACGCCCCATCCCAGCTTTACACTGGCACAACCTCACGGATCCGAGGCACCGTCGTCGACGAGGACGGCATCGCGCGCGATGACCTCGAATTGACCTACCGCTCCTCGGACAGGGAATGCGTGACGGTGGATGCGTTCGGCTACGTCCGCGCAGTAGCACCCGGCGAGGCATCCATCGCCGTCGCGGGCGGCGAGCTGACCTCGGTGTTGGCCGTCAAGGTCGCGCCCAACCCGGTAAAGAGCCTGACCATTACCTGCTCTCATTGGCAGCACGCACGCACTGGTGATGTGGTGACGTTCGGCGCGACTCTCAGCGACGCAGAAGGTAAGGACGTCGACACAGTACCGGTCGCTTTCAGCATGCAGGCCACGCCGGATGACACGCTCGGCAACGCCGCCACGGGACAGATCACCGCGGACGGTCGGTTCGTCGCCGAGAAGCCAGGCATGTACGCGATCACGGCGAGCGCCGGCGCTGCCAGCGACACCTTCATGCTCCGCTGCGACGAGCGCTTCGAACAGCAGCGCAAGCTAGTCAAAGTCGGCCACGGCCCGGTGCTCGACGTGCACACGTCCGACCTCTGGGTCTGGGAAGGTGTCGACGGTCGCGACTACTGCGTCACCGGCACCTGGGGCGCCAACGGCGACGCGATCTTCTGGGACGTCACCGACCCCGAACGTATCGAACGCATCGCGACCGTCACCGTCGATGCACGAACCGTCAACGACGTCAAGGTGTCCGAAGATGGTCGACTCTGCATCATCAGTCGGGAAGGCGCCTCCAACCGCAAAAACGGCATCGTCGCATTCGATGTCACCAACCCACGCAAGCCCGAGCGCATCTCGGAGTTCAACGACGAGTTGACCGGCGGCGTGCACAATCTATTCATCGACAAGGGCTACGCCTACACCTTGAGCGCCGGTCGTCGCTACGACATCCTCGACATCAAGAATCCACGGGCCCCCACCCGCGTTGGCTCGTACCAGATCTTCGAGCCAGGCGCTTCGATCCACGATGTCTGGGTTGACGATGGCATCGCCTACTCAGCCAACTGGCGTTACGGCTTGCACCTCGTCGACGTCGGCAACGGCATCAAGGGTGGCTCGCCGTCCAACCCAGTCAAGATTGGCAACTACGCCTACCCGAGTGGTTGGAACCACGCGGTGTTTCCATGGCGCAGTCCCGACACCAACAAGTTCTATGTAGTTGGCGGAGACGAAGCGTTCCCGCACGGTCTCTTCACTAAGGACCACCCTACCTATGCGCGCGGCTGGGTGCACTTCATCGACTTCACGGACCTCAACAACCCGCAAGAAATCGCCCGCTATGAAGTCCCGGAAGCCGGCACCCACAACCTGTGGATGGATGGCAACCTTATGTATGTCGCCTACTACAACGGAGGGCTACGTGTGGTCGATGTTTCTGGCGAGCTCATGGGAGACCTTTATCAGCAAGGTCGCGAAATTGCGTGGTTCCTGCCGACCCACCCAAAGGGCGTCGTTCCGAACGCGCCGATGGTTTGGGGCCCACAACCCTACAAGGGCAAGATCTTCTTCTCCGACTGGAACTCGGGCTTATGGTGCGTGGAACTCGTCGACGACAACGGACGTCGCCGCTGATGCGCCGAACCATGCAAAAGCAGGCACTGCTAGCCGCGTTATGGATCGGGCTTTGTGCGAACCTGACTGTCGCACAAGAAGACTCAGTGCCGCACGGCATCTATCGCGTCTACGTCGCATGCGAGTCCGCCGATGAAGTGCACCGCATTGCCTTCGACGGCATGCATGCCAAGGTCGAAAAGGTGATCGAAGTCGGCTACCAACCCACCGACATTGAAGGCCCGCATGGCCTGACCGTCGGCCCAAAGGGCAAGTACTGGTATTTATCGATCGCACACGGCAAACCATTCGGCCTGCTCTATAAGTACCGCACGGACACCGACGAACTCGTCGGCGAATGCGAACTAGGTATGTTCCCAGCAACGATGCAGATCAGCCCAGCAACGGGTCTGCTCTACTGCGTCAACTTCAACCTGCATGGTCGCATGCTGCCGAGCACGGTATCAATCGTCGACCCAGACGCGATGGTCGAAGTGGCACGGACGGTAACGGGTTCGATGCCTCACGGGTCGCGCCTTAGCAAGGACGGACGCTTGCACTATTCTTGCGCAATGATGTCTGGCGAGCTCTATGAAATCGACGCCATGTCATTCGACATAACGCGCAGCCTGCAGCTCGACATCAACCGACCTAAGAACCATGCCTCCGACGCAAAGCCAACCTGGGTATCGCCGCACCCTAGCGGCCAATACCTCTACGCCGCGCTAAATGGTAAGGCGACGATCGTCGAAGTTGACACCAAGCGATGGGCCGTCAGGCGTCGCTTCCCAACCGGCAAAGGCCCCTACAACCTAGACATCTCTGCCGACGGCAAGGTGATGGTCGCAACCTACAAAGGTGAGGGCGCAATCGGCATATGGGATCTAAGCAAGAACCCAGAGCAAAAGAACAGTGACCCAGCCAACCTAGAATTAGCCCGGAGAAAGACAACCCGCGGAGTCACCCACGGCGTAGTAATCAGCCCAGACGGCAAGTATGCATTCGTGACTTCCGAGGGCAAAAACAGCCAATCGGGATCGCTAGATGTATTCGACCTGCGCACCAACAAGCTAATCGCCACGACGCCAGTAGGTCTGCAGGCTGGTGGCATCGCGTTCTTCGAGCACGCGAAGAAGTAGCCGTCCTGGCTGAGGCGCACAGGCAACACTTCGCTGTAATCGGGAGCTATTCCTTGCACCTCTGATGACCCGATCGCCAGAGTTTCCGCGCAAGGAACTGCCAAGGCGGCAGGCGAGTCACAGAGCCGAAGCGATTGATAAGGGCAGCATTCCCTGTCGGCAGGGTTGGCGATATGCAGCTCAGGATCACCCGAGTGAAGCTCTGCGCCGCCTTCGGGGCCAATCACCGCCCCTTAAATCGCCAACAACTCGCCGCCAGGATCGGCGCAACTCGACAGGGAATGTATGCTTGCCGAATGGCGGCCACAAATTCCCCTGAATTGCTGCGCAGCCATAGCAAGGGGCCGATGCGCCACCGGAAGCCGTCCGCAGTCGACAGGGTAAATAAAACAAGGTAGATAAAACTGCTAAACCAGCAGCTATCACCCTCCATTTACAGATAGTTAGGGCGATTTCGCCCGAATGCAGCAGGCAGCCAATCATGCTATCAAGAGCCGCATACGGACAACCACACTCTGGGCTGCCCGCAGCATGAATCGGCCGTCCAAACCTAATGCTACGGGCACGTAAGTAGGACGAAGTTCGCGCCGCCGGCTGCTGTTACAGGGCTACTCTAAAGCGTCCCCCACGAACAACGTCGGAAAGAGTCTCGATCCGGCTCTTCACCCGGGAGGGGTCGCGTCCTATTCTCCTCGCCCCACAAGTCGTCGATACGGCTCGTGGTCTACCCGCCCATGGCCAACGCATCCTCCGCATTCCCCCGCCACGATCAGTTCCAAACTCGCCACATTGGCCCGAACGCCAGCGAGCTAGAACAGATCCTCAGTTCCCTCGATTGCCGCACTCTCGAAGATTTGACTGAGAAAGCTGTTCCGAACAGCATTCGATGGCAAACCGAGCTATCGACCTCGCCAGCGATGACCGAGCGAGCTGCGCTAGCGGAACTGACCGGCTTCGCGGCAGAGAACAAGGTGATGCGTAGCTACATCGGCCTTGGCTACAACGGCACCATCACACCTGCCGTAATCCAACGAAACATTCTGGAGAACCCTGGGTGGTATACCCAGTACACGCCCTACCAGGCAGAGATCGCGCAAGGTCGATTAGAAGCACTGCTCAACTTCCAAACGCTGATTCTTGATCTCACGGGTCTCGATGTTGCAAACAGCTCATTGCTCGATGAGGCAACCGCGGCAGCGGAAGGCATGGCGATGTGCCATCGCATGCACAAAGGCAAAGAAATCACGACCTTCTTTGTCGACGACAACGTCCATCCACAAACGCTCGCTGTTCTCGAAACACGCGCCGAGCCGCTGGGAATCCAAATCGAAGTAGGCGACCACCGCGCGGCGAAGTTTACCGACAAGCACTTCGGCGTGCTGCTCCAATATCCGGGCAGCGATGGCATGATCGAGGATCCAACTCCAACGATCGAACGCATGCATGCGGCAGGCGGCTACGTCGTCGTTGCAGCGGATCTACTGGCGCTAACCATTCTCAAAGCACCCGGCAAGCTTGGTGCTGACATCGTTTGCGGAAGCAGCCAACGATTTGGCGTCCCGCTTGGATATGGCGGACCTCACGCGGCCTTCATGACCGCCAGCAAACTGTTCCAACGCCAATTGCCAGGCCGCATCGTCGGCATGACAATCGACGCAAGCGGCAAGCCTGCACTACGACTCGCCCTCGGCACGCGCGAGCAGCACATTCGTCGAGAGAAGGCGACTTCCAATATCTGCACAGCACAAGTGCTGCTCGCTGTGATGGCGAGCATGTATGCAGTCTACCATGGTCCTGAAGGCCTACGGGCCATTGCGGAACGAATCCGCAACCAGACAGAATGTCTCGCCCACTCACTGACTAGCGCCGGCCACAAAGTCCAAGACGGTGCGCGTTTCGATACCCTGCGCGTCTGGCCAAAAGATGGCGGTGCCGCGACCATGAAAGCTGCCGTTGCAGCAGGCATCAATCTTCGCGATTTCGGCGACGACAGTGTCGGCATTTCCCTCGACGAAACAATCGAACTGCAGGACCTGCAAGATCTACTTGCCGTGTTCGGGGGCAGTCCTCTACAGCTTGCTGTGGATAAGGTCGCCCCGCCACTGGCAGCAATGGCGCGCACCCTTCCTTACCTAGAGCACCCGACGTTCCATAGCTACAGGAGTGAGAGTGAGCTGCTACGCTATATCCACCGCCTGCAGAGCAAGGATCTGTCCTTAACGACATCGATGATCCCGCTCGGATCCTGCACCATGAAGCTGAATGCGACCACTGAGATGTATCCAGTGTCGCTGCCTGGCTTCTCGGCGATCCACCCATTCGCGCCGCTTGACCAAACTGTCGGATACCAAAAGATGTTCGACAATCTGTCTAAGTGGCTTTGCGACATCACTGGCTTCGCTGCGTGCTCCTTGCAACCTAACGCAGGATCACAGGGCGAATACTCTGGACTGCTCACGATCCGCGCCTTCCACCGCCAAAATGGCGAGTCGAAGCGCAACGTCTGCCTGATTCCGCAGAGCGCTCACGGCACCAACCCGGCAAGCGCAACGATGTGTGGCATGACGGTCGTAGTGGTCGCATGTGACGCCGATGGCAACATCGACATGGCAGACCTGCGCGACAAGTCGAGCAAGCACTCGGACCACCTGTCTGCTCTGATGGTGACCTACCCATCAACCCACGGCGTCTTCGAAGAAGGCATCCGTGAGATCTGCAAAATCGTGCACGACCACGGTGGTCAAGTTTACATGGACGGCGCCAACATGAACGCCCAGGTCGGCCTAATGGGCCCAGGCGAACTCGGCGCGGATGTTTGCCACCTCAACTTGCACAAGACGTTTTGTATCCCCCATGGTGGCGGCGGACCCGGCATGGGGCCAATCTGCGTCGCAAAGCATCTTGCCCCGTTCCTGCCAAGCCACCCATTGGTGCCTTGCCAACCAACTGGCGATGAAAGCTTGGCTATCGGCGCCGTTAGTTCTGCACCATGGGGTAGCGCTTCTATCCTAACGATCAGCTACGCCTACATCGCAATGATGGGCCCCGATGGCCTACGCAAAGCTACCCAGGTGGCGATCGCAAACGCCAACTACGTTGCCAAGCAACTGGAAGGCCACTTCCCAGTCCTCTACACCGGTCAAAACAACATGGTGGCACACGAGTGCATTGTTGATGTCCGGCAACTCAAGGCCACTAGTGGGGTCGAAGTCGGCGATATCGCGAAGCGCTTGATGGACTATGGATTCCATGCCCCAACCGTTAGCTTCCCGGTGGCTGGCACGATGATGATCGAACCCACCGAAAGTGAAGGCAAGGTAGAGATCGATCGCTTCTGCCAAGCTCTGATTGCGATTCGTAACGAGATTCGCGACATCGAAAGCGGCAAGTATCCGCGCGAAAACAACCCGCTTAAGAACGCGCCGCACACCTCGGAAACAGCAACCAGCGAAACCTGGGACAAGCCCTACTCGCGGGAAACGGCAGTCTTCCCGACAGCCTGGACCAAAGAACATAAGTTCTGGCCGCCAGTCAGTCGCGTCAACGACGTCCACGGCGACCGCAACCTAGTATGCTCGTGCCCTCCGATTGAAGAATACGAGCACGCCACCTCCTAGCTGCAAACATCTTGGCGGCGTGCCGCGACTGCCCGAATAGAGAGTCGCGTCCATCCGGGCCGGGCAATGCTGCATCATGCTATTTCGATTCGAGATCAACTTTGCCGACGTAGACCGCGGAGTCTACGCAGATCACGACCTGCGCGTATCGCAGCACCCGTCAGAAGATGTCCCGCGCCTACTGACAAGGGTTCTGGCCTTTGTGCTCGAACACAAAGAAGGTCTGGCCTTCGGCAAAGGTCTAAGTGACGGCGAAGAGGCTTCGCTTTGGGTCAAGACACTGGATGGTCGCGTAACTGACTGGATTGATGTTGGCTCGCCAGCACCCGATCGGTTGCACCGCGCAGCAAAGCTCGCTGAACACGTCTCGGTGTATGCACATCGCCGCCCAGACTTACTGCAACAACGCTGCCAAAAAGAACGCATCCATCGCAAAGACCAAATTCGCTTGGTCACCGTCCCGAGTGAATTGATCGAATTCCTCAGCGAGCACCTGGAACGCAACAATCGCTGGGACATCTCTATCAACGAGGGCATAACAACCGTCGTCTGCGGCAATGATGTTTGCGAGTCTGTGTTCAAAACACAGCCTCTAGCAACCTAGCTCTCCGTAGCAACCGATCCTCCCGTCGATCGCACGCGCAAGGCCTCGAGGCCTACGGTGAGTTACTGACGAATGCAAAGCGCGGAACCTAGGCATGCTACAAACCTGCGCAGCGAGCGACGCCTAATAACGCCACCAACTTGGCGAGTGTGGTGATGCGTAAATCAACCTCTGGTATAACGCCGAGCACTTGCCGCATCAGCATTGGCAATACACAACCAACTGCTAAGACCGGCACTGGAAATACACCCTCGAGAAGCTGAGCCAGATTCTTGTCACTGGTTCAACATCTGCAGAGTCTGCTCGTTACAGTTGGCGCATGCTGCGTCACGCACTTCTCACGCTCATGCTGTCCACCATGACAGCCACGACCTTCGCCCAAGTTCACTACTATGAGGATGGTCGCCCATGGAACATGCGCGCGCGCAGCGGCCCCGACAAAGACGTGGCAGGTTGGTTCTACAACCTTGGTGTGACCGGTATCCGGGTCGAACTGGTAACCAACGCGCCAACGCACCTCGTCGTAAGACACGTGTTTGACGGCTCGCCGGCGGCCAACCAAGTGCAAGTCGGCGACCACATCACCGGCGCAGGCGGCAAGAGATTTAAGGAGCCGCACATCAATGGCTATGGCATGAAAGCCTTCGGTCCCTACGGCCCGATCCTCGATTTCGCCAATGCGCTCGAGAAGGCCATGTCGGCCAAGAAAAAAGGGCGACTGGCGCTGAATCTTGAGCGGGATTCGCAAAAACTCACCGTCGAACTCAAGCTAGACAAGAAGCGTGGCGCATTTGGCGACATGTATCCGGGAGACTGCAAAAAGAGCGACCGGGTCCTATCAGACTTGCTCGACTATCTAGTCGAACAACAGCGAGCAGATGGATCGTGGGGCAGCCCCCCAAACAATCTGTTTGCACCACTGGCGTTGCTTGCCAGCGGCCAGAGCAAATATAAAAAGTCCGTAGAGAAGGCCGCAAAGTTCCATGCTAGATCGACCATGGCCAAGGACCACGGATCGCTGATCAACTGGCGATACATGGCAGCCGGCATCTTCCTGTCGGAATACTACCTTGCCACGAAACAAAAGTGGGTCCTGACAGAGCTGACGGAGATCCGAGACTTCCTACTGCACAGCCAATACACGGACATTTCGCAACTGAATCCCAAGTCTTACGAAAGCCACCCTCACTCCGTCCCGAAGACAGAAGGCAAGGCAGAAGGCGGCTGGGGACACAATCCAGGCTTCGAGGGATATGGCCCCATCGCGATGATTACTGGTCAAGGCGCCCTAACCTTTGCGATGATTAAGCACTGTGGAATCGATATAGATCGCAAGCTTCACGATGCCGCGTATGCGTTCTTAGATCGAGGAACCGGCCGCAACGGATACACGTGGTATGCAGACGAAGCCGCCGGTCAAAATGACTACGCCGATATGGGAAGGACTGGCGCAGCGGGAATCGCCAATTGGATGAGCCCATATCCAGATGCCGCCTATCGTCGCCGCGCGCAAAAGCACGCCGACTGCATTGGCGACAATCCTGACAGCTTTCCCGACACACACGGTTCGCCAACCATGGGGATGGTCTTCACAGCGCTCGCTGCCAATGTAGACAAAACAAACTTTCGCAGCTTGATGGACAGCAACCGCTGGTGGTTCACACTCTCGGAGTGTGAAGACGGAACTTTCTACTACCAACCAAACCGCGACAATGCTGGCTATGGCGGAGACTCCAGACTTTCCGCCAGTGCCGTCACAGCCTTGATCTTCAGCATCCCGAAGAAAAGCCTGCACATCACCGGCAAACCATTTCCCAAATAACGAACAGGCATGGACTCGCCAGCAGCACGCCAAGCATGAGGCGACGGCACCAGGCCCGCTCTAGAACATTCCTCAGTTCTCAAATCCGATCGCAAATGGCCTACTTAGCAGTGACGCATTTACGGACGGAATAGCAGAAGTCGGAGCCACTTCGCGAACCATCGCCGAACAGCAGACGAATCCAAGACCCTCAAAATAATAGACTTGGCGCAAACTTGGCAATCTGGCACAAGCACAGACGCTCAGCTGCGCTAGTTCGCAAATATTTTGACTGCGATCCGTAGTACGAGCTGCCAGGATTCTGTCTAGATTCACTAGCCAAGACGCAAGCCTCTGGCGTCGGCACGCCGGCAACCCCACAATCCTAGGCAGTGCTCCCAAGGGGTAGCCGACGCCAACGCCAACGCCAATCCACTGCAGCCCCAAGCCCATGACAGAGAAAGCAAACCCGACTCCTGAAGTCACCCCAGCGCCAGCTGGCCCCGCGGAAAGTGTGATCATCCGGCCGTGGCCAAAGGTGGTCTTTCTCTATCCCACTTTCATAGCTGCGGCGATCTTCTTCTTGTTCTCCAGCATTGGCTTCAACCAAAGCTGGCTCGGCAATTCCTTCATGGTTATCTGGCTGCTTAACCTGCTGGTCTTTGCCTTCGACTTCTCACGCATCTGGTCCATCGTAATGATCATTGGCACTGCGCTGATCGTCGTACTTGTGCTCTGGCTAGACCTGACCGGATTCGTTGGCAAGATAGCCCACACGATGACCATTGAATGCAACCCACAGTTCTACGGTTGGTTCAGTGGCGGCATGGGCCTACTGCTATTGATTGTGTTCGTGAACAGCCGCTTCCACTACTACGAAGTAAACGCACGCGAAATCCTTCATCATCATGGCTACTTGGGCGACGTCACCCGCTGGTCAACTGAAGGCCTTGAGATGAACAAAGAGATCTACGATGTGGCTGAGTATGTGCTGCTGCGTAGTGGCCGATTGATCTTTAGCCCGATGACCTCGAAGAAGTCAATCGTCGTCGACAACGTGGCAAACGTGAACAAATCTGAAAAAGCGATCAATGACTTGCTCAGCCACGTTGCCGTCCGCATCAACCAACGCCCGGGCCCGGGCTAGTTAGACAGAATTGCCTCTTATCCTTATTGGTTTATCCTCCTGCCAGGAGGCCAACATCTCTGCCCCCGTCGTCCGCGCATTGCTGGCAGCGGGACACGAAGTTCGCATTGCTTGGTTCGGCTCCACTTACGAGTTCGAACAGGCGACTGCCCTCGGCCTACCGGACACTGACGCAATCATTGCCGGTGAGTTTGACGACGACTCACTGCTGCTTCAGGCATGTGAGTTCCTCGCTGATGACTGGCTACAATGCCCGATCGTAATCAGCGTCGGCAACAATGTGTTCGCTCGAACGATGACCGAGGTTGCCCATGAACGATCCGCACAAGTAATCAGGATTCAAGCCGGCGTGCGCGTTGATGACCATAGTGACCGGAATCGCCGGTTAACTGATCACGCTGCTGACGCATGGTGTGTCGCAAATGAAACACAGCGGCAACAACTACTTCAAGAGGGTCTAGACGAGGCAAACATCGCCGTAGTTGGCTCGCTCATGGCGCAAGTTCTGGCAGAACTTCCACCAGTAGAGAAACCAAAGGAACCGTTTGTATGGCTTGCCCTAGAGCACGCACAAACCAAGTCCCTGCACGGCGATGATTTGCTGCTGCACTGCCAGGAAACAGCGACGCAAAGCAACCTGGGGTTGCAGCAGGCCACCGCATCGATGCCTGCCGACAAGCAACTTCATGCGGCTCGTTCTGCCAGCGTCATCGTAACCGACAGTGTTGGCTACCAAGAATTAGCTGAGGCCGCCTCCATACCTTGCATCGTAGTAGCCCCAGCTGGCGCCAGATGGGATCTACTCGTCAGCGGCAAAGTAACCATCGTCGACCGAGCCATAGAGCTACGCCAGGCAATTCCGCACGCATTCGAGCGCGTCACTGAAACTACCGATCCGGAAGTAAAC
>CBFIIO010000009.1:107931-118014 GCA_965662465.1 Planctomycetota bacterium | reverse complement strand
CCCGAGAACCACTGGACTGCACCTGTTAATGCATCGCCTAGACCTGCAAAGCTACCGGCCGCATCCAGCAGCGGCACCACCAGTGCCACTGCGTTGCAATCGAGCTGCTCAGCCACCTGCTCGAGCACGGAGTCAAAATGCGCCCCGGGTCGATCAAGCTTATTGACGAAGACCAACCGTGGCAGGCCGGCACTGACGGTTTGTTGCCAGACTGTACGCGTCTGCGACTCCACGCCGCGAACAGCATCTACCAGTACCACGACGCCATCAATTACCCGCAGGCAACGCTCCACCTCTGCGACGAAGTCCACGTGGCCAGGGGTATCCACGACCTGCAAGACGTGCTTCCCCCATGCCACACGACTGGCGGCTGAGGTGATGGAAATGCCGCGCGTCCGCTCCGCCGGCAGAAAGTCCATCGAGGCCGTTCCGTCATCGACGCTGCCGACCCAGGACTGCGCACCGGTATCGAACAGGATGCGCTCCGTCAGCGTGGTCTTGCCTGCATCGATGTGTGCCACGATGCCAAACGTACGCAACCGATCCATGGGACTGCCTACTGTAGAACTTCTAGCCGCCCGGCGCCATGGACAGACGCCGACAGATTGAAGGACCTAACAATTATCAGGGCCGGCCTACACGCCTTGCGTGATACCGCGCATCTGCATTTTGAGATCGTCAGGGTTATCCGACGCATCCAGAGCATCTTCGAGACTGATATTACCGGCCTGGAACAGCCGAATCAGCGATTGATTGAACGTCATCGTCCCGTAGTAACCGCCCTCGGCGAGGACCTTAGGCAACATCCGGGTCTCACCCTTTTCGAGCAAATCACGGACCGTTGGCGTATTGATCATCAATTCGACAGCCGGAACCATCGAGCTACCGTCCTTGTTCTTCACCAAACGAAGCGAGCAAACACCCGCTAAGTTTAAGGCAAGCTGCATGCGGATGAGTTCGTGCTGATGCGGCGGAAAGAACGAAATGATCCGCTCTACAGTCTGCACCGCATTCACAGTGTGCAAGGTGGAAAAGACTAGATGGCCCGTCTCCGCAGCAGAGATTGCCGCAGCGACCGTCTCGGCGTCGCGCATCTCACCAATCAAAATCACATCGGGCGACTGGCGTAAAGACTGACGCAGAGCTTGCGGAAAGCTACTTACATCGACGCCGATCTCCCGCTGATTGACGATGGATCGCTTATCCTCAAAGCGAAACTCGACCGGATCTTCAACCGTAACGATGTGCTTGTTCATCGTACGATTGACGTATTCGAGCATCGATGCCAGCGTCGTCGATTTACCAGAGCCAGCAATGCCAGTCGCCAACACCAAGCCCCGCTTTAAGGAAGCCAAGCGCTTCAGCGGCTCAACAGGCAAGTTGAGATCCTTGAACGATGGGATCTCGCTTTTGATTGCACGAAACACCAGCCCCATCTCGCCACATTGATGGAACGAGTTGCAGCGAAAGCGACCGACTCCAGGAAGAGCGACAGCTGTATCGGTTGCTCCGGTCTCCTCAAACTCTCTCTCACCGCGCTCACTGAGCACTTCGGAGACATAGCTTCGAACCAAATCGGCAGGGAGCGGCTGATCACCCAAAAAACGGATAGCGCCAGCGACCCGCACAGCTGGACATCCATTCGCCTTCAAGACCAAGTCCGAGGCGTTCTCCTTCACCATGATCCGAAGGAAATCGCGCAGTTTTGGTAGGCGGCTGACTGGCGAAGCGGGCGGTGTCTGAGCTGGGGTCGACAAGTGGATCTCCTCGCCCTTCTTATCGGCATCTGAGAACCGCTCCCGAAGCCGAATCAGCCGAGATGGATCAATCGCTCGGAAGTGCCGACAACACCGACCAGATGGCGTTATTAAGCTCGCGAAGACCTTGACCGGTTGCGCTTGAAATCGGCATCACCGGCAAGCGGATGGCCGTAGCAAGCTGCTGGGCACGCTCGCGGCAGGCTTCATCCTCAACCTTCGTCGCGACGACAATGATTGGCCTCTTAGCAAGATCAGCCGAATAGCTGCGAACCTCCTGATTAAGCATCAAGAAAGCCTTTTCGGGTTCGTCCATCGGCAATGCACTGCAGTCGACAAGGTGCAGCAGCAGCCTAGTTCGCTCAATGTGCTTGAGGAACTTGTCGCCGAGACCTTTGCCCTCACTCGCCCCCTCAATCAATCCAGGGATATCGGCAATCACGAAAGTCGACTCGCCTGGCCCCTGGGCAATGCCCAGCATCGGCTCAAGTGTCGTGAACGGGTAATTCGCGATCTTGGGACGCGCCTTGGTAACGGTTGACAGCAGCGTCGACTTGCCAGCATTCGGCAATCCAAGCAAACCGACATCGGCAATCAACTTGAGGCTGAGCCGGACCTTCCGCTCTTCGCCTTCGCGACCGAACTCCGCCTTTCGCGGCGTGCGCAGTACAGCGCTCGCAAAATGGACGTTGCCGCGGCCACCGAATCCACCGCGGACCAATACCCACGGCTCATCAGGAGTACGCAAGTCCATCAACACATTGCCGCGATCCGCATCAAGCACCTGGGTGCCAATAGGGACCTCAATGGTCAAATCCTCGGCGCCTTTGCCGCTGCAAACCTGAGGACCGCCTTGCATCCCGTTGGGCGCACCAAAGGTGCCGCGACCCGTCAAATGATAGAGGGTATTGACGTGGGTGGTCGGCAGCAAAATGATGTCGCCGCCTGAACCGCCATCACCACCGTCTGGACCGCCCTTAATGGTGTTCTTATCACGCAAAAAGGAAATGCAGCCATCGCCGCCCTTGCCGGCGCGTGCGATAAAGACCAATTCGTCGACGAACATCGTATTTACGGCAATCGTCAGTGGTCAACGGCGGACGCGCACAGGATGGCGCGGAAACGACCTTGGTCGCCGACTGCCTGACCAGCAGGACCCGGCAATAGGGCGCCAACATCTTGCGGCCCACGATTAGGCCGCCTGAAACTTAGGTAGCCGCAGGAACGTCTACGTGAACGCGGCCGTTCGACTGGAAGCGAACAACGCCTTCGGCGATGGAGAACAAGGTGTGATCCTTGCCCTTACGCACGTTGCGGCCAGGGTGAAACTTAGTGCCAACCTGACGGACGATGATCGACCCTGCCAGCACTGCTTGGCCGCCGTAGCACTTGATGCCACGGAACTGCGGGTTGCTGTCACGGCCGTTTTGGGTTGAACCCACTCCCTTCTTGTGTGCCATAGCTCTATCTCAGTTGGTCAGTTGCTAATGATTCGATGATGATCTGCGGCGCTAGCCGTTGATCGCTTCGATCTGAACCATCGTGTATTGGGCGCGGAAACCGTTGCGCTTGCGGCTGTTCTTCCGACGGCGGAAATGGCCAATGATGACCTTCTTGTCCTTCACATGACGCACGACCGTACCAGTTACGGTCACACCAGCAACATGAGGAGTGCCAACGCGGCCAGCGCCATCGCTGCTTCCTCCGACAACGCAGACCTTGTCGAAGGTGACAGAATCACCTTCGCTGCTGTCGCTGCGCAGGTGAATCTTGATGCGGTCGCCAGCGGCGACGCGGTACTGCTGATTACGATCGTCGAGAACGGCGTACATTGAGACTGCGTTGGGGTTAGAAGGGCGAAGGAGAGTAGCGATGCGGCAGCCTGTGTCAATAGCTCGCGGGAACGAGATTTGAAACGACTCGCCCTGAGCCACTGGCGGGGAAGGCGGCCCAGGCAGCCCGCCCGCCCCTGCCATCGGCATAGCGATCCCGACCAGGGCCGGGATCGACGCTTTGCCGACAGGGTGTCGATCTAGATCTTAACCCCTAGACCAGCAGGAATTGCGATGCGCGCCTCTTGGCCGTCACCAGTCAAGAATCGGTAGTGCACCATATCGATCGGGTAGCTTTGCTCGGGGCGGAAGACAATGGTCTTGCCGACCGCATCCTCTACCTCAAGCACCGCCCGGCGCTTGTAGTTGACCAAGTAATCCGCAACGGGAGGAGCCACAAACACCTGCAGCATCGAATAACCCTTGAGATTGACCAGGGCCCGCGCTTCGCGAAGCACCGACAAGGCCTTCGACTGGACCGTCCGTGACCAACCGGCTCCCTTGCAGTGCGGACACTGCATAAAGACGGTCCGCTTCAAGCCAGGCCCAACCCGCTGCCTAGTAATCTCCATCATGCCGAACGGCGAGATCCGACCGACCTTGATGCGAGCGCGATCCCCACGTAAGGCGTCGATCATTTTGCGTTCGACATTACGGCGATGCTTCTCCATCGACATGTCGATGAAGTCGATGATGATCAGGCCGCCGAGGTCGCGGAGGCGCAACTGACGCACAATCTCAGTAATCGATTCGAGATTGGTGCGATACGCCGTCTCGTCCGAGCCATGGCCACCGGCTTTGTATTTGCCTGAGTTGACGTCGATCGCAACCAGCGCCTCCGCCTGATCGATCACAATCGAGGCCCCGTTCGAAAGATCGACCTGCGGTTCGTATAGCTCTTCGACATCTTTCTCGATGCCAAATGAGTGGAACAACGGTGTCGTCACGGAATGCCGCTTAATGCGGCCAGCCATCACTGGCATCAACTTGTCCGCGAAATCTCGAATCCGCAAGAACACGTCTTCACTGTCGACAACGACATCGGCGATATCAGGCGTAAACTGATCACGCATCGCCTTGAGAACTAGATCGGACTCTTGGTAGAGCAACGCTGGCGCCTTCGTCACCTTGAGGCGCTGGGCGACCATCTCCCAAATCTTATTTAGGTAGTCGCGATCACGCTGCACATCTTCCAGGCTCTTATTGATGCCAGCTGTGCGAACGATGAAGCCAATGCCACCGCTGCCGGTCTCGTCTAGTTCCTTGACGATTCGCTTCAATCGACGGCGCTCACGCCCATCTTCGATTTTGCGCGAAACGCCGCACTTAGGCAGGCTAGGCATCAAAACGAGGCATCTTCCAGGCAAAGACACATACGTCGTCAGGGTCGGCCCCTTAGTACCAATGCCTTCCTTCGTGATCTGCACGACAACTTCCTGACCCCTCTTGAGCAACTGGTCAATCGTAGGGCGGTTTGCACGTGGCGTACGGCGGTCATGGTTAGACCGGCTGGATTCTTTCGCACCACCAGCCTTCTGACCGCCACGACGACGACGAGACTTGCCCTCACCCTGATCACTAGGTGCCCCGGCGGAGCGACCGCCACGACCTGCGGCACCGGCCGCATCCGGAGTCTCTTTTGAACTGGCATCCGCTGGTTGCGCAGCCTCAGAATCACGGGATTCGTCACCAGCTTCAACTGCATCGCGATCGCGGCGATCCGCAGGCTTGCGAGACCGACGGGAGCGCGGGCGCTTACGCCGGCGAGAACCCTCCCCCTCATCTCCGGAGGCTTCCTCAGCACCTGCACGACCTTCGTCGACATCGCCGCCTACGGTCGCGCTACCGGCATCGGAACCGCCATCAGCGGAATCTGAGCCAACCGCTTCGACTGCAGGAGTTGCCGCTGCATCCTGACCGGGATCGGAATCTTCGCCGGGATCTGCCGCTGCCATCGCCATCGGCCGTTCGTCGTCTAAGCCATGACCAAAGCCGCCACCATGATCGTCTTCCTCATCGTCATCAGAGGAATCAGAAACGACCTCAATGTCGTCAACCGGCTCAATGGTGGGAGCATCTTGAGCATCAGACGACTCGACGTCATTGTGCTCGGCGTCGTGCTCGACGTCACCGTGCTCGGCGTCATCGTGCTCGGCGTCACCGTGCTCGACGTCACCGTGCTCGACGTCACCGTGCTCGGTTTCAGCCTGCTCGGTTTCAGCCTGCTCTATGTCGTGATCTTCAGCGTCGTGATCTTCAGCGTCGTGATCTTCAGCGTGGCCTTCAACCAAGGAATCCTGATCTGCGGCAGGGCGCTCTTCACCAGCCTCCGCAGACTCAGGAGCAGTTGCTGCAGACTCTTCTGCTCCAGACTCGTCAGCGCCGCCATCAGCATCCGGCGACGCCGGATCACCTGTAGGGGCAACGCGGGATTTGGCAGGCCTTCGCGGCGCTTTCTTGCGCGAACCAACCGCTGCATCCTCAGTAGAGGCAGCTTCGCTGGCTGGTGCCTCGTCATCCTCGTCATCGGACAGCGCCTGCTGCATCGACTCGGGACCATCCTCAAGGTCCACGCGGGCGCGGCCCTCGATGACATCCTCGAGCCGGAAATCCGGACGACCATACGCAGGCAACACATCACTGACGTGAAGGAAGCCGTTAGTTCGGCCACCAAACGCCACAAACGCCGCCCCAATGGACGGTTCGATGTTTACGACTTTGCCTTTGTAGATGTTACCGAGATACGCCTCTCGGTTCGCTAATTCGACGTGCAGCTCCTGCAGCACGCCATCTTCCACCACGGCAATCCGGCTTTCTTCCGGATCGATGGCGTTGATGAGCATCCTCTTCACGGGGGACCTTTGCTTGATGATCGCCGATCCATGCGGCGACCCCCTGTCTATTCCGACAGCCAATGAGGTTAAGATGACGGGTCGTGCTCCAACTAGAGCCGGACCTCACGCCATAGACCTCAGCACCTTTCGTGCTAACACCCGAGTTATTGCAGCCCAAAGCCATTTGGCTCCTGGCGCAAAGCCCCAAAGGTGTTGCCTGTGGAAACGGCGAACAGGGTGGGAAATGGAAATCCATACCGAGTCGGCTTCGACGCATTCCAGCTTGCGAATCCCACGTAGAACGCGGCAATTGCTGCATTCTGCGGTCTTGCCTGGAGTTCGTCTTGGCGACGGGCATGGGGTAGTTTGGGGTTCCACACGGCGAATCTAGACGAAACGCCAGTCGTGGGCATGCTCCCTCACGCGAGGGAGGCACGTAAGATCGTAGCCGCCGACACCGGCAGGCTCAACGATTGAGCACCTGACAGTTGCTGTATCCGAGGGCTTAGATGGGCCGCCATCGAAACGAATCGGCCGCCTGGGCAGCCGGAACAGACTCTGCGAGCTGTGCTATTTCCGCACCGAGCCTCAAAATCTGGCTCCCTAGGAGCCACATTCGAGCGACCCAAATGCCGCGATCAGCATCCAAGCAGCCGCAGTGGCTGCTTCCATCCTGAAAAAACGCACCAACAATTACTTTCCGAAGATCGCTTCGCGAGTCTGAGAAAGGTTGGAACGGTGATCACGCATACGCTCTTCCAAGACGCTCTGCATCGAACTGGTCATGTCTTCAGCGCTGCGGATGATCTGCGGCGTGATGAAGACCAGCAGCGTCGACATGGTTGTCTGCTGGGTGCGGTTCTTGAACAGGTAACCAAGTAGCGGGATGTCGCCGAGCAACGGCAGCTTCGTAACGGTCTCTGATTCGGTCTTGCTCTTGAGCCCACCGAGCACAGCGGTCTCACCGCTGCGCAGCAGCACCGTTGTCGATAGCGTGCTAGAGGCAACACGTGGCAACGCAATCTGTCCAGCGCCAGCATTGGTGCCGCCACCGACTTCAAAGACATCAAAGCCGGCTGGAGCGATCGCTGAGGTGCCCGTGCCGCTTAACGAGGTCCGTTGTGGAATCACTTCCATGATGACCTTGTCGCTACCGGGGACAATGTGTGGTGTCGCGAGCAACTGGAAACCAATGTTGACTGGCGACTCATCGCCTTCCTCAAGTGCCAGCAAGAGACCACCGGCTTGGCCCTGCTCCACGCGAGCTTGCGCGTAGCGAACAGCCTCACCGACAAAGATCGTCGCGGTTGTATTATCGAGCGTAGTGATCTGCGGTGCTTGCAGGATTTCCGAACGCGAATCGCGAGCCAGCAAGCGCAAGGTCGCAGTCACTTCTTGGAAATTAAGGGCCCCGAATACCACGCTAGGAATTGTGGTAGAAGCAGGTGAGTTTCCGGTTCCGGCGCTATCAACGAATGGGCCGGTGCCCGACGGGCTTGCAATGAGGTTGTCATCCCAACCACCAGCGCCGAGATCAAACGGCAGACGCGTTGGGATTTGGCCGAGTCCGAGACTGGCAGACCACCCATTGCCGCCGGGATTGATGCCAATGTCGAGCAGGTCGTCGTTACTAGTGGTAACAAACCGCACATCGAGCTGCACCTGAGACGGCTCGACGTCCATCATCGCAATCGTGCGACTGATGGTTTCGACAACGGGCTTGGTGTCCTTCACCATGATCATGTTGGTCTCCTGGACGTATTCCAGCGACCCAACATCTTTCGTGACCATTCGCTGCAGGGTGTCAAGCAGTGAGAATCGGATAGTGCCCTCTTGAAGGGGCTGAACACTCCGCAAGTCCTTCACGTATTCCGAGGTAATGGTCGGCATGAACACCGAACTCGGACGAATGAAGCGCAAGGGGATGGTCTTAAACTCGAGGTCTTGCTCGATGTTTGCAGCAGGCACAACTCGCAGGATGCCGCGCTTTTCCTCAACCACCACAAAGCCAAGTGTCTTGACCGCTGCGTCAAGAGCATCACGCCATGGAATGTCCTTGAGGCGAACCGAAATCGTGCCCTTTACCTCTGGAGCAACCACAATGTTCGCTCCGGAGATCTTGGCGATCGTATCGATGACCTTGGCGATGTCGGTGTCTTCAAACGCAAAGTAGACGCGCGGTGGCTTCTCAATACGGAGCACGCCGGCCTCGCCTTCGGAGACGATACACCCAGCTTGCTCAGCGACTAAGTTGAGGGCTAAGCGCCAATGAATGTCCTGCAGATCGATGGTGACTGGCTCTTCAATGCCAGGCTCCATGATGATGTTCGCATTCGTCTTCCGCCGGATGCTATCGACTACTTCACGTAGATCGCGATCCTTTAGACGCAACGTCAAACGACTGGTGAGGTCGCCTTCTGCTGGAGAGCTAACCCCATCCTGGGGATTCGGTGTCGCCGAATTTCCTGCTTGCTGAGCTGGCAAACTTGCCAATGCGCACCCTAAAGCCAGAGTGAGGCCGATCACCTTCTTGAATACCTGCATCGTCGATCCTTGCCACGCAATCACGGGGCTGACTTTGATTCGCCTTACCTCAACGCCTGAATAAAAGCGCCAAGGACTGCTGCTTCATCGGCCCCTACCAACGGCAGCTTGAGCGAACTAACTAGGTCCGTCGAATCACATCGTGCGGACTAGCGTTAACCCACGGAATACAAACCAGATCTGTTCTTCCTCGACCATCTTCACAAGCAGATCATCAGCGATGTAGTCTCCTTCTTCGAAGACTTCGCCGTTCATCAAAACACCAGATCGCCCGGTCCCGTTGACGACTACGCCCTGAACGTCGAGATCGAGTCCCTTAAAGTCCAACGCGGTGGCGACCTTGTGATGCCAAGATTTTGCCTCGATAGCCAGGCTGTAACGGTCATCTTCTTCCGGAATCGCCAAGCGCTCACGCACGGATTCATAGCGTTCGCGCGCCTGCTCAAGCTGGCCGTCGCTGCAGTCTTCCGTCATTTGCGCAATGAGTTTCGAAATGTCTTCGGCCGGCAGGTAGGGATCTTGCTGCATCAAGTCGCCGGCAAGACCACCAGCAACTTGTTGCTGTTGTTGCCTGAGGTCCTCTAACGGAGCCATCACGTCTTGAGCCCAGCGCAATCGATATGGTCGATAAACAATCATCGATGCGTCGGTGCCGACTTCGCCAGTGACCGTTGCCAGGCTCGACTTCAAACGCTTCTCGAGCGAATACTGCTCGAACAGAGTCGTGCCCTCAGATCGAATCATCTGAAGCGTCTTAGTCATGTCGGCAATGGCAGCGACATGCTTTTCGATGACCTTCAGTTGGTCGCCGTGAGATGCATAGGTGCCAGCGCCAAGACCACTCTCGCGTGGGTCAACAAAGATGTCACGACGCCCCTGCATACCAGGGTGCTCATAGCGATCGATACGAATCAGCTGCATGCGCTTCCAGATCTCTTCCAGAAGCTCATCCTTACGATCCTCATAGTCGGGGATGGTAACGTCCTTACCTTCACCCGCCTTGTTGTAGGTATACGTCTGCATCGTCAGGTTGATCGTGTGCACGATCTCGCCATCGATGGTTTCCCCGTCGCTCTCGCCAGGGATGATACTGAACTCTGTAACACTGACGAACCG